>NZ_FNAM01000037.1:0-3279 GCF_900101845.1 Sporomusa acidovorans | reverse complement strand
GTAAGCATAAGGTCAGCGCTGTAGTTGGTCTCAAAATAATCGGGCATAATTTCCAGCAATTCATTACCTATCTAGCCAGAAAAACCAAGGAAACAATCAAGCAGGTAGCTACGTCATTTCCTACAACACCACCTCAAGGGGTTAGTCTGTCCTTTTAACAGACGAGTAATAATTAGATCATTAATTTTAGGGGTAAGTAGCTTGGAGATGCAGCGACATATATACGTAATAGGAAAAGATGTGGCTGTAGCCGATTTAAAATTTACAGCAACAGTGATAACAAGGTCATAAATTAACTTTTCGCAGTACAATCATAAAATAAAATACAGGTAAAGGCCTTTGTTGACGATTTTCTATATACATTGACGTCTTGATTACCTTTACTGATAAACACAGGTTAATATGATCCATAACTTATAATACCACCTTTCTATATTCCCATGGCAATATAAAACTCCTGCCTAATCGATTCAGCAGGAGTTTTCTTTCTATTTACTTTCATCAAAATTTATTTTTTTAGATAAATACACTTTGTTTCTTATAATTTAAAGTTTGCAACAATATGACGTAATTTTTCCGCCATTTTAGCCAATTCTTGACTAGATGATGCAATCTCTTCCATAGAGGCTAATTGTTCTTCAGTGGCAGCAGAAACCGTCTGCGTATGCGCTGACGACTCTTTAATAATCTTATCAATATCTTTGACTGATACCACGATGCGTTGGCTGTTGGCGGCCATCTGCTCAATTGCCGCGGAAATATCGCTAACCTGGTCGGATACGTTGCCAATCAGGCTGACAATTTTATCAAAAGTCTGGCCCGCTTCAGTAACCACTTCCGTGCCTGTCTTAACTTCACGCATTCCCTCCCCCATAGCATTTACGGCCTTATCCGTATCTTCCCTAATTTCACCAATCAGTTCCGCTATCTGTTTTGCCGCATCTTGTGATTGTTCGGCCAGTTTTCGTACCTCTTCGGCTACCACAGCAAAACCGCGTCCCTGTTCTCCTGCCCGGGCAGCCTCAATCGCTGCGTTCAATGCCAGGAGATTTGTCTGCCCGGCTATGCCGGAAATTGTATCAACAATCGTCCCTATTTCCTGGGAACGTTCACCTAGTTTGCCGACTAACTGCGCCGAGTCATCGACCGACTTCTCAATCTGTGCCATTTGGTTTGTTGCCTTCTGCACCGCCTTGCCGCCTTCCTGAGCTGTTGAAGAAGTTTGCTGCGCCGTTGCGGCCACATTACTGGCATTAGCAGCCACCTCTTGTATCCCGGCGGATAATTGTTCTACAATATTACTGGCTTCATCAATTGCTTTTACTTGATTGGTTGCGCCTGTAGATACCTCTGTAATCGCCACTGCCACTTGGTTAGCTGCTTGAGCCGTCTGTCCTGAACTAGCAGTCAACTGTTCAGAAGACGCTGCCAATTGCTCGGATGAATGAGAAACCTGCCCAAGAGTATCCCGCATAACTTTAAGCATATTGTCCATAGCCCGTGCCATAACACCTACTTCATCTGTTTTGGCAAGAAATAATTCCGGTATAGTAAAGCTATAGTCACCTTTCGATAATTTAGTTAAATCTGCCGTAACTGCTTGCAATGCGCCAACGACCGAACGGCTGATAACAATTCCAATGCTGATACCTGCCAGCAAAGCAACAAAACTAATTATGCCTGTCATAGTGCGGGCTTGACTACTATTGGCCTCCAATTGCACAAAGGTGTCTCCTACCTGTTTTTCCCTAAATGTCATATATTCTTCCACTTTAGCGTTTAGCGCCTTGGCAACAGGAGTCGCCTGATTCCGCACCATCATAACTGCTTCTTGATCTTTACCAGCTTTTTTCAGGTCGATAACTTTTGTGATATACTGATCATACTCTTCGTCCAGTTTTTTCACTTCCAGAGCAAAATTCCGTTTTTGTTCAGTCAGCGCTTTTTTCTCAAGCTCAGCCTCAAGCTGCTCAGCCTCATCACTATATTTTTTATATTCCTCAACATAGTTGTCTTGCCCTGTTATCAAATACGCTCGCAGGGTCGCTACCTGATTTACATTAAGCCTAGCGACCCTAGCCGTTTTCATCAGCAGTGGAATATGATCTTCACCTATTTCTTTTACTGCTTCATCCATTTCCCCAATTTTGTAAAAACTGATTCCAGCAACTAGTAATGTAAACATTACTACAAAGAGGAATCCGCCAACTACTTTCATTTTTAATGTCATGTTCATAAATTTTTATCCACTCCTTCTGAGAAAATCATCATAGTCCGCAAATTTGTATTTTAAAACTTTGAAATTGAAAAATGTAAGGACTCTTGAACCCCAAATCGCTATCTTCTTGATTTTCGAATTTGAAAATAGTTAATTTGTTGCTTTCCCATTTTTTCATCTCCTCATCAAAATTTTTAAACCAGAACTTTTCGATGTTATAAGCGTTATAGCATCAGCAAAATATGGTATATAATAAAAAACTATACCGAACAAAATGCGGCAAAAACTCTTTAAAATCTGACGCCTAAAAATAATGTAACACAATTTACTTGTGTTACATTATTTTTAGGCGTCAGAGTAACATATTATACAACTAATGTACGATAGTAGTACTAGTATGAAGGATGTGTTAACGTATGAAATATGTCGAACCGATTCGCAGCAAACAACAAATTGAAGCGGTAAAAAGTTATTTAAAAAAAAGGAACTTACGTGATTGGCTTCTTTTTGTTTTAGGAATTAATAGTGGTTTGCGAATTTCAGATTTATTATTGTTGAAAATAAGTGATGTTAAAGCTAAAGATAGAATTGTAATTCGCGAAATGAAAACAGGTAAAATAAAAGATTTTCCTCTCTCTCTTACGTGCAAAAAGACTATAAATGAATACCTTACCAGTATTCATAATGAAAGTGAATGGCTTTTTAAAAGCCAAAAAGGTGATCAGCCTATTACCCGCATACAAGCTTATAGAATCATGAATAAAGCAGCATGCGCTGTCGGTATTAAAGAAGCAATCGGAACACATACATTACGAAAAACATTTGGCTACTGGGCTTATAAAAGCGGCGTAGATATCACTAGAATTCAAAAACTGCTTAACCATTCGGCCCCCAGTGTAACATTGGCATATATAGGAATTACCAAGGATGAATTAGATAATATCTATATAAACTTAAATCTATAAACTATAAACTTGAAAAATTGACAAAATAAAGAGGAAATAGTAAAAAAATGACGTATTTTTATAGTAATGAATAGGCAACAGGTAACACAAGTAAAT
>NZ_FNAM01000021.1 GCF_900101845.1 Sporomusa acidovorans | reverse complement strand
CTGAAACCGCAGTTCCGGTAACAATTTTTCCTGTACATACCGGTTGTAAAACGCAATGAATTCGTCACTATCATATTTGGCAATTAACCTACGCATCACGTTTTCCGAAAAGAGCCCATTCTCCAGATCTCTTTCCGTATCCCATACATTCCAACCCAATTCGGAAAGCAGTTCAGCGTCAGTGACAGCAAACGGGACATCCGTAAGGCTTGTTTTGAGCTTGAGTTTGGCCGTAACAGCTAGGATAAGCAGAATCCCAAATGGGATCTTCTGATTACTGGAGCGTTTATCTTCCAGGCAATCTGCCAACGGGGCCAGCAAATTTTTCTGCTTCATGGTTACTAGCCCCATTTTCAATATGAAATAGGACGGCATCGCTTTTCCATGGCGAATCCGAACTATAAGATTTAAGGATAGTAATATTAAAATCGTTTCTTCCCCATAAATTTTTAAACACCTTTTCCACCTCGCTAATACGCCCATACTTCGCGAAGCAAACTCATAAAAAATGCATTGAGCTGTTCCATATCACAGAAATTATCTGCCGGAAGCCTTTTGGCGTAATCTTCTAAGTATATTAGCCGCTCTTCAATAAAGCCGTTTAAATCATCCATGCGCGGCTCCACTGACATCTCCTCGCCAGCTATCTTGCGTACAAGGAGTTTCTCTACCTGTTCTTTCAGCTGGGGTTGCCCTTTTAGTTGCGACTCCATAAGCGTATTGAAGGAAATGGGCGGGTGGCAATTTTGCTGCTGCAGCCACATACAGGCCAAAAGAGGGCGAAGGACATAAAAATATTTTTTGGCCTTCACAGTTTCCCCCTTCAGATAACTTCGATAGTTTGATGCCGCCATACTTAGATAATGGTGCATAGAAGTTTTCTTTGCAAAATAAGCAGTCCGAATTTCCTTCATCCGCTCCCTAATTTGATACTCTTCCCGGTAGACTATAGGTGAATCTAACCATTCCATAAGCGCCGGATTATATTTTCTAAGCAGCCCTAAAGTTTTCCGTACGTCCCAGCCATTGACATCCAATAAATCGTTAATGGGATATTCAATAACATCCCTTTTCTTATCAATTGACAAACCGTACATCATAATCGCTATCTTTTGATGGAAATCCCCATGCTCTGCTTCCCGACTCAACTGCAAACAGTATTTTAACCTGCTCTTTTTCCTCAATATTGTTTAATTTGATTAGAATTGTTTCTCTCATAGTCTACTCCAACCTGCGCTTGCTTACCTTTTGACAGCAAGCAGCGAATTTAATTGCTCCAACAGCCCACCGCCATTTAGTGAGATACTGCCAATCTTATCGCAAATTTTTTCTAAGAACTCTAATTCCTTTAAGCGGAAGAGGGTATGATTTTCATCCATTAGTTTTGCAGTATTTAAAAGGCTTCGTGTGGAAGCTGTTTCCTCACGACGCGTGATGACATTCGCTAACGCTTTCTTTTCAGCAATAAGCACAGTATTTAAAATATCCTTAATTTCACCTGGCAGGATGATGTCCTTAACGCCGGCAAACAAAAATTCCGCGCCATAATCCTGCTCCTTTTCCTTCAGAACCTTGAGGACATATGCCGCAATTTCCTGTTTCATCTTCAAAAGATCGTCCAGCTTAAGAGTTCCCACGTATTCGCGCAACACGAGCTGCAACAGGACGTATATCTGTTGTTCATAGTCCTTAACATCCATGACCACCTTAACGGCATCGGTAATCCTATATTGGCAGACAAAGTTAAACCTGAGCGGCACTTTATCCTCAGTCATCATTTCCTGACCATTGATTTCGATTTCACGCTTGCGCATATCCACCTTGACGATATCAACTTTGTTTGAGCCAAGCCAGAAATAATGTCTACCCGGCTCTAACAGGCGCTGCATTTTGTTATCGAAATAGAGAACACCCTTCATATATGGTTCAATATCATAGATGGCCGAATAAGCCCTAAGCTGAGGCCTGGCCAGCAGATTGCGGTCAATGTGCACGGCAATCTCCGGATTACTGACATCCACAATATTAAACGTATGTTTCTTTAAAATATTCCAAAAGGCATACTTCCCGGTGCCAATAACTTCCTGAAATTTTTCATCAATAAAATGAAAGACCAATTCCTGATCTCCAATATTTATTACATCAAGTTCTTTGCACAAGTTTTCATCCTTCAAAAATATATCGATATCATAACCTTCTACATAAAAGGGCTTGGTTATATCCAGAATTTCGATTTTAGTTTCGGAAAAAGGCAATATAAAATGCTTACCCGGTTTTAAGACCTCTTTGTAATTTCCATCTTTAAATAATAACCCTCTTTCATGATCCTTTATTGTTATTCTCATGACGTATTCCTCCGTCTTATAATTTCGCAATTGCGCCCCTATCCAAGGAATCTCCGCAGACTTTCATGACGGGATGTTAATTAAGCAGTTGACTTTGCTATACCGGAGGCAAAAAAAACAACGAAATTTTCCCTTGCTTTTGGCCTTGGGAATAGCAAGTCTCAGCGATATCCTCAACATCGCGAAGCCCAGGTCTGCTGTTGGCTGCAAAAAAGTTTGCGACCTTTCGAATGATTGACAATAATTCCTATTTTGATATGATAAAGTCATTACAAAATGATGGTGATAAAAATGGCTGGATTTACAGAACTAATCAAAAACTTTGATAAGATAAGAGATTATGCCCGTGATTTTCTAGTATACGGCTACAAATGCCGCGGCGACTATACCCGCAAGAGCAGCCGTAGCTATAATAATGAACGTCGAAGAATCGAAAGTTATCTTGCCAGATACGTGAAGTGGGAAACCAGTGCCCGCGGAAAAAATCTATTTATCAATACAAACACAGCCGATCTATCCCAAAATCCGCTGTTTTCCGTATGGGAAACAAAGACCTTTACATCTAATGATTGCCTGCTTCATTTTTACCTTTTCGCCATCCTTATGAAACTGCCAGGCTTAACTGCCCAAGAGGTCTCCAATATTCTGTATGACCAATACTTGTCATCTTTTGAAAATCCCCCTTCGCCGGATCCAATGACTATCCGCAATAAACTTAACGAATATGCGGATGCCGGTTTATTCAGCAAACAAAAAAAGGCAAAACCCTGCATTATTACGTCAGCCATGACCCATTGACTCAGGATTTCCCAAATATATTCAATAACCTTATAACCCCTGTACACTATTTTGAAAACATTACGCCTGCCGGAGTACTAGGCTACTTTATCCGTCGTGATAGCGGCCAGAATCATAGCCCCTTTTCCTTCCGACATCTATTTACCTCGCACACCTTGGATGACGAAGTATTTATTAATATACTTACCGCCATACAAGAAAAGAAAATGGTCCACTTTGAAACTTACAGCAGCCGTTCAAAAAACCCCTTTCGTCAAACCATCCTTCCGCTTAGAGTTGCTATCAACGTAAAACATGGACGCCGATACCTGCTGGCCTATAATAAGCGCAAACATAACTTTTTTTCGTTCCGCCTGGACTACATCAAAAACGTGCATATATTGGAGGAAAACCCTGATTTTGATAAACGTTTGACCGAACTTGAAACCAGGTTTTCCTCTTCCTGGGGTATTTTTCTCGGCAGAAAGAATCATCTTGAACAACTTGAGATGGTTATTTCTATCAACGAAAGCACGGAAGCTTATGTTCTCACGCGGCTAAAACGCGAAGGTAAACACGGTACGATAGAAAAAGTGGCCGACAATACTTTCGTCTATCGTATTGAAGTAACCGACACGCAAGAGATGGTGCCGTGGCTACGAACATTTATCGGACGGATTATATCCATAAAAGGCTCCAACCAGCAGGTAATCAAACAATTTACCGATGATATTATGCACATGGCGGCTATGTACGAGGAATAAATCCGCAAGGAAGGATGCAATATGGAACTTTTTAGCGAAATTCATAGCCGATACTTTTATATAATCAGCGAAATCTTAAAAACGGCAGCCGTCCGCAAGCTCACAGGTGAAGACATTGCGGCAACAGTTTCCAGACTTGGTTTTGCTGAAACTTCTCTAGAGCTCACTCCTCAGCTTCTTAACATCACCAATAATGGATATTTCCTGCTTAAAAATGATTCCTCCGGTTATATACCGCTGGTAGAAAATGTCCCGCCCCTTACTTTAACAACCCTCCAAAAGCGTTGGCTTAAAGCCATAATAGAGGATAAACGCTTTGCGCTTTTTGCCGATAAAAATGAGCGTAATTTCTATAGATCCCTACTTTCTGATATTGAACCGCTATATAATCCAAATCATCTCATCACCGTTGACATGGCAAGTGATGGCGATCCTTATGACAGTGATGAATATAAAAACATATTCTCTACTATCTTGCAGGCCATTCAAACCGGGAAAGTACTTCTTATTCGCTATGAAAGCGGTAAAGGCAATCGGCTTTCATCATATTTCGCCCCTTATAAACTTGAGTATTCCATGAAGGATGATAAGTTTAGATTGGTTTGCGTAAGAGTGCGCCAAAAGAAGTTCAGAAGTCTTTATAAATTAAACCTCTCACGAATTACGTCTGTAGAGCTTATGGACTGGAATACGCTTTCCGACCTCGCCGGGTACGTCCAAAGCCTTCGTGTTCCAGAACCAATCGAAATCGAAATCACCAATGAGCGCAACGGATTCGAAAGAATCTTTACTCAGTTATCTAATTTTGAACGTGTCTCGGAATACTTTGAGGATACAAAATGCTGTCTCATGAAAATCTACTATTATGAAGTTGATGAAATGGAACTTTTAATCACTTTACTTTCCTTTGGTCCAGTGATTCGGATATTAGGTCCAGAGCGTTTTAAAAAACAGGCAGTCGAACGAATAACTGCCCAAAAACAGTTATTTATTTCTAATGATGACATATAAGCAGCTTGTTTCCTCTCCAGATCTTTTTCTGCGTCAAATAAGCGTCAACGTACAAAAAGGGCCTTGCCGGCTACTGCCGCAAGGCCTTGATTTATCTCATTTTTTCTATTGGTTGTCCATAACAAGTTTACGCTTTGGGAAGTCGGTACTCTACCACTGAGCTACGCCCGCATGTGTATGAATCTAGATATCATATGGATTCTTAAGCATTTTCTACTGTACTTTTTCAACAGTACAATATTCAGGAAGCTGGTACTCCTCCCTTGCTTGCATATTATATCATTTTCCGAATACCATATGCAAGCCCCGTCGCATAGCAATTGTTGTATCATTAGGTAACGAATGTTTATATTTATCTGATTGATAAATATAAAAAACTAACTGGATGCCAACAATAGTTTGTCCTGGCTCAATACACCTAGCCATTTGCTAAACGAAATTCTCCCAAGTTTTTATCGTAAATAAACACTTCTCCGGTTTCAATAATATAATACCAGCCACTTAACATTAATTGTCCTGAAATTGTTTTTTCATAAATATATGGATATCCCATTAAATGCTTTAATTGCTCCACAACATTAGCCTGCTCCATCATCCACCTGCGAGCTTCTATATCATCCTTTGCAATTTCTTTTAAAATACGATCCCGTACCGGAATAGCCAACTCCATCCATCTCTTAGTGTGGGGCATGTTATTTAAACGTTCTGCTGGCCCTAGGCATGCGGCACAACCGCCACAATGAGAATGTCCGCAGACGATAATGTTTTCCACGCCTAATGAAAGTACCGCATACTCTATTGCAGAAGTAGTCGACACATATTCCGGCGTTTCGCGATATGGCGGTACGAGATTAGCTATATTTCGGATAATAAAAAGCTCACCCGGCAGTGTTTTAGTAATTAAATTAGGATCTACCCGCGAATCTGAACAAGTAATAAACAGGGTGTGTGGTTTTTGTTCTGACTTTAAACTTTTAAAAAGATCGCGATGATTTTCAAAGTCATCACGTCTAAATTTCACTATCCCATCCAAAAGCCGCTGCATGTTATTATACCTACTTTCAATTTCATCCTTTAATTTAAGTTGACGCTAGTGGTCTATAAACCTTAATTCTGTAGTGTTCTTACGAGATCTTTTCCGCCCTTGCTTTGTTGTCGTAAAAGATATAATTACCTTCTTTGGGCCTCCGCAGATAGTAAATTTATTCATCAGCTTTTTCTTAATTCCTTCCAATAAATTATATATTTTTACACTTTATCCCATGCAGACAAAGGTGCTTATTTTATTCATACGCAACTAAACAAAGAAAGATAACACCTAAATAGCAAAGTAGTTAAACAATACCATGTAGAGGGGGATGACTACCATCGCAATTACGGTAGTGACCGTCGTCGCCACAGCCGCAAATTGATAATCTGCATTATATGCTTTGGCGATGATAGATGCACTGGCTATGATCGGCATTGCCGACTGGACAATAAATACTTCTTTCATCATCGAAGGCACAGGTATTACTAATGTAAGTAAAAATACCAAAAACGGGGCTATGATAAATCGGCCTAGAACAAGGGCAGCCACATCTTTACTTAAATTTATTTCAGCGGGATTTACACTGTAAATTGATATTCCAATAAATAACATTGATAGCGGTGTTGTACAATTGCCCAAGTATCTACAAACATCGGTAATAAAGGGCGGCAGTTTTATATCAGCCATTACCAATAGGATGCCGACAAAAAAACCGATCAGCGGCGGTGAAAATATGTTTTTTACCGTTTGGTAACTTAATAACTTAGGTTTATGGCCGCAACCGTCGCGACTAATTAAATAAATGCCTACTGTCCAGAATAATGATGTATTGGCAATATAATACAACAAAACATAAGGAATGCTTTTGTCGCCGAAGAGTGCCAAATTGATTGGCAACCCGATAAAGATTGTATTGGAAACGAAAAACATACAGCTAAAAATACCCTGACGTTTCGCGTCCACGCCGATAAACTTGCTTATTAACCAGCCAACCATATAACAGGTTATCATGGAGGTAAAAGGAATAATGATTCCACCCACCAGATCAAGCAATTTTTCATGATCAAACGTATTGGTCAGATTCCAAACCATATAGGCCGGCAAGGATATCTTAATAACCATTGTTGTAAATATCTTGGCGGTATGTTCATCAAACATCCCTTTTTTTGCCAGCATATATCCGAGGAATATCATAATAATTATACTTAAAATACTTTCAAACGAATTAACAAATATCATTCCCTGATCTCTCCTTCATATTTTTTTATCATATCATCAACAAGATCAGAGGTAAATAGGTGTTTCACCACATTTATCCGAACAAAAAACCTCCTGTCGTCAAACAAGAGGGTTTTGGTTATTCACATTCATATTTTCAAAAGATAGTTTGATTTTCTGTGTTTTTCCGCTACATACTGCCCCATTCACAAAATATTATTTTATGATCTCCGCGTATCTTGCGAGCCGTTCTGCCAGTGTACCGGTATGCAATTCAAACAAATGATGATCAAAATCATAAAAATATAAGGACCGGCCCTCACCTTCCACTCTGGACCGGGGCGGTTTAACCTCCAATCCCAGAGCCTCAATTCTGGCCTTATACATCGCGAAGTCTTCTTCCGATATCTTAAAAGCAACATGGTTATACGTCCGTTGCGATAATGACTCCCCCGCCATTACTGCGATCCACTGGCCACCAATTAAGAAAAACTTTTCTTTGGTCAAGGAAAATGTTTTATCGCCGCTTGCATATATTTCTTCTGCATCAAAAATAGCTTTAAAAAATCGTGTTGCGCTCTCCAGCTCTTTTACAATAAAAGTTATATGGCTAATACCCTCAATCACTCTTAAAACCTCCTTCCGTGATTACTATATTAACACAAGTTACTGGATAAAAGCGCCTTTTCTTGATGGTCCTGGTAACAACCGCCGAGGAAATTACCAGATCCCTCCTCTAACAAAAAAAGGCCAGATATCCAATTAAAGACACCGGCCTTCCTTCTTTATGGGAAAAAGCTTGCTCTGCAGTTTACGATTACAGTCGAACAATCGAATTCGGCGAAAAGCGATGGTATTCCAGCGCCTCCTGATCTGTCATTTCCTTAAAATCCTTATAATAGCTGCCAACTGCCGTAAATACATCCCGTTCATCAAGGCACACCACTTCCACTTGTACTTCGCGGAGCTTTTGAGTAATATCAGTAGGAGCTACCGGTACAGCGACCGTTATGCTGGCCGGGTTCCACTTCTGCAGCCATTTGACTGCTGCCCGTATGGTATATCCAGTGGCAATCCCGTCATCGACAACAATGATATCGCGCCCTTTAACTTCCTGATTTTTAATAATCATAGCTTCGTAGACCTTGACCCGCTGGTCAAATACCTTGCGGGCTTCTGCCGTCAACTTGTCGAAGTTTTCCTGCTTTACCCCAATGCTGCTGACATACTGATTGTCATGAATCAGGCTGCCATCCGGCATAATAGCGCCGATGGCAACTTCCGCATTAAGTGGATGCCCGATCTTTTTCGCAATAAGAACGGCCACGTTGGCTTGCAGTTTAGCGGCAATGGGGGATGCTACCGCAAGTCCGCCGCGGGGAACTGCCAGGATATAGGGATTTTTCAAGTTTCGCGCAGCTAATTTTTCCGCAAGCAGTTGTCCGGCATGAGTACGGTTGTCAAACATAGGCTCACCCTCCTTAAATTCCTGTTAATATAATTTGTGTCAAACACAACTTTAATACCAAAAACCAGTTTGTCCGGACAATATTTTCATCAATAAATTCAGGAAAGAAAAAACACACCTACATGGTGTGTTTTTTCTGGTGCCTCAGGGCAGAATCGAACTGCCGACACGAGGATTTTCAGTCCTCTGCTCTACCGACTGAGCTACCGAGGCGTATTCGACTGTCGATTTTCGACTTGCGATGTTCGATGTGGTTAATCGAAGATCGCATATCTAATGTCGAAGATGGCGACCCGGAAGGGACTTGAACCCTCGATCTCCGCCGTGACAGGGCGGCATGTTAACCACTACACCACCGGGCCGTTACCAAGTGTTATTATATATTAAGTTAACATCATTCGTCAAGAACTCATCGGGAGTTGTTTAAAAACCCTACCCATAAACTTTTAGGAATATTTCGAAAAGCCCTGTTGCGAAAAAAGGGAACCGCGTCCTTTTGCCGAATATTCTTTCTAGATTATCATGGAGGCCTTTATGACAGTCTTTACTCTGCTAGAAATCATAAGCGCTTTGTCCTTTATTGCTATGACGGCTTATCTCACAGGGCGTAGCCGTTTTATTATGCGCTGCGCCCGCTATCCTTTCAGTTGGGTAAGCCAGTTCCCTTTGGTTGTGTTGTTCGCTTTTTTAGCGATAACCGGTAACTACAATACATTACCCTGGGGAGAGCCACTCGTAACAACGCGTTTAATCGGCATATTACTGGCAGGCATTGCCGGCGGACCGATCACTGGCTTTTGCGTTGGTCTTATTTGTGCCGGTTACTTAATCGTCATTGATTATTCAGCTATAGCACCCGCACTGTTTATAATTTTGGCCGGAACTTTTTCCGGCATGTTGCGGCTTCATTTTAATTTTCACCAGTTTACGCCGCTGATGGGGGCCGGCGTGGCATTAGTTGCCGAATTATGCCAAATCGTCTTTATCGCCCTGTTTCCCGGCGAACCCGTCACCCAGTTCCCCAATCTTAAAGCGCTTATATTTACCCCTGTCGTTAGCATGATCGGCGTATGCTTATTTCTTTATATTATTAAGTGGATTGAAGCTGAACAAGACATTTACGGCGCCCGCGCAGCGCAACTGTCGCTGGCAATTGCCAGTCGTACGCTTCCCTTTCTCAGGCTGGGCTTTAATTCACATTCAGCCAAAATAACCGCCAATATCATTTACGAGTTAGCAAAAGCGGATGCGGTTTCCATCACCGGCAGGTATAAACGTCTGGCGTTTATTGGCAAGGGAACCGAACATCATAAGCCGGGCGAGCCGATTCTCTCGGCAGCCGTAAAAGAGGCAATTACCAGTAAAACAATGAAGATCATTAATACGCCTTCTGATCGTGGCTGCCCGTTTCCCTACTGCCCGCTCAAGGCCGGAGTAGTGGTTCCGTTGTTTTCCGGCGACAAAGTCATTGGAACCATCGAAATTGCCCGAGTAAACGAAGAAACTGTATCCGAACTGGATATTCATATTGCCGATGGAATTGCTAATTTACTGTCTGTTCAAATTCAGTTGGCGGAAGTCGACAAGCAGCGAAAAATGCGGGAAAAGGCTGAACTTAAGGCACTACGGGCCCAGATTAACCCCCACTTTCTCTTCAATACCATCAATATCATTATGTCCTTTACCCGCACTGACCCGGACAAGGCCCGCAGCCTGTTAGGCAGTCTGGCTACCCTAATGCAGCGTGGCTATTCCAATCAGGATGAGCTGGTAACTCTCCAGTATGAATTAGCGGCGATCATGGCCTACCTGGAAATTGCCATGTCCCGCTTCGGCGACAGATTGGACGTTGCTGTTAACGTGGATGACGAGGCAACTACTGCTCTCATTCCAGCCTTATCCCTACAGCCGCTTGTGGAAAATGCTTTAAACCACGGTTTATTCCCCAAGCTGGGAAGTTGCTTACTCGTCATTGAAGCTTATATCGAAGAGGACACGCTGATTATCACGGTTACTGACAACGGGGTGGGAATTCCCCCAGAAAAGCTCACCCAGATACAAGCCGGTCATTCGGAGGGAGTGGGTATCATGAATGTTCACCAACGATTAACCAGTCTCTATGGAACAAAGTATGGCCTGACAATTAACTCTAAACCAACATTTGGGACTGAGGTTTGGCTGCGAGTCCCGTTCCAGGAAAGCGCAGCCGTACAGAAGGAAGTGGGTTCTTGTGAGAACAAAAGCAGTTATTGTTGATGATGAACAGCCTATATGTGACGAAATTGAGTATTTACTCAGCCAACATCCCGACATGGAAGTCTGTGCCAAATTTACCAACTGCGTAGACGCGCTTATTTATATTCTGGAAAAAAAACCGGAATTAGTTCTGCTGGATGTCAGCATGCCCGGTATGTCGGGCCTGGAAATGGCACAGCGGTTAAACAGTATGAACAAGCCCCCCTATATTGTTTTTATCACCGCCTATCCGGAACATGCGGTTGACGCTTTTGCAACGCCAGCCGTTGGCTATATTACTAAGCCAATTACGGCAGAAAAACTCGCTCAGACTTTGACTAAAATCCGGCATCTCTCCTCCAAAACTATACCGGACAAGAAAACTGCCCAAATTGCTAAGGTTTGCGTACTGGCTGGCGGCAAAATTGTTCCTGTAAACAAAAGCGATATTGTTTTTATTTACGTGAAGGACAAAGATGTTTTTGTGCGTACCCGTATTGATGAATTTTCAGCTATGATGACCCTGCAGGAATTCGACAATATGCTGACAGAGGCCAATTTTATGCGCGTTCACCGGCAATATATTATCAATCTGGATGAAGTGCTCGAAATCACCCCTTGGTTTCATGGCTCCTATTTGTTGCGCATGAATGATGCCAATAAGCAGGAAGTGCCTGTTAGCCGTAACCGGGTAAAGCAGCTAAAGATTGCGCTGGGTCTGAAATAGAACCTGTAAGGAGGTCAGGCCATGCGGCTTAGTCTCAAAACAAAATTTTCCATCTTTTTTATTGGGTTAACACTGCTTGTCTGTCTTGTAATCGGCATACTAACCATCCGAGATATGCATACCCAAATTGAAACGGCAATCGCGGAAAAAGCCAAGTCCGATTTGGCTACCGCCCTGGAAATTGCCGATTATATGCGTCCCGGCCCCTGGCATGTGGTAAATGGCGAGTTATATAAAGGCTCTGTTAAGATTAATGGTGATACCGAGCTGGTCGACAGAATTGGCCGTTTGACAGACGATACGGTAACCATCTTCTTAAATAATACCCGTGTTGCCACCAACATCATGCGGGATGGCAGCCGTGCCACCGGAACGGTTGCTGCCGATTATGTTACGGAAACCGTGCTCAATGGCGGAAAAATCTATATCGGAGAGGCCGAAGTGGTAGGAGTTAAATATCAAACCGGCTATATCCCGCTCAAGGATGATTCCGACCGCATTATCGGCATGTTCTATATTGGTGTTTCCAAAAAGCTGGCCGACCAGCTTAAACAAAGTTTTATCGCCGTTGCCGTTTTGTCGGCGCGCATCGCCTTATTGTTTGTTCTTGCCGCTTCCTGTTTTATTCCCGTTGATACATGGGCAACCATATCGTCAAGCCGTCCCTGGCCTAAAACCAGAAAACCCAATCAAGAAAAGGCAGTACACAATTAATTGTGTACTGCCTTTTCTTGGTGGGCGATGACAGGATCGAACTGCCGACATCCTGCTTGTAAGGCAGGCGCTCTCCCAGCTGAGCTAATCGCCCGATAAATTAAAATTAGGATGTTCTTCGCTATCGCTCAGAACTAAGCGATTCGCACAGGTTTCTATGTCGCTTTCGCTCGTAGAAACCTGGCTCTCTGCTTATATGGTGACCCGTGGGGGAATCGAACCCCCGTTATCGCCGTGAAAGGGCGGTGTCTTAACCGCTTGACCAACGGGCCAGATTAAGGTATCGCGCCTAGCAGCTTATCAGTTGACCGCCACTAACCACGATGATTATTATAGCGTAATTATTTCCGTTTGGCAACACCTATTATGTATTTTTGAATCGATTCGTATTTGCGTGACAAACAATCCAGATCGCTCTCCTTAACAAATGCAAAAGGCAGCACGCATGTGCTGCCTTCCCTGGTAAGTCAATCTCAGCTTTAGGACGGAGAAGGAATCTTGACTAATTGCAAGCCCCAAATTCTTTTTTCTTTTTTCTTAAAGCCCAATACCCAACGCAATGTCCCGACTACTTCAATCTGATCACCACAGCGAATCGATACCCGCGGCGCCACGAACATACAAACATTAATCTCGCCGCTGGAATCAAGCACATGATAGTTTGGCCGGTTTAGCCAGCGGTTCGATATTGCGGTAACAACACCGCTTATCCGTACCTGCTCGCCAATACCCTTTTTAGCCACTTCCTTAATTTTTTTCTTTCTTACATGGCGAAGATCCAATTTATTTATATATCGCCTGTTCATTACGTTCATCAATATAGGAATGCCTCCTAAAAGCAGAAGCATTGGCAACATTGTAAACAACAGTCCCGTGTCCGGGCTTACAAAATACGTTAAAATTGTAATACAAAGCGCCACTCCCAAACTAATATACGCCAAGACAGACATGTACAAATAAAAGACCTCCTTTATTGTTCAAAGCGGCAGCTTCAACATTAACGGCCGGACGAAGATGCCACCTGGGAAGACTGAACAGGTGCCGGAGCAGAAAGTGCACAAGCCTCCGCTTTGAAACAATAGTGATAAGTAGCTGCAATAACAATAATTGCGCCCACGATATTACCCAGTGTAACCGGAATGAGATTCCACACCACTAAATCATACCAGGAAACTCCGCCGTTGGCCTGCAGTAAAGCATTCCAGGCTTTTCCGTCGGCTCCTGTTTTGGCAATCAGACCCGGGAAAATATCCACAAGCCATTTACCCACAGGTAAAAAATACATATTGGCGACACAGTGCTCAAAACCAATAACTACGAAGGACATAATCGGGAACCAGATGGCCGCAATCTTGCCAATAACATCCTGAGCGGTCATCGCCAGCAGCACAGCCAGGCATACGATAAAGTTACACCCTATTCCCGATACAAACAGGGATAGAAAACCCATGCTTCCCGCCGCTTTATACGTAAGAATTTTTCCAACAGTAGTCGTAACAGCCATTAGACCAAAAGCATTGGGCTCCGCGGCTGTAAAATTGCCTTGCGTAAATGGCGCTACAATAACCATAGCGGCAAAAGCCACTGACCCAATAAAGTTGCCAATATATACAAAAGTCCAGTTTTTGATAAGTTTTCCATACGTACTTTTACCTGACCACACAGCCATAGGCAGCAGCATGGCATCGCCGGTAAACAATTCCATGCCAGTAAGAACGATTGCTATCAGGCCTATCGGGAACACAGCTCCGCCAATTAATTTGGCAACTCCGGCCCCCAGTAATGGGGCCACACCGGTCTGGACAATCGTGCAAAATGCTGCACCCACGGCAATATATACACCAGCCATGATACCACGCAGCAGTAATTGAGGTACTGACAAATCTCCTTTGCTTTTACCGGCATTATAGGCGATTCCAACCATTTGAGCCGGCGAATTAACAAGCCCCATAATAAATCCCCCCTATTATTGTTTAATTCTGATAATTTGCAGCAGTGATCCACCACCTCCGGCAAAATCTATCTTCACTTCAGGTTTGCCTTAAACGGCGACTCCTAGTTTTTCATTTTCATTATAAGAGGAGCATGAGCGCCAATCTATTTGTTTATTCTGAATTGCAAGATTTATGTTCCGACCTGTCGATTTTCCATTCTTAAATGGCTTTGCGCCGAAATAGAAAGCAAAAGCCTCCTAAACATTCGTTTAGGAGGCTTTTTAACTTGGTGATCCACCCGCGACTCGAACGCGGGACACCCTGATTAAAAGTCAGGTGCTCTACCGACTGAGCTAGTGGATCATCTTAACAAGATCAAATTATACAATATAGACAGCAGGCTTGTCAATTACATTTTTAACGCTTCCTCCAGCCTGACCTTGTGATGAAGCTTCTGGCTAATAATAAATGAGCTCCGTAATACGGAGCTCATTTATTATTTAAAACATGTCGGCAAGAATAATCGTCTGGTCACGACCAGGACCAACCGACACAATACCAACTTTAATATCACTGGCCTCACTTAGCCGCTCAATATAGCGCCGCGCATTAGCCGGCAGTTCATTATAGCTTCTAATTGAACTGGTCGATTCTTCCCAGCCGGGTAATTCCTCATACACCGGCTCAACCTGATCCAGGACCTTAAGGCTAGCTGGGAATTCCTGCAAGAGCTGTCCTTTATATTTATAACCGGTACAAATCTTGAGGGTTTTCAAACCATCAAGAATATCTAGCCGGGTAATAGCCATATAATCGATACCACTCAGATAACCGGCATAACGTACTACGCAGGCGTCTACCCAGCCGCAGCGGCGGGGCCGTCCGGTCGTAGTGCCATACTCATGGCCGCGTTCTCTGATGGTCTGGCCTACTTCATCATTAAGTTCAGTCGGAAAAGGACCTTCGCCAACCCGCGTGGTATACGCTTTGACTACACCAATGACCTTATTGATTTGAGTTGGCCCTACTCCGGAACCAATGCAGGCACCACCGGCAATCGGATGAGACGAAGTAACATAGGGATATGTCCCATGATCCAGGTCCAGTTGGGTTGCCTGCGCCCCTTCAAATAGCACTCTGTTGCCTTTTTTAATCGCACGATGCAGCACAGCCGCCGTATCAGTCACATAGGGTTTAAGTTGACGGGCATATTCAAGATATTCATTTTTCACTTGTTCAAAATCAAAGCCTTCAACACCATAAACAGCTTTTAACAAATGGTTTTTAGCTTCCAGATTGAATTCCAGCTTGGAGCAGAATTCCTCTTCGTCCATTAAATCAACCATCCGGATACCGGTACGGGCGTTTTTATCCATGTAGCATGGACCAATACCGCGCTTGGTTGTACCGATCTTGCGATCACCGCGGGACTCTTCCTCCACTTCGTCCAGCAAGCGGTGGTACGGCATGATGATATGAGCGCGGTTAGATACCTTCAAGCCTGATGTATCAATGCCCTTCTCCTTCATAGCCTGCAATTCTTTAAGCATTACGGCCGGATCGATAACGACGCCATTGCCGACAACACAGGTTTTACCCGAATATAAAATGCCTGACGGCAGTAAATGCAGTTTAAATTCGGTACCATTGACAACTACAGTATGGCCTGCATTATTGCCACCCTGATACCGAACAACAACATCTGCCTGTTCTGCTAAGTAATCAACAATCTTGCCTTTTCCCTCGTCACCCCATTGTGTTCCGATGACAACTACAGAAGACATATCATCAATCCTTTCCTGACAACCGGATATAAGGACCATCTGCGATTTGCACCTCAAACACCTTACCTGTATACATAGTACACAGTGTTTCAGTCCTCTGCACTTCACAGCGGCCATTATCCCATTGCGGCTTTTTGGTCTTGCATTATTAGAATCCCTGTTAGTTTTTCCCCTTTTTTCCCTTGTTTATCATAGCATTAGCCAATCATAACTGTCAATAAAAAATCGAATAATACTATCAATAATATAAATATTGTTCGGAAAAAAGGACCTGCAGCCCGTAACTGCAGGTCCTTTTTTCCAAATCCGCCATTATTCTTTTTGTTGAATAAAATCCCGTAAAAAGTCGCGAATATCCTCCGCGTTCTTTAAAGCAAGCGCCTTGGCCAGCACTTGCTGCAGCTGATTTTCTTCAAAACGGCGAATTACTGCCTTTACACGGGGAATGGCCGGAGCGCTCATACTCAATTCATCAAAATCCATTGCCGTTAACAGGGGGGCCGCCAGCGGATCACCCGCCATTTCACCGCACATGCCCACCCAGATGCCTTGCTCATGCCCAGCTTTCACCACATCGTCAATAAGCCGCAGCACTGCCGGGTGAAAATAGCTGTAGAGCGAACCGACAGCCGGGTTTCCACGGTCAACCGCCAAAGTATACTGAACCAGATCATTGGTGCCAATACTAAAGAAATCACAGGTAGCATAATTCCCGGACGGTAATGGCCGCCGCCGGCGTTTCAATCATAATCCCCAGCGGAACATCGCTGCAAAACTCTTTGCCCTCCTGTGTCAGTTCAGCTTTAGCCTGCTCCAGGAAATTCCTGGCCGCACTAATTTCCGCCGCACTAATGACCATTGGCAGCATAATAGCTACCTTGCCGTATGCACCGGCCCGGAGGATGGCCTTAAGTTGCGGGATAAACAGGTCCGGACGTTCCAGGCTGATCCGAATGGCCCGCCAACCAAGAAAGGGATTTTCCTCCTTGTTAATGGTAAGATAATGCAAGGGCTTGTCGCCGCCAATATCCATTGTTCGGATGACACATAGGTGAGGACCGCATTGCTTTACCGCAGCCTGATAGGTAGCAAATTGCTCTTCTTCTGTTGGCGGTATGTCCCGTCCCAGAAACAACCAACTGCCGTACCAGCTGCCTGCCAACATCGCGTATATCGGCAGCCCGCTCCCGCAAATAGGGATCAGGCATAGTATCAAATAGTGCCGCATACTCTTCAGCAGCCGCCAGTACAGCTTGCGGCGCCGGTATCCCCTGCTCAATCTTCTCGCTTATGTTAGCACCAAGAGCAGGATCATTAACCATGGTATAATGAGCGTCCATAATATCGGCCTGATTCTGTTGGCCGGCTGCCAGTCCCGCCGCTTTTAGCCTCATTAGTTCAGCGCTGGCCGCCTGAATAGCAGCAGATAATCTGTTTGCCTCCCCGGGTGGGGTTTCAGCCTTATATTGTTTTAAATAGTCAGCCAAATCACCTGACGGCATTTTGGCTGCGCCAATGCCAATTCCCGGTACAACACCGGTTCCGTGTAGTATCTCTTCCATCCTTTAACCCTCGCCAAAATTGCTGGTGACTAACTTTTGCAGCACCGCAATGCATTCGGCTTCGTCCGAGCCATCGGCGGTCAACTCAAAACTAGCTCCCCGCCCCAGACCCAAACCCATTACTGCCAAAATACTTTTGGCATCTGCTGCTTTTTCGCCGGCCCGAATTGTTACCTTGCTCATAAATCCCGCCGCCGTCTGAACAAATTGAGCAGCGGGCCTGGCATGCAGTCCAGCTGCATTTGCCAGGACCAGATCTATTTTCGTCATTAGTATTCCTCCACTTGAGTCTGGGCATGTGCTGCCTTTATCTTTTTCTCAATTCCCGGGCCCCTTCCGCTGTTTGGACCACACTTACCAGCGGCTGACCAATAGATGCGGCTACCGCAGCCGCGACTGTGCCTTCCAGAATAGGAGCATCGGCAATTGCCGCCTGATTTTTCACCGTCTCGTCAAGCAGATCCAGCGCCAGTTCGGCGCTAAGCACGGCACTGCCGAGATCAACCATGACCAGCACACCATCACCGGTATTGGCCTCCTCAATAGCGGCAAGAATTCGATAGGCATCTGTGCCAATGGCGCCATCCGCCATGCCGCCTGCAGGGATAAGCTTTTGTCCGGCGGAAGCCATTTGTCCGGCCAATTCACAGATGCCCTCGGCCACTTTGGCACTATGCGAAACGACAACAATCCCTACCATCTCACACCGCCTGACTTTGCTCTTGGGCAAATGCCGTAAGGGCTGATAGCATAAGATAGGTGGAAGTAGCACCCGCATCCTGATGACCAATACTGCGTTCCCCCAGATAACTGGCCCTGCCTTTGGTCGCAATAATAGTTTTTGTGTATTCGACTCCGTCCGCGGCGGCTTTTGTCGCCGCCTGCAAAGATTTAGACAGTGACTCGCCTTTATCCATAGCCTGGATAAAAGCCTCATAAGCAGGTTCAAGGGCATCAAGCATAGTCTTTTCGCCCCGGACAGCTTTGCCCCGGTCTTTAATCCCGCCGATCGCTGCGCTAAGCATTTGCGCTATTGTCGCCGCATCAAGAATTGCCTTTCCCTGGGTAACCACCGCTGCCCGCATAAACGCAGTCCCATACAGCGGACCGGAAGCCCCCCCTACCGTAGATATCAGCGTCATGCCGACAAGCTTAAGTACGCCGCCAATATCTTCCGGATTGGCTGCAGCCAGTTTGGCACGTACGGCCTCAAAGCCGCGTGCCATATTGATCCCGTGATCGGCATCGCCAATGGCGGCATCCAGTTCCGTTAGAAATTCTTTTTTCGCTATGATGACATCTGCCAGGGCCTCTATTGCCGCAATTACGTTTGCCACTCGTATTCCTTCTCTCTTTTAAAATTGAACGAACGCTGGCGTATCTGCCGGCGCCAGCAGCAATTCCTTCAGCTCACTATCCAGCTTCAACACAGTAATCGAGAAACCGGCCATTTCCAGCGAAGTCATATAATTACCAACATACGTCTTGGCAGTCTTGATATTCTTTTCGGCAAGCAAGGCGGCAACTTTGCGGTTGACAATATACAGTTCCATCAGTGGTGTGCCGCCCAGGCCATTGATCATAACAGCCACTTCGTTACCGGCAGCCAACGTCATATCACTCAAAATTTTACTAAGTAAATGTTCTGCTGTTTCATCGGCGGTTCGAATCGCTTCCCGGTGAGTACCTGGTTCACCATGAATGCCCATACCAATCTCAACTTCATTTTCAGCCAGCGTAAAACTGGGTTTGCCTGCTGCCGGTACCGTGCAAGGCGATAGTGCCATTCCCATCGAACGCAAATTGGCAATGACCTTTTCAGCCGTTTTTTGCACAGCGGCCAAATCTGCACCTTGCTCAGCCTTGGCTCCGGCTATTTTATGAACAAAAACCGTACCGGCTATGCCGCGCCGCCCGGTAGTCCAAGTGCTATTTTCCACTGCCACGTCATCATTGACAACGACCTTAGCCACTTGAATGCCGTCAGCTTCCGCCATTTCGGTAGCCATTTCAAAATTCATAACGTCACCGGTATAGTTTTTGATTACCAACAGCACACCTTTACCGCCGTCAACCGCTTTGACAGCTTCGTATACCTGATCCGGTGTCGGCGAGGTAAATACCGCACCCGCTACTGCGCCGTCCAGCATACCACGGCCGACATAACCGCCGTGAGAAGGTTCGTGCCCACTGCCACCGCCTGAAACCAAAGCCACCTTCCCTTGTACAGGTGATGTGGCCCGCACCAGGACATTAAACCCCTCCACCCGCTTGACATACTGGGGATGCGCCAGCACTATCCCCTGCAGCATTTCTTCCACGACTTGCTCGGCATTATTGATCACTTTTTTCATTACAAATAAGCCTCCTCGCAATCTTTGCTGTACCGTTCCACACGGTGATACTGCCAGTTATTGCAAGAAGCATGCCAAAAATGAAAATTGCCGGTACTTTACACACCGCAGACGGGTTCCGTCTCTGTTATCCGGTAAGCCCTCCTTCGTTGTAAGGTTTGCTTGATTGGTAAAAAATATCAACACTACTGTATATCATTGATATTTTTTACCTATATATCCCCATTTTCCCAAGACACCGCTTTTTTAATTCCATATTTTTGTGCCTTGGCTGCCACTGTTTTATGTGTTAAACCCAAGGCCTTACCTGCAGCATTGTAACTTCCGTATTGGGTCAAAGCCAGCGCAATAATTCGCTTTTCGTATTCCGCCCAGGACAAAACCGTAGTGTCAGTCAGGCTAGGTGGCAGCGCAGCCGTTTGCTCATTCACAGCTAAGAGTACTTCTTCTTTTCCTCCCCGCAGGTATAACGGCAAGTCAGCCGTTACCAGTCTGGAACCATCTGTCAGGGTTACCATCCGCTCAATGACATTCTCCAGTTCCCGCACATTGCCGGGCCAGCGGTAAGCCATTAAACCGGCCAAAACCTCACTGGCAATACCGTTAATCACCTTTCCTTGCTCACCACTGATTTTTTGCAAAAAATGGTCAACCAAGATGGGAATGTCTTCCACCCGTTCCCGCAGCGGCGGCAACAGAATGGGGATGACATGCAGACGATAATAGAGATCTTCCCGAAACTCGCCGTTTGTTACCATTTGGGTCAAATCACGATTGGTGGCGGCAATGATCCGGACATCGACTTTAAACAGAGTTTCCCCACCGACCCGGGCAAATTCCTTGTGCTGCAAAACCCGCAATAGTTTGGCCTGCATGCTTTTACTCAGTTCACCAATCTCATCAAGAAAAATTGTCCCCTTATCAGCCAGGCTGAACTTTCCCGGTTTCTGGCGAACCGCCCCCGTAAAAGCTCCCTTTTCATGCCCGAACAATTCACTCTCTAGCAGGCTTTCCGGAATTGCCGCGCAATTTACCCGGATAAACGGCCCCTCGGCCCGGCGGCTGCCATAATGAATGCCCTCAGCAACCAGTTCCTTGCCTGTTCCGCTTTCGCCAATAATCAATACAGTAGCCGTGCTGACAGCCGCTTTAGCGGCAATAGCCAGCGCCTCACGCACTTTACCGCTTTGTCCAATAAATTTATGAAAACTCGGCCCCGGCTTTTGTGTTCGCCTTAACTCCTGCTCCAGATACTCTGCTTTGGCCGAAACATGACTGAGTATATCCAGCAATTTATGTACTTCGTTTACGTTTTTCACAACAGAAACAGCGCCTGTTAGCTCACCGTCCACGACAATCGGGCTGACATTGGCTATCAAGGTAACCCCTCCCGGTTTGGCGGCAAGGCTGCCAATAACCGGCTGCCCGCTGGCAAGCACCTGACTGCGCGCACCCTGGGGCGATAATTGCCGGACATTCTGTCCAATTAGTTCCCGCTTTGATTGACTTACCAGTTCTGTATAGGCCGGATTTACATAAGTAATATAACCGTCACGGTCAACCACGCATATGCCGTCCTGTACGGATTCCAATACCAACTGCAACCGCTCTTTCAACTCTTTTACCGCTTTCAGCTCATCGGTCACAGCTTCCAACACCGATATATCTTCAAAAATCGCCAGCGTTCCCCGTACTTGGCCATCGGTGATAATAGGCGTCCGATTAGTAATAATTGACAATCTGCCGATCGACTGACGGCAGCCCAATTCAGCCTGCTGCGTCTTAGCGACAATATGCAGGCGTGAGCCGGGAATGATCGCCTGAGCCTTACTGCCGATAGCCTGGCAGGCGGGAATGCCTAAAATCCGCTCAGCAGCCGGATTGAAAACGGTAATGACATCATTTTCATCTGTAACCAGCAGGCCATTCGCCATGCTCACAAATATTTGATCAGCGGTACAAACATTGTCTTGCAACAGACTGTCAACCTGACTTATTGTGGTCGCATCAGCTAGCTGAAAATCACTTTCCAACAAAGCCTTCATCTCGCCTGCCGCCTCTTGTGCCGCTTGCCCCACAGCTTCAACCCACAATAAGTCGCCCTGCTTAACCTTAAGTGACACCAACGGCATAATACTGACAGCCCGTACAGCCGGTCCTTCTGGCCGGCGAAAATATAATTTTACCTGCCATTTACGTTCCAGTTCATGTGCCTTTTGCACAATCATGGCAGCCACACGGGCGTGTAACCCTTTCTCATGAGCAATCACTGCCTGTTTTCTACTGTCCACAACCTCTCACTCCATTGCAGTACAATCCACTAGCATCATTGTACTGCATGCTGCCGACATCCGTAAAGCTATGCAAACGCTGTGATAACAACGGCCAATATAGTAAAAAGACAGGCCTCTTCTCACGCAGAGCGGCCTGTCTACTATATATCTATATGTTTATACATTTTATGCCATACTTGTACACTGTTTGTTCGAAGCCATTGAGGATTTCGTATGCCTTCCGTTTTTCCGACAGTAACCACTCGAATCCTTCATTCTGAACGCCATTTTGTTGCGTGCTCTCTGAATCGCATTGTCAATAACCTTTTCCTGCAGATCCAATTTCTTGGCAATTTCACGCTGTTTATACCCGGCAATATAGAGGTCGAGGACCCGCTTTTCCAAACGGGATAAGATATTGGACAATTCCACATTAATATTCCGTACGGTTTCTTCTTCAATAATAAGTGCCGCCGGATCACTCTGCGTGCCGTCGATTAACACCGAATCCAATGTTATGCCTGACGAATCATGCATAACATTTAAGGAAATAGCCTCATTAAGGAAATAATGCTTTTTGCGATTATGCATGGTTACCGCTGATTTAATCGTATTTTTAATGTTTAATTCCGCCATTAACCGAAATGATTTTCCCCGCTCTTCATCATAGTGGCACACGGCTTTATATAAGCCGATTAACCCCCATTGATACATATCGCGGTAATCGCCGCCCGGCAGGTAATAAACCTTGACATACCGCAAAATTACTTTGTGATATTGCCTTGCGATTCTTTCAAACTCTTCATTGTTGACACTACCGTCATTGTAAAAACACGATTCAAGCACTTGGCATACCCCTTACTATTAGTTTCTAGTCGCGCAAAAAGTGCTAATGCACTAAGCACTTTGTTACTTCTAGCTATTGCAAGAATCGTGCCAGCTATTCAGATCCCTCCAACCTAATAATTGCGTTATTTTATCTTGGACAAATTCGGACATTTCGTACAAATTTGTGCACATATATGTCAAAATTGTTCATATTTGTAACCTGCAACCATCGTCGCTTCTTCAAAATGAGCGAACAAATTCTATATCTTGTCATTTTTTTACAATTATATTTTGTAATTGATCAACACCAAACCCAGCAAGCATAATACCAAACCCAGTATGGTCGAAATACTCTATAGCTTACCCAGGCATTCTGGATAAATCGCTGAACTTGGTAAATTGTTTGTGGAAAAAGAGCTGAATACTGTCGACAGGGCCATTACGATGTTTAGCGACAATAATATCCGTAATGTTCTTCCGTTCCGTATCCGGCTCATAATAATCCTCACGATAAATAAAAGCCACAATATCGGCATCTTGTTCCAGAGAACCCGACTCCCGCAGGTCACTCAGCATGGGTTTTTTGACCTGGCGCGATTCTACGCTCCGGCTGAGCTGAGATAAGGCAATGACCGGCACCTTAAGTTCACGGGCCAGGGCTTTGAGTGAACGGGAAATCTCGGAAATTTCCTGCTGCCGGTTTTCATTGCGGGAGCTGCCGGTACTGCCCTGCATAAGCTGCAAGTAATCGATGATAATAAGCTTTAAGTCATGTTCAATTTTCAACCTGCGGGCTTTGGATCGCATTTCCATAACGGTAATACCAGCAGTATCATCAATAAATATGGGAGCGGCCGCCAACCGATCGGCAGCCCGCACCAATTTATCCCAGTCATTATTTTCCAGTTCGCCGATTCTGAGACGCTGAGCATCAATAGGGGCTTCCGCACACAACATTCTCTGTACTAGCTGCTCTTTAGACATCTCCAGACTAAAAAAAGCTACCGCCTGTTTTTCTCTAACGGCAATATGTTGAGCAATATTAAGGACAAAAGCGGTTTTCCCCATACTGGGGCGGGCGGCAATCAGGATCAAGTCTGACGGCTGCAAGCCGGAGGTCAACTTGTCAAGATCTTTAAACCCGGTAGGCAAACCGGTAATACCGCCTTTGGAAGAATATAGTTCCGAGACCTTGTCGAAAACATCAAAAATAATGTTTTTTATCGAAGCAAATTCCTGACCGGCCCGGCGATTCGCTACCTCAAGAATCATCTTTTCGGCCTTATCCATAATAACGGCCACTTCTTCATTTGCTTCATACCCCATACCGGCTACATTGGTCGCTGTGGTAATAAGCTGCCGGAGAAGCGCTTTTTCTTCGACAATCCGGGCATGGTACATAACATTGGCGGCTGTCGGCACACTGTTCGCTAAAGCCGAAACATACGCAATGCCGCCGGTCGCCTCTAATTTTTCTTCCCGGCGCAAAACTTCAACCACCGTTACCAGATCGACGGCATCGTTTTTATTGAACAGTTCCATCATCGCATTATAAATTAAACGGTGGGCCTCACGGTAAAAGTCCTCCGGTTTGAGAATTTCAGATACTTTGGAGATAGCCTCGCGTTCAATCATCATCGCGCCGAGCACCGACTGCTCAGCTTCTACATTTTGGGGGGGTACGCGGTCAATCATGTAAATTCTCCTCACTTAAATAGAGCCGCGCTTATCCGGATATAACACCCTAGTACTTATCCGGTTAAACGCGGCCATTCCAATATATCATGTTCTAGGCGCTGACTATTTCACTTTCAGCAAACAAAATTGCCATAGCCTCTTCCACAGTGACAACCGGCTTGATAGTTAGACCTAAGTGACCTTCAGGGATATCTGCCTTATTTTCCTGCGGAATAATCATGGTTTCAATACCGGCCTGTTTGGCGCCGTAAGCCTTTTCAAATACGCCGCCAACAGCTTTAACCCGACCCTGAATAGATATCTCACCGGTAACGGCTACATCCTGCCTGATGGGTTTACCCGTAACGGCGGAGACAATAGCCGCTACAATAGCCGTGCCGGCTGACGGACCATCAATGCGGCCACCGCCGATAACATTAATGTGCAGGTCATAGCTGGCCAGGTCCTGCCCGGTCAGTTTCCTGACAACAGCAGCCGCGTTAAATACCGAATCTTTGGCCATACTGCCGGCAGTGTCGTTAAAGCGAATACTGCCTTTGCTTTTTTCTGCCGGAAAGGCGACGGCCTCAATTTCAATTACCGAGCCAAGATAGCCGCTTACACCCAAGCCAAAGACCTTGCCAACTTCCAAAGTTGCTGTTGCCTTACGGTTCACATAGGGTGACAGACGGCTAACCTGCACAACCCGGTAAACATCTTCCTTGGTAATGCTTACTTGCTGCTGGTCCTGCCCGACTCGCATCAACGCCATACTATAGGCGTCAGACAAAATATTAACCGCTTTCCGCCCTTCAATGGTATACTCACTGATCAAGCGCGGTATTTCCGGTTCAATAGTTACAGCCAGCTTGACTACGGCATTGTAAACAATCTCTTCAATATGCTTAGGCGTTAGCGGCTCAAAATAGATTTCCGCACACCGCGACCGAATAGCCGGCATAATGTCGCCGGCTTCCCGGGTAGTCGCACCGATCAGGATAAAATCGGCAGGCGCACCCTCTTCAAACAATTTTTTTATATATTTGGGAACACTGGCATCCGCTGAATCATAGTAAGCCGAATCAAAAAATACCCGCTTATCTTCCAATACTTTCAACAGTTTGTTTTGCAGCATGGGGTCCATTTCGCCAATTTCATCGATAAACAAGATACCGCCATGAGCATCGGTAGCCAGGCCAGGTTTTGGTTCAGGTACTCCGCTATCGGCCAAATCGCGGCGGGCGCCTTGATAAATGGGATCGTGAACCGAACCTAAAAGCGGGTTTGTCACATCCCGGGGATCCCAGCGGAGCGTAGTCCCGTCCACTTCGATAAACGGCGCATCTTTCGCAAATGGCGCACTTGCTATCTTTTTGGCCTCTTCCAGTACAAGTCTGGCGGCTGTTGTTTTTCCCACGCCGGGAGGTCCGTAAAGAATGAGGTGTTGCGGATAGGGAGATGCCAATTTCGCTCTTAGCGCTTCAATGGCCCGCTCTTGACCAACAATTTCATCAAGCTTGGCCGGACGCAGCAGTTCCATAGCCGAGCGGGTTAATTTACGAGTCTCGAGTTTTTCCAGAAGTGCATACTTTTTCAGGGTCTGGGGGTTTTCCGCATTGGCGGGACTTTCCTCTTTAATCACCTGGGTGCGAATTTCCTGCACATATTCCTGATGACGTTCTTCCATTTTTTCGGCGATTTTCTTTTCGATGCGGTCCTCAACGGTACGGCGGGCACACAAATCCGCCAATTCGTCTTCAATTTCGTTAAGTACTGCGGGAATCTCATTCAGGGTTGGCAGTTTGTCAATCGTCGGATCCTCGAATACCAGCTTTTGCAATGCCAAAACCCGCTCATCAAGGCGGTCGGAACGCATCAGATCAAGCGTCCCCAGTTTACCGGCTTTAAGCACCACCTTTTCTGCGCCCAAAACACCGGTGTACAGACCGTATAGTGCAGCTACCTGGCGTTTGAGTTGGTCTTCCTGATCACCGCGACTGGCGGTGGTCCGGTCAGCACCACCGCTACGTACCAGCTTGCTAAAAAAATCTTTCATTGTATTACCTTTCTAATGTTAAGGTTAGATAACCGGGAACTTTCTACTGAAAACTTACTCAGCCGTAATCGTTACCTCAATCTGCGTATTGACTTCGGGATGCAATTTAATCGGCACAGTAAATGTTCCCAGCGATTTGATCGCATCCTTTAACTCAATTTTGCGTTTGTCAATTTCAAGCTTATGCTCTTTTGCCAAGACATCAGCAATATCCTTGGCCGTAACTGAGCCAAATAAGCGGCCACCCTCTCCCATCTTTACCGGGATGGTGATGGCAATCTTGGCCATTTGCGCCGCCAGCAGTTTAGCCTCATCATGCGCACGTTCTTTCTTGCGCGCTTCGGCGGCTTTTTGCAGATTGGCGGTATTTATATTGTTGGCTGTTGCCATAATAGCCAACTTTTGCGGCAACAGGTAATTGCGGGCATAACCTTCGGATACCTCAATTACATCACCTTTTTTACCGAGCTTTCTCACTTCTTGCTGCAGAATTACTTTCATGTGTTACACTCTCCTTTATGTAGCTATCCACAATTTCAATAATTTTGGCCTTTACTTCATTGGTATCGGTATTTTTTATTTTGGCACCGGCTACCGACTGATGGCCACCGCCGCCTAATTGTTCCATAATCACTTGGACGTTAATGTCACCATTCGATCTGGCACTAATTCCAATACCATTTTCAATGTTAAATAAAACAAAACTGACGCGTATACCCTCAATGCTTAATAACATATCCGCCACTTGAGCGGCAGCTATTTGGGCATTTTTTATATCAGCCGGACAAACGGCAATAACCACGCCGTCGTGCGGCATCTCCGTATTCTCAATAATAGCCGCCCGGCTCTTCATCGTCTCAAAGTCTACCCGGAATAAATGCCGTACGAGTGTAGGATCCGCCCCAGATCGTCGTAGGTAGGAAGCTGCTTCAAAGGTACGAACACCGGTCTGAACGGCAAAGTTTTTGGTGTCGACAACAAGACCGGCATAAAGCGCCGATGCCTCCAAACGGTTCAAATCGATCCGATCATCAAAATAGCCCAGCAACTCAGTAACAAGTTCACTTGTCGAGGAAGCCGAAGGCTCAAGATAAACCAGCAAGGTATTGGCAATAATGGTTTCAGCGCGGCGATGATGGTCAATAATGACCGTCCGTTCCGCCCGGGCCAGGACTTCCGGCGCAGCCACCAGTTCCGGACGATGAGTATCCACGACAAAGACCAGTGTTTTGGCATTAACTAAAATGCCTGCCTGCATCGGCGATATAAAGAGTTCTCGGTATTCCTCATAATCAAGCAACAGTTCGGATAACTTGTCTACAGCCATTCCTGGCTGGCTGACGACAATTTTTACTTGTTTGCCCATATGACGAACCATCTTGGCAACGCCTAATGCCGCTCCCAGACTGTCAAAATCCTCGCCTGTATGCCCCATAACCACAATACTGTCCGCCTGGTCAATCAGTTCTCTGATCGCCTGCGCCACAATGCGCGCTTTGACTCTGGTATTCTTTTCGACAGCCTTGGCTTTGCCGCCAAAAAACTGAACCTTGCCGCTAATATTGACAGCCGCCTGGTCACCGCCACGGCTTAAGGCCAAATCCAGCCCTGCCTGTGCCCGCTGCCCCAGTTCAGCCACCGAGCTTTCCCCGGTTGCAGCGCCAATACTCAACGTAACCGGAATCTTATTGCCGGCCTGTATGCCCCGAATGCGGTCCAAAATTTCAAATTTATCGCCGGTCATGAGACGATCAAGAGAATAGCGGTTTAAAACAGCGATATAGGTGTCTTCATTATATTTTTTCAAATGCCCGTCCAGTTCTGTCATCCATTCGGCGAGCATCCGGTTAACTTCACCTAAAATCGCCGTACGCTGGCTCTCATTGAGGCCCGTCAACGCATCATTATAATTATCAATCTGAATATAAGCTAATACAGTCTGCGTCCGGCAGCCGGCAGCCTTATCCGCTTCCGATTCAGTTACATCCGAAATATAAAGCACCGTAAGTGCCTCATGTTCCGCTACACGATGAACAATGTCATAATGCTGCTGCGCCCCTGTTTCAAACTTGGTCTGCCCATCTTTGCCTACAAGCTTGTCAAGCGGCAGGGTGGGCCAGATTTGGGCTATCGACTGACCATTTTCTATCGGTTCAGCAAGCCACTCTGCCAAAAGCTCATTATGCCAGTGAATAACGCCGTACTCGTCAATCAATAAGATGGCCAATGGTAAATTAGCAAAAGCCATACCGGCAGCCGTATCAATACAGTTGCACACATTTTTAAGGTAATTGTTGACTTCCTTTTGTCTGGTCGTATAACGTTCTCTTCCGTATAGATACAACGCATACAACAGAATCGCTCCCAGTGTGGCCGCATAGGGGTTATAATAACTAATAATCAGCAAGGCAACCGCTGTTACGGCCAAGTAAATCCGGGTATCAAACCAAAAAGAAGGACCCTGCGGCATTTTAATTTCCTCCTGTCACTCCTGATGCGGAGTACGCAGATGACGGTAGTCGAAAATGAGATCAAAGACACCACCAATAATCAGTGCCTGCATGAATAACCCGTTAGACAGTATTAAGAATAGTATAATACTGCGGACGATTCTTGACAAATTGTATTTATCGGCAAGGAAGTAAAACACAGCCATTCCCTGAATAAACAGCAGCATAGTCGTTATTACCTGAAGATTCATACCGATATTGTACAATAGCTCAATTTCCCGGGTTTTCCCCCAATAAATTGAAACAAGTGCAACTGCCAGAAAATAAGCAGTAACACGCGGCATCGTCCAATGACGGAAAAGCGGAAACGGCTGAACCCGTTGACCCAGCCTGGCCAACACAGCCTTAGCCACTTGAAAGTTTAAAAAAGTATCGACAAAAGCGGCTAGTACAAAGCCGGCCGGCAAAATTATTTTTATAAGCTCAAGCATCGGCCGTATTGTGGCCTCCATTTGTGCCAGTTCTTCAGGTTTCATGCCTATGCCGCGATAAAATTCCATCGCCTGCTCAAGCCCCTTTACCATCGCTTCGGTCTGCAAATTGAGCGGATTGACTCCCATCACCACGGCGCTTATCGCCAGCACCGCTATTTTGGAAATCAAGGAGGCAGTCGCCCCGATAAGCAGTATTTTCGTAGGTGAAAATCCCTTTCGCAAGCCGTAACCCAAAGCAATACCAATTAGGCCGAAGCCAACGACAACCGATACGGCCGTAAGCGGATGCATAATCAAAGCAATGATCAACCCGGAGGCAACCACGGCCATAACACTCCACTTATAGCCATGTCGCACACCCAAAAGTACGATTGGCACAGGCCAAAGTAAATTGACAAAAGCGCCAATAACAGGCAGATATGTGCTTATCAGCGCAAAGATAATGGCAACAGCGGTAAGTACGCCACCTTCAACAACCGGTCTAACCGGGCTTTTTTGCATAATTCACCTCTTCTGTCGGAGATAGCGGCGGTATTCGCTCATGTCCCCAAACCAACGTTCTGCTTCCGTTTCCTGTTTTATATTGTGTCCAAGCTTGGCATTTACAATCTCGTCCATCTCTGGATAATCAATGCCTAACCGGCGTCCGAGAACAAAGGCCAGAATAATGACCTGAGCCAGAGCATCCCCCATCAGCTCGCGCTTATTACGGGCCATAGCCTGATAGAGTTTTCCTACTTCGGTCAAAAGATCTGCTTTAAGTCCCTCAATCAACCTAAGCTTACGCAAGATATCTGATTCCTGGGAGAACACGAAACCGCCTCCTTAGTCCACTGGTGTTATATTCGAAAAGTGACTATCTATTTCCTGCTTTCTCTTGGAAAATATAAAAGGAGCAAAAAACCCGCATCCGGGATTTTTGCTCCTTTTGTTAGCAATGTATTATTATTCTGCAGTAAACGGCAGCAAGGCAATATTCCTTGCCCGTTTAACAGCCAGCGTCAACTGACGTTGATGTTTGGCGCAGTTGCCCGAAATGCGGCGTGGCAGAATTTTACCCCGCTCGGTGGTGTACCGGCGCAATTTGGGAATATCTTTATAGTCAATATCAGTTACTTTATCAACACAGAAGCTACAAACTTTTTTCTTTGGTTTACGGCCTCTTTCACGTTTTACAGCCATTTCTTTACCCCCCTTTTAAAATGGGATTTCCTCATCAGGGAAGACATCTTTGCCGAACGAATTTACATCTATGTTCCCGGCATCCCCACTGGGTGCCTGTTTACGTTCCAAAAATTCGATGGTCTGTGCCACTACTTCAGCAACGCGGCGTTTCTGACCATCATTGGTCTCGTAAGAGCGGATCTGCAAGCGACCTTCCACCAGAACCCGCTGCCCCTTTGTCAAATTATTGCCACAGGTTTCGGCTAGCTTTTCCCAGGCCACAATAGGAATAAAATCTGCGTTATTTTGACCCTGGCTACCACCGAACGCCCGGTTGACAGCCAGACTAAACGAAGCTACTGCCTTGCCGCTCTGGGTATATCGTACCTCCGGATCTTGCGCCAGGCGACCGACAAGGATGACTTTATTCATAGAGCCCTACACCTCCCGGCTCAACAATTAGCCTTCCAATTTAACAACCATGTGTTTCAGAACATCATCAGTAATCTTGAGTACACGCTCAAGCTCAAATACAGTAGCCGGCTCAGCGGTAAAGTTAATCAGAGTGTAATACCCTTCTATGAAGTCTTTTACTTCATAGGCTAAACGCTTTTTGCCCCAGCGGTCAATTTTGTCAACGTTGCCGCCTGTGTTTTTAATAATGTTTTCAAACTTGGCAATTGTAGCGTTAATTGCTTCTTCTTCACCAGGTTTAACAATAATCACGACTTCGTATTTTCTCACGAAATCACCTCCTCCTCTGGACTATTGGCCCCCATCGGCGGGAGCAGGGAAGGTTTTGAATAACAAAACCACGTCACATGATAAATGCGACTAAATTATTATAGCACTAATAAGCCGCCAAATGCAAGAAAAATCACGTTATGAGTCAAGTTTTTATGCCTCACTCCGGACCTGCGTCGAATCTGCGCTAACTTTTCTGGGCTGAGGAATTGCCAAAGCTAATTATACATTAAATCGAAAATAGGTGACATCGCCATCCTGCATAATATAGTCTTTGCCTTCCAGCCGCACTAAGCCTTTCTCTCTGGCAGCCGAATAGGCGCCGGTTGCCATTAAATCATCATAGGAGACTATCTCGGCCCGAATAAAGCCCCGTTCAATATCGCTGTGAATCTTGCCAGCCGCCTGAGGTGCCTTGGTGCCGCACGCAATCGTCCAGGCCCGTACCTCCGGCTCGCCGGCAGTAAAGAAAGTCATCAGCCCCAGAAGCGTAAAGCTTGCGCGAATCAGTTTGTCAAGTCCTGACTCTTCCAGACCCAGATCGGCTAAAAATTCCCGGGCTTCTTCCGCCGGCAGTTCAGCGATTTCCGCTTCGACTTTGGCAGATACAATAATAACCTCGGCCCCCTCATGGGCAGCATACTCGCGTACTTTGGCAACATGCGGATTGGCGCTGGCATCGGCAGCTTCCGCTTCGCTAACATTAGCCACAAATAAAGTGGGTTTTAATGTCAAAAGGAACAGCTCCTTAAGAACGGCAGCCGTTTCGTCATCCTTAACAATACGACGAGCCGGCTGGCCATCGCTAAGCGCCTGTTGCACCTGCTGTAAGATCTCCAATTCAGCCTGTGCCTTTTTGTCGCCGCTTTTTATCAGCTTTTGCACCCGTTCTGTCCGTTTTTCCACGGTTTCCAAGTCTGCCAGGCAAAGTTCGGTATTGATAATCTCAATATCGCGAAGCGGATCCAGGTTGCCCGCCACATGGGTAATATTGTCATCGGTAAAACAGCGTACCACCTGAGCCACGGCATCCACTTGCCTGATGTGTGATAAAAATTTATTGCCAAGCCCCTCGCCCTGAGCTGCTCCCTTCACCAAGCCGGCAATATCGACAAACCGCATAGCCGCAGGTACGGTCCGTTTGGGATTATACATTTCCGTCAGCTTCCATAAACGATCATCAGGAACATCCACGACCCCTACATTAGGCTCAATCGTGCAAAACGGATAGTTTGCCGCCTCAGCCCCAGCCTTGGTAATCGCGTTGAATAGCGTACTTTTGCCGACATTGGGCAAACCCACGATCCCTACTTCCAGATTAGTACTCATGTAATACTACTCCACCTTTAAAGCTGTTTGATTTACACAGCTAATTGTATCTTTTACCTATTAACTTATTTATTTTAAAATAATGCCGGCAAAAATTCAACCTTTTACTTCGGCAATAACAGCTTTGACTCCCTTTTCAAACTTAGGGCGGGGAATCATAACCTGCCGGCCGCATTGCAAACATTTTATGCCAAAGTCAATGCCGGTACGGGTTATTTCCCATTGATCGCCGCCACAGGGATGCGGCTTTTTCATTTTTACAATTTCGCCAATCTTATAATTATGTTTTTGCTGATTCATGTTATCCTCCCGCTTAGCCGTTTTTACTTTCAGGGAAAACCGCCGGATGTACATACTGCGGTGAAGGAATTTTCGCTGCGGCGAATTTCTCCTTGATTACCCGGCGCAACATGGTTTCTACCTTGACCTGTTGCAGAGGTACTGTTTTCGCAATAATCCGGATCACTACCTCGCCGGCCTTAAATTCAACAACGCCCAATACGCTTGGACCTTCGAGAACTTCCGGCAGACTATGGCCGACAGTAACACAAATTTGGTCAAGCAGGGTTAAGACCTGGTCAATATCGGCTTCATAAGGAACAGGAACGTTCACCGTAGCCTGCATGTGTCCTCTGGTATAATTACTTACTTTTGCCACCGAGCCATTGGGAATAATATGGAGAATCCCGTTGCCATCCCGCAGTTTGGTTACCCGAAAACCAAGTTCTTCAACCGTACCGGCCATATCGCCAATGGCGATATAGTCGCCTACACCATAATGATCTTCCAGAATAATAAAAAACCCTGTAACAAAATCTTTAATCAGACTCTGAGCGCCAACACCCAATGCCAAGCCAATAATACCGGCACCGGCGACAATGGAGGTCGTGTCAATTTTAAATTCCTGCAAAAGCATGACAAGAATAATAAAATAGATCGTATAGCGAATCACACTGTGCAGGAGACTGGTTAGTGTCCGCGCGCGTTTTTCTTCCAGGTACAGTGTTTTACTACCCGGCTTGGGAATGAAAAACTGCCCGACCATCAGATTGGTAAACTTAAGAACCATAAAACCGCCAATGGCTATCGCCGCTATACGAATGAATTTTATAGCGATCCCCAGCCAAAAATCAGGTGTCAACAGTTGTTCCACATGTACCTCCATACTCAGTTATCTTTTCATAAATGGCCGCCTTTCTTGACGGTATTCGGCTAAACAGCTTTGTCCAGCGTACCTTTTCCGCGGCAAACAGTTGCAGAATGACGGTTTGCCACGAAGCTTCAAAAAGCAGGCATTGCCCACAGCTAATATCAATTTCCCGTGGCGTTGGGAAAGCATAAGCTACTATGCCCCGCTGGGCCAGCACCTTTTCGGCTTTTATCGACTGATGTACAGAATCAAAAGAGATCAAGCGATCGCACTCTGGGTATAGAATAAAATCACCTACTTACAAGGTCACTGTTTTTTGTTTGCTTATTGTCTCAACAATCGTATACATGTTGGTTATTTCGCCGACTGCCAGTTCTGCCTTAAGCTGGTAAAAATCAAGGCAGGTGCCGCACGCTAAAACCGCCACACCTCGCTCAGCGAGAGTTGCCAATTGGTCCAGTACAGGCGAATCTTTAACGGCAAGCTTTACACCGGAATTGAGCATAAGAACAGCGATTGGTTGTGGCTTAACTTCAAGCAGAGTTGTCATAAATGATTTGATCAGAACGGCCCCCAATTCAGGTGAACCATGCCCAAGCGTGTTTTGGGTAAGCAGGTATACTTGACCGGCAGGCTCCACCTTATTAGCGGCAGTTTGGTTGCCGTCAGCATCGCCCTGCTGGCCTGTCCCCTTGATCATACTAATATAATAATACCCGTCCTTGGCTTCCACAGTTGCTCCCAGCGCATTCGCCGCCGCAAACTTGGCAACATTTGTCTTGGCGGCCTCATTATCGACAATAACGGTAATCCGGCCGGAACTGACCTCCTCAATAGCCTTCTTCGTGCTAATCACCGGGCCGGGACATGCCATGCCGCGGCAGTCAACAATTTTATCTGACATAAATTTCTCCTCTCCCCTCGCCCATTACAACCTGTCCGATTTTACTGGCAGGCGCCACGCCTTTAGCATGCAAGGCCCGTACCAAGGCGTCCGCTTCATTTGCCGGTACGGCAAATAAAAGCCCGCCGGATGTTTGTGGATCAAAGCAAATATCCCTAATAGCTTCTGCTACATTGTCCGCAAAGGCAACTGACGTTATATAGTTGCGATTATTATAGGCACCTGCCGGCACCAGCCCCATTGACGCCGCCTCAACTGCCTCAGGCAGCAGCGGTACGGCCGTACTGTCAATTATAATCTTCACCTTGCTACCAGCTGCCATTTCAAACATATGCCCAAGCAGGCCGAAACCGGTAATATCCGTACAGGCGTGAACCGTATAATCTGCCGCCACCCGCGCGGCTACAGCGTTCAATGTTGCCATGCTGGCTGCGGCTGCCGCCACTCCGTGGGGGAACAACTCGGCGCGTGCAGCCGAGGCAAGAATGCCTGTCCCCAACGCTTTCGTAAGAATAAGGCAGTCACCTGCCTGCGCTCCGGCGTTTGTCCATACTTGATCCGGATGAACGGTTCCCGTAACTGCCAACCCATACTTGGGTTCATGATCATTGATCGTGTGTCCGCCAATAATAACAGCCCCGGCTTCCGCGACCTTATCCTGCCCTCCCTGTAAAATTGCCAATAGTGCTTCGCCCGGCAATTTGCAATTGGGGAATGCCACCAGATTCAGCGCGGTGAGCGGTGTCGCGCCCATGGCATAAATATCGCTAAGGCTGTTGGCCGCGGCAATTTGTCCGAACATATAAGGATCATCCACAATCGGAGTGAAAAAATCGACTGTCTGAACCAAAGCCGTTGTTTCATTTAATTTATATACACCAGCATCATCCGACGTAGAAATGCCTACAAGCACATTGGGATGCTGCATAATGGGCAGCTGACTTAATACTCCGGCCAGGTCCCCTGGCCCAACTTTAGAAGCTCAGCCGCCGCGCTGGGTATATTCTGTAAGTTTTATCATCAGGTGTCATCTCCTTTGCTGACTTATACAACCTATTGAAGCTTTTTTGCAAGCTTCATTTAGAATATATATTATAAGTATATATTATATCTCTGGCATCTTATACCCTGTTACAGGCAAGAAAAAATTATTCGTTTTTACATTTTTCCTTGCATTCTGCAGGACATGCACCAAAACCTTCATGATAATCGCACGGTTCTAAATGAATAGTCACATCGCAGGGAGCAAACTGCTGCTTTATCAATAATTCGATTTCATCACATACGGCGTGGGCTTTATCTAAATGCATATTCTTTTGCAGCACAAGATGCATATCAATCAAGCGAAAACTACCTGATCGCCTGGTTCTTAACTGATGAAAAGCGATGACCGCCGGATGATGAATAACAATCGCCCGGATAGCCTCTTCCTCCTGAACCGGCAAGCAAATATCGGTTAACTCATATACACTTTTCATTGTCATGCTAAAACCGGCCTTAAACACAATCATGGCGACTGCAATCGCAATAACCGGATCAAGCCAATATAGACCGGTAAGCTTAATAATCGTCAAACCGATAAGTACACCGGCACTTGTCCAGATATCGGCCCTTAAGTGCAATGCATCCGCTTCCAAGGCATGAGAGCCGGTAAGCTGGGCTACCGCATAAAGTTTGCCTGATACCCAATAGTTAACAATCATTGACAAGGCCATGACCAACAAGCCATATTCCAGGAATTCCGGTACATGCGGACTTTTTATCTTTTGCACTGACTCATACACAATCCACAAAGCGGCTATTACAATGAGGACAGCCTCAAAGGCTGCCGATAGATTTTCAATTTTACCATGTCCATAGGCATGCTGGCTGTCTGGCGGCTGACTGGATTTTTTTACGGCCAGATAAGCGACCAGTGCGGCGATCAAATCCACCGCCGAATGGGCAGCCTCTGAAATAATACTGACAGCGCCGGTAAATACCCCGACAAGTAATTTAAGCACAACAAGTAGTGTATTGGAAACTACCGAAATTCTCGCAGTTTGTTGTTTTAACTGATTGTGATACCCTTCCAAATGTCTCCCTCCTAATGAGAAGAAAATAAGCCTGCAGGACTATAGGTCCTGCAGGCTTCGCCTACTGCTTGTTTGCCCGGCCGCGCCAGCATAGCCGACCGCCTGTTCCTACGCTATTATATTAGCATAGCAAACAAAATGTGTAAAATTTTTTGCGAGTAATTTCCCAGTTATTTTACTACTTGTGGTATACGAAAAAAATTATTGGCCGATTTGGACAACATGACTAACCGGATAGCCTTTTGCAGTTAATTGATCGATAAGAGTTTTTACGTCCTTGATATCAGCCCGGATAACAATTTCATATTGGTCATCCTCGGTTGGATAGCTGACAAAACTGCCAATACTGACCCCCTGGTCTTTAAAAACACCGGAGATATCATTAATAACCCCCAGCCGGTCTGGGACCAAAATACTCAGGCGTGTTTTACCTTGCGGCAGGCCCATAGCATCAACAAAAGCTTTAAATATGTCTGTTTCTGTTAAGATCCCCACAACTGCCTGAGCGGAGTCCACGACAACGAGACCGCCAATTTTATTATTGTACATCAGCAAAGCAGCCTCTTCTACCGTAGCATCGGGACTTATCGTCACGATCTTTTTAGTCATAATATCCTTGACTTGCATCTTGGCCAGCAGATAGTTAAGTTCAAATACCGATAAGGAGGTTGCCGGTGAAGCCGATACTTCCCGCAGGTCTCTGTCTGTTACAATGCCAACCAGTTTGCCGCTATCTACTACAGGCAAGCGGCGGAATTTATTACTGCGCATAAGCTGTAAAGCATCCACAACAGTCATCGTTGAGGTAATGGTAGTGGGATTGGCTGTCATTCGTTTTGATACGATCATAGCATAACACACTCCCCTGCTTACATATTTTAGCCATTAGATATTTGAGTGGCTTAGCCACCCAAATAGGCTTTTCTGATTTCTTCACTCTCAGCTAATTGTTTAGCATCGCCAGACAACGTGATCCGGCCGGTCTCAAGTACATAGGCCTTGTTGGCAATGGACAGTGCCATATGGGCATTTTGTTCAACCAAAAGGATTGTCGTGCCTGTCGCATTAATATCTCTGATAATAGAAAATATCTCTTTAACCAGCAAGGGTGCCAGTCCCATCGATGGTTCATCCAACAGCAAGATCCGCGGACGGCTCATGAGCGCCCGGCCCATAGCGAGCATCTGCTGTTCGCCGCCGGAAAGCGTACCGGCCAGCTGCCCGCGCCGTTCAGCCAACCGCGGGAAACGGCCGAATACCATATCCATGTCAGCCTTAATTTCTTTCGAATTTGACCGTAAATAGGCACCCATTTCCAGGTTCTCCAGCACAGTCATATGGGCAAATACCCGCCGGCCTTCCGGAACCTGGGAAATGCCCATCTTAACAATGTTTTGCGCGGCTATGCCGGCAATGTTTTGATCCTCAAACATAATCTTGCCTGATTTAGGCTTTAATAGCCCGGAAATGGTACGAAGAGTCGTACTTTTACCCGCACCGTTCGCACCAATGAGAGTAACAATCTCTCCCTGATTTACCTCGACACTGATCCCCTTTAATGCATGAATAGCGCCATAGTATACGTTTATATTATCAATATTCAACATTGCCATGATCTAAACCTCCTCACCGAGGTAGGCCTCGATAACCCGTGGATTATTTTTGATTTCCTGCGGCGTGCCCTGCGCAATAATACTCCCGTAATCCAGTACATAAATACGCTCGCATACTCCCATAACAAGACTCATATCATGCTCAATCAAAAGAATCGTTAAATTAAACTCTTTTCTGATCCAACGAATCATTTCCATAAGCTGCTGCGTTTCCTGCGGATTCATACCGGCGGCCGGCTCATCTAATAGTAGCAGCTTGGGCTCAGCCGCCAACGCCCGGGCAATCTCCAGGCGGCGTTGCTCGCCATAGGGAAGATTTTTGGCAATCTCGTCTTTTTTGTCCGCCAACTGGAATATTTCCAAGAAGCGAATCGCTTTTTCCTCAATTTCCGCTTCTTCCCGGTGATACCGGCCGACTCGGAACATAGCTTCCATTAACCCATATTTTACATGGAAGTGATACGCGATTTTAACATTATCAAGCACAGTTAAGTCGGCAAACAGTCTAATATTCTGGAACGTACGCGCTATCCCCCGTTGGGTAATCTGATACGGTTTCAGGCCGACCAGGCTTTTGCCGTCAAACTCAATTCCGCCTTCTGTTGGTTCATATACGCCGGTTAAGAGGTTAAAGGCCGTTGTCTTTCCCGCCCCGTTCGGGCCAATCAGACCAATCAGCTCACCGGGAGCAATTTCCATCTCAAAGTTGGAAACCGCCCGGAGACCGCCAAAAACGATCGATAGTTTAGTTGTTTTGAGCAGTGCCATGTTTCTTACCTCCTGTCCAGCGGCTGAACATCTTCAGGCTTAATTCCTTATTGCCAAATAAGCCTTGCGGACGATACAGCATTAAAATAATAAGCAACAGCGAATAGATAATCATCCGCCACTCAGGGTAACTGGCCAGTGCCGCCGACACAAAAGTAAGCAGGAATGCAGCCGTAATACTGCCGGTAATGCTGCCCAGACCTCCTAAAACAACCATTGTTAAAATATCAAAGGATTTCATGAAAGTAAACGAGGCCGGATGGGCAATATAGAAATAATGAGAGAACAGGGAACCGGCTACCCCGGCAAAAGCTGCGCCGATGGTAAAAGCCAACACCTTATATTTCGTTGTGTCGACCCCCATGGCCTCAGCGGCAATTTCATTTTCACGAACCGAAATACACGCCCGGCCATGTGTGGAATCAATAAAGTTCTTAATGACAAACACCGTAAAAACGACAAAGGCGAATATCCAGGTAAAGTCGGTATAACGGGGAATGCCCATAAAACCGGATGCGCCGCCGACATACTGGATGTTAAGAATACAGATACGGATAATTTCACCCAGGCCCAGGGTGGCGATCGCCAGATAGTCGCCATTTAGCCGCAAGGTTGGCAGGCCGATCGCAAACCCAAGTGCACCGGCCGCAAACGCCGCACCGGCAATCGCTACCAGAAACGGCAGCTGAAATTTGACGGTAAGCACTGCGCTAAAATAGGCGCCAATAGCCATAAACCCGGCATGGCCGATGGAGAATTGGCCGGTAAAGCCGTTAATCAGGTTCAGGCTCACAACAAGTATAATATTGATTCCAATTAAAACAATGTTAAGCAGCCAGAAAGGTCCGATTATATCTGCCATAATTAACCCCTGCACAACAGCATATACTACCACACAGGCCACTAACGCCATTAAATCAGTTTTAGTTTTTTGCAATAATTTCACGGCCTGTCACCTACACTTTCTCCCGGATGTTTTTACCCAAGAGGCCTGCCGGTCTCCACAGTAAGATAATGATCAAAATGGCAAAGGCTGCCGCATCTCGGAATGTGGATGACCAGAAGCCGCTGACAAGTGCTTCGATAATACCTAAAATAGTACCGCCGAGCATAGCGCCGGGGATATTGCCGATACCGCCGAGAACTGCCGCAACGAAGGCCTTTAATCCAGGCATAATGCCCATTAACGGATCGATGGAATTATAATAGACGCCGACAAGTACACCGGCGGCGGCAGCCAAGGCTGAACCGATACCAAAGGTAAAGGAAATGACCTTATCGACGTCAATGCCCATGAGCCGGGCGGCGTCGGTATCAAAGGAGGTTGCCCGCATGGCCTTTCCCATCTTTGTTTTATTTACGACATAGGTCAGAATGACCATTAATAGCAAGGATACCACTAAGATGACAATTTGCTGACTGTTGATTACCAAGCCACCGAGATGATATACATCGGCATTAAAAATTGCCGGAAACGTTCTGGGCTGCGGTGAAACCAACAGCATTCCGGTATATTCCAAAAAAAGCGATACGCCAATTGCCGTAATCAATATGGCAATCTTGGGCGCATTCCGGAGCGGCCGGTAAGCCGCCCTTTCAATGATCATACCGGCAAGACCGGCAACTGCCATCGAAAAAATTAATGCGGGAACAAAAGAAAAGTTAAACATGGTAGTGGCAAAGAATCCTGCATACGCACCCACCATATAGATGTCACCGTGGGCAAAGTTGATCAGCCTGATTATACCGTAAACCATCGTATAACCCAGCGCAATGAGCGCATAAATGCTGCCCAGGGAAATACCGTTAATTAACTGCTGTCCAAACTGAACGATTAAACTTGATGAATCCACTGCGCTCTCCCCTCTCCATTTCAAAAATTTAAATATATTTTGAAGGGCCGGTTGGTCCGGCTAGCCGGGGCAAAATCTGCCCCGGCCGCAGGGGACGCAACGCACCCTTAATTAGGGATTTACCTTTTCCCTAAAGGTTTGTTTACCGTCTTTCATTTCAATGATTACGGCACTCTTTACAGGGTCATGGGATACATTAAAGCTGATTAACCCGGATACTGCCTGATAGTCTTTGGTCTTGGCCAGTTCATCCTTAATCTTGACAGGATCAGCACTGTTGGCTCTCTTCATGGCTTCAATAACCATCATCGTAGCATCATAAGACAATGCAGCAAACGCATCTGGTGTCTGATTGTATTCTTTCTGATAAGCTTCAACAAAGGCTTTTACTGCCGGACTGTTGTCATCCGGCGAATAATGGTTGCTGAAGAACGTATTGTTTAAAGCTTGCGGGCTGCCGATTTCCGGCAGTTTAGCCGAATCCCAGCCATCGCCGCCGAGGAACGGAACAGTAAGCCCAAGCTCGCGGGCTTGCTTAATGATCATCCCTACCTCTTGATAATAGCCTGGTACAAACACTACATCGGGATTTTGGGATTTAATTTTCGTCAACGTTGCTTTAAAATCTGTATCCTTGGCCAAATAACCTTCATTAGCAACAATAGTGCCGCCATTCTTTTCAAAGGTTTCTTTAAAGAATTGGCCTAATCCCTTAGCATAGTCACTGGAATTATCAATGTACAATGCGGCTGTTTTGGCTTTAAGTGATTTCTGGGCAAATGTAGCCATTACAGAACCTTGAAACGGATCAATAAAGGCCGCCCGGAAGTTAAATTCACGAACTTTACCGTTGTTAGGATCGACGGTAACCTTGGGATTTGACGCAGTTGGGCTGATGGCCAATACTTTATTGTCGGCATTTACCTGGGCCGCCGCAATAACACTTGAGGATGCAATTGGTGCGATAACAGCTACCACTTTATCTTGGGTAATAAGTTTCTGCATCGCGTTGGCGGCTTCGGCTGCTTCGCTTTTATTGTCGGCTACAATTAATGTGAGCTGCTTGCCAAGCACGCCGCCTTTAGCGTTGACCTCTTTGATTGCCAGTTTGGCCCCATTGGTCGCAGACTGGCCGAACGTAGCATTGTTACCCGTCATTTCCAGGTCGGCTCCCAGCTTGATTACATCAGACTGTTGACCGCCGCTGCTACCGCAACCTGCAACAAGACCAGCTACCATAAGTATACTTACCATGATACTGACTAGCTTTGTAAATCTTGTCTTTACCATTGTTTCCCCTCCCAATACTTAACGTGGATACAGAGTACGCCGCACGAGTATGTGACATTATCGCCCCCCATAATGTCATGGACTTGCATACAGTATTACGCTGCAAGCTCTTTTGCTGTTAGTACACGTGTCCACTAACAACACATAGATGTATGCCATACAGTGTAATTATATTTGCCCTGTCCATCGCTGTCAATACTCTCAGCGCAACACATCCATTCATACGTCCATTGAGAGGAGACATGAATTGCATCCGTCCATCAGGTAAAAAGGGATAAGGCAGCAGCCTTATCCCTTGCGTCATTGCAGGTTTTATATTCTTCCATTTGTTATTATCACACCGGCCAGTGTTTGCTAGGGATTAATCTTCTCTTTAAACATTTGTTTACCGTCTTTCATTTCAATAACTACGGCACTCTTTACCGGGTTATGGCTGGCATCCAGTGTTAAAATACCAGTACTTACCTGTAAGTTTAATGATTGCTGAAAAATCCATTGTTTAACGGAGCAGCTCCGGCAATATCAACAAGTTTACTGTCATCCCAGCCGTCAGTACCCAAAAGCGGTGCAGTAATCCCGAGTCCCCGGGCCTGCTTAACAATTTTCCCCACTTCTTCATAGTAGGCGGGAATAAAAATAACGTCGGGATTGCTGGCTTTTAGCTTGCTCAAGGTTGCTTTAAAGTCTGTATCCTTCTGCAGGAATCCCTCTTTAGCAACAATCTGTCCGCCGGCCTGCGTAAAGGATGCCTCAAAAACATCGGCCAAGCCTTTGGAATAATCGAACTGTTATCCACATAAATGGCTGCTGTTTTAGCCTTAACTGTTTTAGTGGCGAAATCAGCCATTACCTTGCCCTGAAAAGGGTCGATAAAGCAAGCACGGAATACATACGGCCTTACTTTGCCATTATCTACGGTAACTTTCGGATTCGTGGCGGTTGCAGTTAGAACAGGGATCTTATTATCCTGGGCAATTTGCAGTGTAGCCAATTCCCCCGCTTTCCTCATGCTTTAATCATTGAATCACAGCTGCCCGATCCTCAAGGTAACGTTTACTAAAGAAGGTATAAACTTTGTCAGGTGAACCCTCCCCTACAGGCCCAGAGCCAGTTTTATCCACACAATGTTTCTCATCAGCGATCTTTTTGGTATCAAGTCTATGTTTATAATTATATTTAAACCGCCTGCAATGTCAATAGATTATTTTGTATATTGTAATTACTTTGTATTCTTTATGCACACATAATATCTCTCTTAGATGTACTTAATTATTATTGTCTCTTTTAAACTTACAAAAGTATTTAATATTTGTACATCAACCATCATCCACCTTGTAGCCATACTTCCCTCCGTTAAAGAAAACGCCGACGCTTTCAGCGCCGGCACCAATTGGTTATTGCATATTTTATTTATAAAAAGTAAGCGGCTCGGCATTTGGTTCCATATTCCAAATACCACAGGGACAAATACCGGCACAAATACCGCAGCCGATACATTTATTCGGATCCGAAGTATACTCGGCGCCATTTTCCCCTACCGTACGGGTGATGGCGTTTTCCGGACAAGATTTCAGGCACATATGACAATCCCGGCAAGTACCGCAGCTAATGCAGCGATTATAGTCGCTATTAGCCTCAGGCACATCACAGCTATGGCACTTTTTAAAATAGGCCGCACTGATCCGGCCTGCCGGAATTCTTGCCTTTTCCGCCAGTGTAAAGGTCGTACCCTGCAAATAGGCGTCCACTGCCAAACCAGCCTGGCGTCCTGCGCCAATAGCATCCACAAGCCTACCTGGACGTACGGTATCACCAGCCGTAAAAATTCCCGGAGCAATACTGCTGTTATTCGCTGGTTTCAGACAGCCGCGTTCGCGTTCGATACCATCAGGCAGGAAGCTAAGATCCGGGGACTCGCCGATGGCAATAATCACGGTATCCCCCTTAATCAACTGGCCCTCCTGGGTAATAATGCCTTGATCGGTAATCTCTTTCGTGAATACCGGCCAAAGTATCTCCGCCCCCAGCGACTTAACATGGTCAATCTCATGATCAAAGGCAGCCGGACGCTGTACGTCAATACAGGTAACTTGCTCAGCTCCCAGTCCATACGCGCCTACGGCAACGTCCATGCCGGAATTGCCGCAACCGATGACAATAATCCGTTTGCCAATCTCCGGTTTTTGACCTTTGTTTACGGCCTTTAAAAACTCAAGGCCTTTAACGATCCGTTCATGTCCCGGCCAGGGAATCACTTTGGTGGTATGTCCGCCTGTGGTGACTATAATCGCGTCATGGCTGTCTTTTATTGCCGTAAATTTTGCTTTATCAACCGTTACTCCTGTTTTAAAGGCAACCCCCATTTTTTCTATGCGGGCAATTTCGCGGCTTAGTGTTTCCTGCGGCAGACGGGAACGGGGAATAACTTGCTCCATTTTGCCGCCTACTTTTTCGTCGGCTTCAAACACGGTTACGTCATGTCCCAAACGCGCCAGTTGCCAAGCAGCCGTCAAGCCGGCTGCACCACCGCCGATAACCGCAACCTGCTTGCCGGTCCTGTTCTCAGGCATTGGCAAATCAGCTTCGCTGGAATACCGGCCCAGTTTTCCAATTTGAGCCGATATATCAACTGTTTTCCGCGTACAGTCGTCCATACACAAATTAGGGCAAACGGCACCGCATACGGAACCGGGAAACGGTGTATATTCCAGCACCAACCGATAGGCTTCCTCAATTTTGCCTTCCCGCAATAAATTAAAGCGCTGTTGCGAAGGTATTGAGGCTGTGCAATTAAATTCGCACGGCGCACTGTATTTGCCATTTTCCCATACAGGCACACGGCGGCGATATTTCCCGGTGGCTATCATGCCGATTACGGCAAAATCATCCTCGCATACATCGCCGAAAATACTGCCGGGAACCCATTCATCGGTACGGAAAGAGTACATATTGGTATTGGCTTTTTTCGGTCGCTCGTCATAGGTAAGCGGCACTACTTTCTGCCACTCATGCCAGTGACTTAATTCACGCCGGAGCTCCGCACGGTCAATTGCGGTCAAAAAGTCATCCATCTTACCATCAAGATAAGCAATATCTTCTTCATTCAGGGCAAGTATTTTCGTATCTTTGGCCGATATGCCACTGGCAGTACCTCTGAAATACACAATTCCGCCTACCATGCCGGTACAGGCACGGTTACCGAGAACCGATTCAAACTGCTGACTGTCATACCCGCATACTACCGCAATACCGCCACCCATGAATTCAAAGGCAAAACTGCCGACATTTTTTAATACCCAAAACTCGGGAGCCTCATAAAGCGGATCATGCTTCATCAATGAGCCGGAACGGGTTCCTGCCCGGCCGCCGACATAAATAGTACCGGCAGCCGCACAATGCGCCGTTGTGTCGCCACCATCGCCCTTAACAATGATGCGGCCGCCGGCATTAAGCCAGCCGACATCGGCAGAAGATGATCCTTCAACAATAATTTCCGTTCCCGGCAGGCACATGGAGCCGACCCGCTGGCCGGCATTTTTTATATGAAACTTCAACGGCTTTCCTTCCGGCTGCCAGAGCGGCCCGCCAATATCGTGCTGACCGGAAGCCTCGATATAAAATTCAGTTTCTCCTTGGGCCAACGCTGCATTTATCCTCTCCAAGAGGTCCTGCGTTGACATCCGATTATTGCCGTCAATTGTATTTATTGTAAACATGCGCAGTTCCCCCTAACATACATATTGGATGGCTAATTTGTCAGCGATGGCTTTATCCGTAGTAACCAACGCATCAGATCGTCCGACAGGCAGCGAACTGTTCCCGACCGGGGCCATCAGCTTTTTAAGCTCGCTATTTAAGGCCAGCATGTATTCAACAATGTTTTGCGCTGCTTTGTCGATATCCAATCGTTTAACCAAACGTGGATTCTGCGTGCAGATTCCTGCCGGGCAGTTGCCCGTATTACAGGAATTACAGCGTCCATGCTCATTACCCACACAACCACACAGTTGGATGAGCAGTTTGCCCAAAAATACACCATTTGCCCCTAAGCAAATCATTTTAAAAGCATCGGCAGCCGCGTTGCCACTTAAGCCTAAACCGCCACCGCCCCAAAGGGGAATTTGCCCCTGGCGGCCTTGATTAACGGCTGCCAGATAGCATTCCCGGATCTTCGATACTACCGGGTGGCCGGTGTGATCAAGTGAAACCTCGTTGGCTGCGCCGGTACCGCCCTGAATGCCGTCAATAAAGAAACCGCCACAAATTTTGTAGGGATCGCGTATGAGGTTGTTATATACGGACACCGATGTCGCTGAAGCCGCGCATTTAATAGCAACAGGCACGCGGAATTTGAAGGCGGCATTCATGGACATAAACATTTTTTGTACTGATTCTTCAATGGAATATAGGCCTTGGTGGTTCGGCGGCGACAAGAGATCCGCCTTGGGCACCCCCCGGATGGCCTGCACCGGTTTTGATACTTTGGCCGCCGGCAAAAGACCGCCGTCCCCCGGTTTAGCCCCTTGTCCGATTTTAATCAAAATACCGGCCGGATCTACTTTCATATGCGGCATCGCCTGAATAATCCGGTTCCAGCCAAAGTGACCCGAGGCAATCTGCAAAATCATATATTTCAGTTGTTCTGACTTAAGAAGTTTAATTGGCATGCCGCCTTCGCCAGAACACATTCTGACAGGTATATTATGTTTTTCGTTTAAGTAAGCCGTTGCCAGTGCAACTGCTTCCCAAGCCCTGGTTGACAACGCACCGATTGACATATCACTGAAAATTACCGGGTAGATCCAGTTTACCGGCGGCGTTTTATCTGTGAGCGTAAGCTCCTGGCCATTGGAGGCAAGCGGTAGTTCGTTGGGAGGAAGAACACGCCCAAACGGGGCTAAAATATCAAAGGTATGCCGTTCGGAATCCAAGGAAGGGTCCGTCATTTGCGAAATACGGCCAACCACAATTTTATCCAGTGTCCGCTCTTCCCCTAACAAGGCGTTGCGGCCACCGCGTTTAACCGGTGAACCGCCGCTTCTGTTTAAGCAGTTAATCCGGGAATCAACGTTGCGCACAGGTTTGATGGCACTATTCGGACAAACCTTTTCACACATACCACAGCCCACACAGGCATTTGTGCTTACCGCTCTTTGCCGAATGACCGGTACTGCCATATGCCGTTGACACGGCTCAGGCTGATGTCCTGTCGAAACCGTAACCGACCGGCGTTCGATAGCTGCCTCGATAGCATTAAAAGTACAAGCAGCCACACAACTGCCGCACATCGTACAACGCTCGTTTATATATTGGATTTTCCAAGGCAGATCATTTACACTAACGTCTTGTACTCTTACTGCTTCCATCGCTCTACCTCCAGTTCCGGCGTAATAACTACAACTTCACGTTCATTGGGATACACATCAAGTTCCTGATTACGGTTCGGCAATATTTGGTTAAGACCGCAGACCTCAGATGAAATAGCAATAGTCGTACCATCGCCGCCGACAACAACCGGCCGCAATTTTTTAGAATCACAGCAAGTCATCATCCGTCCATTCGGCAGCATAGCAATAATGGTATTAGGGCCGTTTATCTCCAAATGTCCTAACGACTGACGTATTGCTGTCAATTCGCGGTGATCCGGGCGTTTAGCTATTTCATCGAAGGGCAGTGGGGTTATAACATGCTTATAATATTTTATTGGCCATTTGAGTACATTAAGAACATAGTGCAATGTATATAAGAAGTTTTGTGAATCAGATTCGAATCCAATATAGCCGCGATGCAAGGATTTTTGATATTCTTTATTTTTTGTATAGAAAGTGTTTTCCCCATTGGCGCAGAGTGTATATCCCTGCAGGAAGAAAGGATGCGCGGCATAGCGCACAATATCATAATTTGTATTTTGCCGGCACTGAACAACGACATTTTTTGACATCAAGTCGCCGTTATTGTCCCACAGCTTAAAATAAGTGGCAATATCGCGAGGATCGCCTATTTCCTTTAGCGTTAGCACATCCGGCCAGAACGAATAAACGTACCCTTGGTCTTCAGCATCAAGTAAAGCTCTTAGTGCCAAACGGGTATCTAACAGCAATTCTTCCTTAGCCTCCTGCGTAGCCGTACGGTAATACTCAGGATAGTCATAGGCCCTGAAAATATAGTAAGGCATAGCTTTTATATCAAGACCTGGCTGACGAACTCCCCGGGGAATCCACTCATGTACAGGAGTAAAGTTGTTAGTCTCCATAAAATGCTCTACCATCGCTGCGCCTTTTTGCGTACAGGCCAATGACAGTAGCGGCTTATCCTTACACTTGGCAAAAACCCCCTCTAAGTCTTGCATGACCATAGCAAAACCAGAGTTGTCGTGCCCTTCCTGCTGGGGAAGCATCAAGTGCAACGCCAGTGAAGGATGAAATGCTATTTTACTTTTTATAGCCCCTATTCTACACATCCTACTCTACCACCCTCTCCAATAATTGCTTAAAACAAGACAACCTTCATCCCGGTCCATACATGCTACAGGAATAAAGAAACCGGGCTTGCGCCGAGGCTCTTACGGAAGCGAAAGCCCACATCCCTTTTTCCTGTTTTTAGGGGCAAAAAAAAACCTGGCGAAGAATCCACAACGACTGGGACCTTCCGCCGGGTCTTTTATACCCACGGTGTAGTGCTGTGCCACGCTGCACCTGTGCCGCTTGGTCCAGCCGCATACCTGCGCGGAACCCTAGACACACTCCCTTAAGATACACATGTACTCCATATAAATACGCAAGTGTACATATGCTGGTTTTGAGTTTAATTATAAAAAGTAATTGGTATGTTGTCAATATGCATATTTAAAGTAAGTTTATTCTGACAAATCAAGTATTTTGCGGGTCGGACGGCGCACATCACCATCTCTTACTGTATATTTATGCATATCTAAGTATTCTATCACAGGCAAGGCCACTTTCCTTGAAGTTTTCAAAATATCCCGTAATTCGGCTACTGTTAATGTCTGTTTTCCTTGGAAGTGCTTGTGAATAACTTGAACAATGTACTGCATTGTTTTGCTGTATACAAAGAAATCTCCCAGCTTGATTAACGTACCTGCCTTGACTAACACATCCTGTGCTGCCTTGGCTTTTTCTAAGGGCAGCGCCAGTTTTTGCGCCAATAAAGCGGTATCGATATTCGTTAAGCCGATATCGGCCAGGGCAGCCTCTGTTTTTTCTACTATTGTCTGCCGCCAGTCGCCATGCTGGTCAGCGTGTTCTTTTAACGCAAGATCGCCGCCACTGCTGACCAACGTTCCCGCAGTCACCCATTGATTAAGAAGGATTTCAAAACTTTTCTCATTGAGCCCCAGCTTTTGCCGTACTATTTCTTTGGAAAGACCGCTGCGGTCCGGCTGCGCTTTATGAAAGCTGCCAATCATCGTGGTTGCCATATTGGTCAGTTTGGCAAACATATCGGTTGTAATATAATTTTTTTCCAGACAATATAGACGCTTGGCGGTCGTCAGGGTGTTTATGGCCTGATCTACGGCTCTGTCCGGCAGATAGCCGCTTTGTCGCCTAACCTCTGCCTGGGTTAATACGTGGCGGCTTTCCGCCAGGCGATAATACAGCGCATTTATTTCGTCATCATGGGTGATTGCATCGGCAAGTGCCGCCCGTGAAACGGAAAGCTTCCTGCTTTGGCGCCCCGGCGCGATAAGCGATACTCCTCCCAGCAAGTATTGTGGCGAATACAGTCTGATGATTCCCCTGTCACCAGCCCCAGCGGCCAGTGGTTCCTCCAAAATAAGCCGCATATACTGATTTCCGGTGTCCTTAAACGCATAGATTCGGCCTATAAATTCGCCAGTACCCAGATGCAGGCGAATACGCAAGCCGCTTTCGACCTCCTGCTGCCATTCGGCTGCTATATCCCATACTGTACTAATCTCGCCCCGTTCAACAGCACTGAGTACCATCCCGCGTGCCAGTTCTTCTGTCTCTACCCCGGCTAAATTGATAGCAGCTCGCTGGCCTGCCGCGATTTTCTCCACTTTCTCGCCATGCCATTCGATGCCGCGAACTCTGACGATGGTTTCAGCCGGATAAAGTGTAACGCTGTCACCTACCTTTATATTGCCGCTAAGTACGGAACCTGTAACAACTGCCCCATACCCCTTAATCGTAAATACCCGATCAATCCAAAGTCTAAACGGAGCGCTGCTATTGCGTGCGGGCACCTTTTCCGCCAAAGCGGTTAACGTAGTTTTCAGGGCATCAAGCCCCTCCCCCGTCGCAGCCGACACTTTACAGCAGGGAGCATCTTTTAAAAAAGTATCGCTTACATACGCTTGTATTTCACTTTCAATCATTTCCAGCCACTCTTCATCCACCTTGTCAATTTTATTGATTACAATCAAACCGGCCCGGATTCCGTATAGTTGAAGCATGGCCAAATGTTCTTTGGTTTGCGGCATAATCCCTTCGTCGGCAGCCACAACCAACATGGCTAAGTCTATGCCGCCGGTTCCCGCCAGCATATTTTTTAAAAACCGTTCATGTCCGGGAACATCAACAATCCCGGCAATAACCTTATCGCCCAGCGGCAGCGAGGCAAAACCCAAGTCAATCGATATGCCCCGCAATTTTTCTTCTTTCAAACGATCGGTATCCACGCCGGTCAAAGCCTTAATAATTGCTGATTTGCCATGGTCAACATGCCCGGCAGTCCCAATAATAATGTGTTTCATACTATAGCCTCCGAATCGTCGAGCTGCATTTACTTATAATGCGCCCAGAGCATTTGCGATATCTGGTAAGTCTCTTTCCAGTAAGCAGCGTACATCAAAAATTACCTTATCCTCGCGAATGCGGGTCACTATGGGTATCGTCCGCTGCCGTAGCCGGCTTTCCAATTCTTCCGTACGCAGATTCTTATGGGTCACGGTTACCCCATAACCATTCAATACAGCAGCCGGTAAAGCTCCGCCACCTGCCGGTGAATTGAGCTGAACTACTTCTGTGGCAAAGCCGGCATTCAAGTTGACGATTAATTCTTTTAGCCGGTCGGCACGCTGCTCTAAAACAGGTTTGTCGGCATTCAGCATAGCCAAGACCGGTACATCCTGCCCGGGACTGCCGATAATATAGTCCTTAAACGTTCCTTCCAGTGCTGCCAATGATAGTTTGTCAATGCGAACCGCCCTCAGCAATGGCTGCTTCTTCATCAGCTCAATATATGGACGCTTGCCGGCAATTATCCCTGCCTGGCCTGCTCCTAACAGCTTATCACCACTAAAAGTAAGTACATCAAATCCCAGTTGCAACCGCTCCTTTACTGCAGGCTCGGTCTGTCCCCCGGCAGTTAAAGGCAATAGCGTGCCGCTCCCCAAATCCTCAATCACCGGTAGATTATGTTTATGGGCCAACGCAGCCAGTTCCGTCCCCTCAGGCTGGGATGTAAAGCCAATGATACAGTAATTGCTGGTATGTACCTTTAAGATAGCCGCCGTATTTGGCCCAATCGCCTGTTCATAGTCTGCAAGATGAGTCTTGTTTGTGGTGCCTACTTCAACCAAGGTTGCGCCGCTCTGGCGCAGGACATCAGGGACCCGAAAAGAACCACCAATTTCAACAAGCTCTCCCCGGCTGACAATAACTTCACGTCCCCTGGCTAAAGCCGAGAGAACCAATAATACGGCTGCGGCATTATTATTTACCACCAGCGCGTCTTCCGCCCCTGTCAAATGGCAAATCGGCTCTACCACATGCGCATAGCGACTGCCCCGCTGCCCGCTCTCCACAGCGTATTCCAGCGTGCTATAGCCCTCCATAATTCCCGTTACACACTCCTGAGCCCGTTTGCTGAGCGGCGCCCGGCCCAAATTAGTATGAAGCACAACGCCGGTAGCATTTATTACCCGCCGCAGACTAGATCCTGCCTGCTCTCTTAGCAAAATTTTCGCAGCCCTGATAATAGAATCTGTACTGCCGGCGTTGCCGTCACCGTGCTTTATCCTGGTTCGGGCATCGGCTACCGCCTGTCGCAGGCAGACAGTTAGCAACTCATGGGGATAGTGTCTTATCTCCGGGTCAGCTGCCACTATAGATAAAAGTTTATCAATGGCCGGCAGCGTTCTGAATTTATTCGTGACCTCCACTGTTGAACCTCCTTGCAAACCTTTGTCTATTACAGTCTGGTAAACATTTCATTTATTATTCCTGTTAGATATTAGAAATTCCTGCCGTTATGTATAGAGTGCTTCTATTTTACACATAATGGTAAGGACAACTATTTGACAGGAGCATAGTATGCTGAATAACATTTTGAATTTTCCCATAATCAATAAACTGTCACCGCTTAAGCCGCCGGTGGCTCCCGAGCTTGCACGTGAAATCAAATTTAATGTTAGTCAACCAAACGCTATTTATGACCTATCGGTTTCTATCCGCAAGTTAGTTGAAAATGCAAAAAAAGACGGTTGGGAAATTGTTGTTTTATGTATTGGTACTGACCGGTCAACCGGGGATGCACTGGGGCCATTAACAGGTACAAAATTAAAAACAATTAACTATTTTCCTCATGTCTACGGTACTTTGGATGACCCAGTTCACGCCACCAATCTGGGAAGTATGCTGTCAACAATTAATTCCTCCTTTGCCCATCCGTTTATTATTGCTGTCGATGCTTGTCTCGGCAAGTTGGAGAATGTGGGCTGCGTAACACTTGGACACGGGTCGGTTAAACCCGGCGCAGCCGTAAATAAAGACCTCCCGGCTGTCGGCAATGCTTACATTACCGGTATTGTCAATGTAGGCGGCTTTATGGAACATCTTGTTTTACAAAGCACCCGGCTTAACCTGGTGATGAAAATGGCCGACACCATTGCTCACGGCATATCCTTTGCTCTCGGGCGCAATCACAGTTCTTAAGTATAAGCATTTTGTAACACGGTCGCCACTTAGAGGACTGAGAATAGCCTTCTCCTGATTTGCTTGCAACCTATTTTGATAAAAAAAGCAGGATACACTGATGTGTATCCTGCTTTTTTTATCAAAATCATTCATTACCCTCGGTCGAAGGTTCTTTTATCATATTGCACGCACCACGGAATATCGCTCCCTCGCTGACGGTTAGCGTGCCAACTTTGATATCACCATATACTTTAGCAGTAGGCAATAGTTCCAATTTATCGGAAACATCAATGTTTCCTTTTACTACGCCGGCAATAAGAGCACTTCGCGCCTTAATCTGAGCTTCCAGATTCCCGTCTTCCCCTACCACCAAATCACCGGCAGTAGTAATCTCCCCTTCATGCCGCCCGTCAATTCGAACTGTTCCTTGTGATGTAATTGTACCTTTAAAAGCAGTCTCGCTGCCAATAATCGTGGCGACTTGATCACCAATGGTGCTAGGTTGCTTCTTACTGCCAAACATTATAACGCTTACCTCCTACAAAAAACTAGATGGATTCACTGCTGTGCCATTAACCCGTATTTCATAATGCACGTGTGGTCCGGTACTGTCACCAGTACTTCCCATCCGGGCAATTAATTGTCCTTTTTTTACTTGCTGACCAACATTCACAAGCAATTGGGCATTATGCCCATATATCGACACCATACCGTTACCATGGTCGATTTCAACCATATTACCATACCCGCTGACCCAACTACTGTTAACAACAACGCCATCGGCGGTGGCAACAATAGGCGTACCGGCTTCATTGGCAATATCAATTCCCGGATGCCAGTCGCTGCCTCTGCCCCAGGGCGAATTACGCCACCCAAAACGGGACGTTACTTCCCCGTTTGTCGGCCAGATTGACGGGGTGGCCGACAGCCGTTCCTTTTTCTCAATTAATGATCCCTGTAAACTGCGCAGACTGTTTTCCCGTTCATTAACTGCTACTTTAAGCTCTTTCACTAAGTTAAGCAACTCGGCCGTTTGAGGATGTACCTCAGGACCACCTTGTCCATTATAATTTGTCAGCCTGGCAGGAGCTGATCTTGATGTATCCGTAAGGTCTTCACTATTTACCATGCGCCGCAAATCGGCGTCCAGTTGATTTAGACGGTTCATGTCCTGCTGGAGATCGGCTGTCTCTTTAGCGAGTTCCTCCAGTTCGGCATGCTGTTTACTATTCACTTCACGCAGTTGATTCAATTCATATTTTTCCTGGTTCGTCAAGTTGGCCTGATAACGATAATTTATCATTGTACCCGAAAGAATTGCTAAACAAATACCTAGTGTCGCGGCAGTATATTTAATCGTTTTTATGGGAATGCGAATGCTAAATACGGATTTGCCGTGATGGGGCACAATCATAAACGTATATTCACGTTTGTCAGGCTTTGGCGTTTTTTGTATCAACCATATCACCTTCTTTTCAAAAGCTTACAAACGCCTAACCACGATACTATTCGCCAAAACCTGAAAAAATCCTGCTATTTTATGAATTTTTTTCCAGAGATATCTTCAAAGCTTGTTTTTCCTCTTCTGTAAGGTGATAAGTAGACTGGCCGTCAACAACCGGTTTGGCATATATTCTGGACTCATTACGACCATAGATACTGGATAGAACGATGCCGTTCTTATTTTTATCCAATAATGCCAGAGCAAAACTTAGATCACTGCCGGTATCTTCAAATGCATTAAAGCGAACCAATCCTATATTTTGTATGGTTTTGGTCGTAATGGCATCCAACTGACGGCATTTTTCATCTAGCTGATTGACCTTACTCACCGCCTGGCGAACTTCCTCTATATGGCTCAATAAGAGGCGTTCAATATTTGCGTTCTCCATTCCATTCATCATTCTGCGATAGCGCTTATTCAGTTTGCTCATCTTTATATTGACACTAATAAAAACGAGCAATGCAATAAAGATTAGCACAGTCAATCCTAATAATATGTACGGTAAATTAGCTGTAATAAATAATGTATATTGCGACAAATCCATGGTAGCTGTGTACCACCTTTCCTTTTATCGGTTGCAATCCTATTTCCATAGTATTCATGTCGGCCAGAAATATGCGATTGCCGCTGCAGCCGGTATTGCCGGCAGTAAATTTGCCAATTTTATATTTTTTAATTCCAGCATTAGTATGCTCACTCCAACAATAAGAATCCCGCCGGTTGCCGTGAGCTCCGTAACTACCCGGTCGGATAATATAGCACTAAAAAAACCGGCCAGTACTGTGATTAAGCCCTGATAAATCAATATGCTTAAGCTGGAAAAAGCCACGCCGATGCCCATACTTGATGTAAAAACGATTGAAATAATACCATCTAACAATGACTTAGCATAAAGTATACTTGTGTCTCCGGTTAAACCGTCCTGAATAGAACCTACAACTGCCATGGCACCAATACAATAGACCAGACTGGCTGTAACAAAACCGCGTCCAATTGAATTTGGACCTTCAGCGCCAGCACTGCTTAATTTAGCAGATAGCCATGCCCCGATTTTATTTAAGCCCCCATCAATATTGAGTGTTTCCCCGATAATGGCACCAACGGCAATTCCCATAATAACAATAAGGATATTCTGCGTCTTTAGCGCCATTTGTAAACCAATAACGCCTACAGCTAATGACATCCCCTGTACAAGTGTATTCCGGTATTTTTCGGGTATTCCTTGTTTTAGAGCTAATCCCAAACCGGATCCTATTATAACTGCGGCAGCATTCACTAGCGTTCCCTTCATTTTATCCTCCCTGGGCCGCAATTTTTTTAATCGCAGCAAGCGCTTGTTCAATTTCGTTTTCTGTGTTGAAATATCCCGGACTAAGCCTTACTGTTCCTGTCTTTAATGTTCCTATTGTTTGATGCGCCCACGGGGCACAATGCAAACCTGATCGGCAGGCAACACCATAGTCTCTGTCAAGAATATGGGCTACCTGGCCACTATCCCTTCCCGACAGAGTAAATGACAGTACGGCGGTGCGACCGCCGTACTCCTGCAGACCATAGACAGTTGCCCCGAAAACAGTTTTCAGACCTGCCAGCAGTAATTTTGTTAATTCCAGTTCCTTGGCCTGAATTTTACTTCGTCCGGTAGTCAAAATGTATCTGACACCTGCTTTTATACCGGCTATGCCAGGTGTATTGGGAGTGCCGCTTTCCAGCTTGTCAGGCATAAATTCCGGTTGCCTGTCTGATTCAGACAAGCTGCCGGTGCCTCCAACCCGCAACGGTTTAACTGCGACCGTCTCATGTACATAAAGACCGCCTGTACCTTGTGGTCCAAGCAGTCCTTTATGACCACTAAAGGCCAAAGCATCAATTTTCATAGTGTCCACGTCAATTTCTTCCACGCCGGCGGTTTGCGCAGCGTCTACCATAAAAATGACGCCAAACCGTTTGGTCAGTTTGCCGACTTTTTCAATTGGCATAATTGTTCCGGTAACATTGGAAGCATGAGCCATAATAACCAACTTTGGTTTTTGCCTGATGGCTGCCGCCATTGCCGCCATATCCAGTTGTCCCAGGGAGTTGCAGGGAATTATGCAAACATTGACTCCCTGTGATTCGGCCAAGCGCACAGCCCTGGCTACCGCGTTATGTTCCATTGCAGTTGTCACAATTGTATCACCGGGTTGTACTATGCCAAATAGGCCCATACTGATGGCATCACTGGCATTATGAGTAAACGCGATCTGATTGGCATCATCAATATGGAATAGTTCCGCTAAAGCTTCCCTTGCCTCGTATACCAGCATGCTGGCAGCTCTCGCCATACTGTGCCCGCCTCGCCCCGGATTGGCTCCCATCGTGCGCAAACATTCATCGACCGCCTGATAAACACATTCAGGTTTGGGCCAAGTTGTCGCCGCATTATCTAGATAAATCACAATTTGTTCGCCCCTTATTCCTCAAGAATCATTTGCGCAAGCGGGAAAGGCGCAAGGGCCCGGTACAAAATTCCATGGATCTGCGCAATCAATAAGCCATAGTTAACGATCGGCACTCCGGCTTCTCTGGCGATTGCCAGGCGATACAACATTTCGCGCCTATTAAGCATGCAGGCTCCACAATGGACGATCAGCTTATATTTTGTTAAATCAGGCGGAAAAGTTCCCCCTGACACCCATGCAAAATCCAGCTCACCCCCTACTGACTGTCTCAGCCAGCGCGGGATTTTTACTTTTCCAATATCATCAGCCTGGCGATGGTGGGTGCAGCCTTCTGCTATTAGCACTTTGTCACCTGGTTGCAAAGCATCAATAGCCTTTGCTCCCGCTACTAAGGTTTCAAGGTCTCCCTTATGGCGTGCCATCAAGATCGAAAAAGAAGTTAACATGACTTCCGACGGCGTATCTGCCCCTACTTTCATAAATTCCTGAGAATCGGTAACGACTAAGCGCGGCGGATTTTTCAGACTATCAAGCGCCTCTTTTAATTCCCGTTCCTTGACTACAACCGCACAGGCATCATTGTCAAGCAAGTCACGGATCGTCTGAACCTGTGGCAATATTAGTCTTCCCTTCGGGGCAGCTAAATCAATCGGCACAACCAAAACAACCGTATCACCAGGCGACACCAAATCACCAATTAATTGCGGCCCCTCCCAGTCATCCGGTGCCAGTTTAATCATTTGACGTTTCAATTCTTCAATACCTTGACCGGTTTTGGCACTGATCAACAATAAAGGCAAAGCAAGCATTTGCCTCCATGTTGCTAGTTCTGCCGGTGAGACGGTTTTCGTATCACTTTTATTCACTACACCGGCAATAGGCAGATTGCGTTTTCTTATTTCTTTAACCAATTCTTCTTCAAAACTGGTTATGCCTTCTTCAGGATCAATAACAATGACTGCCAAATCGGTCTTATTTAATACCTGCATTGTCCGTTCTACCCGCAATGCTCCCAAATCGCCAACATCATCAATACCTGCGGTATCAATAACCATTACCGGTCCGATAGGCAGTATCTCCATAGCTTTATATACCGGGTCGGTCGTTGTTCCGGGAACATTCGAAACCAATGCTATGTCTTGATTGGTAAGGGCATTGATCAAACTGGATTTACCGGCATTGCGCCGCCCAAATATTGCAATATGCAGGCGTGATCCTTTTGGTGTTTCTTGCATGCTCGATTCCTCCCTATTTGGGCTTACCGGCAATCCCCGGATGAGTCATTGCCCGAGGGTCAAGGGCAGCATCTATTTTTTCCTCAGGCAATACAGCCAAACGAATTGCGGCTTCCCGCACTGTTGTATTTTCCTCCATAGCTTTGCGCGCTACCTGTGACGCCAAATCATAGCCGATATGAGGCACCAAAGCCGTAACGCTTACCTGGCTATTGTTAAGTAAAGCCGTACATTGTTCACAATTGGCAGTTACACCGCGAATGCAGAATTCATGCAAAATTTTTACCGCATTGGTTAATAGCGACAAACTCTCTAACAAATGATGAGCGATTAATGGCATAAAAGCGTTCAATTCAAGCTGTCCCGATTGTGCGGCCATGGCAATTGCCATATCTGAAGCCATAACATGAAAAGCAACCTGATTAACGGCTTCCGGAATAATTGGATTGACTTTCCCCGGCATAATAGAAGATCCCGCTTGGCGTTCGGGTAAACGGATTTCTCCCAAACCTGCCCGAGGACCTGAGGACATAAGGCGCAAGTCATGGGCTATTTTGCCAAGATTAACTGCTAAAGCCTTTAACAGTCCGGATACTTCTACAAATACATCCGCATTTTGAATGACATCAATCATATTTTCGGCCCTGGCTAAACCGACTCCCGCATATTGCCGTACTCGGTCATTGACCATATAAATATACTTTTTATCCGCATTTAAGCCTGTGCCGATAGCTGTTCCACCAAGGGCCGCCTGCCGCAAGCGTTCCTCGACCTTATAAAGGCGCCAGCGGTCACGGGCAATTGCACCGGCATAAGCACTAAATTCCTGTCCAAGCATAATAGGCACAGCATCTTGCATTTCCGTCCGTCCAACCTTTATTATTCCAGCAAAATCAGCCTCTTTATCCTGAAGCGCCTGTTGCAAAGCCGCACATTCATCACTTAGCGGTTTTAGCAGCCAAATAGCAGCGATTCGCAGTGCCGTCGGATAGACATCATTTGTTGACTGATGCATATTTACATGATTGAGTGGGTGCACCAGCTGATAATCTCCTCGTGACCCTCCTAAAATTTCGATGGCACGGTTCGCCAGCACCTCATTGACATTCATATTTGTTGAAGTACCTGCGCCTCCCTGCAAAGCGTCCACAACAAACTGATCTTGCCACTTTCCGTCCATTATCTCATTAGCTGCGGTACCTATTGCTTGGGCTAATTCTTTGGGCAAATAACCAAGTTCCGCATTTACTTCTGCTGCTGATTTTTTAATTAAAGCGATGGCTTTGACGAGAACGGCAGCTACTTTATAACCGGATAGGGGGAAGTTTTCTAGAGCGCGCAAAGTGTGGATGCCGTAGTAGACGTCTGCCGGGACCTCCCGCTCGCCCAACAAGTCTTTTTCAATCCTCATTTTTATCCACCTCTATTGTCAGGAGATCCTTTATAATGTTTCACGTGAAACAATTTTCCAGTTAAACCACCAATTGCCCCTGGAATTTCGAATTAACATTTTCCTGGCGTTTGGACAACATCTCCATGATACGTTCTAAATCTTCATTTGAATAATACTCAATTTCAATTTTACTTTTATATTTACCTGGCTTTATTCTTACCTGTGTTCCTAAAATTACTTTCAAACGATCTTCAAATTCATTCATAAAAAATTGATCTTCTTCTTCCTCTTTAGGCTTTGCTTCTGCCTTTTTCACCGGCTGCTTGGCCACCAGGCGACGCACCAATTCTTCAGCGTCACGAGCCGATAAATCTTCTTCAATGATTTGATTAGCGACTTCTAACTGCATTTCCGGGGAATCTAATGCCAATAAAGGCCTGGCCTGCCCCATTGTCATTGTTCCACGTGAAACAAATTCCTGGACTTCGGGTTGAAGATTAAGAAGACGAATGATATTAGCAATCATTGACCGACTGCGACCAATTCTTTGCGATACTTCTTCCTGCGTTAAGCCAAACTCTTCAATCAAGCGGCGAAAAGCAACCGCCTCTTCAATAACATTCAGATTTTGACGCTGCAGATTTTCAACAAGGGCTATTTCCATCATTTCAGCATCTGTATATTCACGTATTACGGCAGGTATTTGTTTTAATCCGGCCATTTGTGAAGCGCGCCAGCGGCGTTCCCCAGCAACTAATTCATAGCCAGTCAGAGTCTTACGGACAACCACCGGCTGAATAATTCCATGCTGTTTGACTGACTGCGCCAATTCGGCAAGTGCTTCCTCATCAAAATCACGGCGAGGTTGATGTTGGTTAGGAACTATCTCCTGCAGGGAAATTTCTTTAATAGGTTCATTACTTTCAGCAGTTTGCCCATTAGTAGGCGCATTAAACAAGGCATCAAGACCTCTTCCTAATCCACGTTTACTCATCACCAATCACCTCTCGTGCTAAATCAAAATATACTTCGGTTCCCTTCGATTTAGGATCATATTTAATAACAGGCTGTCCATGGCTAGGGGCCTCACTCAAACGGACATTGCGGGGAATAATGGTTTGGTAAACCTTATGACGGAAATGGTTCTTTACTTCATCCACAACCTGAATAGACAAATTAGTACGGGCATCAAACATGGTTAGCACTACTCCCTCCAATGTAAGTACTGGATTAAGGTTCTTTTGCACCAAACTAATTGTATTCATAAGTTGTGTCAAACCCTCAAGCGCGTAAAATTCACACTGAATCGGTACCAATACGGAATTAGCCGCAGTCAAAGAGTTAATCGTAAGCAAGCCGAGTGAAGGCGGACAATCAATCAGTACATAATCATAACTGAATTTAGCTTTATCTAAAGCCCGCTTCAATTTTCCTTCGCGCGACATCATCGATACAAGCTCAATTTCCGCTCCTGCCAACTGAATGGTTGCCGGCAATAATTTAAGGTTAGGAATCTCTGTCTGAACAACGATTGATTCTACCGGGACATCATTAATCAGTGCGTCATAAACACAACGCTGAATGCTTCCTTTATTAAAGCCCAATCCACTCGTCGAATTCCCCTGTGGATCAATATCAATCAATAAAACGTTCTTACCTAACTCTGCCAAACAAGCGGCGAGATTGACCGCGGTCGTTGTTTTGCCTACTCCTCCCTTTTGATTGGCAATAGCAATCACTTTAACCAAACTTTTTTCACCTCAAAATAGATTAGTTCCATCTTTTCATTCCACATATCTATGTGATTTCCTGCCAAAAAAACAGAAAATATAATTATGTTTACATAACTATATTCGTGATTTTAATAATTTGTTAAGTCAGACGTTCGCCGCTTTAATAACACGGCAAAATATACTATAATGCTTATAATACCTCGTTGTTAAGGAGGTTCCTAAATGCCAATTTATCATCCGCGGATAACTATCGTTGACCCAGTTGAAACCAAACGCTACGCAGGACTAAGACAAAAGGCTGAATTTCCCAGCGTTCTTCTCACCGAAGCCTGTACACAAGCCCAATTATTGGCAATGCCGAAGGGAATCTGGCAACTATATGCCTACGACCAGGACTTACATACCATAATAGCAAACGATCCACTTATCTTAACCGCAGACAGTATTATTAAACATTTGGCCGGGGCAGTTGAAGTGGCAGTCATGGCAGTAACTATCGGTCTGCCGTTAGAGCAGGAAGTATCTAATTTGTTTTTACAGAATAAATATACCTTGGGACTACTCTTGGATGCAGCCGGGACTACTGCCGTAGAAACGGCATGCGACGCTGTTTGCCATATAATTGCGGAGCAGGCATCACACGCCGGTTTAGCGGCCGGCAGCCGTTTTAGCCCAGGCTATGGGGATTGGTCAATCCATATACAGCCTGAAATACTTAAGCTTGCAGGCGGGGATGATATCGGCCTTAGTGTGACAGACACAAAAATGTTAGTGCCGCGCAAATCTGTTACCGCTATTGTTGGCCTATATCCTTACCACCATACAATTAACCTACCGCAGCAGCAGGAAATGGCCAGTAATATATGCGGTCAGCCTGGCTGCCAGGCACGAAAGGAGACAAAATAGTAGATGATTCAAGTTTTTGACGGAGCAATGGGTACCATGTTGCAACAAGCCGGCCTAAAGCCAGGCCAATGCCCTGAATTATGGAATATGGAAGAACCCAAGAAAATTACGGCCATCCATAGCCAGTATATTGATGCAGGTGCCAATATTATTGAAACAAACAGCTTTGGGGCTAACCGCATAAAACTATCACATTATAATCTGGAAGACAAAGTAGCGGCCTTAAATCAGGCCGCCGCCGCCGCCGCCCGGAAAGCCGCCGGGTCACAGGCCAAAATAGCCGGCTCGGTTGGCCCAACCGGTAAATTTATTGCCCCTTTAGGTGAACTTACCTTTGATGCTGCCTATGAGGTATTTTATGAACAAATTTCAGCCCTTGATGAGGCCGGTGTTGACTATATCATCATTGAGACAATTATTGATATCCAGGAAATGCGGGCTGCCCTCCTGGCCGCTAAAGCGGCCACGCGCCACCCTATTATCTGTCAGCTATCCTTCGATGCGGACGGCCGCACTGTAACAGGCACCGACCCACGAACCGCCGCCATCACATTAGAATCTTTAGGAGCTGATATCATTGGCGCCAACTGTTCATTGGGCCCGGCGCAACTCTTGCCGGTAATTGAAGCGATAGCCCAGAATTGCTCTATCCCCATCAGCGTGCAACCAAATGCCGGTATGCCCAGGTTAATTGACGGTCAGACGATTTTTCCCATGACAGCCGAGGAAATGGCTGGCTGGGTTCCCAAACTTGCTGCTGCCGGGGCAACTTATATCGGCGGCTGCTGCGGCACGACACCTGCCCATATTCAGGCTATACGCCAAGCGGTCAACCAGCTGCCGCCCGTAACGGTAAAGCGTACTCGCCCTTTCACCGCTTTGACAAGCCGAACGCGTACCGTAACAATTGGTGCGCAGTTTGCCCCTGTCATTATCGGGGAACGCATCAATCCTACAGGCCGTAAAGCACTGGCGGCCAATATTAAGGCCGGTAATTTCAACACAATAAAAAAAGAAGCCCTGGCACAATTATCAGCGGGAGCTGCCATACTGGATGTAAATATGGGAGTTCCCGGCCTAGATCAGCCCGCTGCCATGAAGCAAGCTGTCGAAGACCTGTCCAGCCTGGTCGACGCACCACTTTCCATTGACACCACAGACCCGGCAACTCTTGAGGCTGCCTTAAAGGCTTATCCCGGTCGGGCACTGATCAACTCAATTACGGCTGAAACCGAACGTCTGGAAGCTTTTTTACCGCTTGCCAAGAAATACGGCGCCGCTGTATTATGCCTACCAATAGCCGATGACGGGGTACCAACAACGGCAATCGAACGGGTTACGGTAGCAAAGCACCTTGTTGCCGCTGCGCTGGATCATGGCCTGGAACGCCATGACCTGCTGCTTGACGCCCTTGTTATGACAGTAGCCACAGATAGCAAAGCTGCCGCTGAGACTCTGCAAACCTTCAAATTATATCGCGAACAACTTGGCTGCCCCACTGTCATGGGCCTTAGCAATGTCTCTTTTGGCCTGCCACGACGCGATTTACTGAATGCCGCATTTTGCGCTATGGCCTTGGATGCCGGCCTAGATGCCCCGATTCTTAATCCTTTTGATCCGTTAATGCAGGATATTTGGGCCGCTGCGGTTACCTTAAGCGGCCGCAACTCCGAGTCAGTTATCGCCTACAGCAAAAAATATGTGGATATGGACGATAAAGCGTCCATCGCCCCTGCCGCCGCTGACAATATCTTAACGCAAATTCGTCAAAGTGTTGTTAACGGCGAGACAACCGGGGTTGCACCACTGGTACGCCAAGCACTAGCCGAAAATTTTACTCCGCTGGTTATCACGGAACAAGCCCTGACCGCTGCTATGAATCAAGTTGGTCAAGCTTTCAGCCAGGGTAAGTGCTTCCTGCCGCAAGTATTATTATCCGCTGAAACCATGAGGACTGCCTTTAATACGATCAAAGAGGTATTACCCGCCCACCAGACACAAAGCCTGGGTACAGTAGTTCTCGCCACCGTAAAGGGAGATATTCACGATTTAGGAAAAAACATCGTCGCCGCACTGCTCGAAAATAATGGTTTTACAGTCATTGATCTGGGCAAAGATGTTGCCGCAGAAACCATAGTGCAAACGGTCCTGGAACAACAGCCGCATATTGTGGGACTGTGTGCGCTGATGACTACGACCCTGCCACAGATCGATCATACGATTGCCGCCCTTAAGGCCGCTAATTATAAAGGTAAAACCATTGTCGGGGGAGCTGTGCTGACGGAAACCTATTCCCGCCAGGCCGGTGCTGACGCCTATGCCGCCAATGGGGTTACTGCCGTCAACATCGCTAAACAACTGGTTGCCAATAAAGTTTAGCGCAAGGAGGGCGTTATGAATCAGAATCGCTACCGGGGGGCACTGCTAGGACTGGCTATCGGTGACACGCTCGGCATGCCGCTGGAGTTTAAAAGACCAGGCAGTTTTACTCCTCTGACCGGACTTACCGGCGGCGGTGCCAACAATCTCGCCCCAGGCCAATGGACGGATGATACATCCATGGCTTTATGTCTGGCAAACAGTTTGCTCCATTGCCAGGGCTTTGATCCTGCCGATCAAATGAACCGCTATGTCCGCTGGTATGAGGAAGGTTATCTAAGCAGTACCGGACACTGTATTGATATTGGCAACACAGTGCGAGCAGCACTAGAATCGTATAGCAGAACCGGAAATTTCTACGCCGGTTCTGAGCACCCCCACACAGCCGGTAACGGCTCCATTATGCGGCTGGCACCTATTGCTCTTGCTTATGCGACACAACCAGCCGCTGCCATCTGTTTCGCTGCCGATAGTTCCCGCACCACGCATGCCGCTCTTGAAGCAGTGAATGGCTGCCGCTTTTTGGCAGCGCTCATAATTGGCGCACTGCAGGGCAGACCAAAAGATACCTTGCTTGCCGATTGCTATTCCCCGCTTTCCATGGGCTGGGAAAAACCGCTGACAAAAAAAATTTTCGCCATCGCGACAGGATCATTCAAGGAAAAAAATCCGCCGGCCATTCGCGGTACAGGCTATGTGGTCGATTCCTTAGAGGCTGCATTATGGGCCTTTCACCACAGCAGCAACTTTGCCGAAGGCGCCTTGCTGGCTGTTAATCTCGGTGATGATGCTGATACTACCGGGGCTGTTTACGGCCAACTGGCCGGTGCCTATTATGGGGCCGACAATATACCTGAATCATGGCTGGCCAGTTTATACCAAAAAAATTATATTCAGACACTAGCTGACGAACTATTTGTATTCTCGCAAAAACAAAAACGCTAGCGACACCGCTGTCAGCCCTATTATACCAAAAGGCGTAAATTCTGCAATTATTTTACAGATTTTACGCCTTTTAAGCCCTTCACGCTTACTTATTAATGGGATTACAAGAATAGTGCCTTTGTGGTTCTGCTATTTGCGACTATTTTTTACCTGAATACTGATATTGACATAATCGCCTTCAATATCCTGCTTAACCTTAATATCCATCCCGCTCTTTTTCATCTGGGTAATTACACTGTTAATCGTATTGATAAAAATGCGTACATCTTTAATAATTTTAACGACAGTTTGCCGGGGAGCAGCCTGTTTTTCCCGGGAAATATTGTTCGTATAGTTCTCAATTAGCTCTTCCGTTTCCCGAACATTCAATCCTTTAGCCTTAACCCCTTCAAGCACTTCCATTTGCCTGCGGGAATCATCCAATTTTAAAAGTGCACGGGCATGTCGCTCGGTTAAATTCTCGCTTACAAGAACTTGGCGCACTTCAGGCACCAACTTTAACAATCGTAACTTATTGGCGATAGTTGACTGGTTTTTCCCTACACGGCGTGCCAACTCCTCTTGCGTAAAATTAAAGCTGGCAATTAAGTGCTGATAGCCTTCTGCTTCCTCTAAAAAATGCAGATCTTCCCGTTGCAAATTCTCGATCATGGCAAGTTCAGCCATTTCTTTATCATCAAGCTCGCGAATAATAACAGGAACTTCGGCGAGACCGGCTAACCGCGACGCTCTGAGACGGCGCTCACCGGCGATCAATTCATATGTCTCTCCTTGGCGGCGTACTAACAGCGGTTGAATAACCCCGAACTCTCGGATGGAAGCAGCCAACTCTTGCAATGAATCATCGTTAAACGTTTTACGCGGCTGAAACGGGTTGGGAACAATGCTTTCAGGCGATACTTTCTGGACAGATTGTACATCGATACTATTTTCTTCTGTATGCCTAGGCGCAATATTCGCTGCATCAATTTGCTCATTCGTAACAACAGGAGCACTTTCCGGGACATTTTCGGGAATAGTTGGCGAAGCCTCTCCAATACCAAACAGCTTGGCCAAATTTCTCATGATTCCACCACCTACAAAACAATTAAGACTGCGATATATTATCTTTTATATTCTGCAAATAATGGCAATTTCCTCTAAATCATAACGGCTTTTTTTCCGGAGTACCCGCTTTGCGTGGGTAATTTGCCGGGGTTGAGGCAATTTTTTTAATATAAATAACAGCCCGTTTGTCCGTTAACCCCGGTAAAATTACTGGCATAACGCTGTCAACTTTAGCACCTAACAAATCAATGGCATGCGCCGCCTCCCGCAATTCTTCTTCGTATTGGGCCCCCTTCAAAGCTATAAACCAACCGCCAATTTTAACAAAAGGCAGACAAAGTTCACATAAAATATTAAGTCTGGCAACGGCCCGTGACACCGCTAGTTGGTATGTTTCCCGGTATTGTATGTTTTTTCCGGCTTCCTCGGCCCGGGCATGAACAGTTTGCACTTTGCTAAGATTAAGAGTTGCCACCACTTCCCGTAAAAAATTCAACCGTTTGTTTAAGGAATCCATTAAAGTGAGCTCTATATCCTGCTGAAAAATTTTAAGAGGAATACCAGGAAAACCGGCTCCTGTTCCGACATCAACCAAGCTAACACCAGGTGTAAACAGGTCCTGCCGATAACAGGACAACGAATCCACCATATGTTTAACCGCTACTTCACACGGTTCGGTAATAGCGGTTAAATTCATTTTTTCATTCCACATGACCAACAGCTGATAGTAGTCAGCCATCGCGGCCAATTGCTCCGCTCCCAGGCTAAGCCCATAATCCATAGCCGCCTTAGCCAAAATATCCTGAAACTTTTCCATAGTTTACTCCTGTCTGCTCCGCTGTTGTTCCAAATACACCATTAATATCGAAATATCAGCCGGAGACACGCCGGAGATACGCGCAGCCTGTCCAATTGACAGCGGCTTAATTTTGTTGAGTTTCTGACGCGCTTCCAGCGATAACCCGCTAATTTGACTATAATCGATAGCTTCCGGCAAGTGTTTAGCTTCCAGTTTAGACGACCGCTCAACTTGCTCAATCTGTTTTTGAATATAGCCTTCATACTTAATGGCAATTTCTACTTGTTCCCGAACTAAAGGGGAAATCTCCGGCAGGTCAAAATACCGGCGTATCGCCTCATAATTAACTTCCGTACGCCGCAGCAGGTCGTAGAGAGTAATGCCTGTCCGCAGTTCAGCCGTACCCAAAGAAGCCATTTTTTCCTGAATTTCAGGCAGGGGGGTAATTTGCATACTTTTTAAACAGGCTAGTGTCTGCTCAATTGCCGTCCGCTTGGCAACAAATCGCGCATAACGCTCATCCGTCACGAGGCCAATCTTTCTTCCCTTTTCCGTTAGCCTGAGATCGGCATTATCCTGCCGCAAAATGAGACGGTATTCGGCCCGGGAAGTCATAATCCGGTAGGGCTCGCTGGTCCCCTTTGTCACCAGGTCATCAATCAATACCCCGATATACGCATCAGAACGGGATAGAATAAACGACGGACGGCCTTGTACTAAAAGAGCCGCATTTATACCTGCCATTAATCCCTGGGCTGCGGCTTCTTCATAGCCGGAGGTGCCATTCGACTGACCTGCCGAAAATAAACCGTTAACTTTTTTGGTTTCGAGTGATGGTTTCAATTCTTTAGGATCAACACAATCATATTCGATTGCATAACCGGGACGCATAATTTCAGCGCGTTCCAATCCGGGAATAGTCCGTAAAAAAGCTAACTGAACATCAGCCGGCAGACTTGTGGACATACCCTGAATATACATTTCCATAGTATGGGCTCCCTCAGGTTCAACAAATACCTGATGGGCCAGTTTATCAGCAAAGCGTACCACCTTATCCTCAATGGACGGGCAATAACGCGGACCTGTTCCTTCGATAATTCCCATATATAAAGGCGCACGATGCAGGTTCTCCCTGATAATAGCATGGGTCCGTTCATTGGTATACGTCAGCCAGCAGGGAATCTGCTCCCGCGTTGCAATATCACTCATAAACGAAAAATTATGAGTCGTATCATCACCCGGCTGAATCGTCATTTTACCGGTATCAACGGTTCTGGCATCCACTCTCGCCGGTGTGCCGGTCTTAAACCGCATAAGGGAAATGTCCAGTCTTTTAAGTGCCGCTGAGAGCTTATCCGCCGCCCGTTGACCTGCCGGTCCACCCGGATAATTGATTTCGCCCAGTATAATTTTTCCCCGCAAATATGTGCCGGTAGCAATAATTACACAGGTCGTACGGTATATTTCCCCCAATTCGGTTACAACGCCGGCAACATGCCCGCTCTCCACAAGAATATCGTCAATTAAGGCCTGCTTGACAGCCAAATTCGGCTGGGTCTCCAGCGTATGCTTCATCGCCAACTGATAAAGTTTCTTATCCGCCTGTGCCCTAAGGGCATGTACAGCCGGTCCCTTACCGGTATTCAGCATACGCATTTGTATACAGGTCTTATCTGTATTAACCCCCATCTCGCCGCCCAGCGCATCAATTTCTCGTACCAGATGGCCTTTAGCCGGCCCGCCAACTGCCGGGTTGCACGGCATCATAGCAATATTATCCATATTAAGTGTGGTAAGTAGTGTCCGGCACCCCAGCCGGGCTGCAGCCAGAGCAGCTTCACAGCCGGCATGCCCGGCCCCAATCACCACCACATCGTATGTACCTGCTTGAAACAAAATTTCCACCTCATCTATCTTGCTTTTACTTTCACTTGCCGATACAGAATTGTGTAAATATCTGATCAATAATATCTTCGCCTACCGTATCGCCGGTTATTTCACCAAGCTTTTCCCAGGCAGCCCGCAAATCAATGACAATACAATCGGTTGGCATACCGGCCTCAATCGTGGTCAAAGCGTCAGCAAGCCTCTGCTGTGCCTGCCGCAAGGCATTGGCATGGCGGACATTATTGACAAACATAGCTTCACCTTGGTTTATTTGGCCACTATATACCATATTGACAATTTCCTTCTCTAATTGTTCCAGCCCCATTCCCTGTGTCACTGATATTTTTAACACCTGCCGGCCAGCAGTGTACTTTTCTACCTCGGCCACTTCCAGCCGGGCAGGCAAATCACTCTTATTAATTAGCACCAGTGCCTGTTTGCCGGACAATAAGGTTAACACCGACTTATCTTCTGTCGCCAGAGGTGTGGATGAATCCAATAACAGTAAAATAAGGTCAGCCTGTCCAACCAGTTCTTTCGCCCGTTCTACGCCAATTCTTTCCACCACATCGGCTGTCTCGCGAATTCCGGCCGTATCAATAATTTTTAGCGGTATACCACGAATATTAACATATTCTTCGATAATATCCCTAGTGGTCCCGGGAATATCGGTAACAATGGCCCGTTTCTCCCTCAGTAAGGCATTCAATAAACTGGATTTACCAACATTGGGTTTACCAATAATAACCGTGGCCAAGCCTTCCCGTAAAATCCGTCCCGTTTGCGCAGTTGCCAGTAGCGACGCCAACTGTAAATCAGCCTGCTTAATCAATTCCGCAACATCAGCTGCGGCCGCTTCCTCAATATCTTCTTCAGGAAAATCGATAGCGGCCTCCAATTGGGCAATCATCCGCAAAACAGCATGGCGCAGCCCTTTTACCTGTTCCGACAGCCGGCCTGATAAGTTACCAACCGCTGCTTTAAGCGAAGCGTCGGTTTTAGAACGGATAATATCAATAACTGCTTCCGCCTGTGCCAGATCCAACCGTCCATTCAAAAAAGCCCGCTTGGTAAACTCGCCCGGTTCGGCCAGCCTTGCACCTTCTCCGAGCGTAATCGCTAGAACCCGTTGTAAGGGTACCGGCCCGCCATGGCAATGGATTTCCACAATATCCTCACAAGTGTACGACCTTGGAGCACGCATGACAAGGATAAGCGCCTCATCAACTGTTTCGTTATTTTCCGGATCTATGATGGTACCATATAACACTCTATGAGATGGAGTATTGATGACCCGCTTACCGGCGTTACTTGCAAAAATTTTATCCGCAATGCTTATCGACTTATCACCACTTAGCCGGATGATCCCAATGCCGCCTTCGCCGACTGCCGTAGCAATCGCGCTAATTGTATCATCATTTGTCAGCCCAATCACCATTTTCACTCCTTAAAAATACAAGCAAATATACAAATATATAATTATTCCCTACCATTTTTCATGTTCCTGCATCAGGACACAATCAATATAGTATTCCTCCGAATAAAGTAAAAATACTCATAAAATTAATTCTAAAGGCAAACGAATAGAAGGTATAAGAACCATAACATAGAAATACTAATTATCGGCGTAATTTGATTCATTATGGATATTGAAATGAGAAAGAAGGGATGGCATGTCTGAGAAAAAGGGGATTTTGCTTGAAACCGGAACTAATGAATTTGAAATAGTGGAATTTTCGATTGGTCCCGTTAGTTATGGTATCAATGTAGCTAAAGTAAGAGAAGTCATAAATCCCATGCCTGTCACCAAAATGCCCAATGTACATCCTTGGGTTGATGGTATATTTACGTTACGTGGCAGAGTTATGCCGTTAGTCAATCTTCCTCGCTGCCTGGGTGCTGAGTCATCCACTACTTCACCCAAGGTAATTGTAAGCGAACTAAATAACTATTATGTAGCGTTTCTTGTGGATGAAGTCTCGCGTATCCACCGCATTTCCTGGACAGCGATGGAGCCTCCTCCTAATATCGCCAATTCGGAAATGGTTGTCGGTATTATCAAAATGGCCGAAAAAATGGTCGTTCTGCTAGACTTCGAAAAAATAGTGTCTGAAATTAATCCTGAGATGAATGAAAAATTTAATAAGATAGCATCTGTGCCTGCCAATATTATGGACATCCGCAAAAACAAAACAATTTTGGTTGCGGAAGACTCCCGCCTCCTGCGCGATCTTCTGTTAGGAACTCTCCACAATGCCGGCTATCCGAATATTATCTTGGCGGAAAATGGACAAGACGCCTGGCAAAAGATTGAACAACTGGGCGCCGACGGCAAACCTATTGAAAGTAAAATACAAATGGTAATCACCGATATTGAAATGCCGCAAATGGATGGCCATCACTTAACAAAACGCATCAAGGACAACGAAAAGTTCAAGCATTTACCTGTTGTTATCTTCTCTTCCCTCATTAATGAGGAAATGCGTTTAAAAGGCGAATCAATCGGTGCTAACGGACAAGTGTCCAAACCGGAAATTACTCAGCTAATTGACCTTGTGGATAAACTGATTCTATAAGTAAGAAGACTACCTTTTTGGTAGTCTTCTTACTTCATTACTAAATCCCATAATTGTTTACCGATCAGCAGACTGGTTACCCCGATAAAAAGCGGCCTTACATAAGCAGTGCCACTTTTTATTGCCAACCGTGATCCGGCAATAGCACCAGCAATCATGGCTGTCCCCATAATAAGCCCATACTGTAAATTTACTGAATCAAGATAAAGAAATGTTATTACGGCGGCAATATTACTGGCAAAATTCATAACTTTGGCATTTCCCGCCGCGACAACAAAATCAAACCCTAACAGTAAAAAAGAAAAAATAAAAAATGAGCCTGCACCCGGACCGAAAAATCCGTCATAAAAACCGATCGTAAACGTAGCCAGACCGATTAATAACTTTGTTTTAGCAGTTAATCCGGCATATCTTGATTCAGCTCCCCAATCCTTCTTTACCATGGTATACACCGCGACAACTACCAGCAAAATAACAACCAGCGGCTTCAGAAATTCGGGGGGGATATTTCGCACTGTATAAGCTCCCAGTACCGAACCGATAAAAGATAACGGAAATAACCAGGCCACTAAGCGGCAATCAATCTTCCCGGAACGTAAAAAAGATATCGTACTTGTCATGGAGCACATTGTACCGGCAATTTTATTTGTACCAAGCACTACACTGGGGGGCAAACCGGTAAACAACAGCGCCGGCAAGGATACTAAACCGCCACCTCCCACTACCGAATCAATAAAAGCAGCAATAAAACCGGCAATAAGTAAAAAAACAATAATTTGGGGATCAATACTTTCCAACAAAAATAACACTCCTATGCTTTTATTCCTATCATAGCTTTAATTATCATATACCTAATAATTAATAGAAAGCAAGGATAATTTAATTTTTCTTGTTATTGCCAATGGCAACCAGGCATTGTACAATATTGATGAAAGCGAGGTGTCTGTATGAGCAGCGAACACCAATATTACAGTATTATTTTAAAAGGGTGCTCCCGCCTCGTAAACCTGGGGCAACGCCTGGAAAACACTCTATTACGCGGACGATTGGCCATAAAGATGGCTTTGGACAATATCCCATCCGTCATTATCTATAAAGGCAATGTAAACAATATTATTCCTATTTATAAAGCATTTAAGTCTGAACAAGCAGCCATTACCATTCTATTAGATGGTGTCCCCCCTGCACTACCGGTTAGTAAAAAATACCGGGATTATTCATCTTTAAGTCCTGAACTGCAATCATTGCTCACCCATGTTCCTGACAATCTATGGCTTGGTGAAGCGATTCATCGCATTGTTCCGGCAAGTTTTTTAGATGAAAATGGTGCCTTGGTTGTTTCCAGCCATGCCCTATATTTTATTGATAAACCCGCCGGTGATCCGGAATGCCGCTGGTTAATCATCCCTTATGGACAAATAAACGAAATAGCGGAATTAAATGAAACAAGTTTGCTAATAAATCATCAAGATACCACCGGCGAGCAAAATGACCTGTTTACCCTGCCACCCGAAGTGTTGGTGCCGCTTAAAGAAGCAATTACGCAAGCCAAGGCGTCCGAACGCTATCTAATTAAGCTGAAAACCTTTTGCCCTGGATGTAGTCAAGTATCGGAAGACTTTATCGATTGTGCCCCGCCGGCATCCTATTGCCCAAAATGCGGCCAACCTTACCAGCGTACCATTATCGCATAAAAATTATCAAAATATGGTTGCACTAGTTTATCAGTCAGTATATTAGGAAGATTGGATTAAAAAACTACAGCCGGGTCATCCCGGCTGTTTTTGCTGCTACTTTTTCAAAGCAATTACTACTTTGCGATAGGGTTCGTCACCTTCACTGTAAGTAACGATCTTATGATCATTTTGTAATGTCATGTGGATAATTTTACGTTCCTGCGGACTCATAGGCTCAAGCACCACTCTTTCGCCCCGGCGCTTTACCTTATCAGCCAGACGCATTGCCAGACGAGATAACGTTTCTGCACGTCTTTTACGATAATCTTCCACATCGAGAACAATCCGGCTACGCTCCTCGACGTCACGGTTAGCTGCCAAATTAGTCAGATACTGAAGAGCATCCAATGTTTGCCCGTGCTTTCCAATCAATACACCCAGATCTTCTCCCCGGAGATTAATTACCACATGCTCATCATGGGTCATTTTTTCCATAGAAACCGTAATATTCATTGCTTTGAATACTTTTGTCAAGAATTGTTTGGCTTCTTCCACCGGATCTACAGCACGAACAGTTACTTTTACTTTGGCAAGCTTAGAACCGATAAACCCGAACAAACCTTTACTGGGAACTTCCAAGATCTCATAATCAATGCGATCGCGGGTTACTCCAAGTTCAGCAAGCGCCAGCTCAATTGCCTCATCAATGGTTTTTCCTGTCTTTTCAATCGTATTAAGCTTACCATTCATTCTTAGCGTGCCTCCTCACGAGCAACTGAAGAATTATTGCGGTACATAAACCACTGTTGAATAATTTGGAATATATTGCTTACTACCCAGTACAGCACCAAACCGCCCGGGAAGCTTAAGCTAATATAACCAATAAACAGGGGCATAAAAATCATCATCATTTTAGTCTGCTGATTCATTTCAGCAGTGGTTTGCTTTTGCTGAATATAAGTAGTGAGAGCTGATAGTACCGGCAAAATATATGTAGGATCAGGCTGCGCCAGATCTGTCATCCACAAAAAGCTCGGTGACTGTACATAATGATAATCACGTATAGCATAGAAAATGGCAATCAAAAACGGCATTTGTACAATTAAAGGCAAACAGCCGGCTAACGGATTTACGCCTGCCTCTTTATATAAGGTTGCCAATTCCTTATTCAGCTTTTCCGGATTCCCCTTATATTTTGTCTGGATTTCCTTCATTTTGGGCTGAATATCCTGCATTGCTTTCATAGATTTGACTTGCTTAACAGTCAGCGGATACATTAAGGCCTTAATCGCAATGGTGAGCAGAATGATAGCAACACCATAATTGGCAATCCCCATCCCCGCTGTCAAATTATAAAAGAAATTCAATGCGCCCTGCATAATGTTGCTCAAAAAATCCAAAAAATTTCCCTCCTGCAAATCATTGGATGTTTATTTAAACAGGATCATATCCGCCAGGATGGAACGGATGACAGCGCAAGATGCGCTTCACAGCCATAACCAACCCCCGACAAACCCCATATTTTTCAATAGCCATTAGTGCATACTCCGAACAGGTAGGCACAAACCGGCAACTAGGCGGCTTCAAGGGAGATATAAACAAACGATAAAACTTGATACCGCCAATAATAAATAAGGTTATCATTCGTTTCATGTTTTTTCCACCAGTATCTTTGCTTTGGCACAAAGCTCCAAAAATGCTTTTACTACCTGGTCAATTCCTGCATTAACCAGTGGCTGCCGGCCGACAACCACAAGATCAACACCGGTAACGAGCTTTTCCTGCTGGTGACGATAAGCTTCCCTTAACAGCCGTTTCAGCCGGTTGCGTACAACGGCTGTGCCTAAACGTTTACCGGCAGCAAATCCAATACGACGATTGGCCGATCGATTAGGCAAAACATATAATACCAAATATTTATTGGCATATGATTTGCCCGACCGATAAACAGCCTGAAAACTTTTATTTTGGCAAAGCCTGCCTACTTTAGGCAGAACAAACCTTTTGACCATATCAATCATCCGGTTTCCTAAAAATTTTTACTCAATGGAAAAAATAGGCCACGAAAGCGGCCTACTATGCTGACAATTTTTTTCTACCTCTAGCGCGTCTTCTCTTTATAACAAGGCGACCGCCTTTTGACGACATACGCTCACGAAAACCATGGGTTCTTTTTTTCCACAACGTATTAGGCTGATAAGTACGTTTCATTCTTACACCTCCTTATATAAAAAAGGAAACCTTTGAAATCTACAAAATTTCACTAGTCTAAATTATAGACTAGCATAAGCCTTCATGTCAAGAATTCAGCCAATAACAAATAATTTGATCTGTGGATATTTTACTACCTTTTTTGCTATTGACGAAAATATCTTGTTGATAACTGTCAGATGATTTGTTAATATAAAAATACCTAGTTATCAACAGACCTCTGAATAACTTTGTGTTATACCCTTATTTTTATACTTATCCCCAAAAAATTATACTTATTCACAGGTTTATCCACAAGAATTCATAGACCGGCATTACACGCTCGCGGGAATATTATGTACCGCCGATGCATTTTTTTTTCGCCTTAAAGACTATCTGAATAAAAGTTATTAACAGTTGTTGATATGTTTGTGGATAACTTATGTTAATTATTATGATATTTTGTGGAAAACATAAAAAAAAGAAAGGACTGAACAACATTATGAGCGCGGACACTGCTTATATGGCAAGCATTTGGCAGCAGGCTTTGATACATATGAAAAAAGCGTTCATCAAACCACTTTTTGAAACATGGATCAAATCAACAATGCCTCTTTCAATTAAGGGAAATATTATTGAAATCGGCACGCCTAAACAATTTGTGAAAGAGTGGCTAGAAAGCCGCTATGTACCTGTTATCAAAGCTGCCTTAAAAGCTGCCGCTAATAAAGATTTCGATATTATTTTCATTAATATGGATATCGATATGGAGGGTGTCGAAGAAACCTCGCTGCTGGCGATAGAAAAGCAAGCAGCAACCGAAGCTTCACCTGCTACAAATGTGGAAAAATTGGATGCTGAACCTGCTCCTCCGGAAATAGCTGATAAAAATATACCTAATGACGCGATAAATAATGCTGATTACCTAAAAATTCTTGACGATATCGGCGATATTCCCGAAGCTGCCGCTTCTCTCTCAGCAGACACCGCTGCCGCAGAAATAATTCCCCAAACCAATAATTTTAGAGAGAAACAAGAAAAACATCCTGTACAACCCATCACCACTCCAGCACCAGCGGCACCGGAAGAATGTAATTTAAACCCCAAATACGTTTTTTCCACATTTGTTATCGGCAATTCCAACAGGTTGGCGCATGCCGCTTCTTTAGCGGTATCGGAAGCACCAGCTCAAGTATACAATCCTTTTTTCATTTATGGCGGCGTCGGTTTGGGAAAAACTCACCTCATGCATGCCATTGGTCACCGTATTAGAGAAAATAATCCCAACATAAAGGTTGTTTATATATCAAGTGAAAAATTCACAAATGAACTTATCAATTCAATTATTAGCGGCAATCCGGAGAGTTTCCGCCAGCGTTATCGTAGCATAGATGTTCTCCTGGTTGATGACATACAGTTTTTATCGAAAAAAGAACATACCCAGGAAGAATTTTTCCACACTTTCAATACATTGCATGATGCCAACAAGCAGATAATCATTTCCAGTGACCGGCCGCCGCGGGAAATTCAAACCTTGGAGGACCGGTTGCGCTCTCGCTTTGAATGGGGCCTTATTACCGATATTCAACCTCCTGATTTAGAAACACGTATTGCTGTCCTGCGAAAAAAAGCCATGATGGAAAACCTCAACGTTCCTAATGAAGTTATTGTTTATATAGCCAGCCGTATTGAAAACAATATTCGTGAACTTGAGGGCGCACTGATTCGGGTAATTGCCTATGCATCCCTCAATAATCAGCCAATTGATATTGATTTAGCCACGGAAGCACTCAAAGATATCTTCCCGAATGGCCGGCCAAAACAAATCACCACCGATCTCATTCAAGAAATCGTAGCTGGTCATTTTAAAATTAAATTAGAAGATTTATCGGCCAAAAAACGTACTCGTAATGTTGCTTTTCCCAGACAAATTGCCATGTATCTCTGCCGCGAACTAACCGAAACATCCTTACCAAAAATCGGTGAAATATTTGGCGGCCGGGATCATACAACCGTAATTCATGCTCACGACAAAATCAGCAAAGAAAGAAACTCGGATGCCAAACTAAATAATACGATTAAAGAACTTATTAAACGGATTGAGTCTTAAGTGTATAACTATGTTAATAACCTGTCGAATTACTTGTACACAAAATGTTAATAACTTTAATCAACGATTTTTCTGTGAATATGTTGATAACTCGCTATATACTTATCGACATATTACCAACAGGCGTTAGCTGTGTTTCGTCTGCGTTCGACATATTTATCAACATATCAACAGCGCCTACTACTATTACGGCTATTTATTACTATATGCATTAAATAATAATAATATTACCGTTTAATTTTAAAATCTTTGTCTAACATTACAATTGCAAGGAGGCTTTTTCTATGAAAATTACCTGTGCAAAAGATAAACTAAACCATGCAGTGCAAATTGTCCAAAAAGCAGTATCAACTAAGGCAGCACTGGCTATTCTCTCAGGTATCTATATATCTGCAGAAAACGGTAAACTGCAATTACAAGCAACGGACTATGAAATCGGCATAAGCTGCTCAATTGACGCACAAGTAGAAATTCCCGGAAAAATTGTATTATCAGGCCGTTATTTTCAGGAACTTGTCAAACGCCTTCCCGGCGAAACCGTTGAAATTAGCTCTTCGAATGAAGACCGGACAATAAAAATTACAGCAGGCACATCACAATTTAATCTACTGACTCTGCCTGCTGAAGAATTTCCGGTACTAAAGCCGCTAAGTGATAAAATGAGCAGCATTAATACATTTGTCATCAAAGATAATGTTTTACGGGATTTAATCAAAAGAACTGTATTTGCTTGTGCAACCGAAGAAAGCCGACCAATATTTACCGGTGCCCTATTGGAGTTGACCGAAAATGACATCAGGATGGTAGCAACAAACACACATCGCTTAGCCTTGAAAAAGAGCGCAACCGAAAATAGTACTACTGGTAACAACAGCAAAATTATTATTCCCTCGAAAGTATTAAACGAATTAGCCAGGCTGCTGACTTCCGAACTTCCGGTCGATGTATTAATTTGCTGGGAAAAGAACAAAGTATCTTTTAATTTTGAAGACGTTTATCTTGAGTCACGTGTAATCGAAGGGCAATATCCGGATTATAACCGGGTCATCCCACCCGAATTCGGGACAACAGTACTAATTAACACAGCTCTTTTTATGGACGCAGTTGAACGTGTTTCATTAATGGCTAAAGATGGCGAATATAATGTAATAAAATTCCAATTCAACTCTAATGAAGTCATTATTACGTCCAATAACCCTGATGTTGGTAAGGCCTATGAAAGCATCCCTGTATCGACCGAAGGTACGGAAATAACCATTGCCTTTAATGCAAAATACGTAACTGATATTCTAAAAAATATTGGATCGACCGAACTTCAATTTTCACTTAATACACCTTTAAGCCCAGCCAGCGTGCGACCAATCAATGACGAAAATTACAACTACATCATAACTCCTGTCCGTACCAATTAATTGCATGAAGAATAAGCTTATTTCACATAGTATAGTAAATAAGCTTATTTTTTTAGTTAATAGACTTTTCCATGGAGGAAAAACGATGGATCAAATTGAAATATATACTGAGGAAATTAATATGGACCAGCTGCTAAAGTGGGCAGGTATCATTGATAACGGGGCACAAATAAAGCCATTGCTTGCAGATAAACGGATAAAACTTAATGGTAACATAATTTCCGAACGGCGAAAAAAGGTTCGCACAGGCGATGTGATTGATATTAAAGGAATTGGCTGCTGGAGAATTATTACAGGTGAAGCATGAGAGTAAATCGGCTTGTTTTACATAATTTTCGTAATTATGTTAACTTAAATTTAGATTTTTCTGCTAATATCAATGTATTTATTGGTCCCAATGCCCAGGGAAAAACAAATCTTATCGAAGCTTTATATTTAGCTGCTATGGGACGTTCACACCGGACTAATACCGATCATGAATTAATACGCTGGGATCAGGCCGCAGCTAGTATTGAAGTTATTTTTTTTCGTCAAGATGTTGAAAATTCACTAAAAATAAAATTAATAACAAGCCAAAATAAAGAGATACTATATAACAGTCATCCTTTACCGGCCCGGGAAATTGTTGGTTCACTTAATGCAATACTGTTTTCACCAGAAGATTTACTGTTAGTAAAAGGAGCGCCGGCCTTACGTCGGCGCTTTTTGGATAATGAGATTTCCCAGGCTAACCCTGTTTATTACCGGCAATTATTAGCATATAACCGTCTCCTGGGGCAGCGTAACAATCTCCTAAAAAAAATCAGAGACGGCAGGGCTGCTGCTGATTTGCTTTCACCCTGGGACGAGCAACTGGCAGATGCTGCTGCTAATATTACCCAAAAGCGTATGGAGTCAATAAAAAAGCTTACTATGCTGGCTAACCTTCACCATCGTAAGCTTACTGGCAGCCGCGAAAGCTTAACCGTGAATTATTTTCTAAATGGTGCCAGGCAGAACAAAGTGGGGGACCTAAATGGCTGGTATCACGAACAGCTAGAGCAGCAGCGTAAGCAGGATATTTTTAGTGGCAGTACAGGCATTGGTCCGCATCGTGATGATCTTACTTTTTTAGTGAACGGTAAAAATTTGCGTAATTTTGGTTCACAGGGCCAGCAACGAACAGGTGTCCTGGCGCTTAAACTGGCTGAACTGGAATTTATTAAATCGGAAACAGGGGAATATCCTATCTTATTATTGGATGATGTTATGAGTGAACTTGACGTCGCCCGTCGTTCTGAGTTACTCTTATTTATTAGAGAGCGAATCCAGACTTTTATTACCGCTGCCGATGAACAGTATTTTGCCCATATAAAATTTGGAAAATTTTATCATATTCAGGGTGGTATGGTAACGGAGTGATAGGATGTTTCGGATAAAAGATATCGTTCCCAATACACTTAAGTCGCTGGGAATCAACAAGCAATACAATGCTCAGTCAGTTATTGTGCATTGGCCGGAGATTGCTGGCGATGAGATTGCCACACATGCCTGGCCTATATCTATTAAACATGGCGTATTGCTGCTGGCTGTAAATAATCCGGTGTGGAGCCATCATCTTATGATGCTGAAACCCGGAATTATTAATAAAATTAATATGTTTTTACATGAAAAATTAGTGGCGGATATCAGGTTTCAAGCAGGAGATTTAAAAAAATACCAGAATCATGAAGAGGATGAACAGAGTTCTCTTTCCATACGGCCTGCCAAACTGGATTCGGAGGAATTAACTGGTGTATGGGAAGCAACAGAGCCAATCAAGGATATTAATTTAAGAAAAAAATGTTATTATGTATTAATAAAGCAGACAGGCATTGATAAGGCCAAGAAAAAAGCCGGCTGGCAATCCTGTAAACGTTGTAGTGTTCTGGTTCAGCCGGGACAAAATTATTGCAGTGTATGCAGCCTTGAATATAAACAGGAAAAAAAACAGGCAATTATTCAGCTACTTACGGAGGCTCCCTGGCTTTCTTATCAGGAAGCGTCCCAAATTGTTCCCTGTAGCCCCCGCGAGTTCCATACAGGTAAAAAACGCTTGATTCATAAACTCGTCCATGCGTTATTTGAACCTGGTTGGGATAGGCTAAACGAGGCTACTTTAGTCATGTTAATGACGGGAATTAAGCCGGACAGGATTGACGCAACCATAGTCAATACTGTAATTAGTAAGATAAAAGTACGACTTGCGGAAAAAATTAGGAGGAAAAACTATGTTTCTGCATTTAGGCGCTGATACGGTTATCCCCTTACGCAATGTAATTGCAATTTTGGATTTAAGTATTACTAATTCGTCAAATACCAGCGATTACTTAAAAAATGTTAAAGCAAAAAATAAGATTATCGATATTTCCAACAATAGTGCCAAGAGTTTTATTATAACGGATCAAAATATTTATCTTTCGGCAATATCATCGCAGACTCTAAAGAAACGGGCTGGGTATATACCGGTTGGAGATGAGGAATAACGGGGGTTAAGGCAATTATGGAAGATATGAATGATACAACAGTAAACGGCCATTATGGCGCACAGCAAATACAGGTTCTTGAGGGGTTGGAAGCTGTTCGTAAACGGCCTGGCATGTATATTGGCAGCACCTCGGCCAGAGGTTTGCATCATTTAGTGTATGAGGTGGTGGATAATAGTATTGATGAAGCTTTAGCCGGTTTTTGCGACCGGGTGGAAGTTAAGATACTCAAAGATAATAGTATTATAGTTGTTGATAATGGCCGCGGCATTCCGGTAGATATGCATGAAACCGGGAAACCGGCCGTAGAAGTCGTGCTTACCATTCTTCATGCCGGCGGCAAATTTGGCGGTGAGGGCTATAAAGTTTCCGGTGGCCTCCACGGGGTTGGTGTATCGGTAGTTAATGCCCTGTCGGCATGGATGGAAGTAGAAGTCAAACGGAACGGTAAAATTCATTTTATCCGCTTTGAACGCGGCAATACGGTACAAAGTCTCACAATTATTGGTGAAACCGAAGAAACCGGGACAAAAGTTTGGTTTAAACCGGATGCCGAGATCTTTGAAGAATTAGAGTATAATTTTGACACGCTAAAAAGTCGTCTACGGGAACTGGCATTTCTTAACAGGACCCTGACTATTACCCTGGAAGATGAACGAACCGGCGTAAAAAAAGAATTTTATTACGAGGGCGGGATTACGTCTTTCGTTGAACACTTAAATAAAAATAAGGATGTCATTCATCCTAAACCTATTTACTTAAACGGGTCCAAAGAAACTACTTTGGCCGAAATATCTTTACAATACAATGATGGCTATACGGAAAACATCTATTCTTTTGTTAATAATATAAATACCCAGGAGGGCGGCACGCATTTAAGTGGTTTTAAAATCGCCTTAACCCGGTCTATTAATGATTATGCCCGAAAATTTAACCTGCTTAAGGAAAATGATGAAAATCTAAGCGGTGAGGATGTACGTGAAGGTTTAACTGCGGTTATCAGCGTTAAAATACAAGAACCCCAGTTTGAAGGGCAGACTAAGACCAAGCTGGGCAATAGTGAAGTCAGAGGCATAGTTGATAATATTGTTTCAGATGGCCTTAATGAATATTTTGAGGAAAACCCGGTTGTAATCAAGAAAATTATTGAAAAAGCCGTCATGGCATCCCGTGCCCGGGATGCTGCCCGCAAAGCCCGTGAATTAACTAGGCGGAAAAGTGCTTTGGAATCCAGTTCATTACCGGGAAAACTGGCGGATTGTTCAATAAAAGACCCGGATCAGGCTGAAATATACCTGGTCGAGGGCGACAGTGCCGGTGGCAGCGCTAAGCAGGGACGTGACCGCCGTTTTCAGGCTATACTGCCACTGCGGGGAAAAATTCTTAACGTTGAAAAAGCCCGGATGGACAAAATTCTTAATAACGAAGAAATCAGGGCTATGATTACTGCTTTTGGCAACGGAATCGGCGATGAATTTGATATCGAAAAACGTCGTTATGGTAAAATTATTATTATGACAGATGCCGACGTCGACGGTTCTCATATCCGTACGTTATTGTTAACCTTTTTCTACAGACACATGCAGCCTCTGATTCAAAATGGGCATGTTTATATTGCTCAGCCGCCGCTCTATCTTGTTAAAAAAGGGAAAGAAAGCTGGTACCTTTATAGTGACGCCGAAATGGACAACCTGCTTAATAAAATTGGGCGTGACGGCATTAATGTCCAACGTTACAAAGGTCTGGGAGAAATGAATCCTGAACAGTTATGGGAAACAACTATGAACCCTGAAACGAGAACCGTGCTTAGGGTTGACTTGGAGGATGCCATGGCGGCTGATGAGATATTCTCCGTACTGATGGGGGATAAGGTGGAACCGCGGCGTAAATTTATTGAAGATAATGCCAGCAAGGTCAGAAATTTAGATATATAATTACTTAATTTCGATATATTAAGAATAGGCCACAACCTTTAAAAATATTGGGTTGTGGCTTTTTTATAAATATTTTAGATCATGAAAAATTAAAATTTATCTTATGTGTTTATCAGTGCATTTTATGCACTGATAAGAAGGGCTGAAGCAAAATAATATAATGCTAGAGGCGCGGGAAACAGCCATGTAATGGGAAACAGCCATAAGGGTAACATTGGTGCCGAGGGTAACAGCTAAAAGGATAGCAGTGGTGACGGGGATAGCAATTTCGTGGAAAGCAGCCACGCGGACAGCACTGACGATTATCCTCTCTTATTTCTTCAGGGTCATTTTCCCATTCTGACATTTCGGGGGGATCCCATTTCGGCATATTCTATTCCTCCTTCGAAATATCGTAAAAAAGAGTAGGTCATATTTCATAGTATGCTTTTGGGTATGATATGTTCGCGGCTTGAAGAGAAATCAATAGGAAAATACTTGTATTTTATTAACAATATAGCATTGATTGGTTAAGAATTAAATAAAATAATACTATTTTCCCGTCATAGGATAATAAAGGAAAAGGCTTTTTTACAGTCGAACTATTTTAATTTTATAGTTGGTTACATGCAATGTATAAGCATAACGGTTTGAACGGAAAATGATTATGGATAATAAAGCATTATTAATCAGACAGAGAAAAAAGTGGTTTAATCCCTGGAGGTTTGCGATTTCCCGGAAAGGAGCAACAAAGTGAATTATATTCATGAATATCAAGAAAAGCTGCGTACTCCGGAAGCAGCCGTTAAGGTAGTTCAATCCGGAGACTGGGTTGATTACGGTTTTGGTACAAACCAGCCGATATTGCTGGATGAGGCTTTAGCCAAAAGAAAACCAGAATTGCAGGATATAAAAATTCGCGGTGCATTAACATTAAAACCCCGGCAAATCGTAAGTGCAGATCTAAAGCGAGAATGCTTTACCTACTGCAGCTGGCACTTTAGCGGGTATGACCGTCAATTGCATGACCGTAACTTATGTAGCTTTATTCCGATGATTTATCGCAATATGCCACGTTATTATCGTAACGAGCTCGTGGTTGATGTCGCAATGATTTGCGTTGCCCCCATGGATAAACATGGCTATTTCAATTTTTCTTTATCTACATCCGCTACACAGGCCGCATTAGAAACTGCAAAAATTGTAATTGTCGAAGTGAATGAGCAATTTCCCAGGGCTTTAGGTGGTCGGGAAGAATGTATCCATATTTCGGAGGTGGATTATATCGTTGAAAGCAATCAGATTGGTATTCCCGAATTGCCTGTTGCCGTACCGGATGAAATTGACGAGAAGGTAGCAAGGTTAATTGTGGAAGAAGTTGTTGATAGATCAATTCTTCAATTGGGAATTGGCGGTATGCCTAACGCCGTCGGCAATCTAATTGCGGAATCAGATGTTAAAGATCTTGGTATGCACACAGAAATGCTGGTTGACGCCTATTTGGCCATGTACAAAAAGGGTAAATTGACAAATAAGTATAAGCAGATTGATAAAGGCAAAAGCGTTTGGAATTTTAGCGCCGGATCAAGGGAATTATATGACTGGATAGATCAAAATCCTTTTTTGGCCGTTTATCCTGTTGAGTATACCAACGATCCGGCCGTTATTAGGCAACTGGATCATTTTATTTCTGTAAATAACTGTGTGGAAGTGGATCTTTATGGACAAATATCCTCTGAGTCTTCCGGTATCCGGCAAATCAGCGGGACCGGCGGGCAACTGGATTTTGTAACAGGAGCTTATTTATCAAGGGGTGGAAAAAGTTTTATCTGCTTTCGGTCGTCTTATACCAATAAAAAAACAGGGGTTATGTCTTCCTGTGTTGTGCCTACTTTGCCAGCAGGCGGTATTGTGACGGCCCCGCGGACTCAGGCTCATTATCTTGTAAACGAATGGGGCAAGGTAAATCTGGCAGGCTGTTCAACCTGGGAACGGGCAGAAAAGATTATTAGTATTGCCCATCCTAATTTTCAGAATGAGCTTATTCAGCATGCAGAGCAAATGAAAATTTGGCGACGCTCAAATAAAAGGTAATGTAGAAAAATGAATATAGTAATGGCGAAAGTATATTGGACTTCCGCCGTTTATTCTGTAAAATGCTCGGACATACTTTCAAATAAAAGCTTTTTGGCCTGACGTGAGGCCCACTTAATTTCATTAGCGGTTACAGCTACGTCTAACAGGGCATGAAGATAATAGCTGCCGCTGACTTTGGGCTGCCAGTGTTCAATAGCATTGGTCAATATTTCCCAATAATCCTCACTGATTTCTTCAGGCTGGGCTGCGACCTCATGAATGATAACAGAGCGCAGCTTTTCATTGACTCTTGTTATGGTAATACAACCGCTTGACAAGATCTTCAATATTTTTTTAAATTCAGGGCTAATAGGCGGCAGGCCTGCTTGACGCCGCCGTTCGAACCGCTCAGGTAAGAGCTCATAAATACGGTCGGCTTTACCGATTAGTGATTGGTTGTAATCAATAAATTTTTCAGCAGTCGTAAACCGGTTGGTTTGTTCGGTTGTAGCTGAAGTCAGCACATCATCTTCACGCTTGAGGAATTCTAATAATGTACGTGATTGTTTATTCGATTTATGAACAGCTTTCTTTTGTTCCTGGTGTAAAGACGGCTGATCACTCTCAAGCTGAACATAGTCATGAATGGCTTGACAAAAATACTCTACAGCCTGTTGATTGCTTGCCAGCAGTTTTTCTTTAAATTGCTGTTTGTAACGAGGCGGCCAAAGAATAATGTTAACAAACATAGCGACACTGAGGCCGACAAATATTACCCCTGTCCTGGCAAGCGCATGGGGAAGAAATTGTTCGGCACTGGAACTTAGGATAAATAACGCGGCAATAATTCCCATTGTCACATTGCTTTTGAATTTAAACCGAATATGCAGCGATATAAGCAGAATTGTTATAATTCCCATAATTATGGGGTTGCTGCCGAATACATAGCCAAAAGCCAGACCGGTAGTTACTCCCAAAATATGAACCATAATTTGATCTTTGGCCGTTTTTATTGTTAAAAAAATTGACGGCTGCATATTAATAACGGCCGAAACAGCACCAAAAAAAGCTGGTTCTAGATTGATCAGTTTACAAAGAAACATTGTGATAGTTACGGCAATACCTGTTTTAATAATACGGGCACCTAGCTTCATGTAAATCCCCAATCTTTTATTTTGATTGATTTTATAGTGTAATCTATGATAACTTAAATTATAAAATAATTCCATATACACTTTTACTAGTTAACTATATTATCTATGCAGCAAAGGATTTGTACGGTATGTTAATTAGCCTAGAGTAATAGGCCAAATCTGGCGAGAAATGAAGGTAGGGGATTAAAAGGATATTTATGGTATTTATTGTAACTCATTTGTGAAATAATACTTGTGTAAGCTTAATTATGTTTAAGAATGAGCGAGGAGGCTATTGAGTGAAGCATAAATCAGTAGGTATTTTAGGGATAGGTTCTTATGTTCCTGAGCAAGTGGTGACTAATTTTGATCTGGAACAAAGGCTTGATACTTCAGATAAATGGATTGTTGAGCGCACCGGTATCAGGGAAAGAAGGGTTGTAAAAAAAGGTGAGGCTACGTCGGTCTTAGCGACCAAAGCGGCTGAAAAAGCACTGCAGGACGCAAACGTATCTCCCGAGGATATTGACTTGATTATTGTCGGGACAGTTACTCCTGATATGCAGTTTCCCTCTGTTGCCTGTTTGGTACAGGAAAATATCAAAGCTGTCCGGGCGGCCGCCTTTGATTTGACGGCGGTATGTTCTGGTTTTATCTATGGATTGGTCACTGGTAGTTCTTTTATTAAAGCGGGGACTTATAAGAAAGTATTGGTAATTGGTGCGGAGACTTTATCCACGATCACTGACTGGAAGGATAGAAATACAGCTATACTCTTTGGTGACGGGGCGGGTGCTGTTGTTTTAGGTGAAGTAGCTCCAGGCTATGGCATTCTTGGTGTCGATTTGGGCGCCGAGGGAACCGGCGGTCATCTTCTTAAGGTGCCTGCCGGCGGTTCACGTATGCCGACAACAATGGAAACCATATCACAGGGACTTCACTTTACCCATATGGACGGCAATGAAGTGTTTAAATTTGCCGTTAGAACGATGGGGGAAACGATTAATAAAGCACTGGAGAATGCCCAGTTATCTGCTGGCGATGTGAAGTATCTTATTCCGCATCAGGCTAATTTCCGCATTATTCAATCGGCGGCAAAACGGTTAGGTCTGCCAATGGAGCAGGTTGTTGTTAATGTTGATAAATATGGTAATACCTCAGCTGCCTCCATTCCCATAGCGCTTGATGAAGGTGTCAAAAGCGGCAGGGTAAAAGCGGGAGATATTATTGCCATAGCAGGTTTTGGCGGCGGATTGACCTGGGGAGCAGGAATTATCCGCTGGGGCAAATAAATTGATAGATTAATCCGACGAGTATTGCAAAATCCGCTGGTTTCATTGCCAGCGGATTTTTTGGCATTATCAGAAAGTATAACCTTTTTCTGATAATAAGTAAGATTGACTAGAGCTTCTGCCGTGGCACAAGCCGAGTCCTTTTCTTATGCGCTTATTTTACCTGAATGACTTGTCCCTGGGTAATCGTTAGTAATTGGTCCGGTGTAAGTCTAAAAACAGTAAAAGGGGTGCCGGCAGCAGCCCAAACTTCATCATATTGAAAGAGATCTGAATCGATAAAGCATTTTAATTTAGTAGAATGGCCAAGAGGGGGAATACCGCCAATTGCAAAACCAGTGGTTTCTTGTACATAGTTGGCATCCGGGCGGGTTACCGCTTCTCCTAAATACTCTTTCATTTTTTTCTCATTAATGCGATTAGTACCGCTGGCGATAATCAGCAGCGGAGTACCAGAAGTTTTACCGCGAAAAATCATTGATTTGACAATTTGCCCTACCTGGCAGCCGATTGTTTGAGCTGCTTCAGCGCAGGTGCGAGTGGAATCCTGCATGGTAAGAATCTTTAAATCCAAACCATATTGATTGAGTGCAGTTTGTACTTTACTGGCGCTTTTCCCTAATATATTTTCCATAGGGTATCCTCCTGTATATTGGATAACTATATATTATTATACATTATTTCCCATGAAAGCAAAATCTTGATTCCAAAGTTTATAGGGAACTTATGTAATTTATTGTACATATAATATATAAATTTAATCAACATGACAGAAAAGGAGAGAAAACATGAGCGATAAAAAACCTGAAATCTGTCAAGGATGTTGTCAGCTTGAGTTTACAGTACTACCGGCTAATAAACCGCCAGTAATTGATGCGGGATTTTGGGTACAGGCAACGGCAAGCGGGGAAGTATGTGGTGAAGGTAATTGCGGAAGTATTTCCTTATCGGCGGAAGGTTTGATCCCTCAGGGTGTTTATACCGCATGGTTTATTACCGATAGGGGCCTCAGGCCGGCTGCGCCTACTGATGCCGTCTATATGGCAGACGGTCTTGATCCCAACCGCTTGGTTGTAAATAGTGCCGGAATTTTAAATTATTATATCGCGCCATTAAATTTTAATCCTTTCCGTGGGATACCTTTGCCAGGTACTAAAGCACGAGCAATCATTCAGGGAGTTGTTATTGGTTTTAATAGTAACCGGCTAACAAACGGTACTGTTCCGGGAGAATTTAATGTGAATTTTTTTGAACAGCTAACATCCGATCTATGTTTTTCACGCACCGCGACTATGGAAAGCAAAAAATAAAAGGGCAGGTTAATTAGATGGGTGAATATGAAAATGCGAGTAATGTCATATATAGAGATATTACTCTTTTTTTTATAACAATTTTTGGATTTGCTAAAAAAGTTCCCATTCGTGGCAGTAATTGACAGAAATTTCACAAAGTATTATCATATAACTAATTAAGCAACAGAATCTTGTTAGAAAGGAGTGATTCAGGCAATGAGTTATGTAGTAAAATGGCTTACAGGTATTAAAGGGAAGCTAGCATTATGCTTCTTGTTTACCGGTACGGTTCCGCTAATCGGCATGCTGCTGTTAATAACTTTTTTAACTAAAGACCAGTTTTACGGAATTATACTGATTTATATAGTTATATGTATAGTGGCATTATTGCTATGGGCAGTAACAATCGCCAAAAAGATAGCCAGTCCGATTCATATATTACTTACCAGTTTACGGGAAATGTCTGCCGGCGGCGGTGATTTGAGGCAGCGACTGCATATTGCAACAAATGATGAGATCGGCCAGCTAGCCCATAATACCAATAATGTAATGGATAAAATTAACGATTTGGTTAGCGAAATTACGCAAATCAGCGGCAAAGTATCGGAGACAAGTAGATACCTGTCTGAATATACGGCTCAGACAACAGAGTCTATGCGTCAGACAACAGCCAGCATGGGGGAAATAGCGGCAGGTTCTTCTCAACAAGTACATGATTTGGAGCTATGCAGCAAGTCTGCCGGCCATGCCACTATGCAAGTACAAGATATTAATCAGCTTGCCGTACAAACCGCTAAATTGGCTAAAGAGGCCGCTGACAGCGCTTGTGAAGGGGCTGCTCAGGTCAAAGAGGCGATTATTGCTATGACCGGTGTAAAAAATCAAATGGATGTATCGGCAAAAGCCATTCATGGCTTGGCTGACAGGATAGGGCAGATCGGTCAGATTGTCGAAGTTATTACAGAGATTGCGGCTCAGACTAATTTATTGGCATTAAATGCTGCTATTGAAGCCGCTAGAGCCGGGGAACAGGGCCGTGGATTTGCAGTGGTGGCTGACGAGGTGCGCAAACTTGCCGAAAGTTCGCGGCAATCGGCAGAGAAAATAACTAACTTGATTTTTGGAGTACGGACTGAAACAGTTGATACGGTAGCTGCTATTGAGGAGGGAGTTGATAAAGCGCACAAAGGTGAGAAAATGGCCAGTAGCTCAGAAGCAGCCTTAAACCGGATTATCACTATCAGCCAGCAACTTAATGAGCAAGTAAGTAATATGGCCCAGAATACGGCCGAAGTCACAAAAGATATTGAAAATATTGCTGGGAATGTGGGTGAAATAACAGATATTGCCCGACAATTTTCAGGAGCTAGTCAGGAAATCAATGCAGCTAGTGAAGAAGTATTTGCTACGATTGAAAAAATTGCTGCTTCTACCAACGATCTTCATGGTATGGCGCAAAATATGGAGGAAATGACAGCACAGTTTGTAGCTGTTGATGAATTTACCAGAGCTCGGATAAAAGGTAAACTTAACAAGGCGCGTGAATTGCTGCTGAAATATGGAGAGATTTATATTAACAGCAATAATCAACTTATGGTTGGGGAACAAACAATCAATAATAATGACCGGTTGGTTGATGATATCGCGCAGCAAGTGGACGCCGCATTTACAGTATTTCAGGGAAACACCCGTATTGCCACTACCGTGACAACAAAAGCGGGACGACGGGCTACCGGCACCCCAGCCGCCCAATATGTTGAAAAGGCGGTATTACAGCGTGAAAATGAATATATTGGGCGGGCGACCGTTATGCGGCAATGGTATATTGTAAACTATGAACCACTCCAAGATAAAAACGGAAAGACTATCGGCATGCTGTTTGTCGGAGAAAAACAGGGCAACAAAAATAAGTAAGAGAATTAAAAAGCAATGGATGTTACCAAAACATCTATTGCTTTTTTTATTTGTTTAGACAGGCCCAATTTTTCGATTCTCGTAATAAATTAGTAAAAAGGCAGAAGTCTTTTATAACCATTAACATGAGCATATAGACGGATAGTTCAAAATAATTCAGTTTTATAAATAATCAGTAAAAGGAGGCAAGTCAGTATGGCCAACGATTTTGAACATTTAATTAAGCAGGATCGCAGTGAGCATAAACAATATAAATTTGATGGTACATTATTAGATTATTTGAAAATGGTAAAAGAAAGTCCAGGTATAGCGGTCCTGGCTCATCAACGTATGTATGAGCTATTAATCAAGCCTGGTGTCGAAGTGATAAAGACAGAAGAAATACCACGGTTAAAACGGGTTTACGGCAATGACACAATTAAGCGCTATACGTTTTTTCAAAATAAGTTTTTTGGTATTGATAAAAGCATTATGAAGATTATGCGCTATTTTCATTCGGCGGCAATGAAGGGCGAGGAATCCCGCCAGGTACTCTATTTGGTAGGACCAGTTGGTGCCGGTAAATCTTCCATTATGGAAGCCCTCAAGGAAGCACTGGAAATGAGTCCGCCCATCTATGTGCTTAAGGATTGCCCGATGCGCGAAGAGCCATTGCACCTTATCCCTAAACATCTTCGTCCTCAGTTTGAAGAATTACTGGGAGTAAGAATTGAAGGCGATCTGTGCCCAATTTGCCGTTATCGCTTAAAGCATGATTATAATGGCGAATTTGAACGATTTCCAATAACAACTTCGGAGTTTTCTATCCGTTCGCGCAAAGGAATTGGTGTCGTTCCGCCAGTTGACCCGAATAACCAGGATACATCGGTTTTATCGGGGTCTGTTGATATTTCCAAACTTGACCTTTATCCGGAAGACGATCCACGGGTATTATCGCTAAATGGTGCTTTTAACGTGGGAAATCGTGGAGTTGTCGAATTTATTGAGGTATTTAAAAATGACGTGGAGTATCTCCATACAATGATTACGGCCACTCAGGAAAAATCCATTCCCTCGCCGGGAAAAGGCGCGATGATTTATTTTGACGGGATTATTTTGGCTCATTCGAATGAAGCCGAGTGGAATAAGTTTAAATCAGATCATACCAATGAAGCGATTTTGGACCGAATTGTCAAGGTTGAAGTTCCTTATTGCCTGGAATTGGATGAAGAAGTCAAGATATACCGCAAAGTCTTGAAAAACAGCAGTTTTGATGCTCATATTGCCCCCCATACCATTGAAGTGGCATCCATGTTTGCGATACTCACCCGTCTGGCTGCTTCTTCTAAAGTGGACCCATTCACTAAATTGAAAATCTATAATGGTGAGGAAATTGTAGAAAAAGGATCAACCAAAAAAATTGATATCATAGAGCTTCGTGATGAAGTTTTGCGTGAAGGGATGACCGGCATATCCACCCGTTTTATAATGAAAGTGCTGGATACTACTCTGTCTGAATCTGAGTTTAATTGTATTAATCCGATTGCAGTTATTGAGAACATGGTGAAAGCGACCAAAGAGTTAGCCATTGCTGAAGATGAGAAGAAACGATATCTTGGTTTTTTACAAGACACGATTAAAAAAGAATATAATAAAATATTAGAGAAAGAAGTTACCAAGGCATTTATTCACGGTTACCGGGAACAGGCTGAAAGTTTGTTTAATAATTATCTTGATCATGCCGAAGCCTATGTAAATGCCACCAAACTAAAAGATGTCAATACCGGGGAGGAATTAGAGCCGGATATCAAATTTTTGCAGTCCATTGAGGAACAAATCGGTATTACCGGCACCGCTGCTCAAGGATTCCGCCAGGATGTTACTTCTTATATGTTTTCGATTATGCGTAGCGGCGGTAAGATTGATTATAAAAGTTATGAACCTTTAAAGGATGCTATTGAGAAGAAGTTAACCGCTTCGGTCAAGGAACTTTCCCGGATTATTACCCAGGCAAGAGTTCGCGATAAAGAGCAGGATGTTAAATTTAATGCCATGGTCGAGGCTATGCAAGATAACGGATATTGCCCGCATTGTTGCAATGTAGTCCTAAAATACGCCGCTAATAATTTATGGAAAGACTAGGAGACAGCGGAGGTAACCGATGGCAATTTTTAAAGAAGGACGTACCGGACAGTCAGACCGTTCACAATATGACCGTAAGCGCCACCGTGAACTTGTGGAAGACGCCATTAAGCGAAACTTGGGTGAAATTATTGCCGATGAAAGTATTATCGGCCAAAGCAAAAATAAAAAAATAAAAATACCTATCCGCGGAATCAAGGAGTATCAGTTTATTTATGGTAAGAATAATGGGGGAACAGCAAGCGGCACTGGCAAGGAAGAACGTGGCCAGGTTATCGGTCGAACCAACAGCCAGCAAGAAAAAGGGATAGGCCAGGCCGGCAGTGACCCGGGGGAAGATATTTATGAAACCGAAATCACTATGGACGAAATTATCAACTATATGTTTGAAGAAGCGAAGCTGCCGGATTTAGAACGTAAAAAATTTGCCGTTCAGGAATCAGAGCATATCTTTAAAAAATCCGGTTATCAGCGTAAGGGGATTCCACCGCGCCTGGCCAAAAAACGGACCCTGGTCGAAAAGCTTAAGCGCCAACAAGGTCTGGTCAGAGAAAAACGCTGCAGTCAAACTTACTCCGAAGATGGTCAGCCGGTACGGGCGAGAGTGCCGTTCCGAGAAGAGGATTTAAGATATTACCGGGTAAAGGAAGATATTCGCCGTCATTCTAATGCCGTCGTTTTTTGTATTATGGATGTATCAGGTTCCATGGATCAAACCAAAAAATATTTGGCACGCACGTTTTACTTTTTATTATATCAATTTTTACGCTGGAAGTATGAGCAGGTAGAGGTAGTATTTATTGCCCACACGACGGAAGCGAAAGAGGTCAACGAACGGGAATTTTTCCATCATGGTGAATCAGGAGGGACAATGATATCCAGTGGCTATGCCAAGGCATTGGAGATTATTGAACAGCGGTACAATCCTACAGTTTGGAATATTTATGCTTTTCATTGTACTGATGGTGATAATTGGACCGAGGATAATCCGCGAACCATCGAAAAGGCAAAAGAATTGGCCAACGTCTGTAACTTGGTAGGTTATGCCGAGATATTGGCTAATTATGGTTACGGTATTACCATTCGCCATGAGTTGGAGCAAAAAGTCAAGAAAGAAAACTTTATTATTGTATCAATGGGGCGAAAAGAAGATATCTGGCCGGCCCTTAAGCGAATATTGGAAAAAGAATCGGAAGCGGATTTAGATGCCGGATCTCAAGCCGGACCCGAGATCAGAGGTGATGCATGGTGACGGCGGACTATACTCTGAGCGAGCTTCAAAATTGGAGTGATAAAATTGAAAAGCTGATAGAACATATTGGTTTAGATTGTTATGAGCAACAGTTTGAAATTTGCAGTTATGAAGATATGCTTTGCTATGAGGCATATGTGGGAATGCCTTCCCATTACCCCCACTGGAGTTATGGCAAGGCTTATGAACGGCAAAAAACTTTCTATACGTATAACCTGACAGGCTTGCCATACGAGATGGTGATTAACTCTGATCCCTGCATTGCTTATCTTATGCGTGATAATACCTTGTTGCTGCAGATATTAACCATTGCTCATGTGTATGGGCATAATGATTTCTTTAAAAATAACCGGTTGTTTAAAGAAAATACCCGGGCGGAATTAACGGTCGAGATGTTTAAAAGCCATGCTGGCCGGGTTAGGGATTATATTGCCGATCCTAGTATTGGACCCAAAAATGTTGAGCGCATATTGGATGCCGCTCATGCACTGCGGTTTCAAATCAGGCGGCAGGGAGAAGGTAAACTGCCCACAAGAAGCGAACTGGCTAAAGAAGATCCGAATGAAGTGCCAGACCGGTTAAAAACTGATTTATTGGGATTTTTAAGCGAACGGGGTAAGCTTGCTGCTTGGGAAAAAGATTTGGCTAGTATTGTGAGAGAAGAATCTTTTTACTTTTTGCCACAGCTGGAAACCAAGATTATGAATGAGGGTTGGGCTAGTTATTGGCACTATCATATTCTCCAGCAATTAGACTTACCGCAAGGACTGTATCTCGAATTTTTGCAGCGCCATAATCTTGTCGTCAGACCGCATCAGGGACAAATTAATCCCTATTTTATCGGATTTAAAATGTTTGAATATCTGGAAAAAAATAATGGGCAGGAAAAAATATTTGAAATTCGTGCTCAAGAACGGGATCAGTCTTTTCTGCGGCGTTTTTTAAACAAAGAATTATGCGAAGAATTGTGTCTATTTAATTACAAAGTGCGGGGAATCGATATCGTCGTTACCGAAGTCGCTGATGAAGAAGGCTGGAAGGTCATTCGTAATGAACTGGCCAATTCGGTTGGTTTGGGGATGGTGCCGGAAATTCGGGTGCAAAGTGTAGAAAATGGGGTACTCATATTGGAACATGTTTTTGATGGACGGGAATTAGAAATGAATTATACGAAAGAAACAATTAAATATGTGGCTGAGCTATGGGGCAATAAAGTAGATTTAAAGACTAAACTTTATGATAAAGATAAAATTGTTCGTTGTACGGAAGATAAGATTGTTTCTGTTTGGGATGCATAAACCGGGAAACCCCTGAGTTAAGCTTTGCTCAATTCAGGGGTTTCCTTAGCACGTTGTTAGCTCTAGATTGATATAAGCTCACAAAGCAGTTAAGGCTTCTCGCCAAAAGGCACGGGGCGGACAAGTAGTCTAATAAAGTTTTGCATTTTCTTCGCCGATAAGTACCCGGTAGGCTCCCTCAGCCAGTGCCCGGAGCTCATCTTCACCAGGCATGACAATTACCGGCGCGATAAAGCCAATATATTCTTTGAGTTTGGAGGTAAGCTGATCAGAATAAGCGATACCCCCAGTAATAATAATATAGTCAACATTGCCGCATACGGGTACGGCGGCCGCCGCAATACTTTTGGCGATTGAATAAATCATAGCGTGATAAACCAGTTCTACTTGTTTATCCCCGGCAGTAATCCGGCGTTCCACCTCCCGTACGTCATTGGTGCCCAGGTGGGCTACTAAACCACCTTTACCGGCTATCATTGACGAGATAGTAGTAAGATCAAGTTTTTCATTAATAATTTTTTCGGCAAATTGTTTGGCTGGCAATGTACCGGCCCGTTCCGGTGAAAACGGACCTTCTCCGTCAAAGGCGTTATTCACATCAATTGCTTGTCCAAAAGTGTGGCAGGCAATGGAAATACCGCCGCCAAGGTGCGCAATAATAAGATTAAGACTGTCGTAAGAACGGTTAATGCTTTTAGCAAAACGCTTAGCTACAGCTTTTTGATTGAGTGCATGAAAAATACTCTTACGGGTAATTCCCGGACAGCCTGTAAGCCTGGCTACAGGTGCTAACTCGTCAACAACAGCAGGATCGACAATGTAGGCGGGGCAGCCTCCTTCTTTAGCTAAAAGGTCCGCAATAATCGCGCCAAGATTACAGGCATGAGCACCATAACGATTATGTCTTAAATCATCAAGCATAGCCTGGTTAATCTGATAAGTCCCACCTGCCATTGGTTTTAATAAGCCGCCGCGGGCGACAACCGCAGATAAATCTTTAGCATGCAAATTTTGATTAGCCAAAAAATTTCTTATCTGCTCCAGACGAAATGCAAATTGATCTGTAATTGTGGGAAATTGGGCAATTTCTTGGGCACTATGGTCAATGATCTGGGTAAATACATTACTGATGTCCTGATATAAACCGATTTTAGTAGAAGTAGAACCGGGGTTAATTGTCAAGATATTAAATGGCATAAATAACCTCCATGATAATTATAGTATTAGCTCTATTGTATTATTATTAGCAAAAATTGTTAAGTATCAGTAAAAAAATCGCCTGGTTTAAACCAGACGTAAGAGGCCCAGAATGATCAATATAGCACCGGGAATGTAAGAAAAGCGTTTTTTTAGGTTATCGGAAGCCAGTCGAGATGCAGCGTAAATGCCGATAGCAATCAAAAAAACCTGAATAAAGGCCATGATTGCCGGTGTATAGATAGGAAGCGGTTTAATTAAGGCAGCGGCAAAAGTGGCAACCATATTGTCAATTCCCAAGGCCAGCCCAAGCAGAACAGCTTCAGAGGTACTGATTGAGTGGGAGTGATCCATATCAGCCGTTTCCGGATCAGCCATAATATTAATTACGATTCGTCCAATACGAAAAGAGAAGCTGGCACTGTTTACTTGCGGACAGCAAGTGTTTTTCTTGGACAGATATTCCTGAAGTATATTCCAGGAGCCGATAGCTATTAATAGCATCGACCCGGCAGTAATAGCAAAAAATGTGTTAATAAATGAACCAAGGTAACAGGCAAGGGCCATGGCTATTCCAGTGCATAAAGCCGTAATTACGCCAATTACAAGTAATGATTTGACTGGTAATTTTATTGTTTTTAATCCATAGGCAGCCCCAGCGGCAAAAGCATCAAGGCTGACAGCAAATCCTAGCAATAATACATAAAAAAGATGCATGAACCGAGCGCCTCCTGTTTGCAATAAGATTGATTGATCTTACGTGATAGTATATGCGGGCGGCAAAATTCGGTTACTGACAGCCAAAAGTAGATAGTTTTGCAGTTTAATTAAGTTCTTGCAGGATTTTTTTTCGCAAATGGGGAAAATATAGTAGAATGTCGAATTATTGAGGTGGTTTTGTGCAAGAAGGTTTGGATTTTGGATTAGGCAAAGTTTTGCCTGTCAAAATTGAAGAGGAAATGAAGAATTCATATATCGATTATGCGATGAGTGTTATTGTTATGAGGGCGTTGCCTGATGTCCGCGACGGCTTGAAGCCGGTTCACCGCCGGATACTTTACGCTATGCATGAGGCCGGGATGGCTTCTAACAAACCCTATAAAAAATCGGCCCGTATTGTCGGTGAAGTTTTAGGTAAGTATCATCCTCATGGTGATAGTTCGGTATATGATGCCATTGTTAGAATGGCACAGGATTTTTCCAGCCGCTATATGATGGTAGACGGGCATGGCAACTTTGGTTCAGTAGATGGCGATTCAGCAGCGGCTATGCGTTATACAGAAGTACGTATGGCGCGAATTGCCGAAGAAATGTTGGCTGATATTGAAAAAAATACGGTTGACTTTGTTCCCAACTATGATGAATCATTAAAAGAACCGGCAGTTCTACCGTCTAAGGTGCCTAATTTATTAATTAACGGCTCATCAGGCATTGCTGTTGGCATGGCTACCAATATTCCTCCTCATAATCTCGGGGAAGTGGTTGACGGCCTTATTATGATGATTGACAACCCGGACGTGACCATCAACGAATTAATGATGGCCATAAAAGGCCCCGACTTTCCTACTGGAGCTTTGATCCTTGGCCGTGAAGGTATTCGCCAGGCCTATACTACCGGACGGGGCAGTGTCAAAATCCGGGCACAGGCCAGGATCGAAACTATGTCTAACGGGAAGCAACGCATCATAGTAACCGAGTTGCCCTATCAGGTCAATAAGGCAAGACTTATTGAAAATATTGCCGGGCTTGTCCGCGATAAGTCTATTGACGGCATTACTGACCTTCGCGATGAAAGTGATCGGAAGGGAATGCGGATAGTCATTGAACTTAGACGGGACGCGAATGCTGATGTTGTTTTAAACCAACTGTATAAGCATACGCAAATGCAAGATACATTTGGTGTCAATATGTTGGCTTTGGTCAATGGGCATCCCAAAGTGCTTACTTTGCCGGAGGTTCTGCGATATTATTTAGAACATCAAAAAGATGTAATTATTCGTCGTACTAAGTTTGAGCTAGATAAAGCACGGGCTAGGGCTCACATTTTAGAAGGCTTAAAAATCGCATTAGATTATCTGGATGCCGTAATTAGTACAATTCGGCAATCCCAGACTCCGGAAATTGCTAAAAATGCATTAATGGATAAATTCGATTTAAGCGAAAAGCAGTCCCAGGCAATTCTGGATATGCGTCTTCAACGCCTAACCGGCCTTGAACGCGAAAAAATCGAAAATGAATACAAAGATATTTTGGAGACAATTGAGTGGTTGGAAAGTGTGCTGGCAGATGAGCACAAGATTATGAATATTATTAAAGACGAATTATTAGATACAAAAAAAAGGTTTGCTGATGAACGCCGCACAGTCATTACCAGCGATGTATCCAAAATGAATATGGAAGACCTTATTGCAGAAGAAGACATCGTCATAACCTTAACACATCAAGGTTATATCAAGCGGTTGCCTGTCGACACTTACCGCAGCCAGCGGCGGGGCGGCAAAGGTGTAACCGGAATGGGGACCAAAGAAGAAGATTTTGTTGAACATTTATTTGTAGCAACAACACATCATAATCTTTTGTTCTTTACCAGCAGGGGACGAATGTATCGCTTAAAAGGCTATGAGATACCGGAAGCCGGTCGCACCGCTAAAGGGACAGCTATAGTCAATCTGCTTCAAGTGGAAAAAGACGAAAAAATAACTGCTGTCATTCCAATTAAAGAATTTAGTGCCAGACGTTATTTGTTTATGGCAACACAGAAAGGCATTGTCAAAAAATCCGAGTTGCTTGAATTTGATACTGCCCGCAAAGGCGGCCTGATTGCTATTTCCCTGGATGAGGATGATGATTTGATTGGCGTAAAGCTAACCAACGGTGAATGTGATATCATCATGGGAACCCGGGATGGCAAAGCAATTGTATTCCATGAAGATGATGTACGGATCATGGGTAGAACCGCGCATGGTGTAAAAGGGATAACTCTGGATCATGATGACCAGGTTGTGGCTATGGATGTTGTGAAAAAAGATGGCGAAGTACTAACAATAACCTCAGAAGGTTATGGAAAACGGACAGCGGTTAGTGAGTACCGGGTGACTGGTCGCGGTGGTAAAGGTGTTATCAATATAAAACCAAATTCAGCTGAAAAAATCGGTTATGTTGTTGGTATAAAAGTCGTTAAACCAGGACAGGAACTAATGCTGATTACCAGCGACGGCATCGTAATCCGGATGGAGATTGATACAATATCTGTTACTAGTCGTAGTACGCAAGGCGTAAAGGTGATGCGTACAGAAGAAAATGATCAGGTTGTTGCCTTGGCAGTTGTTGAAAAGAAAGCTAATAATGATTAAAAAGGTAAGCGTCTCGATTTGCGGGGCGCTTTTCCTCTTGTGTTGCAAATAGAAGAATTGCTATTGACACAAGTACACGATACATGATAAGATAGGCAAGCTGGTTCGAAGAGAGGAAAAACAGACGAACCCGCATATGAAATACAGTAAATACCAACAATAAAAGATGTTGACACGGTGAAAAATACGTGATAACATATATAACTGTCGGCTCTACAAAACGAAACGACGATGTTCCATGAAAACTGAACAATGTAAGTAATGCATCAAAAGCCAGATGTGCGGTTGAATTATCATTTGTGATAATTCAACGTCAATAAATAATTTCTTGATTATAAGAGCCAACAAATGGCTTCATAAATAAAACTTTTATGGAGAGTTTGATCCTGGCTCAGGACGAACGCTGGCGGCGTGCCTAACACATGCAAGTCGAACGGGGAGTTA
>NZ_FNAM01000053.1 GCF_900101845.1 Sporomusa acidovorans | reverse complement strand
ACCCGTAATTCATGCAATTGGTATTTCCGGGCTTATTCCACTGCCATGTGTTCACATATGGATGCCTGGATAAAACACCTTGCCATCAATATGCGTCCCCTCATTTTGGAGTGGTCGGCGGAAGTCTTTCCTGCAATTTCTTAGTTCTTAAGCGTTTAACTCTACACTTCTACACCTTGGGCCTAGTTTTTTTAGTATTTGGCTAGGTCTGCTTGCTATGCTCTCTTTTTACGTATCCTTTCCTCATCCCTTGTTTTTGCTAATTTACTTCTGATTTTGCTACTCAATACCCTCAAAATCCTACTATATGGTACTAAGTTTCCGAGAGCCTACATTCATCTGGTTCCACATGAATCATTACATCACATGTACCAAAATGATGTTTAATGGTAGCCTCCAATTGATCGCAGATAGTATGAGCTTTATCTAATTGCATGTTTTTATCTACTGTAAGATGCATATCGATTAGGCGATAGCCTCCGGAATATCTAGTGCGTAATTGATGCAAGGATATAACTTGATCATGCTGTTTAATAATTTGAGAAATAAGCTGCTCTTCTTCTTCAGGTAGAGTGATGTCAGTGAGTTCAGATATGTTTTTTTTGAGCATGGAATAACCTGTTTTTAAAATTATAAGAGCTATTATTACGGCAATTAATGAGTCAATCCAAGATAAGCCGGTTACGTGGAGACAGAACAAACCGACTAATATACCGCCGGATGTCCAGATATCTGCTTGCAAATGAAGCGCATCGGCTTCTAAGGCAGGAGAACTTGTTTGTTTGGCAACCGACAGCATTTTTTGAGAGATAAGGTAATTTACAACACAAGAAAAGAGCATAATAATCATTCCATATTCTAGAAATACGGGAGAGTTAGCATTGCTATACTTTTCATAAGCTTCATATAGAATCCACAAAGCTGCTGTAATAATAAGTAATGCTTCAAAAGCACCGGATATATTTTCAAATTTACCATGACCATAGTGGTGGTTGTCGTCGGGTAAGGCAGATGACTTCCTTATGGCACAATAAGAGATTAAAGTTGCCAATAAGTCTGCCGCCGAATGAACGGCTTCAGAAATGATACTGATGGTGCCGGTAAAAATACCGATTACTAGTTTTAAAATTAGCTGCAGGGAAGTGGCAATGACGGCGAGCTGAGCGGTATTTTGTTTCAAGGAATTAAGATTTTCGGACACCCTGAAACCTCCTTCCCGAAAAAATTAAATTGTTAGCGTTGCCTTTAAAGCGATTTGGTTTACTAAATTACGAGATATATTTCGTAATTAAGATAAAAATTTTTTATCAAGGTGATTATATTGATTACTTGGCAAAGAATAGGGGATTGATTGTAAAGCAAATAAAAATGCGCAGCTAGGACTGGAATAATTCTAGCTGCGCTGTTATGCTGCTAATCTAGTTATTTAGTGTCCGCCGCAGCTATGCTCATGTCCGTGTTCATGGTCGCAGGTATTGCCGGAATCGACAAGTTCACCACGTAGGTAGGCAGCAACCAGATTTTCAGGTGTGTCCGAGGGGGCGCCGCAGGAGACTTTCACCCCGCGCTGCATCAAAATAGCCTGAGCCGCTTCGCCCATACCACCGACAATAATGTCTGTGCAGCCTTGATCAGCTACCCAGTTAGGAATAACACCAGGGGCGTGGGGAGGCGGGGTTAGCGTTTCTTGTTTGGCAATTTTGCCAGCAGCTACAGTGATGATGGCAAATTGTTCACAATGGCCAAAATGGGTACAAAGTTTTCCCTGAACTACCGGAATTGCAATTTTCATGTTGTTTTCAACACCCTTCTGTTTATTTGGTTTATTAGGAAGTTTTTGGAGTAACTGCTCAACAATATGTTGCATTTTTTCTTTGGTGTGACTTGATAAAGAATCGATGCTTTGACCGGCATCCCCGGCGGTGACAACGTTAGGGTCAATAGGCAGCTGTCCTAAGAAAGGGAGCTGGTATTTTGCCGCGGTCTTTTCACCGCCGCCGCTCTTAAAGATGGCATGCATATCGCCACAGGAAGGGCAAACAAAACCACTCATATTTTCAATAATCCCCAAAATCGGCATATTGACCTTTTGGCAAAATTGAATAGATTTACGTACATCAGCTAAGGCAATTTCTTGGGGGGTTGTCACGATTACAGCCTGGCAATCAGTTACTGTTTGGGCCACTGTCAGCGGTTCGTCACCTGTTCCCGGCGGGCTGTCTATGATTAAAAAGTCAAGTGGTCCCCAATTTACATCTGCTAAAAATTGGCGAATGATGCCAATTTTCACCGGACCGCGCCAAATAAGCGGGTCATCAGGTTGATCCAGTAAGCCCTGAATGGACATTACTTTTAAATTATCGGTATAATGGTAGGGCTGAATTTGGCTGCCAAGGGTATTGAGCCTTAGGCCGGTAAGGCCTAATAGTCCGGCAATACTGGGACCATGTACGTCTACATCAAGCAAGCCGACTTTATAGCCCTGATTGTTTAAAAAGACTGCCAGATTGGTGGCAACCGTGCTTTTTCCGACACCGCCTTTACCGCTCATGACGAGAATTTTGTGATCGACGTTTTGTAAAAAGCTGTTGATTTTTTGATCTTGTGCTTTTTGCTCTTGATCGTTGCTGTTACAGGCCATTTGTCATCCATCCCCTTTTGATTATGGTAATCATATTATTTTTTAATTTCAATCGCATTTGGCGTGGCAATAGGTGTCAGTTTGCCAGCCAGAAAAGCGGCCAGTGCATCTTCGACAGTGCCGTTCTCAGCGCCTAATGAATATATGGTGATATTGGCCGCTTTTACTACTTTGAATGCCTTTGGACCAACATGACCGGTGATGAGTACGTTGGCCCCGGTTTTAGCCAGTGTTTGACCGGCTTGGATACCGGCTCCATGGGCTGCTTCCAGGTTTTGTGTGTTGGGTATAGATTCCCAGGAAGCTTTTTCTTGATTATAAATGATAAAATATTCGGCCCGGCCAAAACGGGAATCGACAGTTGCATGAAGGTCTTTACCATGCGCAGTAATCGCAATTTTCATATTAGGATTTCCTCGCTTTCTTATAATTATTTGAACAATTTTCCATTAGCCAGCGGTAAGATAAACTGGAGTTATTAAGCTTCATTCCTCAAAAGGTGTATTACTTACGGAAAATATTGAGTTTCTGCCATAGCGAGCCAGAGTCATTATTAACAAGGGGGATATTCAAATGGTTTGCTATATTTTGCCATAATGCTGTAAGGCTCTCTTTGACATCGCTTTGCGGCACTTCTAACACTGTTTGCCCGGATTGAACAGCGGTGCGGAAGGTATCGCTGTAGGGGATTTGACCGAATACGGGAATGTCTTTACGCTGACACCAGTCTATCATTTGCTCCGTATTTTTTTGATGAAGTGTACTTTTATTGATACATACGGCGATTGGTAACTGGAAGTGGGCTACTAATTCGGTTAAACGCGCCAAATCATGCATACCGGATATAGAGGGTTCTACAACCGCTAGTGCTAAAGAGGCGCCTGATAAGGCAGCAATGGCCGGGCAGCCGATTCCTGGCGGTCCATCGGTTATAATAAGGGGCAAACGCTCAGCTGTGGCGATTTTTTTCGCTTCTTGCCTAACCTTACTCACTAATTTTCCTGAATTTTCCAGAGAAAGACCGAGTTCAGCATGAATTAAGCAGCCAAAACGGGTGGTGGAGACAAACCAGTGTCCTGCCTCTTTTTCTTGCATGGCGATGGCATGCTGCGGACAGTTGAAAGCACATACCCCGCAGCCTTCGCAGTTTAGCGGTGTGGTAATAACACCGCTTGTAATGGCGCCAAATCTGCATAGGTTGGTGCATTTGCCGCACTGGTTACAAGCATCTGCATCAATATAGGGTTGAAAACCGGCTTTAAAAGGTTGGGTTTCTTTAATCGTTGCACCGCTAACCAGATGGAAATTGGCTGCATCAACATCGCAGTCTACCAGTACTTTCTGCGGTGCCAGATAAGCGAGAGCTGCACTGATACTGGTTTTACCTGTGCCGCCTTTGCCGCTGACAATGACTAGTTCTTTCATGCTCTCGCGCTCCTTTCAGTCGTCAAGCGTTGCCAGATGGATGCGGCGATATTTTGAAATTCAGATGGTATGCAGCCTGCGGCATATTGACGGGCGAAAGAAAGACTATGAGGAATTTTGGCTAAGACCGGAATTTGGCGGCTTACGCTAAAGGTTTCAATACTTTCGTCACCAGCAGCACCATCACTTTTATTAATTACAACCCCTGTCGGTATCTGGAGTAAGCGGGTAATATTCATGGCCAATTCTAGGTCATGCTTACCAAAAGGTGTTGGTTCGGTAACTAAGATGCAAAAGTCGCTGCCTTTGACGGCGCTTACCATCGAGCAGGAAGTCCCCGGCGGGCAATCTATAAGAATATCACCTGTAAGTTGCAAACTTTCTTGCTTCATTCGTTTGATCAGTGATACAGCGCTGGGAGTACCAACTTTTAAGGTGCCTTTTAACAAGTGAATACCCGGATAGGCGGTTGCTGTTCCGCTCATTAGAATACCAATGGGTTTTTGTTTTTCACTTATGGCGTGTTGTTGACAGGCAAGCAGGCAACCACCACAACTATGGCATAGTTCATCAAATAATAGCGCTGATTTACCGGTAACTGCGATGGCACTGAATAGGCAAACGGCTGAACATGCGCCACAGCCATTGCAACGGTCATTATCAATGCTTGGAACCATGATCGTGACTTCTTGTTCCGGACCTTGCCACTGTGGTTGGAGAAACAGGTGACAGTTAGGTTCTTCGACATCGCAGTCAATTAGAGTGAGTTGCGAATGAGCGGCGGCAAGTAATAGGGCTAATGTTGTTTTGCCTGTGCCACCTTTGCCGCTGGCAATACTGATAAGCACATGGTCTCCTCCTTTGTGAGTTTTAGGATATATTTCATAATGAAGATAAAAAATATACTGCTTATAGTTATGATATATATTTCATAATCAATATATACTATTCTTTATAGTATGTCAAGGAATATTCTTCGTTAAACTTACTTAGAAGAATATTGCCTATTGGATGCGGCTGAAAGATAAACTGGTTCGCATTGGTTACAATAATGGCATTTGGGTGTGTGCTTATTAGTGACGTTTAGTCCCCACTTTCTCATAGCAACCAGAATGGGTAAGAGACTTTGACCTAGGGGGTTAATGAATATTCAACTTTGGGAGGAATTTCTGAAAAAACTTTTCTTTCAACCAGTCCGTCATTTTCCATTTCTCTAAGCTGTTGTGTTAATATTTTTGCGCTAATAGGCCCAATGCACTTATGTAATGCGCCAAAACGTTTTCCGCCTCCCATTAGTTCGCGAATTATAAGAAATTTCCATTTTCCGCTTATAACAGACAGGGTTATTTCTATCGGGCATTTTGCTTTCTCCATAATTGTTCTCCTATCACAATATGTCTTTGGTGAAAGATCATAGATTTAAGTTACCTTTTTGTTACCTAAGTTACTTAAAAGTGCATACTTGTTTTTGTTAAATAGTGAGTATATCATAATATTGGCAGCTGCCTATATTGTTGTTATTAAAATAAATAAAAAGCAATAAAGGAGGAACATATAGTGAAGGTAATAAATTCTGAAATCAAGGCATTTCTTGAGGAAAATAAAATGTGGGTTCTTGCAAGTGCGGGAAGTACCCCGAATGCGGTTCCAATTTATTTTACCAAGGTGCTTAATGATAACAAATTAATGCTTGTTGATGTTTTTATGAAAAAAACTCTCGAAAATATAAAAAGTAATCCAAAAGTAGCGATTACAGTTTTTAATGCGGAAAAACTTCAAGGCTACCAGATTAAAGGCATCGCTACTTACATAACGGAAGGCTCACTTGTGGATGAGGGAAATACGATGGCGTCTGTTCTTAAACTGAATGCAAAAGGTGTAGTAACTGTTGAAGTTGAGAAGATTTTCGTAACATCACCTGGCCCTGATATCGGAAAGTCTCTCTAAAATACTTAACGGATATTACAATTTTATTTGACATTGTCTTTATTGACAGTGCCAAAAACGTCCCTTTCGGCTAACGCCTTCGCTTAACGCTCGGCGTTAGCCGGGTTTTCTAGACATTAATCCAGCAAGGCAAGAGGGCGTAATCTGGAAAAATTATGGAATATATGCCATAAAATCAATATATTATATTAAATAATAAATGTCAATGAATGGTAAGGTTAATTATTATAATTTGACTTGAAATGACCAACCAAGTTATTGTGGTTATTTTTTCGCCCCCCTCAAGCTAACGAGGGGGGCGAAGCATTATGAGAATATCTAAAAATGTTATGGTATAATTTGGTTGATTTCTTTTGTAATTAAGAAGGAAAGATTGTCTCTAAATAGAATGTTACAATTACGTAAGGAAAGAATATATAACCTTGGCTTTGGGGGGTTATTTTAATAAAACGATTGGGAGGCGATGCAGTTGTTAAGACTTGAAGGAATATCGGTAGCAGTCGATGGCCGGCAAATACTGCAAGATGTCAATTTGCATATCAAGCCGGGGGAAGTGCATGTACTGTTTGGCCCGAACGGTACCGGAAAATCTACATTAATTGGCGCAATTATGGGATTCGCCCGGTATACAGTCACTGCCGGAAAAATCTACTTTAAAGGACAGGATATAACCCATTTGCCGGTTGATGAACGTGCGCGCAGGGGAATTGGGGTTATGATCCAACGACCGCCGACGTTGCGTGGCCTTTCCGTGCGTGAAATGGTTCAAATTTGCGGAAAAAATCAGGTTGAGGTGGAGTCACTGGCAGAAAAAATGAATATGGTTGATTTTTTGGCAAGAGGAGTAAATGAGGGATTTTCCGGTGGCGAAATTAAACGTTCCGAATTGTTGCAGTTAATGGCTCAACAACCGGATTTTGTTATGCTGGATGAGCCGGAGTCGGGGGTTGATATTGAGAATATTGCTGTCGTGGGACAAGCAGCCAATTATATTTTGGAACGCGGCACCAGAAAGAATGGGCAAACGATCAAAAGGCGCCGGACCGACCGGCAAAAATCCGGGCTGATCATTACGCATACCGGGCATATCATGGAATATGTACCTGCAGATATTGCGCATGTCATGTATCAGGGAACGTTGTCCTGTAGTGGCAACCCGCAGGAAATGCTGGCCTGTATCCATGAAAAAGGCTATGAAGAATGTATTAACTGTGCGCTATAGGAGGCGAAAAAATGAAGAATGAGGCAAATATAAACGATAAGGCCCGTGCCGCATATGAGAAAAAAGCTGCCCTGGGGGCAGATATAGATTTTGCTGCTTTTGCTGATAAAGCCGCTGAGCGAAGTTATCTTTCCGATCCTGCCAAACTTTCTCCTGAACAGCAAAAACAACTGGAGAATATCGGCATGGAGGTTGCCGGGGAAGAGCGGGCAGGAACGTATATGCAGGTTGATCATTCCGTTGTGCACTGTAATGTTGCCACTGACGGTGTGGAAATTTTAAGTACGGACGATGCGTTAAAAAAATACGATTGGCTGTCTGATTATTGGTGGCAGGCGGTTGAACCTGACGCCGATAAATATACTGCCAGGGCGGCGCTCCATCAGGAACACGGCTATTTTATTCATGTTTCGGCAGGGAAAAAAGTTGATTATCCGGTACAGGCCTGTTTATACATTGGGCAGGAAGACCTTATCCAGGATGTCCATAATATTATTATTGTTGAGGAAGGGGCGGAATTACACGTTATTACAGGTTGTGCCACCGACCCTCAGGTGAAAAAAGGTATGCATGTCGGGATAAGTGAGTTCTATGTAAAAAAAGGCGGGAAGCTGACCTTTACCATGCTTCACCGTTGGGGCGAGGAAGTTGTGGTTAGGCCTCGTACCGGCGTTGTTATTGAGGAAAACGGGTTATATTTATCAAATTATGTCTGTATGCAGCCGGTTCATGATCTGCAAATGTATCCGACTACAAAGCTTGTAGGACCGGGAGCCGTATCACGAATTAATTCGATACTGGTTGCTCCGCCCGGTTCGCATATGGATGTCGGCGGCAGAGCTATTCTGGCTGCGCCGGGGGCCAGGGCAGAGATTATTGCCCGTACGATAAGCACCGGCGGTATAGTGATCAACCGCGGTCATTTACTGGGGCAGTCACCGGAAACCAAGGCCCACTTAGAATGCCATGGTTTGTTGCTGTCGGATAAGGGGGTTATTCATGCGGTACCGGAGTTGGAAGCCCGGACAGGCAATGCGGAACTCAGTCATGAAGCGGCAGTCGGCAAGATTGCTCCGGAAGAAATTGAATACTTAATGGCGCGCGGCCTTACCGAGGAAGAGGCGATTGCTACCATTGTCCGCGGTTTCCTTAACGTAAATATTGAAGGATTGCCTGCTGCCCTTTTACGCGAAATTAATAATGTGATTCACGAGTTTAGTTTGCAAAAATATTCGTAAGTGCTTGCTTCATCATAAGATCCAATAAAGATTTTTTATTCCCTCCGCAATTAGCGTTTACGGTCTTGTAGCCTGCCTAAAAATCTTTATTGGATTTTTTAACTATATAACGATAAATTGGAAATTGGACTTTAGGCGGAAAACGGGACTGTAACTATGCAAGCTTGCCAACCATACTGAGATGAGATATAATAATTTGCATAACCTTTAGCAGAGGGGCCGCCTGGTTGCACTTCGTAAATCTTTATTGGATACTGTATAGATAGAGGTTGACATAGTAAAATAACTATGATATTATAACATCTACAGCGACAAAGCAATACTTTTTGCGGGAGTGGCGGAACTGGCAGACGCACTAGACTTAGGATCTAGCGCCGTGAGGCGTGCAGGTTCAATTCCTGTCTCCCGCACCATAGAAAATACAAGGCTTCTTAGGCATCAAGCTTGAGAAGCTTTTTTATTGTCAGAAAGGACTTAGACAGCAATCATACAGCAACGGCGATATCTTCCAGATGGAATTGAACTTAGTTACAAGTACTTTTATTGAATATATATAGTTGCCGACAAATAAATACAAATTATACGCGAATATTTCACAACAAAGCTTATCAGATTAGCCTGATAAGCTTTGTTGTTTTTGCAAGTATTATTCTAATCAAATTACACTATAAATTTAAAGGCTATTTGGGTAAACTATATACGTTCGCATGGGTTGCAAGGGGGGCGGGAACCTGATTAATGGTATTTTATAGGGGGAAAAGGGAGGAAAGTGCTTTTGTGCGCGCAAAGAAAAATCGTATTCGCTCTTACCGCCGTCTTCCTGCTCGTTTTGTTGGGCATAGTCCTTGGGCTGATTCAACAGGGACAGTATGATTATGCGAAAAACATCGGAGTAAAAATAGTTTTATGGATAATCTATACGTTTATCGATGTAAAGAAGGGCATTAACCTAAATATTTACATTCGGGCGAGTGTCATGACGGTTATTTTTAGTGATAGTTTTTTCGGTTTATATTTTGATCTTTATACTACATCATCAATTTTTGATAAAATTCAGCATATCGTTGGCAGCTATGCTTTTTCCTTATTTGCATATAGTGTTATGATTCGTTTGACTCGTCCCGCAATCGGCCCTGGATTTACCTTTATCCTTGTGCTTGCCTTAGGGCTTGGTATTGGTGCTTTATACGAAGTAGGTGAGTTCATCGGGGATTATATAACTAAGCCCAGGGTACCGAGCCAGCCTAGTCTGCTGGATACCAATCTTGATTTAATCGCCGATATAATTGGATCTTTGCTTGCCGCCATTCAGGCAACAATTATATTAGTAGGAAATATAAAAAAGTAATTCAAACTAAGAAAATAGCAAGATAGAAATTTTGGATATTTAAATGGGGTGGCTTCTTTATAATGGATTGCAGGGGCGATGGCTAATTGGCATACACATGCGCGGAGAGCACTGCTGCGGAGAGCACTGCCACGGGGAACACTGCCGCGGGTAGCACTGCCGCGGGTAGCACTGCCGGGGCGAACAGGGAGGCCAGGAAGGACGGCAGCCAATGGGTTGTTTGGTGGGCTGGCAGGGACTCCATGAAGGTTGACAGCCAACAGTGGCAGAACGTTTATCGGATTCTTTTGTTGTGGCATTGAAGTCACATTCGCTGATTTCCGGGGATTCCCATTTAGGTTTTTGATATTTGTTCTTAATCATATTTTAATCATCCTCCCAACTTCCGGTATAAGGGTTATAAGAGCAATCAGCAGGGGGGGCGTTCCAGGAATTTTGAGGATCTTGGTTTTGGGCAAGGGGACGGCAATCAGGGCAAGCGTAACGGTACTCGCAGTCCTGACATTTAGTAATCCTGTCTTTAGTTGTTTGCCAACAGTTTTTTAGCGGTTGGCCGTTAAGGATCGTATGGAGATCTGAACTTAGAATATTTCCGCAAATTTGCTCACGGGCAAAAATGCAGGGGATCACATCGCCGGTGGCCGTTATCGCTAGGCGGCCGGCTAGGCAGCTATGAAAGCTTTGTGCATTCAGGAAGGATTCAGGATCGGTAAAAAAAGGCGGCTTGATGGGCGGTTTTGTGTAGACTTGAGGCAATAACTGCTGGTCATTGCCGCGGCCTGTAGGCCGCACAACATCCGGTGGTGTAGCTTCCACCCCTAGCCGTGTGCATAGTTTCATAATATTTTCGGCTTCATTCTCGTTGGCTTTCATAATAATTGAGGCTATGCGAAGTGGAATGTTCTCAGCCAGAATTTTATTTATGGCAGTCATGGTTTTCTCAAAGCTACCGGGATGAAGGGTTATTTTATCGTGTGTTGCGGCATTATCCGCATAGATTGTGGTAGCGATAGAGACGTTATGTTCTTTAAAAAATTTGACACAGTCATCATTGATCAGTGTGGCATTTGTAAAAATTTCAATTAACTCGTAATTTTCTTCACGTGCCTTGAGGACCAGTTCCCGCCATTTGGGATAAAGTAAGGGTTCACCGCCAATGAGCTGGAGTCCGGAAGCGCCCTCCTGGCGCGCTTCTGTTATTAGTTCAAGCCAGCGACTGTGTGGTAGTGAGCCGGCAGGTACCTCCGGACTGCTGGCCGAATAGCAATGCAAGCAACGGTTATTGCAGGTGGAGGTAAGCTCGAACCATACATATTCCAGTTTGGGCGGCTTGCAGGGAAGGGAACGTTGTTTGGCGGCTTGCTTGCCATAATAGAAAGCTCCCAAGCCTTTTGTTGTCAAAGTATCAAGAAAAGATAAAAAACGCTCATTTTCCTTAAGGGTTATATCTAAAAAATCTTCCAAATTGCTGTCCTGACAGGCTTTTAAAAATTCAACCGCTCCATGATTTACGGAGTATACCCGGCCGGAAGCAAAATCATAGATAGCTCCACGGAGCTTTCCCTCGACTAAAATACATTCTTCTTTTAAGGAATAATACAACAGATCAACCTCCTTTGCGGCAACAATTGTTAGGGGTTTATACATAATATGCAGGTCGGATGCCAGGTGTCAGTTTCCGATAATCCTAAACCTATGTTGACAAAAACGTTTTTATCAGATATAATCAATTTTGTCGTTAAAACATACGCGGAAGTAGCTCAGTGGTAGAGCATCGCCTTGCCAAGGCGAGGGTCGCGAGTTCGAATCTCGTTTTCCGCTCCATGTAAAAAAACCCAGCATAATCTGCTGGGTTTTTTGCGCATATCTTGTCTTTGGTTTTTAATTGTGGTATGATATTATGCATGACATTGCTGCAATTTGTGGTCTGGCCGAAAAAAATAACAAAAAATAATGCTTATGCTAAGAAACCATTAAATTTATGTCAATAATGGGAATACTGTTGTAAGGGCTATGTTGACAGTTATAAGCTGTGTCAGCAGTTAATTTCATAAGGAGGAAATACATAAATGAAGGTTACAGCGGAAAGAATAGACAATCATAAAACGGTGCTCAATCTTGAAATACCCCAAACAGAGGTAACAAAAGCTCTTGAAAAGGCTTACCGCAAACTCGCTAATCAAGTCAACATTCCCGGCTTTCGTAAAGGTAAAGCACCGCGCAAAGTCGTAGAAATGCGTCTCGGTAAAGAGGCGTTGCTCGATGAGGCATTTGAAATCCTCGCGCCAGAGGCTTATGCCAAAGCGCTTGAAGAACAAGCAATCGACCCTGTTGGTCGTCCGGAGATAGAAGTGGTTACTTTAAATGAAGACGAGCCGTTGGTATTTAAGGCTACTGTTGTAAAAAAGCCTGAAGTAACTTTAGGTCAATATAAAGAGGTTACTGTAGAAAAAAACGTTAGTGAAATTACCGATGCCGATGTGGATGCCGAACTTGAGAAAAGCCGCAACCGCAATGCAAAAATGATTGTAGTTGAAGATGCCGAACTCAAGCAAGGTGATTTGGCAATTATTGATTTTAAAGGCTTTATTGATGGCGTTCCCTTTGAAGGCGGGGAAGGCAAGAGTTATCCTTTAGAAATTGGCTCAGGCAGTTTTATTCCTGGTTTCGAAGATCAGTTGATTGGTGCCAAATCCGGTGAAGAAAGGGAAGTAAAAGTTACTTTCCCTGAAGAATACTTTGTTGCTGAATTGGCTGGTAAAGAAGCGCTGTTTACTGTTAAGGTTTATGATATTAAACGTAAGGAAATGCCGGAACTTGATGATGATTTTGCCAAAGAAACAAGCGATTTTGATACATTGGCGGAATTAAAAGCCGATATTAAGAATAAGCTAGAACAGGCTGCAAGTGCCAAAGCAGACCGGGATTTTCGCACTGCCGTTATTAAAACAGTAGTTGATAATGCGCAAGTCGATATTCCTGAAATCATGGTTGAAAACCAAATAGACAATATGATTCAGGATTTTGACATCAACCTGCAACAGCGTGGTATGAAACTTGATAAATATCTTGAATATACTAAAATGGATATGGAAGCTTTGCGTAACAATTACCGTGAATCCGCCTTGTACAATGTCAAGACTGATTTAGTTTTGGAAGCTATTGTAAAGATGGAGAATATTACTGCTACACCTGAAGAAATGGAGCAGGAAGTTGCGACAATGGCGGCGAATTATCAAACTACAGTAGAAGAAATTTTTAAAGTCATCCGTCAAACCGGTCGCTTCCAAGCTCTCCAGGAGTCGGTTTTGCGTAAAAAAGCTGTTGAGTTTATAATGGAGAATGTAGTTAAAAAATAATTAGAGTTTGAGGTGATTTGTCATGCCCTATGTGCCAATTGTAGTAGAGCAGTCTAACCGTGGTGAGCGGGCTTATGATATTTACTCGCGACTGTTAAAAGACCGTATTGTATTTATTGGTGGGCCTATTGACGACAATGTGGCCAATTTGTTTATCGCGCAATTGCTGTTTTTGGAATCCGAAGACCCTGAAAAGGATATTCATGTATACATCAATAGTCCTGGGGGCGTAGTTACGGCTGCTATGGCTATGTATGACACCATGCAATATGTCAAACCAGATGTTACGACCACTTGCATGGGGCAGGCCGCCAGTGCCGGTGCGGTACTGCTTGCCGCCGGTGCCAAGGGAAAACGCTATGCGTTGCCCAATTCTAGGATTATGATTCATCAGCCACTTGGTGGTGCTCAGGGTCAAGCTACTGACATAGAAATTCACGCACGGGAAATTCTTCGCATGCGGGAACACATAAACGGTATTCTGGTTCACCATACTGGCCAGCCAATGGAAAAAATCCAAAATGATACCGAACGGGACTTCTTCATGTCCAGTGAGCAAGCTAAAGAATACGGCCTCATTGATGCAGTCGTTGTGCGGGGTGACAGACACAAGGAGACTCCCAAGTAGAGAGGTGGTAATATGTTGAAATTCGGTGATGACAGGGGTCAACTGAAGTGTTCTTTTTGCGGTAAACTGCAAGAACAAGTTAAAAAGCTTGTTGCCGGGCCAGGAGTATATATCTGTGATGAATGCATAGAACTCTGCAATGAAATCATTGAAGAGGAACTAAGCGAGGACATGGATGTCGAACTCAGAGATGTTCCCAAGCCCAAAGAGATAAAAGATATCCTTGACCAGTACGTTATAGGCCAGGAGGAAGCTAAAAAATCACTAGCTGTGGCTGTGTACAATCATTATAAACGGATTAATCTCGGGGTGAAAATGGATGATGTGGAATTGCAAAAGTCTAACATCGTCATGCTTGGGCCGACTGGCAGCGGTAAAACGCTTTTAGCGCAGACCTTAGCCAAGATTCTCAATGTCCCCTTTGCCGTAGCGGACGCCACTTCATTGACGGAAGCCGGGTATGTGGGCGAGGATGTGGAAAACATTCTCCTGAAACTTATTCAGGCTGCTGATTATGATGTGGAAAAAGCCGAAAAAGGCATTGTTTACATTGATGAGATCGATAAGATTGCGCGTAAGTCGGAAAACCCCTCGATCACCCGCGATGTTTCCGGTGAAGGTGTGCAGCAGGCTCTTCTGAAAATTTTAGAGGGTACAGTAGCCAGCGTTCCGCCGCAAGGGGGACGTAAGCATCCGCATCAGGAGTTTATTCAAATCGATACCACCAATATTCTCTTTATTTGCGGCGGCGCCTTTGATGGCATTGATAAAATCATTGGAGCCAGGACAGGAAAAAAATCTATGGGATTTGGCGCTGAGATCCGCAGCAAAGAGAAAAAACAAATCGGGGAAATGCTTAAGAATATATTACCGGAAGACCTCCTCAAATTTGGCCTTATTCCCGAATTCGTCGGGCGCCTTCCTGTAATTGTTACACTAGATGCCCTTGATGAAGATGCTCTTGTACGCATTCTCATTGAACCTAAGAATGCGCTTGTGAAACAGTATCAGAAATTTTTAGAAATCGACAATGTCCAGCTTGAATTTAAAGAAGAAGCGTTGAAGGCAATTGCTGCTGAAGCTTTAAAACGAAAAACCGGGGCCAGAGGCCTGCGGGCAATTATTGAAGCTATCATGCGCAATGTTATGTACGATATCCCGTCCCGTACCGATATAGCCAAATGCATTGTGACTCCGGAAGTTATTCTTAACAAGGAAGAACCAATGCTGGTGGCAGTCGAACGAAAAAATAAGAAAAAAGAAGAATCCGCATAAAATAAATGCAAAAAAAGAAGCCGCTCAGGCTTCTTTTTTTGCTGATCAGCGACGGACAAGCTTTAGTTTTACAGTTAACTTGCCGGGTTTTGCCAGGATAAAATAGTGGTCATTGCCAATACTAGATTCATGGTTACAAATAAAACAAACAATTAATTTTGCCCGGGAAGGAGGTTCGTGTCATTTTGGATTATGCTGTCAATATTATCAGTGTGATTCAGTTGTTTTTTGCTGTGATTATTGGCCTCTACTTTTGGAATTTGCTTAAATCACAACAGGGTAATAAGATAGCGGTAGAACGTGAATCCAAAAAGGAAATGGATAAACTGCAGAGAATGCGGGAAATCTCCTTAACCGAACCGCTGGCCGAAAAAACCCGGCCGACTGACTTTTCCGAAATCATTGGACAAGAAGAAGGACTAAAAGCTTTGCGCGCAGCCTTGTGTGGCGCCAATCCTCAACATGTTCTTATTTATGGCCCACCCGGAGTCGGCAAGACAGCTGCAGCCCGACTGGTATTAAATGAGGCAAGGCAAAACCATTATTCTCCCTTTAAACCAGCCGCTAAATTTATTGAGCTTGATGCTACAACCGCGCGCTTTGATGAGCGGGGAATCGCAGATCCCCTTATTGGTACGGTACACGACCCTATCTATCAGGGTGCAGGCCAAATGGGGATGGCCGGTATCCCGCAGCCAAAAGCCGGAGCCGTAACCAAAGCGCATGGCGGTTTGCTGTTTATTGACGAAATTGGGGAACTTCACCATATCCAAATGAATAAACTATTAAAGGTACTGGAAGACCGTAAGGTATTTCTCGACAGTTCGTACTATAATAGTGAGGACCCCAATATACCGCAGCATATTCACGACATATTTCAAAATGGCCTGCCGGCAGATTTTCGGCTCATTGGGGCTACGACCCGAATGCCGCAGGATATACCACCCGCAATCCGTTCCCGCTGTGTGGAAGTTTTTTTCCGGCCGCTGCTGCCTGATGAGATTGGTAAAGTGGCCTTAAATGCCGCTAAAAGAGTGAATTATAATTTGGATAATGGTGCGTTAGCGGTTATTAAACGGTATGCAACCAATGGACGCGAGGCTGTAAATATTATTCAAATCGCGATTGGGATTATCCAAAGTGCCGGAAAAACAGAGCGTATTATTACCCAGGCGGACGCAGAGTGGGTGATTAATTTTGGCCAATATAGTCCACGGCCAGAGAAAAAAATTCCGGCTAAACCGCAAGTTGGTGTAGTAAACGGCTTAGCTGTTTATGGTGCCAATATTGGGATGCTTATGGAGCTGGAGGTGACGGCAGTTCCTAATCATTACGGCACAGGAAAACTTACCGTTACCGGGGTTGTTGACGAAGAGGAAATTGGCTCACCCGGGCGCACCATGCGGCGTAAAAGTATGGCGAAGGGATCACTCGATAATGTACTTACAGTGCTGGCCAAAGAGTTTGGAATCGAATATCAAAAATATGACATACATGTGAATTTCCCGGGTGGCATTCCTGTCGACGGCCCTTCGGCAGGGGTAACGGTTGCCACGGCTATTTACTCGGCAATCAACAATATCCCTATTGATAATACCGTTGCCATGACAGGCGAAATCTCGATCAGAGGGCTGGTAAAACCAGTCGGGGGCGTTGGTGCAAAAGTCGCTGCTGCCAAACAGGCCGGCGCGCGGCGTATTCTGATACCTGGCGAAAATTGGCAGGAATTGTATAAAAACATGGGGATTGAGGTTATTCCGGTTGAAACGTTACAGGAAGTGTTACACTATGCGATGGTTAAACCCAGTGAAACTTTTAAACCGGATACCGTAGCAACTATGCCGGAGGTTTTAGCAGCTGCCGGTGTTGAAAAAGTATAAGACAGTTAGCCGGGTGATTACCCGGCTTGTTATTGTTGGGAAATAAGAGGATTTTTAGCAGATACTCAGAATATTTTATATAGCGGTGTTGAAACTACTGTTAATGACTTAATTAACCGCAGGGATACCGAAGGGAGGAAGCAATGTTGGCAGAAAAACGGCGTACAATACCACTTTTACCGCTGAGAGGCATTTTGGTTTTTCCATATATGATTATTCATTTGGATGTTGGCCGGGAAAAATCCATTAGTGCTTTAGAGGAAGCAATGGTGCAAGACCGGTTAATTATGCTGGCTTCACAAAAAGATGCTCAAAATGATACACCTCAACCAGAAGATATTTTTTCTGTAGGTACTGTGGCAGAAATCAAACAATTATTGAAATTGCCCGGAGGCACGATACGGGTATTAGTCGAAGGCTTGCATCGCGGCGCAATAGAAGAATTTATTAGTTCAGAACCTTACTATCAAGTTCAGATTCGTGAATTTTCCGAGGTCGAGACCAAAACGCCGGAAATTGAGGCGCTCACCCGGACGGCAATCAATCAGTTTGAACAGTGGGTTAAGTTGAGTAAAAAAATTCCGCCGGAAACGCTGGTTTCGGTGGTTGTAGTCGAAGAACCGGGACGTTTGACAGATCTTATTGCCAGTCATTTAGCACTAAAAATTGAAGATAAACAGACGTTATTAGAGGCCGTAGAAATTAATGAGCGGCTGGAACGGTTGTGTGAGATTCTTGGGCGTGAAATGGAAATTCTCGAACTCGAGAAGAAAATCCATATTCGGGTACGCAAACAAATGGAGAAGACTCAGAAAGAATATTATTTGCGTGAACAACTTAAAGCCATCCAGAAGGAACTTGGTGAAAAAGATGACCGTACGGCCGAAGTGGAAGAATATCGCCAACGGGTGAAAGAGCAGAATCTCCCTAAAGAAGTGGAAGAAAAGATTAATAAAGAAATTGACCGGCTGGAGAAAATGCCGCCGATGGTGGCGGAAGGCAGCGTGATTCGCACTTATCTGGACTGGTTGCTGGCTCTGCCCTGGAATGTTGAAACCGAAGACAGATTGGATATTGATGTTGCCGAGAAAATTCTGGATGAAGATCATTATGGACTGGAAAAGGTTAAAGAACGGATCTTAGAGTACCTCTCCATCCGAAAACTTACTCAAAAAATGAAAGGGCCGATTTTATGCCTTGTTGGGCCGCCAGGTGTTGGTAAAACCTCACTGGCTCGCTCGATAGCCAGAGCTATGGAACGTAAATTTGTCCGGGTCTCCTTAGGCGGAGTGCGTGATGAAGCTGAAATCCGCGGCCACCGCCGCACGTATGTCGGTGCCTTGCCAGGACGTATTATTCAGGGCATGCGTACAGTCGGCTCGAAAAATCCTGTTTTTCTTCTTGATGAGATTGATAAAATGAGCGCTGACTTTCGTGGCGACCCGTCGTCTGCTTTGCTGGAAGTACTGGACCCGGAACAGAATAACAGCTTTAGTGATCATTATATTGAGATCGCCTATGATCTGTCACGGGTGCTTTGGGTAGTCACGGCCAATGTCATGCATAATATTCCACGGCCGCTTATGGATCGCATGGAAGTAATCTCTATTGCCGGGTATACGGAAGAGGAAAAAACGGAGATTGCCAAACGTTATTTAATTCCTAAGCAGGTTAGCGATCATGGCTTGACAGATAAGCAAATTTCATTTTCAGAAGGGACTATTCAAAAAGTAATACGTGATTATACCCGTGAAGCCGGCGTGCGGAATCTGGAGCGGAATATTGCTAATTTATGCCGCAAAGTGGCGCGTAAGATCGTTCAAGACCAAGGTCCTGTTATTAAAATTACAGCGCAAAATCTACACACTTTTTTAGGCAAACCCAAATATCGGCATGCGCATGCCGAAGAAGCCAATCAGGTAGGGGTAGCTACCGGTTTAGCCTGGACCGAGGTGGGCGGTGATGTATTGCCTGTGGAAATTTCCACCATGAAAGGCAAAGGTAAATTGCTGCTTACCGGACAATTGGGTGATGTTATGCAAGAATCCGCGCAGGCCGGGTTTAGTTATATCCGGTCCAGGGCTAAAGAATTGGGTATTGAGGAAGATTTCCATGAAAAACTGGACATCCACATCCATTTGCCGGAAGGTGCTATTCCGAAAGACGGACCATCAGCCGGTATTACGATGGCTACCGCGATTGCTTCAGCCTTAACCGGCAAACCCATTAAAAGTGAGCTGGCTATGACGGGAGAAATAACTCTCCGCGGCCGGGTATTGCCTGTCGGCGGAATTAAAGAGAAGATATTGGCCGCTCACCGGGCGGGAATCAAGCAAGTCATGCTGCCTAAGGAAAATAAGCGTGACTTGGATGAGCTTCCTGCCAATGTAAAACGCAGTCTTGATTTTGTGTTGGTCGAACATATGGATGAGGTACTGAAAACGGCTATGGTGACTGATTAATGACCGCCTCCTTTACTATTATTAATGCCAGTTATGTAGCAACTGCTGTTAACGCCAATCAGTATCCGGCAGGCGAGTTGGCGGAGATTGCTTTCATTGGGCGGTCTAATGTCGGCAAATCGTCACTTATCAATTCGCTCTGCCGGCGGAACGGGCTGGCACGTACCAGTGGGACGCCGGGCAAAACGCAGACAATTAATTATTTTCGCCTTGCGGGCAAGCTTGCTGATGATTCCAGGCTAGAATTCATGCTGGTTGATTTACCTGGATACGGGTATGCCAAAAGAGCTCAGACAGCACGGTCAACCTGGTCGAAGTTTATCGAGGAATACTGGCTCAAATCGTCTCGATTAAAACTAGTGTGCCAGCTAATTGATCTTCGTCATCCACCCATGGAAAGCGATATGAATGTTTATCGTTGGCTGATCGAACACGGACTTGAGGTTCAGGTAGTGGCCACGAAAGCCGATAAAATTTCTAAAAGCCGTATTCGCCAGCATATTCAGGTAATTTATAAAGACATTGATATGTCCAATCTTAATCCTGCCGGCAGCATTTTGGCTTATTCAGCCGTTAGCGGGCTAGGCAGGGATGAACTTCTTGACGTTATTAGGAACATTTTGCTAAAATGATAGTACTATACGGAGGGAACAGTCGGCCGGCTGTTCCCTTTTGGTTAACTAAGTTTTGTTAGGAGGACTGCATGCTAACCCAATTTGACAAAGAATTACTCAATCTGCTGCAAACAAAATTGCCGATTGAACCGCGTCCTTTTGCTGCTGTGGCAAAGGTACTTAACGTGGATGAGACTACGGTCATTGAACGCTTAGTTTGGCTGAAAAGCCATGGCTATATCCGGCGTTTTGGCGCTTTTTTTGACTCGGGCTGTCTGGGTTTTACCAGTACGCTGGCAGCAGCCAAAGTACGGCCTGAGCATATGGCTGAGGTTGCACAAGCGGTCAATGCTTACTCCGGTGTCACCCATAACTATGAGCGTGACGGGGAATATAATCTTTGGTTTACCCTTTTGACGCCAGGTCCAACAGAACAAGAGCGGATATTGGCTGACATCGGCAATTTGCCGGGAGTGCAGGGCCTTATTAGCCTTCCCGCTATTGAAAAATATAAGGTAAGTGTCGAGTTCTCTTTATAATGACAAATGAGAGTGACGAGGTGACTTATGTTAGATAACCTGGATAAAAGGATCATTGCCGTTATGCAGGGTGAATTCCCCTTAGTGGCAGAACCATACAAAGAATTGGCTGAGAAAATTGGGATTTCTGAACAGCAGCTTCTGGAAAAATTGAATGAGTACCGAATGACAGGAAAACTGCGTAAAATGGGAGTCGTATTGCGTCACCGCGAAGTCGGTTATGCCGCTAACGCACTTTGTGCCTGGAAGGTACCGGCAGCCCGCCTTAAAGAAGTCGGCGAACTTATGTCAGGCTATAAGATTGTTACTCACTGTTATTCGCGTGTTCCTCAACCGCACTGGCCTTATAATTTTTATACCATGTTGCACGCCCATACCCGGGAAGAATGCCGGGACCTGGCTGATAAACTGGCTAATTTGGCCGGACTTGACAACTATCAGTTACTCTTTAGCACCCGTGAGTGGAAAAAATCCAGTATGATTTATTTTCCTGAATTCTCTAAAGGAGAGTGAATGTAGGTGAGCGCGAAAAAACTTAAGAGTTTTGACGATATACGTAACGCTGTAAAAGATAAATTACCCAAGCGGGTAGCTGTCGCGGCTGCACAGGATGCCGCTGTCATGGAAGCCGTCCGGGGAGCGCGCGAACAAAAGCTTGCTGAGTTTACATTGGTAGGGGATATTGATAAAATCAAGGAAACTGCGCAGAAATTGGGGGTCGATCTTGACGATGTACCCTTGGTTCACGAGCCGGATGACCGTAAGGCGGCTTACCGGGCTGTTGCTTTGGTATCAAGTGGGCAAGCCGATGTTCTCATGAAAGGGTTAATTAATACAGCCGATCTGTTGCGGGCCGTACTTGATAAAGAAATCGGTTTACGAACAGGGCGTATTTTAAGTCACACTGCCGTATGTGAAGTTCCCGCGCTAGACCGGCTGCTGATGATTACTGACGGTGGGATGAATATTGCACCTACCTTGCAGCAAAAAGCAGATATCATTCAAAATAGCATTCAATTGGCTAAGGTGCTGGGAATTACTCCGGCTAAAGTAGCGATTCTGGCGGCTGTGGAAGTGGTGAACTCGGATATGCCGGTAACACTTGAGGCCGCTGCCTTAACTAAAATGGCTGACCGTGGACAGATTAGGGGGGCCATTGTTGACGGGCCGCTAGCACTTGATAATGCGCTTAATTTAGAGGCAGCCAAACATAAAGGGATTTCCAGTCCGGTAGCAGGCGGTGCCGATATTTTAGTAACACCGGATATTGAGGCGGGAAATATACTGGGGAAATCGTTAGTTTACCTTGCTGGGGCAAAGTTGGCCGGCTTAATTTTGGGTGCGGCCAAACCGGTGGTAGTAACATCCCGGGCAGATACCTATGAGGCAAAGCTCATATCAATTGCCTTAGGAACATTGCTCGGATAGTAATTAGGAAACAAAGCTCTTCGTGATAGATAGAATGAATATGTGCTGGGTATGCTAGGAAGGTGGAGAAATATTGCTCCACCTTCCTTTTGTTGTATAAGGTTCCTGCATTTTCTTCAAACTATATAAGGAGATTACCAGAAGGTATACTTTCAGGAGGTGCTTTTATGGCCGAAGTTTCACTGCAAGGTGAACAAAGAGTGTTTATGACAGGGAATGAAGTGTGTGCCTGGGCTGCGGTAGCCGCGAAAGCTGATATCATGTATGGCTATCCAATTACGCCGCAAAACGAGATTATGCATTACTGGACAAGACTGGCTCCCAAATATGGTAAACGCTTTTTACAAACTGAGGATGAAATATCTGCCGGTTTTACGACTCTGGGTGGTGTAATTGCAGGCAGAAAAGCCTTTACCGCTACGGCCGGTCCAGGGAACGTTTTGATGCAGGAATCTGCCGGTATGGCGGAAATGATGCGTTTGCCAATCGTTTATATCATTCAGCAGCGGGGCGGCCCTTCCACGGCAACAGTAATTTATGCGCAACAGGAGACTACTCTGACAACGTTTGGCGGCAACGGGGAAGGTCACCGGATCGTATACTCTACAGCTACCCATCAGGAGTTATTTGACTATACGATCAAAGCTTTTGATGCTGCTTGGACGTATCGCTTCCCTGCTTTTATTCTGGGTGACGGGTATCAAGCTAAGATGCGCGAACCGCTGACAATTTATGATCCTGAAGCCAGAGGCCATAAGTTAGTTAAAACCGAAGCGCTGCTGGGCGATACCGAAAAGCCGGAACGGGAAATTAAGCATCTTCGCAATACCTATAATACGGAAGATGAGTTATATGAAGTTGTAATGAAGAATCAGCGGGATTGGGATATGATGGCGCAAAAAGTTGTCGAATGGGATGCACAAGGGTGTGAGGATGCCGATGTTATCCTGCTGACCCATGGTATCGTATCGCGGGCTGCCTTAACCGCGTATCAGCAATTGCGTGCCGCCGGCAAGAAGGTTGGCTATTTTCGCCCGATAACGGTTCGGCCGTTCCCTGGCAAACAATTACAGGAAGCAAGTAAGGGGGCCAAAAAGCTGTTCATTGCGGAATCTGCATACGGTCAGTTGATGAAGCTTGTCCAACACGAAATCTTTGGCAGTACCATTGACATTGTGCCGATGTTGCGTCCCGGTGTTGGCATCACTACCGAAGAAATTATGGAAGAATATAACAAACTGTAGAAATAGGAGGGAGACTACTATGCAAGAGCTTAGTGAAAATAACATTCTTCAGCCAGCTATGCCCAGCAGTTGGGATGAAACCACTAAAGCACATAAATTTTGTCCTGGCTGTGGTCATGGCATTATTCTTAAATGTCTCGGTGAGGCTGTCGACGAACTAGGAATTAAAGATAAAATGGTTTTTGGCTGTGATATTGGTTGCTCTTTACTGGCGTGGGATTTTTTTAATGTCGATTCCGTACAAACTCATCACGGCCGTACAACACCTGTTATTACCGGCATGAAACGGGCCAATCCGGACATTATCGGGGTGGCCTATATGGGCGACGGCGGTGGCTATGCCATTGGGTCCCAACATCTTTTCAACGCTGCCGTGCGTGGTGAAAAAATTACGATTATCTTGTGTAATAACTGTAACTATGGCATGACCGGTGGTCAAATGGCGCCAACTACCCTGCCTGGCATGAAAACAGAAACGACGCCTTATGGGCGTGATATAGAACAGACCGGACAGCCCACCAAGGGACCGGAGATGGTTGCAACCGTTGCGCCTGAAGGGGCTTATGTTGCCCGCGGAACGATTGCCAATCCACGGCAATTAAAAGGGTTTATCAAAAAGGCTTTGCAAAACCAGATTGACGGCAAAGGTATTTCTTTTGTCGAATGTTTGTCGTCCTGTCCGACCAACTGGCGTACGAATGCCAAACAAACGTGGGAATTTGTTGAAAAAGATATGGCGCAATACTTTAAGGTCGGCGAACTTAGGGCGCCGCAAGCAAAGGAGGGCTAACCATGGTAAAGGTTACCAAAATAGCTATTGCCGGCGAAGGCGGTCAGGGTGTACAGTCTATTGCTGAAATCTTGGCTGAAGCTGCTAACGAAGAAGGCAAAAATGCATTGTACATACCTAACTTTGGTGTTGAGCAGCGTGGAGGCGTTTCCATTGCCTTTGTACAGGTAAGCGACGGTCAAATTGGGGCGCCCAAGTTTCAAAAGGCCGACATTCTGATTCCGGTAAGCCCGCGGGCCGTGCAACGGACCAAGATGTATGCAGGAAAAGATACTGTCTATATCTACGACAATTCACTCATTCAGGAAGGGGAGGTCAAGGATAATATTGTCGGTCTGCAATATTTTGATGTAACGCCACCCTGTCCGACCGCTGAACAGCCTAATGCGGATTTGCCTCAGGACATGATTGCAGGTGAACCTAAAACCGGTTCGTTTGCGAAAAAAGGGCCGGCTGTAGATCCGGAAGACCTGCCGGAGGTTAAAAAGGTCTTGGCGATTCCGGCAAATGATATTGCCAAAAATGAACTGCATCCGCGGGTGTTCAATATTATTATTCTTGGTGCGGTAATTGCGGCAACCGAAGTGCTGCCATTGGATACTATCAAAGAGGCGCTTGAAACTAAATTAGGTGACAAATTTAAACAAAATCCGGCTCTTCGCGATATGAACTTCAAGGCTCTTGAACGTGGCTACCAACTTATTAAGGGCGTAATGTAAGGAGGGGAGCAAATGGCGAAAGATAATTGGAAATCCTCACGATATGACAGCGAGAAGGGCTTTTGGGCGGTTTTCCCGGGTTTATGCAAAGGCTGTGGCTTGTGTATCGAAAAATGTCCGGTTAAATGTATTTCCTGGTCGGAAGATCTTGGGGTATATGGCACACCACGTGTGGAAGCCGATATGAAAAAATGTATTGTTTGCGGAATTTGTCAAATGGTTTGTCCCGATTGTGCTATTCGTGTTGAAAAAAAAAATAAAAGCTAATCGTGTTGTAGACGATTACCGGTAAAATGGTGTATTATAGAAACAGATTTTGTCTTGTAGGTGATTAAAGAGTGAATAAATCCCCAAGTAGTATTTTTGGCATAGTCCAAGACGACATTGACGCTGTTGAGAAAGAACTGTATTCTGTAATACAATCGCCGGTAGATTTGGTTAACGACATTGGAGTGCATTTGATACAGGCGGGGGGTAAGCGATTACGACCCGCTTTGTATCTGTTATGCGCCCGCGGCGGCAATCCTAGCTTAAGTGAGTTGCTGCCTATGGCCGTAGCCATTGAACTTATTCATATGGCTACCTTAGTCCATGATGATGTTATTGACAGTGCGGCTACCCGTCGGGGGCGGCCAACGGCAAACTCGCGTTGGGGCAACCACAGCTCGGTATTGACAGGCGACTATTTATGGGCTAAAGCATTTTCAACGATTGCCTCCAGTGCCGATAAGAGCATGTTAAAAATTTTGACTGACGTAATTTCAAGTATGTGTGAAGGGGAAATCGTTCAACTCAGGGAGGCTTTTAACCCTGAACAGGACGAGGCCGATTACCGCCAGCGAGTAGCGCAAAAAACCGCCGACTTTATTGCCGCCAGTTGTGAACTGGGTGCATTGTCCGGAGGACTGGACGAAGCGGATGTTGTTCAGGCGCGCGAATACGGTTTTGCGCTGGGAATGGCCTTTCAGATTACAGATGATATTTTGGATATTACCGCATCGGCCGAACAATTGGGTAAACCGGTGGGAAATGATTTGCGGCAGGGAATCGTTACGTTACCGACAATTTATGCATTAAAAACAAGCTTTCACCGTGACGAACTCAGAAATATTATTGAAAAGCAAAACATGTCTGATGAAGATGTTCGGCGAGGGCTGGAAATTGTTCACGAAACAGATGCGGTCGAATACAGCTATCAGCAAGTGAGCCGCTATCTGCAGCATGCACGCAATAGTTTGCCGCTGACATTTCGCGCTCCTGTGCGGGAAGCCTTGCTGGCAGTCGCTGATTTTGTGGGGTTACGCAAGTACTAATATTTAAATTACATAATACAAAAAATAGCGATGAGCGCGGCTTCCCTGATAACTATGTTTATGAACATAGGCGGCAGCCGTTTTTTGCCGTTATTATCTGATACGTTGTTTTTTTTGGGACGTCCAGGTATAATAGAATACGTAACAAAGTAAAAAAAGGGGGATGCTATTATGTTTAGTTTTAGTATGCCGGAATTAGTTTTGATATTAGTTATTGCACTGATTGTATTTGGACCGGGCAAACTGCCGGAAGTCGGCAAGGCCATTGGTAAGGGAATTCAGGAATTTCGCCGGGCCAGTACTGACATTGTCAGCCCTAAAGAAGAACCGATAAAAGTCGAGGCAAAAACAGAGGCAGTCAACAAACAGCCTGAGGAAAAAAAGTGAGGGTGTTTGTTTGATGCCAGACCATGATGATAATAAACCTGTCCAATCAGATAATACGGAGAGTACAGGTGTAATTTACAGTGATAAAGTGGAACGGGAAGAAACTCAACTTGAAGATGAGAATATTGAGGCAGCTCAACAAGATAAGGCAGCTATGTCTTTAATTGGGCATCTTGAAGAATTGCGCCGGCGGCTGATAACTATGATCGCCGCCATTGCTATTGGCAGTACCGCCTGCTATTTCTATGCCGCTGAAATAACCGCGCTGATAACGGCACCTGCGGGAAAACTTTATTACATGAATCCGTCGGAAGCTTTTTTTACCTATTTAAAAGTTTCTTTTTTTGCTGGCTTTTTGTTGGCGTTGCCTGTGGTCATGTATCAGCTATGGGCCTTTATTGTCCCGGCCATGACGAATAACGAACGCAAGGCTGGAATTTTTTTGGTTCCAGTATCCATCATCTTTTTTTTCATCGGTTTGATTTTTTCTTACTATTTAGTATTGCCTGCAGGCATAAAGTTTTTTATGGGATTTGCAACAGAAAATTTGCAGCCAATGTTTTCGATCGGTCAATATCTTTCTTTTGTGATCTCCTTCTTAGTGCCTTTTGGTTTCATTTTTGAATTGCCTTTATTTATATTAGTTTTGGCTAAACTGGGAATCATTAATTCAAGATTTTTGGTAGCTAAACGCAAAATGGTACTTGTCCTGTCCTTTGTACTGGGAGCTGCCATTTCACCAACTCCGGATGTTGTTTCACAAACGATGGTGGCAGTGCCTGTGGTTTTGTTGTACGAGATAAGCATCGTAATTGTCAAATACATATTACGGAAATAGCTGTACCTTTTCTTTGCTGAAAGGAGTATTACCTTGGCCTACAATGACCTACGCGATTTTATAGCTGCGTTGGAGTCACGCGGCTGGCTTAAGCGAATTACCCAACCTGTTGATTGTGAACTTGAAATTACAGAAATAACCGATCGGGTTTCCAAAATGCAAGGTGAAAAAAATGTTGCTTTGCTTTTTGAAAATGTCAAGGGTTATGATATACCGGTTCTTATGAATGCCTTTGGCAGTATGGAACGGATGGCCTTAGCGCTGGGAGTGGAAAAAATTGATGATATTGCCCAGGAAATACGCCAAATTTTAAAACTCCCCTACATTTCTCTCCAAAATAAGCTTGATTTGGTCAAAATTATCCCTTCGGCTAAACGCGCTATTAATTTTCCTAAATACGTGAAAAATGCGCCTTGTAAAGAAGTGATAATTAAAGATAAACCTTCTTTGGAAAAATTCCCAATTCTGAAATGTTGGCCGGGAGATGCCGGCCGTTTTATTACGTTACCGTTGGTTTTCACCAAAAATCCGCTTAATGGGAAGCGCAACGTCGGTATGTACCGTCTTCAGGTATTTGATAATCAGACCACCGGCATGCACTGGCATATTCATAAAAACGGTGCTGAAAACTATCGGGCCCATCGAGAACTGGGCAAGGATAAAATTGAGGTTGCGGTTGCTATTGGCGGTGATCCGGCGATTACCTATTCGTCCACTGCGCCGTTGCCGCGCGATATTGATGAAATGGTTTTTGCCGGTTTCTTGCGCAAGAAATCAGTCGAGATGGTAAAATGTGAAACCGTCGATGTTGAAGTGCCTGCAGGTTCGGAAATTATACTGGAAGGCTATGTCAACATGGACGAGCTTAGGGTGGAAGGACCATTCGGTGACCATACCGGTTACTATTCTCTGGCAGACAATTATCCGGTTTTTCATATAACCTGTATCACGCACCGCAAAAATCCTATTTATCCGGCCACTGTCGTCGGTAAACCGCCTATGGAGGATTGTTTTTTAGCAAAGGCTACCGAGCGCATTTTTCTACCGCTGCTGCAAACCCAAATGCCGGAAGTTATCGATATAAATTTGCCTTTGGAAGGTGTATTTCATAATTGTGCCGTTGTCTCAATAAAGAAAAGCTATCCGCAGCAAGCTAAAAAGGTTATGCATGCGATTTGGGGTATGGGACAAATGATGTTCACCAAGATGATTATCGTTGTTGACGCGCATGTTAATGTGCAAGATATGAATGAGGTTTGGTGGCGGGTATTTAATAATATTGATGCCAAACGGGATGTTGTTATGGTGGATGGACCGCTGGATGTGCTTGATCATTCATCACCGATGCCAAACTGGGGGACAAAGATAGGCATCGATGCGACCAAAACCTGGCCGCAGGAGGGACAAACCCGCGAATGGCCTGATGAAATTATTATGTCGGCTGATATAAAAGAACTTGTCGATGCCAAATGGAAGGATTTGGGTCTTGAGTAAATTAAAGGCCCATCTTGACAATATTGCTTTGTCCCATTCCGTTTTTGCTTTGCCGTTTGCTTATATGGGAGCCTTTTTGGCTGCAGGATCGATTCCCGGCGGCCATGACCTTGTATGGATCACGTTGGCCATGGTTGGCGCCAGGAGTGCTGCGCTGGCACTCAATAATCTGATTGATTTAAAATATGATAAGCTGCATCCACGCTTCACCAAAAGACCGATGGTAACCGGTACCGTTAAACCCCGGGAGGCCGCTTTGCTTATTGTTTTTAGCCTGGCGCTGTTTTTTGCGGCTACGGCCCAGTTACAGCCTCTATGCCTAAAACTTTGGCCGCTCGCTTTAATTCCCTTGGTTATTTATCCTTATATGAAACGATTTTCCTGGACATGCCATTTGGTGTTAGGCTTGGCTTTGGCCGTAGCTCCGGTTGGTGCCTGGATAGGTGTCAAGGGAGATATATCCCTTGCGGTTTTGTTATTAGGTTTGGCAGTAGGGGTGTGGATTGCCGGGTTTGACGTTATTTACGGTTGTCAGGATGTGGCGTTTGATAAGACAAACGGGTTGCATTCTATGCCGGTACGGTTCGGTGTCCGGGGAGCTTTAAGGCTGTCAAGGCTTATGCATGTTATCAGCATTGCGGGTTTTACCTTTGTCGGTATCCTGTTAGGACTGCATTTCATTTACTATATAGGCGTTATGCTTGCGGCCATGGTTCTTATCTACCAGCATACCATTGTGAGTCCTGAGAATTTAAGTGAAGTTACACAGCGTTATTTTATGCGCAATGGTTTAGTCAGCATTCTGCTCTTTATTTTTACTATTATTGCGTTAGTTTAAAATGAATTATCATTTTTTGTATTATTTTGCGCCTCTTTGCTGCTAATACCGGTTATAGTAAAGGGGCGCAATTCCTTTGAACAAGCTTCGACAAAATATGTCAATAATATTTTTTTTGGATAATTAAAAACTAGCAGGAATTTCTGAAAATAAAGCGAATTTTTTTCCATTAGAATGTATGTGAAATAACAAACTAATTTTATTTGCTGCAGTGAACGTGGTATATGTAGCTGTTCTGACATGCTAAATTCAGAATGAGACGGGAGGATAAGAGTATGAGTATGCTGGATAAGTCTTGCTCCGATTTTCTGGAAGTACTGGCTTCCAAAGCTCCGGTTCCGGGCGGTGGCGGTGCGGCAGCCCTTGGCGGTGCTATTGGGATGGCTCTTTCCAACATGGTTGGGAATCTGACTGTGGGCAAAAAGAAATATGCCGAGGTAGAGGGAGAAGTCAAAGAGTTAATTGCAAAAGGGGAACAGGTAATCGAAGAACTAAAAAAATTGGTAGATGAAGATGCGGCAGTATTTGAACCGCTTTCCAAAGCTTATGGTTTACCGAAAGACACCCCGGAACAAATTGCTTATAAAGAAAAAGTAATGGAAAAATGCTCTAAGGATGCCTGCGAAGGACCAATGAAAATTATGCGTAAGTGCTATGAAGGCATCAAAATCCATGAGCGTATGGGGCAAATAGGGACTAATCTGGCAATTTCCGATGTCGGTTGCGGCGTTGTATTTTTAAAGTCCGCGCTTATTAGCGGAATGTTGAATGTTGTAATTAACCTCAATACGATTAAAGACCAGGAATATGTGAAGAAAAACCGGGCAGAAATGGAACAGTTGCTGGCTGAAGGCTCGAAGATTGCCGATGCTACACTGGAACTTGTTCTTAGCAAAATAAAAAAATAGGAGGAATTTAACAATGGCCGAAAGATTAGCCGGTAAAGCGGTCGCAGATGCCATGAAAGATGAACTCTCACAAAAGGTTGCTGCGATAAAAGCCAAAGGAATTACTCCCAAATTAGGCATTATCCGGGTTGGTGCCCGTCCTGATGATCTTTTCTATGAAGGGGGCGCCAAAAAGACCTGTGAATCCATCGGTATGGCTTATCAAGTCTTTGAATATCCGGCTGATATTGATCAGGCTGCTTTTGAAAAAGCCGTGATCAGTGTGGGTGACAATAAAGAAATCAATGGCATCTTGATGTTTGCGCCATTGCCTAAACAACTGGACGAAAAGAAAATTCGCAGCCTGATTCCTGTGGAAAAAGACGTAGACTGCATGACAATTGGCAGCGCGGCCAAAGTTTACACAGATGATCCAACGGGCTTCCCGCCGTGTACGCCGACAGCCTGCATGGATATCCTTAAATTTTACAATATCCCGCTTAAGGGCAAAAAGGCAGTTGTGTTGGGACGGTCTCAGGTGGTTGGTAAACCGGTGGCAATGTTGCTGTTAAGAGAGCATGCCACGGTAACAATTTGCCATTCGCGGACGGAAAATTTGCCGGCAGTTTGTGCTGAGGCTGATGTTTTGATCGCCGCCGTCGGCCGGGCAAAAATGGTAAAAGCTAGTTTTGTTAAACCCGGTCAAGTTGTTATTGACGTAGGTATTAATGAAGATCCTGACAATCCCGGCAAATACTGCGGTGATGTTGATTATGCGGCAGTTGAACCGATTGTCGAAAAAATTACACCGGTTCCAGGCGGCGTTGGTTCAGTTACAACTGTTGTGCTATGTAAACAGACTATCCAAGCTTGTGAGCTGCAAAACAAGCTGATCTAAGAATGGATATATACAACGCATTAAAGTTTTGCAGGTAGGTGGTGTGTTGGCAAAAGCGGAAGTCAAGCGCCAGCGGTGGAGCGTTGTCAATGCACCACCCACCTGAGTCTGCAAACTCTTTACTGCGGAATATATAGTAGCCTGCAGTTTATGATTTTCAGTAATTTTTGCTTTATTGCACTAGGAGGCACGGCTAATGCAAACTGGTAATAGTAATCCCCAGCATCTGCAGGATGGCTATCAACTGGCTTATGAGAAGGCTTGTGCCGGTTTAAACAAAAAAAAACCGGCAGACATGGCTGCCAGCAGTGGTGCTGATTTTGATGAAAATAAAAGCTTATTTACAATAAAATATATCAATGAGGTATACAATGTTCATTATCCGGACGGAGAGGTAAACTTCGCAGACCGTCAAGACCCGGTGCCGGTGGCCGCTAAAGTCATATTGCTGCATTATTTACTTACGGCAAGCGGATCTCCCTTAACCGGTAAATGGATATCTTTTAAAGAAATACCTGGCGGCATGATTTATATACAGCCGTTTAACGGGCGTGTTCTTGGTGCCTTTAAAGCGGTTTTTGGCAAAAAAGCCGAGCTTTTAACCAAAGCGGGCGAAAAAATTGGCGGCAGTAATGCACGATTTGGTGATGTTGCCGTTACACTGAATATCTTGCCGCAGCTTCCTGTCACTTATGTGATTTGGGAGGGGGATGAAGAATTCCCGGCAAATGCTACAGCGTTGTTTGATGCCACTGCTCAATATTATCTGCCTACAGAGGATTTGGTTGTGGCGGCGGCGGCTGGGGCCAGTTTGCTTAACAAAACGGCACGGACGTTAAGTTGATCGAATAAATTTACCTCTTGCTGTTAAAAAAATTAATATATCATAACGCTATTTTAAGGAGGTGAGGTCTTGAAAATCGCAGTCTCCGGCAAAGGCGGCGTCGGAAAAACGTCTGTCTCTGCCAGTTTGGCAAAATTATTTGCCCGTGAAGGTCGTCGTGTATACGCAGTGGATGCTGACCCGGACGCAAGCTTAGGTCTTGCATTAGGAATACCTGATGATATCTTGGCTAAAGTAATTCCGTTGATTGATATGGAAGACGTGATTAAGGAGAAGAGTGCCGGTGGCGGCTTGCTCTATAGTCTTAATCCTGATGTTGACGACATCTTAGACGAGTATTCCATTAGCGTGGGTAACATCAAATTCCTAAGAATGGGTGCCATAAAACCAGGCGGTTCAGCCTGTTACTGCCGCGAAAATGCTTTTTTGTATTCCGTTGTGGATTCCCTGATCCTGGACAAAGATGACGTGGTTATCCTTGATATGGGAGCAGGAATAGAGCATTTAACACGTGGCACGTCTAAAGGCATGGATCTTATGATTGTGGTTACCGAACCAAGCAAGACAAGTGTCCAGACAGCACGGGTGGTCATGCAATTAGCTAAGGATTTGGGTATTGAAGTTACCAAAGTAATTGCTAACAAAATCCGTACTCCGAAAGAAGAAGCATTTATCCAGGCACAGTTTGCTGCTCAGGAACTGTTAGGCGTCATTCGTTTTGATGACGGTCTGCTGGATGTTGCTCTCGGAAACGAAGCAGACATACTTACCGGAGCCTTCAAAGCGAGTATGGAAGAAATTTATCTGCGTGTTGTTCAAGAGTGGAAAGACAAGCACTAAAGCAAAGTCTTGAAACAATTAAAAAAGGGGGATTTAGATTATGGCTTGGGATCCTACAGTATTGAAAGACTGGCAAATTGCCGAAGCGGCAGAAGGTAACATACCTTCCACAGAGAAATACATGGAAATGATGGGACTGCAAAAGGATGAGATTATTCCTTACGGCAGAACGCCAAAAGTTGATTTCTTAAAGGTAATTGACCGTCTGAAAAATAAACCCGATGGTAAATACATTGAGGTAACTGCCATTACTCCTACCCCACTTGGCGAAGGTAAATCAACAACTTCAATCGGCATTATGGAAGGGCTTGGTAAACGCGGCGTAAACGTCGGCGGTGCCTTGCGGCAGCCTTCCGGCGGACCTACCATGAACGTAAAAGGTACGGCAGCCGGCGGCGGCAACGCGCTGTTAATTCCGATGACCGAGTTCTCGCTTGGCTTGACCGGCGACATTAACGACATCATGAATGCGCACAATCTGGCGATGGTTGCCCTCAACGCCAGAATGCAGCATGAAGCCAACTACACCGACGCCGAGTTGGCAAAAAGAAACTTGAAGAGACTTGATATTGACCCGAAAAATATTGAAATGGGCTGGGTTATTGACTTTGCCGCCCAGGGCC
>NZ_FNAM01000058.1 GCF_900101845.1 Sporomusa acidovorans | reverse complement strand
GCATTACGGCGCGTATTGCCCAGTCGGCTCTCGATAAAGCCCGGGAAAATGGCCAAAAAGTTGGGCTGCTGCGGCCTATTTCCCTGTGGCCGTTCCCCGAGCCGCCGTTTGCCCGGCTGGCGAAAACCGCCAAGGCCTTTTTAACCCTGGAATTAAGTGCCGGTCAAATGATCGAAGATGTACGGCTGGCTACCCATGATGCGAAACCGGTGCATTTCTATGGGCGTACCGGCGGTGTGATTATGACTCCCCTGGAAGTCTACCGGGAAATCTGTAAGATTTTTGATGGCAAGGAGGGCAAATAAAATGGCAGAAGTATTATTTTCCAGACCGCAGGCATTACTAGATGTACCTACCCATTATTGTCCGGGGTGTCATCATGGAATAATCCACCGGTTAGTGGCCGAAGTAATAGATGAACTTGCCATTCAGGAAAAGACAATTGGCGTTGCGCCCGTCGGCTGTGCGGTGCTTGCCTATGATTATTTCAACGTTGACATGCTGGAAGCTGCCCACGGACGTGCGCCGGCGGTAGCGACCGGTGTAAAACGGGTACAGCCTGACGCCGCCGTATTTACCTATCAGGGCGACGGGGATTTGGCGGCTATTGGGACCGCGGAGATTGTGCATGCGGCGGCCCGGGGGGAAAACATTACCACCATCTTTGTTAACAATGCCATCTATGGCATGACCGGCGGCCAAATGGCGCCTACCACCCTCGTTGGCCAAGTGACCAGCACCTCTCCCTATGGACGCAAGCAGGAGATTGCCGGTATGCCTGTTCGGATAGCCGAGATGCTGGCGGCCCTGGACGGCCCGGCCTTTATCGCCCGGGTGGCGGTTAACACGCCTGCCAATATGAACAAAGCCAAAAAGGCCATCAAAAAGGCTTTTGAACTCCAGCTCAGCGGCAAGGGATTCAGCTTAGTGGAAGTGCTGTCCATTTGCCCGACAAACTGGGGAAAATCGCCGCTTGAGGCCGTTAAATGGCTGGAAGAGAATATGATTCCCCACTATCCGCTTGGTATTTACCGAGACATTGAGGAGGTGGCAAAATGAGGCACGAAATGATTATGGCCGGTTTCGGCGGCCAGGGTGTGCTGCTCATGGGGCAAATACTGACCTATGCGGGTATGCTGGAAGGAAAACGGGTGTCTTGGATTCCCTCCTACGGTCCGGAAATGCGGGGCGGAACCGCCAACTGCTCAGTCATCATTACCGAAGGGGCTACCGGCTCGCCGATGGTAGAAGAACCGACAGCCGCCGTTGTCCTTAACCTGCCGTCACTCGATAAATTCGAGCCTGCCATCCGGGAAAACGGTGTTCTGATAGTGAATAGTTCGTTAATTGATAAAGAGGTTAAGCGCCAAGATATCAAGGTCTACCGTGTACCGGTCAATGATATCGCCAGCGAGCTGGGCAACATTAAGATGGCCAATATGGTGGCGCTGGGAGCGTTGATTGCCGCCACCGGTGCCGTGGAAATGGAAATGCTGTTTACGGCGTTTGCCAAAAAGTTTGCTGCTAAACCGCAGGTGATAGAAGCCAACAAGAAAGCGATTAAACACGGCTACGAATGTGTGAAAAAGCCATAGCAGATTATATAAGCAACAGAGCAGGAAAAAATTTACTGGGATAGAATCTCATCTATAGGAAATCTATTAGAGATTTCATGACTAGTTAAGTTTAAAGGAGGTTGCAAAAATGGCGAAGAAAATTCTTTTACTGACCGGCGACTGCGCGGAAGACTATGAGGTTAAAGTACCCCAGCAGGCATTGATGATGCTTGGCTATCAGGTTGATGTGGCCGTGCCGAATAAGAGTGCCGGCGATATGGTTCAACTGGTTGTACATGATTTTATCGGCCTGGATACGTATGTGGAACTGACCGGGCACCGGATTCCGGTTGATATTGCGGCAAAAGATGCCAAAGCGGACGATTATGTCGGCTTGGTTGTTCCTGGCGGCCGTGCGCCTGAATATATCAGGATGTATGACGAAGTTATCAAATTGGTACAGGATTTCTTTGCTGCCGGCAAACCGGTAGCCGCCATTTGTCATGGCACGCAGCTGCTGGCGCCTGCCAAAGTTCTGTCAGGCAAAACGGTAACTTCCTACCCTGCCTGTGCAGCAGAATGCCGCTTGGCCGGGGCGGAGTGGAACAATGAACCGGTTGTTGTCTGCGGCAATCTGGTAACCGCGCAGGCCTGGCCCAATCATCCGGAGTGGCTAAAAGCCTTTGCCCAGATGCTGGGAGCAAAAATCAGTATTTAAAGCTGTTCGGGCAATTTTACGAGATTGCGGTGTTAACGCCGCAATCTCTTTTGCTTTCCGTTGTGCGAACAGCTATAATAAAAACAGCAAGTATAAGGAGTGGTGAAGTTATGTGTACACTGCAGTCTGTTATTGACCTTTTTTTAATGGAAGGGTCGCGGAGTTTTTCCTGCTGAGTTGTTAGCAACATTCTTCCGCGACCGGCATAAGGAATTGGTCAAGGAGGGTTTGACTCATGGATTTACAAAGTTTAGGCTGGAACGATTTTTTTGCAGCCCAATTGTTGGCGCAGGAACTTACTGTTTGTACAGTGGGTCGGGTTGCTGCCGAATATAAGCATATGTATCGTGTTTATGCCGAGAGCGGCGAATATTTGGCCAGTGTTACCGGCAAATTACGCTATCTGGCTGACAGCCGGGAGGATTTTCCCGCTGTTGGGGATTGGGTGTTGTTTTCCGCTGCCGGCAATGGTCAGGCTGTTATTCAGGGGATACTTCCCCGGCAAAGTAAATTTTCCCGTAAAGTAGCGGGAAAAGTGAATGAGGAGCAAATTGTCGCCGCCAATATTGATACGATTTTTCTGGTAAACGCTCTCAATCAGGACTTTAATCTAAGAAGAATGGAAAGGTATCTTACTCTGGCCTGGGACAGTGGGGCCTCACCGGTAATTGTTTTAAATAAAACCGACCTATGCCCGGATGTGGTCGGCAAAGTACGGGAGGTAGAGACAATTGCCTTTGGTGTTCCCGTACACCCGGTTAGTTGTGTCAGCGGGTACGGGTTGGCGGATTTGTCCCAGTATATGAGCCGGGGAAAAACGATTGCCTTATTGGGCTCTTCCGGCGCGGGCAAATCGACGCTGGTTAATCGCTGCCTGGGAACCGATTCCCAAAAAACCGGGGCGATCAGACAAGATGACGGCGAAGGGCGGCACACCACCACCCACCGGGAGCTTATCCTGCTGCCTGCCGGTGGAATTCTGCTTGATACTCCGGGAATGAGAGAATTGCAGCTATGGGGATCAGAAGACGGTTTAACAGATACGTTTGATGATATTTACGCCTTGGCGGCGCAGTGCCGTTTTTCTGATTGCCGCCATACAAATGAACCAGGCTGTGCGGTTATTGCTGCTTTGGCAGGTGGTGCATTAAGTCAGGCACGCTATGATAGTTTTCATAAGTTGCAGCGTGAACTTGCCTATTTATCACGTAAAGAAAATAAGCAGGAATATCTTGCTGAAAAGAATCGCTGGAAAAAGATTCATAAGGGAATAAGACAGTTGTCCAAAAACTAGAACTTAGAGCACTAAGGCTTGGCCTTAGTGCTCGGCTTTTTGGCTTTTTGGCGGAATCTGGACATCACAGCCAAATTCGGCTATAATTATAGGGTTATAGTTTTCTCCGGCTACTAAGGAAGGGGTGCACGTATTGTTTGTTCATGATCTCGTTGGCAATAAAGCGGCAGACAGTCAGGCGTTTGCCGGTAAAGATAAGGTAACATATGCTGATTTACAGGCGTACGTAAGTAAATACCGTGATTATTTCTATGCGACAGGCATACGGACAGGCGATAATGTGGGACTATTTTCCCGGAATTCGGTTGAATTTATCTATTCCTATATGGCGATTGTCAGTTTGGGCGCTGTCGTCGTGCCCATTAACTTTCAGCTAACGGCCAGAGAGGTTGCCTTTATTGTTAAAGATGCCAACATGAGCCGGCTGGTTACCATGGAATACCTGCCGCTCGAACGCGAACTGGAGCAGCAGCGTTATCAACAGGAAGTATCGCAGCTTGTTATTGCTGATTTTTCCGGTATGATCAACCAAAAAACATTTCCGGCCGCGCCGGCTTTAAAAACCGATTTTGACGAAAATCAGCCGTGTGCGATTATCTATACCTCCGGTACAACCGGCACCCCCAAGGGGGCCGTTTTAACTCACAAAAATCTTATCAGCAACGCCCGGGCTTTTCGTGAAGTTATGCCGGTTACCGCTGAGGATAATGTACTGTGCGTGCTGCCGATGTATCACTGCTTTTCCTGGACTTGCGCCGTACTCAACTCGCTGTTGTGTGGTGCCGCCATTACCATCCTGGAAGCCTTTGCGCCCAAAGAGACGCTGGCGGCGATTAAAGACTACAAAGTAACAGTAATTTATGGGGTACCACCCATGTATAATTTTCTTGCCCGCGTAGGCAGCCGCGAAGATTTGGCAGGAATAAAATATTGTGTATCCGGCGGGGCGTCGCTGCCGGAAAAAGTGGCGCAGCAATTTGCGGAAAAATATGGTCAGAAAATAATTGAAGGGTACGGCCTTTCGGAAGCTTCGCCGGTCGTGACTCTCAACCCGCCGCAAAAACCGAAATATTGTTCTATTGGTAAAGCGCTGCCGGGACTGGAGGTAAAGGTAATTGACGCCCATGGTCAGGTAGTGCCGCCCGGGATAGTCGGACAGATTGCCGTGCGGGGGCCAAGTGTTATGAAAGGGTATTTTAATTTACCGGCCGACAGCAGCAATGCTCTTAAAGATGGCTGGTTATACACCGGCGATTTGGCCTATCAGGATGCGGAAGGGTATTTTTTTGTTGTTGACCGTTTAAAGGATTTAATTATTTCCAATGGGGAAAACATTTACCCACGCGAGATTGAAGAACTTTTGTACGCTTACCCCGGCATCCTGGAAGCCAGTGTCATCGGTGTGCCCGATGAACTGCGCGGCCAGGTGGCGCGGGCTTATATTGTGTTAGCCGCAGGACAGAAGTTTGATAAAAAGAAAGTACGGGAGTATCTCCAGGCAAACCTTGCCTCCTATAAAATTCCTCGGGATTATTGTATTGTCGACGCACTTCCCAAAAATCAAACCGGCAAAATACTAAAACGCGTATTGCGTGAACAAGCATGCTCTTCATAAATAAGGCAATAAGGCAGCATGGAAAATGGCTAGGTTCTATCAGGAACTTAGCTTTTTCTTCTTATAGATAATGACTCAACTTGAAAGAAAGGTTATTTGCCTTTATAGTAATACGTATAGTGTGTTGGGCAATTGGTTGGATGGAAGGCGAAAGGTATGATTCGATTATTAACAAGCGATGATCTGCCGGCGGTGGACGCTTATTTAGAACGCAACTATATGGAAACCGCTTTTCTCAGTGGCAATTTGTCCCGGTACGGGATTGAGAATGACAGATTAAGCCGCCGCACCGGTGATTATTACGGCTTCTTTGCCAATAGCGAACTGCAGGGAATGCTAACCTTCTATAACCTGGGGAGTGTTGTGCCGCATTTTGAAACCACGGCAGCCATTCGCGATTTTGTTATGTTGCTGCGCCAGCGTAAGTTTGAGGTATTAGTTGGCATGAAAAAAATAGTGGAGCCGCTCTCTTTGGCGCTCAATCAATATAAGCAAATTCAGGACCGCGATGACAGCTATTATTTTGTTAATTATGCCGGAAAACCGTTTTCCCTGCCTGATGCCCACCAAATCGCCGACGTAGAAACAATCAGGCAATCGTTGGCACTTAATTTTGTCGTAGAGGCTTATCGGGAAGGATTTAAGCGGCGGTTTAATTCCGAATTGGCGGCCCGGTTGATCGAAGACCGCGGTCAGGAAGAAGCATTTATCTTCCTGCTTGTTGACGGGATGCCTGCCGCCCAGGCGATGATCCAGGTCACTACCGGCCGGATTGGTCAGATTGGCGGCGTTTATACCAGTGAGTCCAGCCGGGGCAAAGGTTATTGCAAAGCGTTAGTGGCCGAATTATGCCGGCGGATTTATTCGTTGGGCAAGATTCCCACACTCATGGTGCGCAAGGATAACAGCCCGGCCATACGTGCCTATCAGGCTCTGGGGTTTACTTACTATGATGAATATCTGATTGTAAAATATATCATTTGAACATACTTTATTTACACGTTGGGGAGAGTAGAAAAAGAGCAAATTTTGCTGAAAAGCCAAGTCCGCTTGCAAAAAATAGAGGAATTACCCCAAATTTGCCGAAGAATATGGACAAGTATAAATCTTGAATCAGGGGTGAATGTTATGCGCCTGTATGCAAGGTTCTTGGCCGTATATCTGGTATTTCTTCTGTTTGTTTTGTTTAATGCTGCGGCATTGGCCGCTCCGGCCAGGTCGGTTCCGACGAAGGCGACGCCGGTAAAGGCAAAGAGTGTCAAGACCGAAGATATAATTAAAACAGCGGAACGTTATCTGAAAACTCCCTACCGTTTTGGCGGTGAAACACCAAAGGGATTTGACTGTTCAGGTTTTGTTAAATTCGTCTATGATAAGAATGGGCAAAAGCTGCCGCGTGCGGCCGATGTTCAGTTTAAGCAGGGAAAAAAGGTTGATCGCCGCCAGCTTAAAACCGGCGATTTGGTCTTTTTTACAACGTATGCCCCTGGAGCTTCGCATGTGGGCATTTATTATGGCAAAGGGCAATTCATTCATGTATCGACCAGCCGGGGAGTAATGATCAGCCGGTTGGACGAAGCCTATTGGAAACCGCGTTATCTTGGTGCCAGAAGGATTATCAACTAACTATTTTGGGAGGAATGACAATGATTTTTGGACACATTTCAACTTTGGCAAAAGATGCTCCCCAGCTTCACCCCATCCTTGTCAAAGGTCTTACCTATCTGGCAAAAACCGATTTGGCGGCACTTCCCCCGGGAAACCATGAAATTGAAGGCCGGGATATGTATGTAGCGATTAATGAATATGAAACGCAACCAAAAAACGAGCGCCGGGCCGAAGCTCACGCAGATTATCTCGATATTCAGTATCTGGTTTCCGGCAGAGAACTGATCGCTTACAGTCCGTTGTCGGTGGATTATGAGGTTTTAGCCGATGAACTGGCGGCTAAGGATGTTATCTTTTATAAAACCGTGCAACAAGAAAGCGATTTGGTGTTAACAGCGGGGGTGTATGCTATATTTTTTCCCTGGGATGTGCATCGTCCCAACTGTAGTCTGCACGAGGCGGCAAACGTTAAAAAGGCTGTTTTGAAAATGCGAATGTCCTTGTTAAAATAAGCAGTTATTCCGAACAATATTGTATTTTTTATACTTAAAGTTCGATTTTTCATTGACAGGAATCATTCAATGCTGGTACAATACAAGTAAATCATAATGCTCGTATATATTTGAGGATATGGCTCAAACGTTTCTACCGGGTGACCGTAAATCGCCCGACTACGGGTGAAAGTGTGCCTAGGGTTCCGCATAGCACAGTGTGGTGTGGGCAGTGACCAAGTGGCACAGGTGTTAACCGTTAACACTACACCGATGGGATAAAAACCCTGGCGGGGAAGTTTCGCTCTACTAAGTTATGCGAAATTTCCCTGTCAGGGTTTTTTGTTGTTTTTGGAATATGCCGTGGTGTTAACGGTGACACTGGAACTATAACTCTGAAGGGGGAAAAGTAGAAAATGTTGGAAAAGCTGTTTGAACTCAGTTCGCGCAAAACAGATGTCAGAACTGAGGTGATTGCGGGTATTACCACCTTTATGACCATGGCCTATATCCTATTTGTCAACCCCAGTATCCTTGGTTCAGCCGGCATGGAAAAAAACGCCGTACTGCTGGCTACCGCAATTGGTGCCGGGGTAGTGTCAATCATGATGGGGCTGTTTGTTAATTACCCGATCGCCCTGGCTCCCGGTATGGGGCTTAACGCTTTTTACGCATTTACGGTCGTAATCGGTATGGGAGTATCCTGGCAGGTAGCTTTAGGTGCGGTATTCATTTCCGGTCTTATTTTTATTTTGCTAACGGTAACGCAGATTCGCCAGTTGTTGGTTGAGGGGATGCCTAATTCGTTAAAACATGCGATTACCGTTGGTATTGGTTTGTTCATTACGATTATCGGCCTGAAACTTTCCGGCATTATGAGCATTCGGTTATCTTTGATTCCACCTACTCTAGAGAAGATTGTCGCTGCCAAAGGCAATGGCACGCCGCTTAGTTTTGAGACAATTATTGAAATGGGGAAAATTACTCACCCTGAAATCTTGCTGGCAGTGTTTGGCCTTATATTCATTAGTATATTAATGGCGCGTAAAGTTAAGGGATCAATTTTAATTGGTATTTTTACGACCACAATTTTAGGGATTGTTATGGGCATTGTGAAGATTCCCGCCGGCTTTAGCCCGGTAGCGATGCCTGACTTTAGCAAGAATGCCTTTTTGGCGCTCGATATTATGGGGGCCCTGCATATGGGTCTGTTGGCCATTGTGTTTACTTTTACTTTTGTAGAATTGTTTGATACCATGGGCACGTTGGTTGGTACAGCGTCAAAAGCAGGCCTGATGGACAAAAACGGTAAATTCCCCGGGATTGGCAAAGCCATGCTGGTGGATGCGACTGGTGTAAGCCTGGGCGCGATGTTGGGAACAAGTACCATTACTTCTTATGTAGAAAGTGCCGCCGGTGTTGGCGCAGGCGGCCGGACCGGTTTAACCGCGGTTGTCTGCGGTGTTCTCTTTCTCTTGGCCCTATTTTTTACACCGCTTGCCGGTCTTATTCCCGATGCGGCTACTGCTCCTGCCTTAATTATCGTTGGCGCATTAATGATCGAATCGATCCGGCATATTGATTTTAGTGATTTTACGGAAGGTATGCCGGCCTTTTTAACAATTGCTTTGATGCCGTTTACCTATAGTATAGCCAACGGTATTTCCGCCGGCCTTGTCATGTATCCGTTATTGAAACTGGTTACCGGCCGGGGCCGCGAAGTGCATTGGATTGTCTATATACTGGCGGCACTCGTTATCTTCCGATTCGTATTCCTGGCAGAATAACGGGGGAAGATAAACCCAGATATTAAAAAAATATCTGGGTTTTATTACCCAGTCAGAAAGTATAACTTTCGACTGGATAAGTGCAACCAGCGGCTAGCGCTTTCGCCAAAGGCTCGGCGTTAGCCGGGTTTTCTAACAAAAGACAAAATGGTAATTTAATCCATACTTATTATTCAGCGAAGGGATGAGGATATGAAAGTAGCAATAATTATGGGTAGTGATTCAGACTGGCCGGTGCTTGAGCCGGCGGCCAAACAGTTAACCGAATTTGGCATTGAAACAGAAGTATTGGTAGCATCGGCTCACCGCACACCGGATAAGGTACACCAATTTGTTGCCGGTGCCGGCGAGCGGGGAGTGCAGGTGATCATCGCCGCTGCCGGCGCTGCCGCTCATCTTCCGGGAGTAGTCGCCAGTTTTACCACACTGCCGGTCATCGGCATTCCGATTAACGCCACCCCGCTTGGCGGTATGGATGCCCTGCTCAGTATTGTGCAAATGCCTGCCGGTATTCCGGTAGCTACAATGGCGATCAACGGCGCCAAAAATGCCGCCCTGTTCGCCGCTCAGATACTGGCTGTTAGTGATGCTGAACTTGCGGCTAAGTTAGCAGACCATCGCCAGGCCATGGCTGCAGAAGTTGAGAAAAAGGATGCGCGGCTGGCGGAAAAGCTTGCCGCCAGATAGTTACCAAACCATTTTTAATTATCAAGGAGGATAAACTCATGACGCAAAAAATGTTGTATGAAGGAAAAGCGAAACAGGTATTTACTACCGACAATCCGGATGAATTGCTGGTATATTTCAAAGATGACGCCACGGCTTTTAATGGCGAAAAAAAAGGTACAATTGGCAATAAAGGTGTATTAAACAATAAAATTTCGGTATTTTTCTTTAACCTGTTAGGCGAAAAAGGCATTCCCCATCATTTTGTCAAAATGTTAAGTGACCGCGAGATGCTTGTTAAGAAGCTGGATATTCTGCCGGTTGAAGTCGTTGTCCGCAATATTGCCGCCGGCAGCCTGGCGAAACGTATCGGCTGGGAAGAAGGGCGCAAACTGCCCAGCACGGTTGTTGAACTTTATTATAAGAATGATGAGCTTGGCGATCCGCTGATTAACGATTATCATATTAAGGCAATGGGACTGGCTACACCGGAGCAAGTGGAAACTGTAGAAAAATATGCTTTGCAAATCAATGAAATTTTATCGGCTTTCCTGAAAGATAAGAAAATCGAGCTAATTGACTTCAAACTTGAATTCGGCATACACAAAGGCCAAGTGCTGTTGGGTGACGAAATTTCACCGGATACTTGCCGCTTCTGGGACAGCGAAACCAAACAGAAGTTGGATAAGGACCGGTTCCGCCGTGACTTAGGCAATGTGGAGGAAGCTTATCAGGAAGTATTGCGCCGACTGACCGGAAGTAAACAGTAAAGGAGAAATTAAGTGCTTTACGATAGACAAAGTGACAAATGGCGGGAAGAGTGCGGCATATTCGGCGTTTTTGCCCGACAGGAAAATGTGGCGCTCAATACTTACTGGGGTCTGTACGCCTTGCAGCATCGCGGTCAGGAGAGTGCCGGTATTGCGGTTACCGACGGAAATGTTATGGATGTGCAGCGGGGCATGGGGCTGGTGAATGAAGTGTTTCGCCATTCCCTGCCTGATATGCCGGCTCATATTGCGATTGGTCATGTCCGCTACTCAACAACCGGTTCCAGTCTGTTGCGCAACACCCAGCCGCTGTTGGTCAATTATTCCGGCGGTCAGATCAGTCTGGCCCATAACGGCAACTTGACCAATGCTCATGAAATCAGGGAAGGGCTGGAGCAAAGAGGCAGTGTATTTCAAACTTCTATGGATAGTGAAGTGCTTGTTAACCTAATTGCCCGTTCCAGCAGACAAACGATAGAAGAGAAAATAGTCGATACTCTGACTAACATTCACGGGGCGTACTGTCTGGTTATTATGACGGAAAACAAACTGATTGGCGTGCGTGATCCGCATGGGTTCCGGCCATTGTGTCTGGGGCGTCTGGGTGACGGCTGGGTATTGTCGTCGGAGTCTTGCGCTTTAGATACTGTCGGCGCGGAATTTGTCCGCGATATTGAACCCGGTGAAATGGTATCTATTGACGACAAGGGGGTGGCATCCCGCCAGTTTGTTGAACCCGGCCGGCTTGCCGGCTGTGTGTTCGAGTATATTTACTTTGCCCGCCCGGATAGTGTGATTGACGGCCAGAGCGTGTATCAGGCCCGGTTTAACATGGGGCGCACACTCGCCAGGGAAAGCGGTTTTAAAGCCGATATTGTTATTTCGGTGCCGGATTCCGGCACGACGGCGGCGCTTGGCTACAGCCAGGAATCAGGGATACCTTTTGCCGAGGGACTGATGAAAAACCGTTACATCGGCCGCACGTTCATCCAACCGGAACAGAAAAAACGGGATATGGGCGTCAGAATAAAACTGAATGCGGTTACATCGGTCGTTAAAGGCAAGTCGGTTATTATGGTGGATGACTCTATCGTACGCGGCACAACCAGCGGCAAAATTGTGCGGATGCTAAAAGAAGCGGGCGCTAAGGCTGTCCATATGTGTGTCAGCTCGCCGCCAATCGGGTTTCCCTGTTATTATGGAATTGATATATCAGTCAGGAAAGAACTCATTGCCGCCTCCAAGCGGGTAGAGGAAATCCGAGAGTTTATCGGCGCCGATTCGCTGCATTACCTGTCGCTGGCAGGCTTGCATGCCTCAATCGGCAATATACCGCAAAAAACGCTGTGCAATGCTTGCTTCAACTGTGACTATCCGGCAGAAATTCCTTGTGAAAGGGACTGTGCCAACAATAAATTTTTGTTCGAACCCAAAAGTAAATAAATGAATACAGCAGGAGGTCAACAGATGACCGACGATCAAAAAGAAAATCCTAGGCTTACCTATCGTGATGCCGGTGTGGATATTGATGCCGGCAATAAAGCGGTTGAATTGATGAAACGTCATGTCCGCGCCACCTATCGCCCGGAAGTCATGGGGGATATTGGCGGCTTTGGCGGTTTGTTTGCCTTAAATTCCGGCAAGTACCGCCAGCCGGTGCTGGTAAGCGGGACTGACGGTGTGGGGACAAAACTAAAAATTGCCTTTATGGCGGATAAACATGACACCATCGGTCAGGACGGTGTAGCCATGTGTGTCAATGATATATTAGTACAGGGAGCCGAGCCGCTGTTTTTCCTGGATTATTTGGCTGTCGGCAAATTGGAACCCGAAAAGGTCGCCGCGATTGTCAGCGGCGTGGCGATGGCCTGCCGGGAATCAGGCTGTGCGCTTATTGGCGGGGAGACGGCGGAAATGGCCGGTTTTTATCCTGACGGCGAGTATGATATTGCCGGCTTTGCCGTAGGCGTGGTGGAGCGCGATAAAATTATTACCGGGGAAAAAATTAAGCCCGGCGATGTCCTGCTTGGCCTGCCGTCGAGCGGCGTTCATTCCAACGGCTACTCGCTGGTGCGCAAAATATGTTTTGAAGTAAAACAGTTGCGTGTTGATACCTATATTCCGGAATTAGGACGCACACTGGGCGAAGAGCTGCTGGAACCTACCCGTTTGTACCCCAAAACCTGTTTGCCGCTGATTGAGAAATTCGACATTCACGGCATGGTCCATATCACCGGCGGCGGCTTTTATGACAATATTCCGCGCGTGCTGCCAGCAGACTGTGGTGTGGAAATCGATACAGCCGCCTGGCCTCAGCCGCCTATCTTTGCCCTGCTACAAGAATGGGGCGGAGTATCTGCCGCGGAAATGTACCGGACTTTTAACATGGGGATTGGTATGCTTCTCCTTGTTGCCGCTGAAGACGCGGACAGCGTACAGGCAGCTATTGCCTCCCGGGGCGAACAGTCTTATCGAATCGGCAGGGTTACCGCCGGCAAGCGGCAGGCTGAGCTTAAGTAGGAGGATTGTTGTTGCATGAATAAAACGGTAATCGGTGTTCTGGCGTCAGGGCGCGGCAGTAATTTACAGGCGATTGTGGATGCCATTGAATCAGGCCGGCTTGATGCCAAGATCGGCGCGGTAATTAGTGATAACCCTAAGGCTAACGTGTTAACGCGCATGGCCGATACTGATATTCCAACAGTGTGCATTGACCGGCGCCAGTTTTCCAGCCGTCAGGAATTTGAGGCGGCAGTTGCCGAAGAACTGAATATTCGGCATGTGGAACTGGTGGTTCTGGCCGGCTTTATGCGGATTTTGACACCGTATTTCATTGAACGTTTTCGAGGAAAAATCATGAATATCCACCCGGCGCTGCTGCCTGCTTTTCCCGGTGAGAATGCTCAGCAACAAGCACTGGAATATGGGGTTAAGGTTTCCGGGTGTACCGTTCATTTTATTGATGAAGGCATGGATACCGGCCCGATTATTTTGCAGGAAGCTGTGCCGGTTTTGGAAGATGACACCGTCGATACTCTGTCAGAACGGATTTTACACACTGAACATATTCTTTACCCGCGCGCTCTTGCTTTATACTGTGAAGGGCGCCTGCAGGTTGAGGGGCGGCGTGTACGGATAGAGTGAGACTTAGCTTCAGGTGGGGTTTAGCTCCACCCTGAAGGTTTAGTCGAACCTATCCAGGGACTTAGTTGCTCGCCTGTGCCCTTTAGGGTATGACTCTCGCTTGTAGAAGCGGGAGTTTTAGAGCGACTTAGTCATCGGATACTAGAAAAAGAGTAACAGATAGCGAGGGACCAATGATGAAAATTAAACGGGCGCTGTTAAGCGTGTCAGACAAAGCAGGTATTGTTGAGTTTGCTAAAGCCCTGCACAGCCTGGGTGTTGAGCTGGTTTCAACCGGCGGCACCATGAAAGTAATCAAAGAGGCCGGAATACCGGTCACGTATGTGAGTGAGGTTACCGGTTTTCCAGAAATCATGGACGGCAGGGTTAAAACCTTAAATCCCTACATTCATGGCGGTATACTAGCCATTCGCGATAATCCCGCCCATCAGGCGGCTATGGCCGAGCATCATATTACCGGCATTGATCTGGTGGCCGTTAATCTGTACCCATTCCGGCAGACTGTGGCTAAGCCGGATGTTACGTTACAGGACGCAGTGGAAAATATTGATATTGGCGGCCCGGCGATGATCCGGGCAGCGGCTAAGAATTTTCACTATGTTACGGTTGTTGTTAACCCGGAACGGTACGAAGCTGTCATTGCCCAACTGAAAGCGGGCGGCGAAGTTGCGTTTGACAACCGCATGGCACTGGCACAGGAAGCGTTCAGCCACACTGCCGCTTATGACGCCTATATTTCACGGTACTTAAGCGGACAGCTTGGTCAGGGGCTTTTCCCGCAGACTTTGCATATGGTTTACGAAAAAGCACAGGATTTGCGTTATGGAGAAAATCCTCACCAGGCCGCAGCCTTTTACCGTGAACAATATTATACTGGTCCCGGCGTGGCCAACGCCAAGCAGCTTAATGGCAAGGAGCTGTCCTTTAATAATATTGTAGATGTCGAGGCTGCTTATGCGCTGGCTGCCGAGTTTGCGGAACCGGCCGCCGCTATTATTAAGCACACGAATCCCTGCGGCACCGGGATAGGCGCGACTTTGGCCGAAGCTTACAGCAAAGCCTATCAGGCCGATCCACTGTCTGCTTATGGCGGCATTATCGCCTTAAACCGGGAAGTGGATCAAGAAACGGCTCGGCAAATCAGTGAATTATTTGCCGAAGCCGTTATTGCGCCGGCATTTAGCCAGGAAGCGCTTGACATATTAACCAAAAAGAAAAATGTCCGGCTACTGGCGGCCGCTTTGCCGCAGCCGGACAGCAGTCGCCTGGATGTAAAATCGGTTGCGGGCGGCATACTGTCGCAGCAAACCGATATGACGACCGCGCCGCAAGCGGATATGAAAGTCATCACCAAACGGCAGCCAACTGCGGCGGAGTGGGAACAGCTGTTGTTTGCCTGGAAGGTGGTTAAGCACGTCAAATCTAACGCCATTGTCGTTGCTAATGACAATAAGACGCTGGGTGTAGGCGCCGGGCAAATGAACCGCGTAGGCGCAGCCGGGATTGCACTGGCGCAGGCCGGCGACCAGGCTAAAGGGGCAGTGCTGGCCTCTGATGCTTTCTTCCCATTTGGCGATACGGTAAAAGCGGCGGGTGAGGCCGGTATTACCGCTATCATTCAGCCGGGCGGCTCCGTTCATGATGAAGATTCCATCAAGGTGGCGGATGAACTGGGGATTGCCATGGTTTTTACCGGTATGCGGCATTTTAAACACTAATAGATTGCCGAAAAACAGCATAGAACCTATCCTATGGAAGCAAAAATACCGGCAGCGTGTCTGCCGGTATTTTTACATGCCAGTTTTTACTTATTCCAGCTCAACCACGACTTGGACATTGGCTGATAATTGGACGAGTCCGGCAGAGATTGGCGTCATGGGTGCGCCGTCACCTAAACTTTTATTGTAAAGCCGGGCCGAAACTTCCGGCGAATGCAGGTTAATTCCATTTTCATTTACGGTTTTTACCCGGACTACCTGTTTGTTTAAGGAAGTGGCGATAGCTTCGGCTTTGCTTAAGGCATCACGGACCGCTTGGGCCAGGGCCGCATTTCGGACACCGTCTTCATCCTTCTTGCCAAAGCGGATAGAATTAACCTGGTTGGCGCCGGCGGTTAAGGCCGTGTCGATTACTTCGCCGGCTTTATCCGGTGAAGTAGTTACGGTGATACTGTTGGTGATTTGATAACCTTTAATCGTCTGTGTGCGCCAGCCGTTGTCCTCATTTTTGTACATGGGCGTTACCGTATAGTTTGCTGTTTTTATGTATTCAGCTTTTATCCCCATACCTTCCAATTGCTGCTGCACCCTGGTGGCGGCTTCGGCATTTTTGGCTTGAGCGGCAGCAACGGTTTCCGCTTCGCTTACTGTGCCCAGATTAACATAAGCAATGTCGGGGGCCATTTCTTCCTGATGACTGCCGCTGACTTGTACTTCCGTGGCATTGGGATTTTTTTCGGAAGCCAGGGCGGCAGGGAATACGACTGCTGCCAGCAGCAGTGCCATACATAAGATTTTTATTGATTTTGACATGTGATCAACTCCTTTGCTTATATAAACGTCTAGGATGACAAAAGGTAACGCCCCCATAAAAAAATACGCAAAAATTATTTTCGTGAGATTAAATAATAGGGGTAAATACCGGATGTTTTGGCGGAAAAGGACGGTTCGCCGCTACGGTTTGCAGTGCTTTTCCCAGACGTTTAACAGCTTCCAGCAATCTTGCCGGCGGCTGGGTAACAAAACACAGTCTTAGTTCCCGGGAACCGGCAGCATCGGCATAAAAAGCTTCGCCGGGAACAAAGGACACACCCGTATGGGTTGCCTCGTGCAGCAATTGCCTTGTTAACATACCTTTGTTTAACGCACACCAAAAATAGAAGCCGCCGGACGGCGTGTAGAAATTTAACAGTGGGCTGCAGTAGCGTTCCAGGGCGCCGGCGAAAAAGTCGCGGCGCTTTTTGTATTCGGCGCGGACGACAGCAAGGTGTTCCTGTAACAAACCTGCGCTTAGATAGTCATAAAGCAGGCATTGCGAAAGATTGCTGCTATGCAGGTCGATGTACTGCTTTTTCAGCGCAAACCGGTTAATGACCGTTTCCGGGGCGACGACCCAGCCGGTGCGCAAACCGGGAAAGAGCATTTTGGAAAATGTCCCGAGCGCGATGACGCCTCCGTAAGGATCAAGGGCTTTGAGCGAGAGGGGTGGTTTTTTGTCATAGTATAGCTCCCCGTAAGGATCGTCCTCAACAATGACTAAGCGATGCTTGGCCGCCAGTTTTAATAATTCGCGGCGTTCCTCCAAGGGCATTACCCGGCCGTTGGGGTTCTGAAAGGTAGGCATCACATAAAACAGTTTTGGCCGGTAACGGATCAGATAATCTTCTAACAGGTCAAGCGGCAGGCCGGCGGCAGAGGGCAGGCTGAGCAACCGGGCGTTGGCGGCGCTAAACATTTGGACAGCCCCGAGATAAGTGGGAGATTCGACAATTACGTAGTCACCGGGCTCCAAAAATATTTTGGTTACCAGATATAATCCCTGTTGCGAACCGCTGACAATCATGGTATTTTCCGGTTTGCCAGCATAGCCTTTGGCTGCCAGCATAGTAGTTACAGCCTGCCTGAGCGGGGTGTAGCCCTCGGTGGGAATGTGCCCCAGGTCGGCGCCGTTGAGACGGGAAGCCTGCAAACCAAACAGCCGGTTGAAATCATGCAGCGGATATAATTCCGGATCAGGCATACCGGCGGCCAAGGAAAGGGTATCATCAGCCGCTGCGGAGGCAACCAGCTCGCGGATAATAGAGGACGATTGCGTATTCAGGCAGGGGGTGAAAAGCTGGGACCAGGGAACAGTCTGCGCAGTCGGGGCGGTGGAAGATGACAATGTCGCCACATAGGTGCCGCTGCCTACCTTGGTATGGATAAGGCCTTGTTCTTCCAGCCGGCGATAGGCGTTAATCGCGGTTGTCCGGCTTACCTGCAACAGACTGGCCAGTTCACGTTCCGGCGGCAGCTTGGTGCCGGCAGGCAAGGTACCGTTTTGAATATTATCGGTCAGCACTTGAGCGATTTGATTATATAGCGGGACTGGCGATTTAGGTGTAAGAACAACTTGCTTAAAAATATTGGATATATCCATTTTGCCAAATACCCCTTTAAAGATCCAATTATTTACGTAAATATTTAAATTGGATATTTACAATGTTTTTCCTGCCCGGTAATATAAAATAAATGCAAAAGGTGGTGGATCATTATGAAAGATTATATGCAGGGGGTTCGTGACAGCGCTCCGGTTATGCTGGGGGTTATACCATTTGGTATTACCTGTGGCGTAATGGGGGTAGCAGCCGGGCTAACGCCTGTCGAGACCGTCTTTATGTCGCTGTTGGTATTTGCCGGAGCCGCGCAGTTTATTTGCATTACGATGCTGGGCGCAGGGGTTACAGGCTGGGGTCTTATTGTTTTTACAACTTTGTTGATTAATCTTCGCCATTTATTAATGGGAGCGTCACTGGCGCCTTTCCTGTTGGAACAGCCGCTTGTCCGTCAGGTACTGCTGGCTTTTACGCTCACTGACGAGTCTTATGCGGTTATGATGAACCGGATAGCCAATGGGGGCTATTCTGCCAATTATCAGTTGGGGAGCAGTTGGGCTTTTTATTGTATTTGGGCTGCTGCAACCACCCTGGGTGTGTTGTTAGGCAGCCGCATTCCCAATCCGCTTGCCTGGGGGCTGGATTTTGCCATGCCGGCCACTTTTTTAGCGATGCTAATGCCGCGCCTGACCAATCACGTCAGCATTGCCGTCTGCCTGGTAGCTGCCGTAACTGCCGTATTGGGGGCTGCTTATTTACCCGGCAAATGGTATATAATTGCCACCTGCATTACAGCCAGTATCACAGGCGGCTTGTTGGAAAAGGAGGGTAACCATGCGGCTTGAAGTCCTACTCATGATTGCCGGAATGGCGGCAGTGACTTTTTTTACACGGTTCGGCGCCTTGGCACTGCTGAAAAGAACAGGTTTACCAAACTGGTTTGAACGGTGGCTTAAACATGTGCCTACGGCTATTTTGACTGCTCTGATTGTACCGTCGTTATTTTTGCCGCAGGGCCATATTGATTTTTCACTTGGCAACCATTACCTTTTAGCCGGCGCCGTTGCGGCTATTGTCGCCTACATATGGAAGAATGCTCTCCTGACGATGGGGCTGGGATTAACGGCAATCCTATCGCTCAGGTGGCTTGGAATATAGCTTGCGGGTATGCGAAAGGTATACCTGGTTAGGTTACTAAAATTAACTTAATAAGGTTTGGTGACAGGGGAACGTAGCAAACAACAGGCATACGGCATAGGATATGGTGTGAAAACATTTTGGAGGTGTGAGGGTTCTATGCCTACGATTGAAGAACGTAAACATCATCATCACCATCATCATGATGAGATGATGCCGCATGTCCATACCTATATAACGGAGGCGGATGTAGCGGATGATCATCAGCATGTTATTATGGGAGTAAGCGGTCCGGCAAGAGAAACGGACAGAAGTCATGTACACCGGATTCATGGCCGTACATCCTTTATCAGCGAGGAAGGGGACGGTGGTCATTGGCATACTTATGATGTTATGACCGGACCGGCTATTGAAATGCCTGACGGTAATCATGTTCATTACTTTGAAGGAATGACAAGCAAAGACGACGGACACTGCCATAGCTTTGCCGGTGCGACCGGCCTGGGGCCCAATTATGACGATTGCGACGATGATGATGAATGTGATGATCCCTGTGACGATCCTTGCGATGATCCCTGTGACGATCCCTGTGATGATCCTTGTGACCCGCCTGTAAAAACAATGCCGAAATATAAATATAAATACGGTAAGCGGCCGGAAGAATAGTGCATTCTTATAGTAAAGTGCCGTCAGCATTTGGCTGGCGGCACTTTACTATGAAGCAACTGGTTGAGGGTAAGACTTTCCTCCTGGTAAATTTTGTGATATAATTATTATTCATATAAATTATATAAGTTGGATAAGTTGTAGAAGCTAAATAAGTAGGGGGGATTATATATATGGAATTATGGTATACAGAATATCAAACTAAAAACCTGGGACTTGCCGTTCGCATAAAAAAAACGTTATATTCAGGTCACTCGGAATTTCAGGAAATAGCAGTCGTTGATTCCTATGAATTTGGCCGGATGTTAATCCTTGATGGTGTTTTTCAGACATCAATATTTGACGAGTTTATCTATCATGAAATGATCGCTCATGTCCCGTTATTTGTACATCCCAACCCGCGGAATGTTTTGGTTATTGGTGGCGGCGACGGGGGAACAATCCGCGAAGTAGTCAAACATCACACAGTCGAGGTGGCTGAGATGGTGGAAATTGACGGACAGGTTGTGGAAGCCAGTAAAAAATATTTGCCGGAAATCAGTTCGGCCTTAAACGAACATCATCCGAAGTTGCGGCTTAAGATTGGTGACGGGATAAAACATATGCAGGAAGTTGAAAATAAATATGATGTCATTATTGTAGACTGTTCTGACCCCATCGGCCCGGGTGAAGGACTGTTTACCCGCTCGTTTTACGAGAATGTACATAAGGCATTAAAGCCGGACGGGCTGTTCGTACAACAGACCGAGTCGCCGTTTTATCATCAGGAACTTATTCGGCGGCTTACGCGCGATATTTCTTCTTTGTTTCCCATTACCCGCTTGTATTTGGCGAGTATTCCGCTATATCCGGGAGGATTGCATTGTTTTACCATCGGTTCTAAGCAGTATGATCCTGCTAAAGCTGATATTGCCAGGATTCCTGAAAATATTAACACCCGCTATTACAACCGGGAGATTCAGAAGAACTGTTTTGCTTTGCCAAGTTTTATTCAGAAATTAGTGAAGTAAGGCCCTGATAAGGGGGAAGAAAAAAGCGAGAGTGCTTACCGAAAGCGCTCTCGTTTGTGAGTTTTACATCAGGTTTTCGGGGTTTAAGCCGGCCAATTCGGCGAGTACAAACCGTCCGTCTTTGCGGATCAGTTTATCGTCAAACCAGATTTCACCGCCGCCGTAGGCGGCTGTTTGAATACAGACGAGATCCCAGTGAATGGCGGATTTATTGCCGTTAAAAGCAACATCATATGCGTTGCCGGGAGTAAAGTGAAAACTGCCCTTGATTTTTTCATCAAATAGGGTATCTTTCATGGGGGTTTCGATATACGGGTTTACACCCAGCGCAAATTCGCCGATATAACGGGCGCCGTCGTCTGTATCCAGTATTTTATTGATGCGTTCGGTATCATTGGCTGTAGCGTTAATGATTTTACCGTTTTTGAATTCCAAACGAATATTTTCATACGTAATTCCCTGATAAACCGCCGGGGTATTGTAACTGAGAACACCATTAACCGATTCCCTGACAGGGGCTGTATAGACTTCGCCGTCAGGGATATTTCTTAAGCCTGAACATTTTACTGCCGCTATGCCTTTAATCGAAAAGGTAAGATCGGTTTGTGGCCCAGTGATTTTTACTTTATCAGTTTTCTCCATAAGTTCAATTAACGGATCCATCGCTTTGGCCATTTTGGCATAGTCAAGATTGCAGACATTAAAAAAGAAGTCTTCAAATGCCTCGGTGCTGGAATTGGCCAATTGCGCCATAGAGGCATTCGGCCAGCGCAAAATACACCATTTAGTTTTAGGAACCCGTATGTCAAGATGCACCGGCTTGACCCAGTTATGTTGGTAGCTTTTTAACTGGGAGGGGGGGACATCGGCCATTTCCGTGATATTAAAACTGGCCCTTATGGCAATATAGGCATCCATTTCTTTCATTCTGGCCTCTTCCCAGGAGGCAGCAAGTTTGAATTGTTCATCAGAAGCTTTCATCAGCAGTGCGCGTTGCAACTGGCTGTTTTTCATCTCAAGAAAAGGAATTCCGCCAACGGCATATGCCTCATCAACCAACGCTTTGGCCAGTGGCAGGGCGTCGTCAAACATCTCAATCAATAATTTTTCGCCTTGAGCAAGACTGGTAGAATAACCAATCAGGTTTTGGGCGAGGGTTTTTATTCTGGGATCCAAAGTAGGTACCTCCTTAAACAGTTAGTTGAATAATTAAACGCTTATTATCAGTATTTGATGTTTTAACAAAAATATCCTTTATCCTAGGAGGTTTCCATAATAAAAATAGTGTACCTAAGTGCTTGCATTTTTGCTTGTCCTATTATATAATTCAATATGTTAATGGGGAAATTCCTCGATAGCTCAGTCGGTAGAGCAATCGGCTGTTAACCGATTTGTCGTAGGTTCGAGTCCTACTCGGGGAGCCAAATGGCCCGTTGGTCAAGTGGTTAAGACACCGCCCTTTCACGGCGGTATCAGGGGTTCGAATCCCCTACGGGTCACCATATAAGCAGAGAGCCAAGTTTTTAGGAACGATAGTGACGCGAAAACTTGTGCGAATCGCTTAGTTCTGAGCGATAGCGAAGAACATCCAATATAGTAGTATCGGGCGATTAGCTCAGCCGGGAGAGCGCCTGCCTTACAAGCAGGATGTCGGCAGTTCGATCCTGTCATCGCCCACCACAAGAAAGCATCCAGCTAAGTCTGTGAGCTTTCTTTTTTAGTTTCTGACTAATACCACAGCATGACATACCTGCGACAGGAATAACCTGAATTTTAGCGAAATATGTCAAAATGGGTGGTGAGACTTGGTGCTGATTCCCAGAAATAGAAATGCAATGCCTATGCTAGCTATTGGTGTCATACTGCTACTAATGATTGCCGGAGTATTCGTCAATTACCTAAGCTACCAGTACCGAGTAGTGGTGGCAGGCGAACGGGAGCGTCTGTCCGTAACTGTTGATTACCTCGATACATATTTTAATGCCAAATTGGTAGGACTTAATTTGTTAGCAGCTTATCCTACCGTGCGCAGCTTTAATGTTGAACGGCTGCAGCCGGCTTTGCTGACGGCCGCCAAGGCATTAGATGTTGTAAATATTTCGTTATATGATCAGGATGGTCGATTAATTAGCGATTGCTACGCAGGGTCTGAAGCGGATAAGTATGTATTTGATCAGCCGTTTTTTAAGGAGAACTGCCGGGCAGTCTTAGCAGGGTATTCTAATATTTCTGACCGGATAGCCGGCAATAGCGTGGAAGATGCGTATGTAAGTTTGCAGGTTCCCGTGGTTGATAAAGAAAACGTGATTGGCGTACTGGCAGCCTATATTCCTATTAATGAAGTAGCGTTAGCAGTCCTGCGTGAAAGTATGCCGGATCAGCAATATATTGTTGTTGTGGATGGGAACAGACAATTTATTTATCATCCCCGGATAAACGAATTTTTTCCCGAAAATTCGTTTTTTAAGGAACAGGCAAACAAATTGTTTTTAGACAGAACAGGTATTGTTGATACTCGTTCACCCTTGGGGGATATAGATAAAATACTGGTTTATAGTAGTTTGCATAATACCAATTGGCGGGTAGCAATCGTTATACCCAAGTATATCTTGTATGCCAGAGTTTTGAGCAAATCGCTGAGTGATGCCAAAAGTTTTCTTTGGTTAACTGTGTGTCTGGGACTCGTATACGGTTTTTGGCGGCAGGCCAGAAGACATGAACGTGAGCGCGAGCAGCTAAAACTGGAGCGAATGACTTGCGTCAATCAGCTAGCCGCAGGAATTGCCCATGAAATACGAAACCCCCTTACTTCAATAAAGGGATTCATTCAACTCATGGCACGCCATAGTGATAGGCCGATGTCGTCGGAACATCTTGAGATCATTATTTCCGAGATTGCAAGAATTGATAGTTTGATTAGTGAATTTCAGGTATTGGCAAGGCCGGTGAAAGAACCGTCACTGGAAAAAATCGATGTATGCAAGTTATTACATGATGTCCTGCTCTTAATGAGGGGGCAAATCCATAACAAAAGCATAATGTTAAACCTCGAGCTGCCAACGGAAGCAGGTTTTGTTTTTGGTGATATATCCCAACTTAAACAGGTTTTTATCAATCTTATCAAAAATGCCATAGAGGCAGTAGCGATTGGCGGTAATGTTACTGTTGCCTTAGGTCACCAGGAGGGTAAACTGGTCGTAACTATCGAGGATAATGGCAGGGGAATCTCGCCGGAAATTATTGAAAAACTTGGCACACCCTTTTTCACTACCAAAGCAAACGGAACCGGACTCGGTCTGTCAGTATGTTATAGTATAGTGCAAAACCATGGCGGAAAAATACTTGTTTCCAGTCTTGTAGACAAAAAAACCGTTTTTTCGGTTATACTGCCTGCATTTGAGGATGACCGGTCAGTTAGTGTATAATGAATTTGAACAAGGTGCTGAGAGAAAAAAGGAGCGTGTTTTCAGTTATGGAGGCAAAAGTGCGTCGTGACAAAATTGCCGGTTTGTTGCAGCAAAGTAAGCAGCCAATAACGGGAACGTCATTAGCAAAAAAATTAGGAGTGAGCCGACAGGTAATTGTTGGTGATATCGCTATTTTGCGAGCTGCCGGCGCTGATATTTATGCTACTCCCCAGGGCTATGTAATTTTGCAGGCTGCGGCTCCGGCAACCGTGCGGGTAAAATTAGCCTGCCGCCATGATAGTAAACGCATGGAAGAGGAGCTTGCCACCATTATTGATAATGGCGGCCGGGTACTGGACGTTAGTGTTGAGCATCCGGTATATGGCGAGATTAAGGCGACCTTGATGCTGTCTTCTCGCAGGGACCTGGCTGAATTTTTACAAAAATCGGCAGAGAGTGGGGCGGCACCGCTTTCCCTTGTTACCGGTGGTGTCCATTTACATACTGTGGAAGCTGCGTCAACTGAAGTTTTAGATAAGATAGCTGCCGAACTTAAAACACTGGGGATACTGTTCGAGTAAAATGCTGCTGGCTTACAGTGAGCCGGCAGTTTCTTTATTAACAAGGCCCGGACATCCTTAAAGTATAAAAAGTGCTGCTTAACATTGTAGAAGTTTAAGACTTGGTACAAGCCAAGTCTTTTTTTCGTTTAGCGTTCAAACAGCAGACTAGGTAAAAGTTGGCAAGTGTTAATTCGGCAATAGGCAATACAATAATAACATATTTATTGAAACGCCGAATAGAAAAAGGGGTTGCCATTTTGCGGCAAGGTCGATATAATAGTGACAAGACAGCTGTAAAGACAACAGGAGGGAGAAAGATTGGACATTATCAGACGGTTGGAGCAAATCCCGGTAAGCCGCTTTCACTATAAGTTACTGGTTTTAACCGGACTTGGCTGGTTGTTTGACGCTATGGACACCGGAATTATTGCCTTTGTGCTGCCGGTGTTGGCTAAGGAGTGGGGGCTGTCAACGGCCCAAATGGGGTTTATTGGCAGTATTGGCCTGCTGGGAATGGCTGTTGGCGCTGTTGCGGGAGGCCTGGCTGCCGATAAATTCGGCCGTAAAGCAGTGTTTAGCATTACCTTGATACTGTATAGTATTGCCACAGGGCTTTGCGGATTAGCCTGGAATTATGAATCCTTACTTTTATTTAGATTTTTGGTAGGCTTTGGTTTAGGCGGCGAACTGCCGGTAGCAGCGACCCTTATGACAGAATATTCACCGCCTGCCAGCCGTGGCCGGTTTATCGTTTTGCTGGAAAGTTTCTGGGGAGTTGGCTGGCTGGCGGCAGCCTTGATTTCTTATCTTGTCATTCCTTATTTGGGTTGGCAAATGGCGTTCTTTATAGGTGCCTTGCCGGCCTTGTATGTATTTTTTATCAGACTGGGCGTTCCCGAATCCATCCGTTATCTGACTGACAAGGGGAGACAGGCCGAAGCAATTGAAATCGTAGCAAAATTGGAGCGCTTGGCCGGAGTTGATTCAAGTGCCCAGCCTGCGGCTACAAGCAATGTTGAGTTTTCCGATTCTTCCGGGAATAAAATCGCCTTTAAAGAATTATGGACATCCCGCTTCGCCAAACGGACGATTATTCTTTGGATCATCTGGTTCGGTATTGTCTATTCGTATTATGGCATATTCACCTGGCTGCCTTCCCTGATGGTTCAGCAAGGGCATACGGTGATCAAAACTTTTGAATATGTACTCATCATGACGCTGGCACAATTGCCGGGATATTTCAGTGCTGCCTATCTGATTGACCGTATTGGCCGGAAGGCGACACTGGCAGGTTATTTGGCGTTAAGTGCTGTTAGTGCTTATTTCTTTGGTCAGGGTGGCAGCCCCCAGAGTATTCTGGTCTGGGGCAGCCTGATGTCTTTCTTCAATCTTGGTGCCTGGGGTGTGGTATATACCTACACACCTGAACTCTATCCTACGCGGATACGGGCATTTGGTTCCGGTTGGGCGGCAGCGGTTGGACGTTTCGGCGGTATATTGGCGCCAACGATTGTTGGGTACATGATTAGCGGCCCACAGGGCCTTATGCATGTCTTTACTATGTTTACCGGCGTTATGCTGCTGGTTGCTGTGGCTGTGTGGCTGTTTGGCGAGGAGACTAAAGGCAAGGCACTTGATGAAATAAGCCGATAAAAAACTAGGGCGGACAATCCGCCCTAGTTTTGTTTTATCAAAGGCTTTTTAAAGGTCAGCATGCTTCCTGTCGGCAGCACCCTGTTTTCTTTGCCAGTTTGGCCAGGTCATGATATAATTTGATACAGAATGATTGTTGGAGGGAATGCAGTTCATGATGACGTTAAGCCTGCTAATTGGAGCTATTGCCGCCTATTGGGTATATAATGATGCGCGGGGACGCGGTCACGACTTGGGAACAGCATTATTGTGGTCGGTTGGCACAATCGCTGCTTTGATCATTTTTTTACCTCTTTATCTTCTTTTTGGGCGCAAAACACCAGTCAAATCCCGCACCCGCGAAGATTTTATTGATGTCGAGGCAACGCCGGTAGAAGATAGTATTCAATGCACTATGTGTGGTGGTAAGGTAAAAGAGGATTTTAAAATTTGTCCGTACTGTGGATTTACGCTAAAGCCGACATGTTCGTCGTGCGGCAAAGAGCTTAATCGCGAATGGCGAGTTTGTCCCTATTGTCAAACTCCTGCTGAACACAAATAAAGTCCGCGCTATTATACGCGACTGCGTTATAGTCGAACGATGGTTACTGGATGAGCCTGTTGTAGCAACTTGCCTTCAGCAGAAATTTCTACAATATAGGCGGGACTAACGTCAGGTTCATCATCCATGGGAAGTTCAAAAATGTAATTCGATTCTCGTTTTCTTCTCACCTGATTAAGATGGGATAAAGGATTCGAAGAGATAATATCAATAGGCATAGGAATGTACCTCATAAGTTATTCTTTATTACTACTATGCTATGATTAGCAAGATATGTCAATATATAGTTTACTATAAACGGCAATTAACTCTTAAAAAAATAACTAAATGTTTTACAATAAAATCACAATAAAATCTATACGCAACCCACTTGCGTTGCTATGTTATGTATGCTATAATTCTTTGAGTGAGGCGAAGACAATATATTGTCTGTGCGCTCATAATTTTAACCGTAGCTATTGCGCCCGTAGCTCAGGGGATAGAGCACCGGCCTCCGGAGCCGGGTGCGCAGGTTCGATTCCTGCCGGGCGCACCATAGAGAAATTAAGCCTTCTAGCGGTTTTGCTAGAAGGCTTTTTTCGTAAAAAACTGCTTATACACTGCTTGTTTTGGAAAAAGTGATGATATTAGATATTAAAAGTTTTACTTTTTAAGACAACCCAAATATGGCGTACCTATTATAATATGTTTCAGATTATTCACTTTGAGTACGTTATGATGATAGAGCGGGAATCCTCGGAATAGCAAGGGTTTGAAGGTTGAGAGCAATTTCAAATGTGTGTTTTTATGTTCTCATAGACGTAGTAATTGGGGCGAACGTATGTTAAGGGTCGAAACCTCCTATACTTTTACACGAAATATAGGGACACACATTAAGTGAGTATTAGAATTTTATTGTCAAGCTTATCTCGAAGAGAAAAGCATCATCAGGAATGACAAAAAAATAAAAACCCTGCCAATTTGTAATATTTGGCAGGGTTTATTATCATATTTAGGGAATAAACGGTATATGTGTCTATATATGATTCACCAATCCGGTATCGTATCTTTAAAATTGAAAAAGGGAAAAAACATAGTCTCTTAGTGTGCAATATGACTTGCTGTTAAGGAGGATAAAAATGTCTCAGAAATTTTCCGTTAGAAATGTTATACAAAAGAAATATATATTCAAATTGAAAGCGTTGACACAGCTCTATGTAACAGAGTATGGAATGTATTTTTTACTAATAACAATTATCTTCTTAAGTCTGTAAATTGTGATGGCCACAATAGTATAATAGAAAATTTGTTGGATGCTTTTGGACATACTTTTGAATATCCAGATGGTATGTTTGATCGAGAAAAAAATATGAAGAAATTAAAAGAGATTTTTTCAAAAAATGATTGGTTTTTTGTATATGATTTTATTGAAAAGTATCTGGATTTGGAATCAGAATCAAGTAAAATAACTGCAAATGATTTAGCTAAAGAAATAAACCGCATATTGGAAGAGGAAAAATCGGGATATAGGATTATAAAGAGGTTGGTTGTGCCAATAACTAATGAGCAAGAACTGAAATCACTACATAAGGCAACTAAAACTAAATATGATGCTGTGAATGTGCATATGAATAAAGCACTTTTACTTTATTCTAGACGTAAGAATCCAGACTATGAGAATTCTATAAAAGAATCAATAAGTACAATTGAAGCTCTATGTTGTATCATAACGGAAAAGAATAAAGCATCTTTAGGTGACGCCTTAAAAAAAATAGATGATAGGGGATTAGGTTTACATAAAGCATTGAAATCTGCAATTAACCAACTATATGGATATACTTCAGATGAAAATGGAATAAGGCATGCTGGAATTGATTTTAAAGGTGCATTTTCTGAGGATGCAAAATATATGTTAGTTTCCTGTTCGGTATTTGTGAATTATATAATCGAAAAATGGGAGAAAAACATTTAGATGAATCGTTGAGTATATCGGGTTTCTGGTATAAACATACCAGAAACAGTAATAACACTATTATTTTGAAAAGCTTAATTGGTGGCTTAAAAAATGAATTCCGCAAAATGGTGCGGGATTTTATGAGAACAGGTGATACAAGACACGAATCTCGTGTCTTTGGATTTGAAAATATACCCAAGAGGTTCGCCGTTTCGGTTTTAATCTTAGAATTTTATGTAAGGAACTACTTAAATACTACCAACATACAATTGTTGAAAAGAGATGATTAAAATATTAGATTGAAAGGTGATAAAGGCTGTGAAAGTAGGCATATTGATGATGGGATTTTTTTGTAAATACATTTAACGCTATGGTTAAAAATAAGGATTATTTTATCGGTAAGTGGCAGGAGCAGTTAGAGAGCGATAATGTTTTGGTAAGGTATAAAGCGAAGCAGTTTATTGGAATAATGAGTCGGACTGAGCTATTAACGGAGTTTGACATAAATTTATATTCTACGCTAGTGGAGAAGGTGACAGTGCATAATGGCGCCAAATTGATGGTAAGTTTGCTTGATGGTACGGATGTTGAGTGTATAATTGAATAGGAGTAGAAAAACAGAACCAAAGGTAATATTAATACTATGCTTAATACATAATTTTGTTTTCGTATTGACAAGTATTGGTATATACTGTAGTATTATTTATAATAATATTAGTGTATATACACTAATAAATGCTATAGGAGTGCAATGGTGAAACATGCCGATGGATACTACCCCAAAGCCCCTAGTCCTTGCATGTGTCTTAACATACGCAGGGCATCTCGGGCAGTAACTGAATTTTATGAGAAGATTTTGGAGCCCAGCGGGCTTAAAGTTACTCAATATTCATTATTGCGTCATCTTGAGCAGGTAGAGCCGGTCAAAATTACTGAACTTGCCAAAGTCATGCGCATTGATCGTACTACTTTGAACCGGAATATGAAACCGCTTACTGAAGCTGGCCTGATTGAGATTAATTCAGGCCAAGATCCCCGTTCGAGGGAAATTACTCTTACCAAGGCAGGCAAATTGGCGTTGACAAATGCAACAGTATTATGGGATCAAGCGCAGGCCTCGCTAAAGGAATATTTGGGAGAGTGCGACAGCAGGCAATTTGATCATTTGATTTTTAAACTGGAAGCACTGAT
>NZ_FNAM01000124.1 GCF_900101845.1 Sporomusa acidovorans | reverse complement strand
AAAGTCCTTTTTAATCCCTGCCTTTTTTCATGAACATGCCCTGACCCATCTAATGATTAAGCTTGACACATAATTAGACGCTATAGCAAATTACTTGTAGAGTAGAATAAAAGGTGGTGGACGATATGATTAAAACACTTGATTACAAAATCAGAAGTCGTATTGTCCATTATTAAGGAATAGTTTGTAATCCTACCCTTTTTATGTTCAGTCGAAGTGCTTCTGATTTGTCAGAAGTACTTTTTTATTTATTTTACAAAAAGGAAGGGAAAAAATATGCCAACAATATGTATTGATAATGTGTCTTTTAAGTTAAGAAAAAGACAAAATTTCTTATGGTTGAAAGAACTGGGAAAAGTCTTCTCTGTGTTTGATCAACAAGATTCAGGAAATATTTCCTTTGGTGTGCAAAACGGCGAGAAAAAATATTTTGTCAAATATGCAGGAGCGCAAACAACTGAGTACAAAGGAAATATCAAAACTGCAATAGATAATCTTAATAAAGCTGTACTAGTATATCAGGATTTAAAAACGTTTAAAATATAGGTGGGGAATCTGATCGTTCGTTTGAAAAATGGGAGGGTTCGCGCGAATTGTACGAACTTGCACTTAGAGCTATTTTGCCGGAAAGAAAACTGCGATTTCGGTCCATAAAAGAATTCTATAGAGAATGGTCCAGCGCAGTATCTCACGTATATTTTTAATTAGTTCGCAAGAGTTATACACTATATGTTCTTGCTGAGCTTGTTCAGTTTTATCGAATAGAGGCACTTAGAATTGTCGTGTTTTATGCAAATCCTGACCAGTTATCAGCGCTAGTCGTATTGATGAATTATAGCCAAAGATTAGTTGTTCTAGTTTAATAGCAAAAAATAACAACTTAGATGCTATCTAAATTGCTATTCTATAATATCAACCAGCAACTTCCTAATCTCCCAGGCTGTTTCCAGCCAAGTACCTTCGGCGTTTAGCGGCTTAACTGCTGTGTTCGGCATGGGAACAGGTGGAACCCGCGTTACTGGATATTTAATTAGGTGAACATCTCGTAGGAGTCTATTCCCTAAAAACTGCACAGATAAGCAACGAACCAGGTTATTAGGAGCGTCAGCTACGCTAGAACCTGTGTGAATCGCTTAGCGGAACCTCCTTATTCACTATTCACTGGTCCTCACTACAATTAGGATTATGCCGTTCGCATTTATGCGAACAAGTTAAGTCAAGTGCTCGGCCTATTAGTACCAGTCAGCTCCATGGATTACTCCACTTCCACATCTGGCCTATC
>NZ_FNAM01000088.1 GCF_900101845.1 Sporomusa acidovorans | reverse complement strand
CGAAGTTCTCTTCTAAGGCGGGCATTTTCTTTTTCAATATCGCTAGAATAATTGCCTGATCCGCGAGTCGGAACATCGCCGTTATTTTCTCTGGCGATTTTAAGCCATTTTGTTAATGTGCTATATCCTATTCCTAAATTTGATGCACAACCCTTAACGCCAAGATCTGAATGGTCGTAATAATAACGGACGGCATCTTCTTTGAATTGTTGAGTCTGTTGCTTTGCCATTGTATGTTCCCCCTATATCATTTATTGTAATCCTTCTGGGGAACACCCTCAATTCAATTTGTTCTATTTATATTCTAGCACCACATACCAGAAATCTGCTGACGAGGCCCTGACAATACGGATGTGAATGCTTTGTTTAGTTTTCTCCATGGCTGACCACTCCCTTGCTCTCTTCCATTGGTACAATCCAGCTTGTAAGACTCAAAAACGGCCTTGGCATGATGACAACCACACCAAAATCGCTGCCAAGCAAAACCAGTACACTCACAAATTCACCAGCCGAAGCAGGCAAAACGTCAACGTACTCTGGCAGTGCTGCTCGAATCTCATTAGGCAGGCTTTGTACATCTTTTTCCGACTCCATCACCAACACATAGCCGCCGTAGCCACTATCTACCGCTCTATCTTCACCGTATTCCGCATCCAGCACCGTTACAGCCTCCTTCACCACTGTAACAACTTCTTGCGGCAACTGGAGGCCAGTAACCTCTCTAACGTGTGCAATCTTAATCATTCGCTGTACCTCTTCTCAGATTTTTACGTTACATGCAGAAAAGACCTATCAGCTTTCACGTTGCTGATAGGTCTTGCTTACATTACTGCTATTTTTCACTACAAAACTGTCAACTCTGAGGCTGTAAAACAGCCTTGTTCGGTATGTACCTTTCCCCTTCTACCTGCACTCTAAAAACCTGCCACAACAAGGTACCATCCTCGCTAAAGATCAGGTACGCCCAGCCTTGGGCATTGCTGTACCCGCTCTGCCAGCGCACAATGTACTCGTTGGGCTTGTCCTCACTGGCACCCTCAATCGAGATTTTGTCTCGGGAGTCATCAATGCGGCTTCCATGCCTGGCCCACCCCGTATGCTGTCCCCATACCTTGTTGCCCTCACGCAAAAGGGTCATAGAAAATCCGCTTCCTTGCTGTTCGTTTTTGTAAACCCACTCGCTGACAGCAGGCTCGGCAAATGCCGCTACGGATTGCAAAACAAGCAGAATGCCAATCAGTACTGCCATGCCTAATTTTCTCATGTCAACACGCTCCTAGGTTGTACTAAAATAGTCCTCAAAAGAACATTGTCAAAAACCAGCGGGCAATGAAGGCAAAGATTCCCGCCCCTATTGTGGCATTGATGGTACTGACGCCGTGATGAGTGATTCCATAGAGAAACCCTATGATCATCCCCCCGATAATCCACTTCAGTAATGACCTTCCAAATGAATGCATGATTTTCTCTCTCCTTTAGCTAAATAAGATACAAACGCTTGCTACGAAATCTCTCTTTGAATCTGCTGTTTACCCAACCTCCAATCCTAGCGCATTTCAATTTCCTCATGGTACAAAAATTCATTCACAAAGTCTGGCTAAATCCCTATTTCTGATCTATCTTCTTGAATACTATAGTCTGTAGACCAATAGTCTCCATCAATCATATAGTGTGAATATGATTGATAAAATTTTTGGACAAATACTAAAGAAATTAAGAACGGAAAAAGGCTTGAGTCAGGAAGAGTTTGCCGCCAACGTCGGTCTGCACCGCACTTATATCAGCCAACTGGAACGGGGCCTCAAAAGTCCCTCCCTCGGGGTAATGGCCAAAATATCGAGCGAGCTTGGCATCACATTAGTCCAGTTGATGACCGAATTGGAGAAAAACCAGAACTAGCTTTTTTCGCGAGCATATGCAAAATATGACAATACGCTATCGATAGAATACTATAGTATTCAAAAAGTGTCAATATGTCTGCCTGCTCCTTATGCCCTTAAACGCGTTTACCGTTCTGGTGACGCGTTTTTTCGTTTGTCTGGCAGTAACCTCAGCCAGATCTGAAAAAGTATCTACTCGCCTTTGTTTCGGCTTCCAGGCTATTCCCATCTCATTCCCTTGCTTCACGTCGCCTTTTTTCAAGCCGCCTATAGGTAATCGCCAATTAGAACATCCAATGCTTGCAGACAGTAAGGACGAACCGCTTGTGAAATTGCTTCGCCTAATGCCAGATTGTGCAAAGCTGCCTGAATTCTTACTTCCGTAGGCTCAATCCCCTGCATTTGCAAGGCTTCCCTGACATCCTCGCGATCAAAACATACCAGCACCTGCAATTGCTTTTCCATGCTTTTCCCCCTACGCCGCTTTCAACAGCAATCGCAGCAGTTGACTGCGGCTGACTTCGGCTGAGAAATGATAGGCGTTCTCTTGCCTTTCCTGGCCGTACAAAAGGAAAAAGACCACTTCGACGTGGTCTTTGTAAACGATGACTTTCTCAACATAGTTACCGATGAATTTCTTGACTTCGGGGATGTTCCGTTCGGTCACAAACCGCCGGAACATCCCGAACAAGCCTTTGAGGGCCTCTTCCGTAACCGGCGTTCTGGTGTGACGGGATTGAATGCTCAGCAGGGCGGCTTCCGTTTTGGCTTTTTCCGCTTCCAGCTCGCCCAGCTTATCAAGCAGGGCCATCCCATGTCCCTTGGCCACTGCTTGCACAATGTTTCCGATCTGCTTTTCCACTTCGCTGAGCAGGGATTGCAGACGGCCTGCTTCGCTTTCTTGGTCATTGTAGAGGCTGTCCTGATACTCGTTAAGCTTTTGTACCAGATAGGGAATGGCTTTGTCATTGAAAATCCGCCGTTCCAGTTCTTGCAGCACATACGCTTCGATGTACTCGCGGCGCAGTTCCTTGTTGTCACAGCCTTTTGTACGTTCCCGGTTGCCGCAGCGATAGGATACGTGCTTGGTTTTGTTCCTGCCGGAATACTTGACATTGCCCATCATGGCAGGACTGCGGCCTCTTTTCGTCAGGCATTCGCCGCACACGATGAGGCCGCTCAGCAGGTACACCTCTTTGGCCTTGTAGGCTCCCGGCTGACGTTTGTTGGTTTGCATCTTTTTCTGCGCCTGACTGAACGTCTCCGGGTCAATGATAGCAGGCATGCCGCCCTCCACGCGGATGATGTCGTCATCATTCTTGGCTTCGTGATTGTTGCGCCTGCCCTCGGCATCCTTAGACTTAGCCCGGTTGAACACATAGACGCCGCTGTACTTCTCATTGGCTAAGATGTCGTGAATGCTGTTCTTGCCGAAGGGCTTGCCTTTTTTGGTCTTGTACCGTCTGGCGTTCAGTTCGTTGATGATTCTGTCATAGCCGCACCCATCGAGATACATCTGAAACATCAGCCGAACGGCCTGGGCTTCCTGTTCATTGATGACATACTGCTTCGTCTCCTTGTCCACATCGTACCCCAGCGGGGGCAGGCCACCCGTGTGCTTGCACTGGTAGGCGTTTTCCCGCATGCCCTTCATGACCTCACGGGCCAGGTTCCGGCTGTAGTACATAGCCATACCTTCCAGCACCGATTCCATCATGATGCTTTCCGGCGAGTCGTCGAGGTTCTCCAGGACGCTCATGATGGCAACACCATTTTTCCTCAATCTCCGTTTGTAGTAGACATTGTCATACTTGTCGCGGCTAAAACGGTCTAGCTTGTGCACAATCAGAACCTCGAACAAGCCTTTTTCACTGTCTTCAATCATGCGCTGAAAGTCAGGCCGCCTGTCGGTCGTGGCCGATTTGGCCTTATCTTTGTACACATCCACAATTTGCAGGTTGTTGCGCCGGGCGTAGTCCTCGGCGGCCCGGATTTGGGCGTCAATGGATTCGTCACGCTGATTGTCGCTGGAAAACCGGGCGTAGATGACGGCTCTTCTAGGCATTGGCCTCACCCGCTTTCGATTCTGCACCGGTTTTCGCTTTAGAGATTCTATCTAACAGGACGACTGCCGGATGATAGAAAGCCTCTCTGACGCTTTCATCCAGCGGCGTTTCCCTGATAACGGTAACGCTAAGCGGCTTGTAATAGCCACATTTCAAGCTGTCCCTGGACAAACTAGTCTTGTAGGTGGTCAAATGCTGTGATTTTGCGGAACATCTTGCGTTTGCCATGGTAACATCTCCCCTTTCCCGACTGCCCACGACTCTTTCAGAGAGTGGAAGTGCTGGTCGGCTGTTTGTTTTTTTGCCGCTTTTGCCAGACCAACTCCGCTTTGGAGCGGGTTGGCTGGCCTGCGGCTTTCTTGTCAACATACGCATTACTTCCGGTAACGTTCCTCTAAAATGGTTTTTAGAATGAAAAGTACAATGCCCAGCCAAGGATTCATGCCGTCACCTCCTTTGAGGCAGCGGCTGCTCACGCAATCAGCCCTTTCTCCTTGAAGCTACGTAGCGTCCCTTGCCGATGATGAGGTGATCAGCAACATCAATGCCTAAGATGTCGCCTGCCGTCGCCAGGTCTTTAGTGAGCACAATGTCTTCCCGGCTCGGCGACGGGTCGCCGCTGGGGTGGTTGTGAACCAGAATGACGATAGCTGACATGAGGCGTACCGCCCTGCGGAACAGTTCTCTCGGGCCGACAAGCACGGCGTTAAGCGTTCCTTGCGACACCGTTTCTTCGGCAATGATACCGTTTTTGGTGTTTAGATACAGCACGCGAAACTGTTCGACAGGCAAATGCTGCATATCGACAAACCGCTCGAATACGTCCTGCGGGCCACGGATGACAGGCGGCAGCTTGCTATCTGCGCGATAAATACGCTTGGCTAGCTCGCACAGGTACTGAAGCTGTCTGGCCTTGACCGGGCCAATCCCCCTAATCTGCTCCAGTTCCTGCGGATAAGTCTGCAAAAGGGCCTGCTGAACGCTGCCGTACTCGGACATCAGTTCCCGCACCGCTGGCTTCGGCAAAACGGCCTCCAAAAGCGCCTCGTCAGCCACGTTAGAAAGGTTGCTTGACACCATCAGTTTCCGCCTCCCCGTCGATTTCTTCTTCAACAGGCTGTTCTGACAGCCACAGACGAAGGATGCCAGGCAGGATAGCGTCAGGCAAGTAAACCTGGTCAATGTAGTCGTTGTCTGCCATGATGTACAGCACGTAGTAGGCTTCGCCCCCCACTTCCAAACGGCTCATCCATTCGGGCATGATGAGGGCCAAATCCTCGGGCAGTCCAATGGCAGTGAGGTCTTTGTCGCCAGCCTCCAGCACGCCAAACATGCCGTGCAATTCTAAGCTAAAGTCTTCCAGATCAAGTTCAGGTGCCAGGGCTTCTTTCAGGTGATTGAGCTTTCTGGCAAAGTGTTCGGCCAGTGCGGTCGGAATGCTGCCAGCCAGCTTGAGCCGCCGAATGTCGCAAATGGTCTTGATGATGTGCATGAAATCCACTCCTTTAGTCAGGCTGGCAGAGAAAAGACCGCCAGCCAGTATACTAAAGAAATATTAAGAGCTTACGATTTTCCATCAATACGCTAATGTGACAATTAGTCTCCTTCAAACAGTTGTTCCTGCTCTTTTGCTTGCTCTGCTTGTTTAGCTTTCAATGCGTCCCGAAGCTTAAGTAACGCCTCCCTGCCCAGACCATCTCCGGTTCTGCCAGGTCTTCTCCTACGCTCGCTTGGCATTTCTACTGGTAATGGATTGTCCATTGATAATTCCGTGACCGGGTTTTGTTTCTTAGCAATCTTGCGCTGCCTGACTGCCGTATTTTCACTCATACCGCCAGACTGCAAAGGTTGCTCGTGCTCGGGTTCGTAATCAGGTTCGTACTCGTCGTACCCGGCATACTCGGGTTCAGACTCAACTACCGAAACCGCTCTAACACCAGTCCAGGTCTGGTTTCCCCACGGGCGCTCTTCCAACTCAACGTAGCAGACCTGACCAACCATTTTGTCAAGATCTACCCTGCCCGAAACATCGTCCCCGAAGAAAACTTCAGCTACCTCCTTGAGGCGCTTTTTCTCGTCCGGATATCCTGTACGATAGGTTTCCCTAATGATCCGGCCATCGTCCAGTTTGAACCAGATCTTCGCAACCTTTCCTTCCACTTCAGTTTTCCAAACTACCGCTTCACCGGATTGATACTCCATTTCATCAAATGATACGATTGCCATGTGTACACACGCTCCCTCAAATTTTGTAGGTAGGGCAAAGAGCAGGGCCAATGAAAATCCCGCCTGATCTTGCCAGCCAAGGAAAGTGCCGAAGGGCCAAGGATTGAAAAATCGATTGGGGTGGGGTGGGGCACCTTGGGGGCTGCCCCCACCACCCCTTTTTTCGAAAAGCTCGGCACTCGGCCCTTTCCCAGGCAGGTCATGGATGGTTCAGACCTCACATCGGCCCTGACTCCGCCCTTTGGGTTTCCATTGCAAAAAAATTAAAGAATTACGTGATTGCTTTCGTCTAATGACCGCAGTGCCAGGTTTTTCAGATAGCGCTGGCTGTTGCTTTTCTGCACTTCATAGGGCAGTCCCAGTTCGCCGCAGTGAGCGACAAACTCGGCCCAGAAAGCCTGGGGTGATGCTTTTTCGATGTCCCAAGGCCGTTTCTGCGGCACCAGAGGTAGTAGGTTTCCACCACCGCAGGCTTGGCAACTCTGCCGCCGTCGTCTGTCCGGTACAGCATGTCCTGCATGAAGGATTTGAGTGGGGTCTGCGCCTCGCGGTACTCTGCAATCGCCGCTTCGACGACTGCAGAATGAGTGTACCGATAGTTTTGCTGGCGCAATCTTTGTAACCCCTGTAAAGCCCAATTCAAGATGCCAGGCAGTTCGGCTTCCAGTTTCTGTTTCAAGTCCGGGTCGGCCTGATCGCCTGAAAACCGTCTTCTAAAGGGCAGGATGAACATCCGACGGAAAAATCCGTAGGTAGTGTCCTGACTGCTGGGAAGGCGATTGACCGCAAACAGCAGTTTGCAGATGGGTACATAGCTGACAGGATTTTCAAACTTTCTTTCCACCATGATTCTGTCGCCAGACACCACCGCCTTGAAGGTCTGGCTGTTGAACCCCTTGGGGTTCTCGTTCTCCGTGGCAATGTTGACGGTTTTGCCGATGAGGTTCGCGCGGCGAAAAGGATTTTCGAGGTCTTTCAGCGAGATGTTGGCTACGTTGTCTTCGCCTACCAGACTGGTGATGATGTCCGCCAGAAGGCTTTTGCCGTTGGAGCCGCCGCCAAAGAAGAAATAGGCCATGTGAATTTTCGTGTCAGCAGTGAGCAGGTAGCCCATGATTTCCTGGACAATCGCCACGCGTTCGGGGTCGCCTTCCATGATTTCGGCTACAAATTCCTCGAACCGTTCGCAGGTCGCTTCGGGTTCATAGTTGCGCCGAATTTGTGTTGTGGAGAAGTAGCCGGGGTCATGAGGCAACAGCTCAAAAGTGTTGAGGTCTAACATCCCGTTCAGCAGGTTAATCAGGTCTTTGCGGGGATTGAGTTCCTGCGTCTCTGGTACGGCGAGTTTCAGCATTTCAATGGCCTGATCGCCCATCCAGGAGCGGTACAGGTTCTTTCTGACACTCTGGAACAGGTCACGGATGCGGCGCTTGAGCTTGTACTCAGGCAAATGACGCCAAACGCCAGCACTGTACTCGTAGAACATCGAGCCTTCATGAATCAGAAGCCGCCGCTCCTGCTGGAAATACTCGGCAAACACGTTGGGGTTGAATTTGGTTTTTTGCTTCTCTTCATCAAATTCAATGCCCATCTTGTAGAGCGTTGCTTCCTGCCACAGCCACTCGATGTAACGGGCGGGACTCGGCAACTCTGTGTTGTCGAACAGTTGAAAGCCGTACTCATTGAGTCTCTTGTAAGTAATTGGGTGAAAATTCCCCGCCTTGTCAAACAAACGGTCGGCTTGCTCCGGCAGGTAGCCGGGGCGGGAGCGGCTCAGGTGATGAAAAGCCGCTCTTCCCGCCTCGCCAAAGCAGGCTAAGGTGCAGGTTGCCGCAAACCAGAGCTTCTCGCTCTCGGTGTCGGGATGCTCCAGCAGATGCCGGATGAGGGCTGCTTCCGCGAACGGATAGGGCTGGTGCATGACTACATCATTTTTCAGTTTTCCAACAGTTTCATTCAGCATCAAATTCCTCCTAAAAAAATCAATAGTTACATATAATCAAGCGCTTGATTGTTTCAATTTTACTCCGCAAACGCTTATTTAATCAACATTTTTCACTTGATTTCGATAATCAAAAAATGTATAATAAATGCATTAAATATTCACTTTTTTACTAAAAAACAGTTTAACGTTCTACAGTAGACATCATATCATTGCATACCGTTTAATCCATGAAAATCCAGCCTTAAACCTGTTTTTCGAACAGAAATTCATCTTTTTTCATTGCGTAAAGTTATAGAGGAGGGAACATGATGACCAACAAGAAAACACCAATTACTGGCAATCAAGACAAGTTCAAGCGGCAAACAAAACTGCTTAACATCATCGAAACATCTAAGGAGAGCTATTACGATCAAGAATCACTTGCTCTTGAACTAAATAGGGCTGGATTTGGAAGTGTAAATCAGGCAGTGGTTTCCAGAGACATGAAGGAGTTAGGAATTGTAAAAGATAAGGATGGATATAGATTAAGCGAACCAAGCAGTCGGTCTTTAGCAAGAAAAGAGCTAGCCGAACAGCTTCAGCGCCGCAAAGAAAATATCTACCCATCCATATCTACTTTTTTAATTAAAATCAAACACGGCTATGCCCAAAATATAGCCACCCTATTGAAAGAAGTATATTCTGATGAGATTTTAGGAACCATTTGCAATGATGATAGTATCCTGGTCATGACGAAAGAAGAGCTTAAAGAAAATCTTCTAAGAAGACTTGAAAAGCTATCTCAACCCGAAAGCGAATGACAAAAAAAGTACCCGTATTCTGCCCAAAGCAGATACGGGTACTTTTTCATATCATATTCAAGACGTCATTACTCTCAACCTCATGCGGTGGAGGCGAGAAAATCGCCTCCAAAAAGCAAAAAACCGCTCACTGTCCGTCACAAAGCCAGACAATTCGCGGTTCTCAAGACTTCCTATATTTGTAAAAAAAGGTGGTTTTGATTGGTGGAGGCGAAGGTTGTCAATCTACACGCAAAACATTTTGTTTTCTTATACAATACCTAGAGATAAGGATTAATAGTAATATTCCCCGGTTTT
>NZ_FNAM01000035.1 GCF_900101845.1 Sporomusa acidovorans | reverse complement strand
CCATCGATACGATACTCTTTAAGCAGCTTCGCAAGATTCTCAAGGCGGATTGGGTTAGGACTCATACAGGAACAGGGAGTAGCCAGATACTTTTCGGCAATGGCCGCCAGCGGCGGTTTGGTTTCATCGACAAGCGTAACAAACTGTTTCATGCCGGAGCAATTTTCAATATAGACAACAGCGGCACTGCAATCCTCAATGATTTTGATGACTTTTTCTGAACCAACGCCTGTTGGCACGCCGGTAACCAAAATGCGTTTAGCGCCTTTAGGAAAAGCAGCTTCCCCTTTAGCAATCGCTTCTTCCATATCCTGAGTAACAGCCTTGATTTGCGCGGCAAACTCCGCCCGGTCAAGCACAAAGTTTCTGCCCCACATAAGTTTCAAGAAATCCTGTCCGGTCATAGGAACCGGGTCATGTTTCATACATTCGGCCAGCTTTTGCATCAACCGCCGTTCCTCATTAAGGACTTTAATCGCTGCCCGCAGCTTTTCATCAGTAATCTCGCTTCCCAGTTCTTTTTCTAAAACATCTTTCAGTATTCTTACTTCATTTAACCAATAGGCCTTATCAGTTTCATCAAGATACGTCTGCGGCAGTTTCATAACGTGAACCGGCTTAAAGCTCTGCATAAGCTCAAACATCTTCTTTTTGCCGTCGCAGGTTGTTTCGCCGATAATTATGTCTGAATAGAGAAAATAGGGACACTTATCTGTTACGGCAAAGCCATAGGAGGATTTAATCAACGGACAAAAATTGCGCGGCAGCGTTTTTTCCCCGTCAGGAATCGCTTCCTCTTTGGTGGCGCATAGGGCGAAGCCAAGCGCATCCGCCGCCAGCACAAGTTCTTGCGGCGCATAGACACAATAGAACCCTACCACTTTTTTTCCGGTCTCTTTGATCTGTTTGAGCACAGTAAACATATCGGCCATAACCATTTCCCCCAATTCTTGTATTGATCTTAATTGACCTGAACCGCATCCCAGGCAAAAAGAGCCGCTCCGATCGATCCGGCAAACACGGCCTGATCATGGGTAATGACCGGCAGCCCGAGCCTTGTAGCAAGCTCAGTCCTGAGAGCCTGATTCTGAGCAAGACCGCCCGTAAAGGCTGCCGGCGGTGCCGGCTGAATTCCCGCTGCCATAGCTGCCACCCGGTTCGCAATGGAAACATAGAGCGCGGCAATGATTGCCTCCCGGGCAATTCCCCTGTTGACCAGACCGATAACCTCAGACTCAGCAAATACGGTACACATCGAATTAATCGTACATTCCGAACTCGCAGCCTTGGTATCAATCCGGCCAATTTCAGCCACATCAAGGCCCAGGGCGTTCGCCGTAACCTGCAGAAACCGCCCTGTCCCGGCAGCGCATTTATCATTCATAACAAAGTCCTGCACCTTGCCTTGTCCGTCAATCCGTATGGCCTTAGCATCCTGCCCGCCAATATCAATAACCGTTTTAGCCTCAGGCAGCAAATAGGCAGCACCGCGGGCGTGACAGGTTATTTCCGTCATGGCTTTGGTGACGAAAGGCAAGTTAAACCGTCCGTACCCTGTTCCTACCATGCAAACCGGCGCGGCAACCTCCTGTTGAGCAAGAGCTGACTTAAGCAGGGCAGCAGCTTGCTCTCTGGGGTTCCAGCCGGATGGACAGCTTACACTTGTCACCCGTACGCCATCATACAGACTAAGCTTAATTGCTGAAGAACCGGCATCGATACCGGCAACTACTGTTTGTTTCATAAATCACCTGCTATCACATATTAATAGATAAAATTAAACAGTATAATAAAAATAATCTATGGTTTTATTCGCTGTTCACTTTGTTATTCCTGCCGTTAAGGCAAAAAAAGCACTCCAGACGCGCCAAGCGCGTTGGAGTGCTTTATAAGGTCTTGATAAATTACTCTTCGCCAAACAGAGGTGTTGACAAATAGCGTTCCCCAGTGTCCGGCAGGATAACAACAATGTTTTTCCCCTTGTTTTCCGGACGCTTAGCCAGCTCAGAAGCCGCATGCAGCGCTGCTCCGCTGGATATCCCCACAAGCAATCCCTCAGTAGTGGCAGCATCTCTGGCCGCCTGGAAGGCTTCTTCCGTTTTTACTGTAAAGATTTCGTCAATTACCTTGGCGTTAAATACATCCGGTACAAAACCGGCGCCAATTCCCTGAATTTTGTGCGGACCGGGATTGCCGCCCGACAGCACCGGTGAATCAGCCGGCTCTACGGCCACAGCGACGATACCAGGCTTGCGCTCTTTAAGAGCCTCGGCAATCCCGGTAATTGTACCGCCTGTGCCAACACCGCCGATAACAATGTCAACGGCTCCATCCGTATCGCTCCAGATTTCCTGCGCTGTCGTTTTACGATGCGCTTCAGGGTTTGCCGGGTTTTTGAATTGTTGCGGAATCCAGGCATTAGGAGTTGTTGCCACAAGTTCCTCCGCACGCTCAATAGCCCCTTTCATGCCTTTAGCGCCCGGGGTAAGCTCAAGCTGCGCACCTAGCGCTTTAAGCAATTTGCGCCGTTCAATACTCATGGTTTCCGGCATGGTAAGAATCAGCTTGTAACCGCGGGCGGCAGCGACAAATGCCAGGCCCACTCCGGTATTACCACTTGTTGGCTCTACAATAACCGTATCCTTATTAATCAAGCCTTTATCTTCGGCATCTTTAATCATGGCGTAACCAATGCGGTCTTTAACACTGCCAAGAGGATTAAAATATTCCAGCTTGGCAAGTACCTTACCGCCTATTTCTCTTTTTGCACCGAAGTTTTTCAGTTCAAGCAGTGGCGTATTGCCAATCAGCTCTGTCAGATTTTGATAAATTTTAGCCATATCATTCACCCTTCCACTTTGATTAATAATATTCTAACCTTGTTACCTGCAATTAAGTATAGTGTGACCTAAGAAAATAAAAAGAGGCAATCGAAGCTAACTCAGCCGCCGATTGCCTCCGGTTTTCCGGTCAGCAAAACTATTGGTTTATTATTTATATGTTAGCACGCCAATCGGAAACTGTCAATCACTTTTCGGAATTATAATTGCGGCGCAATTTTTTCCTTAAAGACTTGCTTGCCGTCTTTCATTTCCAGTACAACCACACTCTTGATTGGGTTATGGTTCGCATCTACCGTCATCATGCCTGTACTCAACTGCAGATTCTTGGTTTGCTCTAATGCGTCACGGATTTTAGCAGGATCAGTGCTGTTGGCCCGTTTGAGCGCATCGATCAAGAATAAGCCGGCATCATAACCAAGAGCGGCAAAAACGCCAGGTTCTTGGTTGTACTCTTGTTTGTAGGCTTCCCGGAATTTCACGACATTAGGATCGGTATCCTGGGAAGAGAAGTGACTGCAGAAATAGGTATTATTAAGCGGCGCCGCGCCGGCAATTTCTACCACCTTAGCATCATCCCAGCCGTCTGCTCCGAGGAATGGCATATTCATCCCCATCTCCCGGGCCTGCTTGACGATTTTACCTACTTCCTCATAATAGGCCGGTAAGAATACAACATCAGGATTCATGGCTTTTATCTTGGTCAGTGTGGATTTGAAATCCTGATCTTTTTGCAAGAAAGCTTCTTGCCCTAAAATCTGACCGCCGTTTTTGGTAAATACAGATTCAAAGGATTGGGCCAGCCCTTTTGAATAATCGGAACTGCTGTCAATATAGATAGCCGCAGTTTTCGCTTTCAGGGTATTGCTGGCAAAATTGGCCATAATAGTCCCCTGTAACGGATCGATAAAACAGGACCGGAATGCATAGGGACGGGTTTTTCCATTGTCAACGGTAATTTTTTCACTGGTTCCTGTCGGTGTAATCAGCGGAACTTTGTTGTCTTGCGATACCTGTAAGGTGGCTATCGTATTGGAGCTGGTCGCAGGCCCTAAAACCGTGACAACCTTATCCTGGGTAATAAGTTTAGTGATGGCGTTGGTTGCTTCCGCAGCCTCTGACTTATTGTCAGCCATGACTAATTTAATTTGTTTTCCATTAATCCCACCGGCCGCATTGGCCTGCTTAATAGCCAACTGAATACCGTTAACGGCCTGTTTGCCATAATTGGCGACACTACCGGTTAACTCAAAGTTTCCACCAATCTTGATTTCATTAGCCTCTTGCTTGGCGCCGCCGCCGCAACCGGCCAATGCGCCTGCCATCAGCAATGTACTCATGGCTATTGCCATAAATTTTTTTCGCATTTTTCTCTTACTCCCCCTTTTCCTTTACAGCTTACTCCTGCCCCGGATAGTCAGAGGTTTCCGCTCAGAGTGTATCTGCATTAAGGATTTTATGTATTTTGTACTCAAAACAAACTATACACGTTAACACGATTCTTGTCAATATACTATTTATTGTATTTTATACGAAAACACATGTACTTTTAACATGTATAAAAAAGACAACCTCTTCGCTAGCGAAAAGGCTGCCTATTTTTCTAAAATTTTATTATATTCCATCTCCATAAAGGCCGGTCAACTTGGTAACCCGGTATTTTTCCGTTCTTTCAACTTGCGTAATTTGACCTGCCTGGATTTGGATAACTACCTTGCCATATTCCATACCGCTGACTGATTGCAACAGGCGTGTCCTAAGAGCAGGCCCACCGGTTGCAGGCTTACCTGCCACCGGTTTAGCCGCCGATCCGTCAATTCGAATTTTCTCAAGCTTCTCCATTTGAATAATCTTTGAATCTTGTAGTACCAATGTAACAGAGCCAAAACTGATCGTCAGCACAGCCTGTTCAATCAGACCAAGAATTTGATCGGAAACATGATTACCCATTGCTAAACTCCTTTCTGGGAGAATTATGCCTGCTTGACACGAAATCCCTGGGTCTCTGAAATTCTTCGACCAATCCCCAGAATTTTTCCGGTAATACAAAAACGGCAGTGAGCCGGCGTGTCATTTATGCAAATTTTTCCCGGATAAAGCTGGTATAGCTGACGGTATTCTCCTTCAGTGACATTGGGCATAACCACATTCGCCCCCCGTTGTAGCGCCAGTACCCTACCTTGCGGATTTAACGATTCCATAGCGGTCGTGGCCGGAATATTACTATCAGGCAGCAGCAGACGCGTCATAGCCATGACTTTGGTACTTTGCTCAAAAGTACCGCCTTTCTCGGCAGCCAGCGGCGTATCCGGATTGGGAATAAAGGGGCCTACGCCAATCATATCGGCATCCAGTTTTTTAAAAAACAGAATATCATCGGCTAAGGATTCCACCGTCTGCCCGGGAATGCCCACAAGACAACCGGTTCCCAGTTCAAAGCCCAATTCTTTCAGATCAATCAAACACCGCACCCGGTTGTCCCAACTCATTCCCGGGTCCAGTTTTTCATACAAATCTTTATCAGTAGTCTCGATGCGGAGCAAATAGCGATCGGCACCGGCTTCCCGGTATTTTTGATAGACTTCACGCGGTTTCTCGCCCACGCTCAAAGTTACTGCCAAATCCATTTCTTTGATCTTTTTTATTAAGTAAGTCATGGTCTCAACATCAAACCATTCATCTTCACCAGACTGCAGCACAACGGTACGATAACCATAGGATTGGGCTTTTTCCGCAAATTCAACAATGGTTTCCGGTTTCAGCCGGTACCGTTTTAGCTTGTGGTTATCACGCCTAAGACCGCAGTACAGACAATTTTGCTTGCATATATTGGAAAATTCAATCAATCCGCGCAAATGCACGTCATCGCCCACATATTTCCGTCGAACCCGGTCAGCCGCGGCAAAAAAATCCTCCACATAGTGAGTGTCCCTTAACAGCGCAACAACATCGTCTTTAGCAAGAGCATGAGTAACTTCGACTTTGCGAATTAATGCCTGAATATCTCTCCCAGCAGACATGGTATTAATACCTCTCCTTCTCTTCCGTAAAACACTTACTTCCTTTTTTACTCATGATATATGGTTTTTTTAGTGACGTCAATAAAAAAAGAAGGCATAGCTGACCAATCAAAATTTTCTATTGACAAAACCACATAACTGTGGCAAAGTTAAATGCAAGAATTTTACATGTGAATAATAAACTTATCAAGAGTGGTCGAGGGACTGGCCCTATGACACCCGGCAACCGGCATTTATGCAAGGTGCTAATTCCAGCGGAGCAATCCGGAAGATGAGTAATTACGTGAGCAGACGGCTTTTCTTACGGAAAGCCGTCTTTTTATTGCGAATCCTAACTTTAAGGAGATGATTGTCGATGAAAATTTCCACCAAAATTGTTCGCGCCGGCCTGGTTACCGATAAATCCACAGGTGCCATCAGCACGCCGATCTATCAGACCGCCACCTTCCGTCACCCGGAGCTTGGCCGGAGCACCGGTTACGACTATTCCCGCAGTCAGAACCCCACCCGCAAAGCTGTCGAAGAAACCCTGGCAGCCCTTGAAGAAGGCCAGGCAGGCTTTGCCTTTGCCTCTGGCATGGCGGCTATTACAGCAGTCCTCATGCTATATCGTCCCGGCGATCATCTGATCATTACTGAAGATTGCTACGGCGGAACCTATCGTGTCTTGGACAAATTGTTTACTCAGTTTGGCTTATCAGCCACTTTCGTCGACACCAGTGATACCCAGCAGGTGCGTCAGGCACTGCAGCCGGCAACCAAGGCAATAATTTTGGAAACTCCTACCAATCCGCTGATGAAAATCGCCGATATCAAAGCTATCACGGCAATCGCCCGTGAAGCCGGCGCCCAGCCCATTCACGTCATTGTTGATAACACTTTTTTATCACCCTATCTGCAGCGTCCGCTAACGCTTGGTGCGGACATTGTTATCCACAGTGGCAGTAAATACCTGTCCGGCCATAATGACGTAGTATGCGGTTTGGTGGTGGCCGGCGATCCCCTCCTCTGTGAAAAGATCGGCTTTATTCAAAATGCTACCGGCTCTATCCTGGGGCCCCAAGACTGTTGGCTATTGCTGCGGGGCATCAAAACACTGGCAATCAGGCTCCGCCAACACGAAAAAAATGCGCAGGCGGTCGCCGAATGGCTCACTCAACATCCCAGTGTTACCAAGGTTTATTATCCCGGCTTAAAAGACCATCCCGGCAAAGCAATCCAGGATGCACAGGCTACAGGCTATGGCGGTATGCTGTCATTTGTCGTGGATCATCCCCGTCTGCCCGCGCAGGTGCTGCGCAAGGTGAAAGTCCTCCAATTTGCCGAAAGCCTTGGTGGTGTTGAATCATTAATCACCTTCCCGGCCATACAAACCCATGCCGACATCCCAGTAACGATCCGTGAACGCCTGGGTATCAGCGACTGTCTACTGCGCTTGTCTGTCGGCATTGAAGATGTTGAGGACATCATTGCCGATTTGGCGCAAGCGCTGGAACAATAACAACCATTTTAATTGTAATGATAGCGGTAATAGGCAGCGTTTCCTTATCCCTGCCTTCAATAAAATAGAATATGCGTATTTATTTTTTCAATTTTACCAATATCTCCATTAATGATATGATAAATATTGAAAGGTCTATGAAGGGTCTAGTGCATACGATTCTACAAAAGCGGATTACCTTAAAAAGAGTCCATTTTAAAATATCTAAATATTATTAAATTTTTTAATAGTAGAATTTATTACTATTCAAAGGAGGACCTGCTATTTCTTATAGATATAATACAGTATACAAAATTTAATATGTTGTGTTATACCCTGGAAAATATAATAGATTTTTATATTTTATAGAAGGTGAGGTGTATCTATTTGAAATTGATTGTTGCAAGTCGTAAGCGTGTGACATTTGTGTAAAAATTTTATTCTAGATGTACTCGCTTTAGATTCATTTAGTAACGTACATGGTGTTCGCGAAGAAGCATAACGAAAGTTGATTGGATGCATTGATCAACAAAAAACATTAAGGGGGATCTTACTATGACTACCAATGCTCAAAAGTACTGTGACGAACTTTATCGCCGAGTGGTTGAACGAAACGCTAATGAACCGGAATTCCACCAAACTGTGCAGGAAGTGCTTAGTTCTTTAGTTCCTGTTCTTGAGAAGAATCCCGAATATATTGAACTCGGAATTGTTGATAGGATTGTAGAACCGGAGCGTCAGTTTATTTTCCGTGTACCTTGGATGGATGACAACGGCAAAGTAAGAGTGAACCGCGGCTTCAGGGTGCAGTTTAATAGCGCGATTGGACCATACAAAGGCGGCTTGCGCTTTCATCCATCGGTGAATCTCGGAATTATTAAATTTCTCGGGTTTGAGCAGACCTTTAAGAATTCGCTAACAAGTTTACCGATGGGCGGCGGCAAAGGCGGTTCCGATTTCGACCCGAAAGGCAAATCTGATGACGAGGTTATGCGGTTCTGCCAGAGCTTCATGACCGAATTGTATCGGTATGTCGGCCCGAATACAGATGTGCCGGCTGGTGATCTTGGCGTTGGCGGCAGGGAGATTGGCTACCTTTTCGGGCAATATAAAAGAATCCGCGGCAGTTATGAAAATGGCGTTTTAACCGGCAAGAGCCTATCCTATGGCGGCAGTCTGGCTCGCCCGGAAGCTACCGGCTTCGGCATTGTTTATTTCTGCCAGGAAATGCTGAAATCCAAAGGAACCTCCTTTGAAGGCAAAACTGTGGCTGTATCCGGGTTTGGCAATGTTGCCTGGGGAACGGTTAGAAAGGTTACGGAACTGGGCGGCAAAGTTGTTACCCTTTCAGGTCCTGACGGCTATATATACGATCCTGACGGCATCAGTGGCGACAAAATCGAATATTTACTTGAACTGAGAGCATCCTGCCGCGACCAGGTAAAAGATTATGCGGATAAATATGGCGTTAAATTCTTCCCGGGTGAAAAACCGTGGGGAGTTAAAGTGGATGTTATTATTCCTTGCGCCACGCAAAATGAAATTCTATTGGAAGATGCCAAAAAAATTGTTGCCAACGGCGTAAAGTTTGTATGTGAGGGCTCCAATATGCCCTGCACTAACGACGCAATTGAATACTTCCTGGAAAATGGCGTATATCTTGGACCATCCAAGGCGGCCAATGCCGGCGGCGTAGCCGTTTCCGGCCTGGAGATGTCTCAAAACAGCATGCGGATCGCCTGGTCGTTTGAGGAAGTTGATGCTAAACTCAAAACGATTATGCTTAATATTTATAAAAACGCCAGTAAGGCGGCTGAAAATTATGGGTTTAAAGACAACCTGGTTGTTGGCGCCAATATAGCTGGGTTTATTAAAGTCGCCGAGGCAATGAAAGCACAAGGCTTGGTGTAAAAGAATCAATGTGTAATTAAACAGTTAAATAAAAAAACAATGGGGTATTCGAAGCTAGGACCGGCTTGAATATCCCCATTGTTTTTTAAAATTTAATTATAGAGGGCGGTATAAACATGAAAAGTATTAAAACAAAACTGATGCTTGCGATCGCCATTATGATGAGTTTAGCATTGACGGTTGTTGCGGGTTTTAGTTATTGGAAATGCAGCGAGCTATTAACAGGACAGACAGAAGATACGCTCAAAATACAGGCCGATGCTATTAGCAAAGAGTGCAGTTTATGGTTGTCTGCGCGGCAAAATGATATGGAAATGCTGGCGAATACCAATGATTTGGTTGCCGGTAATCCGGAAACCATTCTTGCGTATATTACGCAAGAGGATAAGAGACTAAATCTTTATGACGGTATATTTGTTGCTAATAGTAATGGCGATGGATTTTCGTCGCGGGGCTGGAAAGGATCTGTTAAGGAACGGAAATATTTTCAGGACGTTATGAAAACCGAAAAAACTGTTTTTTCGGAAGTACTGTTAAATAAGTCAACCGGCAAATTATCAATTATCGTTACTTCGCCGATAAAAAAAGACGGAAAAGTTATTGGCTTGGTTGGTGCCAATATTCCCTTCAGCATTATTCAGGAGCAGGTTAATCTAACCAAAGTTGGCCAAACCGGCAGTAATTTTATGATGCAAAAAGACGGTTTTATTATTGTCCATCCCAATATGGATTTCGTAATGAACCTCAATCTGCTTGCGGATAAAACAATTTCAGCAGACTTAAAAAACGCTGCTGAAAAAATGGCACAGGGTGAAGCCGGAATTGCCAAGTATAGCTTCAATGGCGTTGAACAGCTCGCGGCCTATGCACCGGTTGCGGGAACAGACTGGGCAATTGCGGCCAATATGGAAATGCGGGAATTGGCCAATCGTCTGAATTCTTTACTGTTAGTGTTCTTCCTGTTAACGTTGTTAAGCCTTATCATTAGTGTCTTTATTACATACAAAATGACGCTGCGCATTGTAAAACCTATTGATGTTATCCGGCAAATAGCAGAAAAGGTTGCCGGCGGCGATTTGCGGTTAGGAAAATTAAATATCATATCACAGGATGAATTGGGTCAGTTAGCTGGGAGCTTTGAAAAAATGACGACAAATATGGTTGCGTTGATTCGTAAAATACAAGCCGGTGCTGAACAAGTAGCAGCTTCTTCCGAAGAACTGACAGCCAACGCCGAACAGTCAGCTCAGGCTGTCAGTCAAGTTGCCGGCGCTATTAGCGATGTAGCCAACGGTGCAGAAGAGCAATTAAAGGCAACAGACAAAACATCGTCTGTGATAGGACAACTGTCAGCCGGCGTCCAACAAGTAGCGGCCAGTTCCAACCAGGTAGCCGAACAATCCGTTCAAGCTGCTGATAAAGCCAAAGAAGGTAGTGCAGCGGTAGAGAAAGCCGTTAGTCAGATGCTTCATATCGAGCAGACTGTCAACAATTCAGCGGCAGTTGTTACGAAGTTAGGCGAAGGATCTAAGGAAATCGGGCAGATTGTCAATGCGATAGCCGGTATAGCCGGGCAAACAAACCTTCTTGCTCTCAACGCGGCGATAGAAGCGGCCAGAGCAGGCGAACAAGGAAAAGGATTTGCCGTTGTGGCGGAAGAAGTCCGCAAGCTTGCCGAACAGTCACAAGCCGCAACCAAGCAAATCGCCGCCCTCATTAATGATATCAAAAAGGACACCGATAAAGCCGTCCTTGCTATGGGCGAAGGTACGCGCGAGGTCAAAGTTGGAACCGAGGTTGTCACTATGGCCGGACACACCTTTAAAGAAATTGCCACACTGGTAACACAAGTAGCGGAACAAGTGAAATCGATTTCCGCTGCTATTCGGCAGATGGCCAATAGTACTCAACAGATTGTGGAAGCAGTGGGCGAAATCGACGATTACAGCAAAACCGCAGTTGGTCAAGCTCAAACCGTGTCGGCAGCGACCGAAGAACAATCGGCGGCTATGGAGGAAATTGCCTCATCCAGCCAAAATCTTGCCAATCTAGCTCAGGATCTTCAGACGGCTGTCAGTCAGTTTAGAGTTTAGTATTTGAATAAGTGCTTGAAGTAGATGAAACCCCGCTTTTTGCCTCACAGCTTAATAGCGGGGTTTGTCAATTTTATTTGATAAACAAATCGCTAACCAATAACAGCCATCACTTCACCGGGTTTAACTCCTTGGCCATTGGCTATATTCATCAATTTAACACAGCCGCTGGCCGGAGAAGTGATTTCATTCTGCATCTTCATGGCTTCAAGAATCAGCAGGACATCACCTTTTTTAACCCTATCACCTTTTTTTACGAGAACTTTAGTAACCTTGCCAGGCATTGGTGCCTTAACCGCAGTATCGCCGGCGGCAATATCCACCGGAGCAGCAGCCGGAGATGGGGCTGCAACAGCAGGAGCAACAGGAACAACAGCCTGACTGCCGGCAACAGCAGCAACAGATTTGATTTCTTCCTGTACCTTGACGTTATAGGTAACACCATTGACAGTAACCCTAAATTTTCTCATTTCTCTTGTTCCCACCTTTTTATCTAACCAGACGATTATTCATATTATTTTGTCGGCCGCTATCAATCCAAACTCTTTGTGTACGGTTAATCCGGAGGGCAAGGATGCCTTGCCGGCTTTTTCCCGGCTTTGCCCTGTCTTCGCCAAGCACAATGCCAATGCCGGCACTAATTGCAGCAACGATTTCCGGCGTAATACCTTGTGTTTCTTTCACGTGCTTCACTGTCCTCTCCTACCAGCAATTTACAATGGAATATTGCCATGTTTCTTTGCCGGCCGCTCTTCGCGTTTGCTGGCCAGCATCGACAGAGCGGTAATAATCCGCGGTCTGGTTTCACTAGGTTCAATAACCTGATCGACAAAACCGCGTTCGGCAGCCTTATAAGGAGTGGCAAATTCCTCTACATACTGAGCGGTTTTTGCCGCCACTTCCGGGTCGCCCCGAAAAATAATATTGGCAGCGCCTGCCGGGCCCATAACGGCAATTTCAGCCGAAGGCCATGCCAACACCTGATCAGCCCCCAGATCCTGCGAGCACATTGCCAAATACGATCCGCCATAGGCTTTTCTTGTAATCAGTGTTATTTTCGGCACTGTCGCCTCGGAGTAGGCGTACAACATCTTGGCCCCATGGCGGATAATACCGCCGTATTCCTGGCCGGTACCGGGCAAAAAGCCAGGTACATCAACAATATTGACCAATGGAATATTAAATGCATCGCAAAACCGGATAAAGCGGGCAGCCTTATCGGAGGCATTAATGTCCAGACAACCGGCCATGACTGCCGGTTGGTTGGCGATAATACCGACTGTCTGACCGTCAAACCGGGCAAAGCAGGTAATAATATTAGCGGCATAGTGGGCATGGACTTCGTAATATTCACCATTGTCCACAATCATTCTAATAACCTGAAGCATATCATAGGGCTGATTTGAATTGTCAGGCACTATGGCATTCAGTCCGGGCTCAATCCGGTCTGGGTCGTCGCCGGTTGCAACAATTGGCGCGTCTTCCAGATTATTGCTGGGTAAAAAGCTTAGAAGACAGCGTACTTTTTGCATGCAATCGTCGTCGTTCTCCGCCGCGAAATGAGCCACACCGGATGTAGCATTATGAGTCATGGCACCGCCTAATTCTTCGGCGGTAACCTCTTCGGCCGTAACCGATTTAATGACTTGCGGACCAGTGATAAACATCTGACTTGTATTTTTAACCATAAATACAAAGTCAGTCAAAGCAGGCGAATAAACTGCTCCGCCGGCACAAGGACCCATAATGACTGATATTTGGGGAATTACACCGGAAGCCTGGGTGTTGCGGTAGAAAATTTTCCCGTAGCCGGACAGTGCGTCCACAGCTTCTTGGATCCGCGCGCCACCGGAGTCATTAAGACCAACCAGCGGCGCCCCCATTTTCAGCGACAAGTCCTGCACTTTAACAATTTTGGCAGCATGCATTTCTCCCAGCGAGCCGCCGATAACGGTAAAGTCCTGCGCGAAAACATAAACCAGCCGTCCGTCGACAGTCCCATAGCCGGTTACCACACCTTCGCCGGGTGCTACTGTAGCCTCCATGCCAAAATTCGTACAGCGATGTTTGACAAATTGATCGAGTTCCACAAATGTGCCAGGATCCAATAGTTTGTCTATCCGTTCACGGGCAGTCAGTTTACCCTTGGCGTGTTGCTTTTCAATCCGTTTTTCTCCGCCGCCAAGTATGATTTTTCCCTGGATTTTTTTTAATTGCGTTATCTTTTCCTGAACTGTAGCCATAACCTACCCCCCTATAAAAACGATATATATAGTAAACTCCCCGGATCAACTTCGTTCCGAAAGTTCAAGTAAGATACCGCCAGTAGCTTTCGGATGAACAAAAGCAATACTTGCACCGCCGGCGCCATAGCGCGGCGACTCGTCGATCAACCGGATTCCTTTTGCTTTAAGTTCCTTTAAGGCATTTTCGATATTGTCAACTCTCAGCGCAATGTGCTGAATTCCCTCACCGTTTTTTTCAATAAACCTGGCAACAGGTCCGTCAGGCGATGTTGATTCTAACAGTTCCACTTCACTGTCCCCGCTGGGAATAAAACAAACCTTTACCTTTTGCTGTTCAATAACTTCTTCACCTTGAACATTCATACCTAGAACATCTGTATAAAACTTCTTGGCGGCGGCCAAATCCTTCACCGCAATGCCAATGTGATCCACTTTGAGCACGTTAAACATCCTGTTTTCTCCTCCGTACCGCTATTTTAAGCATTCTGACAAAATAATGTTGGCAACTGTATAGGGATCTTTTTCACGCCGTTCCATACTGGCTATCATCGATTCAAACCGGCCTGACTGGTTTATCCTGTTAACAATATAACGGCCAACGCTCGCCTCCATAAGGGCCAGCAGTTCATTTTTTGCCCGCAGGCTGCGCCGACGGTGCAGTTCACCGGACTTAGTCAGATACTTAACATGACTGTCAATTGCATCTACAAGTTCTTCGATGCCGTTTCCACTGCTGGCCACCGTTTTTTTGATGGGCGGCTGCCAGGCCAAATTCCCCTGATTAAGGACAAGCATCATTTCAAGCTCGCTGTTAAGGCGTTCGGCGCCCTCACGATCCGCTTTATTAATTACGAAAATATCACCGATTTCCAGAATTCCCGCCTTTATGGCCTGAATGTCGTCACCGAGCCCGGGAACCAAGACAACCACCGTAGTATCGGCAGCCTTTACAATATCAACCTCCGACTGTCCAACGCCTACTGTCTCAATAAAGATAACATCTTTACCAAACGCGTCAAGAACAGCGGCTACATCCGCTGTTTTCCGTGACAAGCCGCCAAGGCTGCCTCTGGTTCCCATACTGCGAATAAATATTTCCTCATCCAGTATTAATTCATTCATGCGGATTCGGTCTCCTAAGATGGCACCGCCGGAAAAAGGACTCGTCGGATCCACAGCAATAATCCCGATTGTTTTTCCCTGCTGCCGCAATCTTTTGGCCAGCTTGTCGGTCAGCGTACTTTTACCTGCTCCCGGCGGGCCGGTTATGCCGATTACCTGTGCCCGGCCGGTTCGCGGATAAAGCCGCCGCATCATACCGGCAGCGTCGTGGCATTCATTTTCAACCATCGTAATCGCCCGGGCGAGAGCACGCTTGGACCCGTTTAACATTTCGTCTACGATGTCCACTGATTTTCCACCACCTCATAATCCGGCTAGCCGTTTAGTAATTTGCCGCAATTTTAGTCTTAATAAATTCCACAATACTGGCGGTGGCTGTACCGGGGGTAAATACCTCGGCAATGCCAGCCTGTTTTAATCCCGGAATATCCGTATCAGGAATTACTCCCCCGCCAATAATCAGTACATCCTCCATCTTCCTGTCCCGCAACAGCTTTACCACTTTAGGAAACAGGGTATTATGGGCGCCTGACAACAGACTCAACGCCACAACATTAACGTCTTCCTGCAGGGCTGCTTCTGCAATTTGCTCCGGGGTTTGGCGAAGGCCGGTATAGATTACTTCGAAACCGGCATCACGCAGTGCCCGGGCTACGACTTTTGCACCGCGGTCATGACCGTCAAGTCCGGGTTTAGCTACTAATACTCTAATTCTTGGTTCCATGATTGTCCTCCTACCTCAAATATCTAAACTGTCTATTTAAAAGAACCTATCACCTACAGAAAGTAAAACATACTATGGTTACATTAAAAATTGATTAATAAAGGTACGTACACTCATATAGCCCATGATAGCAACAACAAGAACACCGGTAACGGTCATCCAGACAGGATGCTTGTATTCACCGACAATCTTTTTATTGTAAGCCCCGACTAATATTGAAGCCAAAGCCAGCGGCAGGATAAACCCATTGATTGTCCCCACGACTACAAGCACTTTAACCGGCTGGCCAACGATAACAAATACAATCGTCGAAAAAATAATAAATCCGATGATGATTTTACTGTAATATTCATCGACTTTTTTGCTAAAAGATTTTAAGAAGGATACCGACGTGTACGCACAGCCAATAACCGAAGTCGTACCGGCTGACCATATTACAATACCGAACAGCTTATAGCCTATGTCGCCTGCCGCGGCTTGGAAGACCGAAGCAGCCGGATTCGCCGGATCGATAAAATGGCCATGTACGATAACACCCAGAGCGCCTAAGAACAGAACCACACGCATAACACCGGTAATTAAAATACCGCTTACGGCGCTGCGCGTTGCCTGCGGAATATATTTTATGCCCTGGATGCCAGCGTCCAAAAGCCGGTGTCCACCGGAAAATGTTATATAGCCGCCTACACTGCCGCCAATGAGGGTGATCAGTGCCATGACATCAATCTGATCAGGCACAAAAGATTTAACGACCGCTTCACCTACCGGCGGCATAGCGGCTACAGCGACAAATACAGCCAGCAGAATCCTGACAATACCAAAGCTGCTTACAAAGCTGTCCATGATTTTGCCTATCTGCTTAAAACAGAAAATAGATAAAGCAATGATACCGCTAATGATGGCGCCGGTTTGAATGGATGTGCCAAACAAAACGTTTAGCCCCAATGATGCGCCGGCGACATTGCCGATGTTGAAACATAAACCGCCCATTACAATTAAAATCGAAATAAAGTAACCTAACCCTGGCAGGACCGTATTGCCAATTTCCTGGCCACGCATACCGGAAGCAACGATAATCCGCCAAACATTGATCTGAACCAAAATATCAATGACTACCGACGCCAAGATTACAAAGCCAAAGCTGGCTCCTGTTTTTTGAGTGAACACGGTGGTTTGCATCAAAAATCCCGGGCCAATTGCCGTGATGGCCATCAAAAAAATAGCGCCGAGATAAGATCCTTTAAATCTATTCTCTATTTTACTCTCCCCCATTGCCGATCACACTCCTCAATTATTTGATTGTAAAATGGTTACAGCTTGCCACATAACTTTTTTGATATAACGTTCCTGTAGGTGATGGTTTGTTATAAGCTTACGTGCGCTTCGTATTCGCCAAATACCTTACGCAGTACACCGCAGATTTCGCCAAGGGTTGCATACGCCTTAACCGCTTCCAGGATAAACGGCATAAGATTGGTTGTTTCATTCTGAGCAGCCGCATCAAGTTTTGCCAGTTTTTCCTTGACAGCCGCATTATCCCGTTTGGCACGCAGTTCAGCCAGCTTTTGTTTTTGCAGTTCACCTACAGAAGCATCAACCCGCAGCAGGCCTTCTACCGGCTTTTCCTCTATCTGGAACTTGTTGACACCAACAATAATCCGCTGCTTGGACTCAACCTCCATTTGCCATTTGTAGGCACTTTCCTGAATCTCTCTTTGAATATAACCTTTTTCAATAGCAACAACAGCCCCGCCGAGTTCATCAATTTTCTCAATATATGCCATGGCTTCTTGTTCAATCTTATCGGTAAGCGCTTCGATAAAGTAAGAGCCCCCTAACGGGTCAACAACATCAGCCAGGCCGCTTTCATAGGCAACAATCTGCTGCGTCCTGAGAGCTACCCGTACCGAATCCTCCGTAGGCAATGCCAAAGCTTCGTCTTGCGAATTTGTGTGTAATGACTGGGTCCCGCCAAGAACTGCCGCCGCGGTTTGCAGAGCAACCCGGACAATGTTGTTAGCCGGCTGCTGGGCTGTAAGCATGGAACCGGCGGTCTGGGTGTGGAACCGCAGCATCATGGATTTGGGTTTGGTCGCCCCAAACCGTTCTTTCATGATTTTGGCCCAGATACGGCGGGAAGCCCGGAACTTGGCCACTTCTTCCAATACGTTGTTATGCGCATTCCAGAAAAAAGACAGTCTGCCTGCGAAATCATCAACATTCAGGCCGGCCTTGATAGCAGCTTCGACATAGGCAATTCCATCCGCAATGGTAAACGCAATTTCCTGGGATGCGGTCGAACCGGCTTCCCGAATGTGATAACCCGAAATAGAAATGGTATTCCAATTGGGGACATTTTTTGAACAATATGCAAAAATGTTGGTAATAAGGCGCATGGACGGTTTGGGAGGAAAGATATACGTACCGCGAGCCGCATATTCTTTGAGAATGTCGTTTTGAATAGTGCCTTTAAGCTGGTCAAGACTTACGCCTTGCTTTTCCGCAACCGCAATGTACATTGCTAGCAGTACGGCAGCCGGAGCATTAATCGTCATGGATGTAGAAACTTTGCCAAGGTCTATGCCGCTAAACAGGAGCTCCATATCGGCCAGCGAGTCAATAGCCACGCCTACTTTGCCTACTTCACCCTCGGCGATTGCGTCATCAGAGTCATAGCCAATCTGCGTAGGCAGGTCAAAGGCACAGGATAACCCGGTGGCTCCTGACTCGATTAGATAACGATAGCGCTTGTTGGATTCTTCGGCCGTGGAAAAGCCGGCATACATTCTCATGGTCCAAAACCGGCCGCGATACATGGTGGGCTGCACGCCGCGGGTATAGGGATAATCACCCGGGAAGCCGAGTTTATGCTCATAATCAAAATTTTTAAGATCAAGTGGACTATAGAGTCTGTTATACGGCAGATTTTTGCGTTCAGGATTTTTTGCCGTTACTTTTTCAACCTTAGCCTCATACGCCGCCTGTTTGACTTTTATCGATTCATCGGACATTTTTCGTTCTCCTTTAACTTACTAATCTGTTGTTACTTTTGACGCGAAGATAAAAATAATTTATGCCGGCAGTTTGCCTAAACTTCACCATAGCAACCCGTTATCTCAGAAAAATAAATGACCGTAACAAGATCTGAACCACTCACTGCTTTTTTTAAGACACGGCCATACCAGACCAGAAACTCATCAACGGTATTTAGTTTTTGGTTTTCCCCTTTTATCTCCCGGCCTGTCAGCAAAGCAATTGGCTTTACCAATACTTTATCAATATAGGCAGTGTAAACTTTTACCTTTTTCATATAAGTGTCACCGACAGTAATATCTACGACTTGTCCCTCTTGATAGCAGTCTGTTTTAACGCCATAACGGATGGTGCAGCCTGAGCTTTGCGCTTGCAAAATACTATAGGACTCGGGTAAAGAAAAATTTATCGCCTGCATTCATCGCACCTCAATGCTTGTCCCTTCCTGTCAAACTTACGCTTCTTGCTATAAGGTCATGATGCAATCAATCCCAAGCGGCCGCATGGATCGATTACACCATGACCGGGCACATTATTTAACGCTGAATGGTCTAACTGCAATTCCGTCCTGAACTAGTCTTGTTCTAATTGCCTTGATCATATCAACAGCTCCCGGCGTGTCGCCATGCACGCATATGGTTTGTGGTTTTAACGCCACGTCAAATCCATCGATCGATTGTACTTTTCCGTTCTTAATTATGGCGAGTACCCTGTCGGCCACCGCCTGAGGATCCTGAATAACCGCTCCCGGCTCCCGCCTTGGTACCAGTGTGCCGTCTTTCGTGTAAGCTCTATCCGCAAATGCCTCTTCCACATAGTTAACCCCCACAGCTTGAGCCCCTTGCACCATCATCGAACCGCAGGAACAAACCATGTAAAGATTGGGATCAATGCTTTTTATGGCTTTGGCAATGGCAGCCGCTACCTTACTATCCTTTTCCGCCATATTATAAAGAGCCCCATGGGGTTTAACATGCTGCAGGGTAAGGCCTTCGGTTTTACAAATACCCATTAAGGCGCCAATCTGATAAACGACATCCGCGTAAATCTCCTCATGCGATGCCGCCATAGCCCGTCTGCCGAACCCTACCAAATCAGGAAAAGAAGGGTGCGCCCCAATCGCCAGGTTATACTTTTTTGCCTTTTTTATTGTCTTAACAATATTATTGGGATCTGATGCGTGAAAACCACACGCAACATTAATTGAAGTTACATAAGGCATGGCTGTCTCATCATGGCCAAGAGTATAAATTCCAAAACTTTCTCCCATATCACAATTCAAGTCGATATTCATGCTAACAACCTCCTACTCTTTTTCAGGACTGATTCGTTTGTTTTAAAACACCGACAGGTCTTCATCGCGAATGTCGCAGATGAACATATATCCCGGAGCGTGAGTAATCATCAAATCAGGTTTTACCCGCATTGCCACTGCCTGGGGAGTAACGCCGCAAGCCCAAAACACCGGCACTTCCCCTTGCTTGATCGTAACTGCATCGCCGAAATCCGGTTTATTAATATCTTTAATGCCGATTCTTTCCGGAGACCCAATATGGACGGGGGCACCATGAACCGCGGGGAAACGTGATGTTACCTGAACAGCACGTACGACTAATTCTGCAGGAATCGGGCGCATACTGACAACCATAGGGCCGGAAAAAATCCCCGCCGGTTTACATTCCATATTCGTAATATACATGGGAACATTGCAGTTCTCTTCAATATGCCGCACAGGTATGCCATTTTTCAGCATAGGTGTTTCAAAAGTAAAGCTGCATCCCAGCAAAAAGGCCACTAAATCGTTGCTCCAATACTTCTCTAAATCAAGCACTTCATCGCATAGCACACCTTGTTTATATACCCGGTACTTGGGTATATCGTAACGTAAGTCTGCTCCCGGTGCGATCAGCCTGGGTTTCGGCGACCCCACCTCAGTTACGTCAAGTATCGGACAAGGCTTGGGATTACGTTGAGCAAACAATAAGAAATCATAGGCCAATTCCCTGGGCAGAATAGCTAAATTAGCCTGCGTATAACCTTGCGCTATACCGGCGGTTGGTTTTACTAACTGCTTTTTCCGGATCAAGCTCCTCACATCCTGGGAATTCATACAGCCTAAACTCTCCATGTCTTACAGCTCCTCTCCTTTATTACACAATCCTATCTCGTTCAAGTGCGAGCCTTAATCGCACTCTTCCACTTGGACGGTATACCCCTGATTGCCGATGGTAATGGTAAACTGACGGACCGTTTCAGAAACCCGCTTGCCCGGCTGAATACTTTGGGCAATATCAGCATACGCTTGCTGCTCTGCTTGTAAAGCCTGTATTGCTTCCTCTTCCGAGCATAGCCTGAAGCAGACTTCGTCACCCGGCTTGGCTTGTGCAAGTTTAGATAAATCCGGCCCGATCACTGTGCCGATTTTAGCGTAGCCGCCGGTGGTTTGCCGGTCGGCCATCATGATAATCGGCATCCCATGCGCCGGTACTTGAATCGCGCCAAAAGGCAATGCGTCCGATACAATATCGGCTTTATCCTTATGGGTAATCTTCGGACCTACCAGCCGGTACCCCATACGGTCCGCCTCATCCGTAATGACATACCCGTTCTTTAGCAGAGTCGCTACTGCTTCCGCCGTAAACATATCATCCTGCGGCCCCAGAAGAATGCGTAATGTCAAACTTTGTTCATACTGGGGAATATAGTGAGCCTCCAGGCTTCCCGCCTGAGCTTCGGTTTCTGTTTCCTTGCCGACATTCAGCACATCGCCCTGACTAAGAGCCCGTCCTTCCAAGCCGCCAACCTTGGCACGCGTATAGGTTGAGCGGCTCCCCAGCACACTGGGTACGTCAATGCCGCCGCGAACAGCCAGATAGGCTCTGCAGCCTGTCACAGCATATTCCAGCTTAAGTTCGCTGCCTTTTTGTACAACAAAGGCAGACCAATTTTTTACACTTACACCATCCAGTTTGGCCTGCATATCGGCGCCGCATAGAGCAACCAGCTGACTCTCGTCAAATTTGAAGGAAGCGCCAAGTATCGTCATTTCAATAGCAGCAGCATTTGTGTTATTGCCAACTAAAAGATTGGCAACCCGGTATGCATAGCGATCCATGGCTCCCGCCACCGGCATACCGTATGCTTGATAGCCCCAACGGCCGCCATCCTGAATGGTTGTAAAAAATCCCGGATTTGTTGTTGTAAACATCTTCTCACCCCCTCTATAATTCTGAAATTTCAGGAAGATACTGGCCTGCATCCACCTGCTGGCGAATATCGGTATATTCTTTTAGTGAAATTGGCTCAAACTGCAAATAATCACCGGCAGCAAACAGAAATGGATTGGCCGCAGCCGGGTCAAAGGCTTTTACGGGGGTACGGCCAATTAACCGCCAGCCTCCCGGGCTTTCAATAGGATAAAAACCGGTTTGACTGCCGGCGATACCAACAGATCCGGCCGGAATCTTTACTCTGGGTTTTTCCAGACGCGGCGTCGCTATCTGGGGTGACATACCGCCAAGATAGGGAAAGCCAGGTGTAAACCCAAGCATATAAACCAAATAAGGAGTAGACGTATGAATACGAACAACCTCTTCCGCAGAAATCCCGTTATACTCGGCTACAAATTCCAAGTCAGGAGCAAACTTTTCCTGGTAGCAAACAGGAATGTGGACAATCTTGGCCTTTTCCGCTTTCTCCGCTGACGGTAATTCGCAATTTTCAGACATCAGCAAAGTTTCAACCTGCGCAATCAAATCTTTTCGCTTCATAATAATTGGGTCAAAATAAACAAGCAATGACCGGTAGGTTGGCACAATTTCCAGAATTGCCTTATTGGCTCTGTTACTTAATTTTTTTGTCAAATTATGAACCTTACGATTGACCGTTTTATCAATACCCTTGCCAAACTCTACGACCAGCCCCTGCTCGCCCGCATAGAACAACTCCACACCATTCATTTCTTCACCAGCTTCCGTTTATAAGTATCTAAGTTTTTGTATCGCACGCCAAGCTTATCTATACAACTGGACTATGTCAGGAAACGCACAAGGATTTCCTACCTTGTGCGTTTTTCATTTTATTTTATCGAAGCAATTCCCAGTTCCAATGCCTGTTTGTTTTTTTGTTCCGTTCCTTTGGGAACGCGTGCCAGCACAGCTTGTTCCAAGGCGGCAAGACTTACGGCCTTGGTAATCTTGGCAACTATTCCCAACGCAATAATATTGGCAAATAAATCTCGTCCCAGTTGTTCCTTGGCCAGCCGCGTAATAGGTACTGCATGCACCTTTTGGAAGCGCTCAGGCACTTCCTTAACAAAGGTGCTGTCCACTACGAGAACGCCATCCGCTTTAAGGTCACCGCTATATTTATCAAGTGCTTCTTGCGTCATTGCCAGCAGAAAATCCGGGTTCTCCACTTTGGGATAATAAATTGCCGAATCACTGATAATTACTTCCGATTTGCTGGAGCCGCCACGCGCTTCCGGGCCGTAAGACTGTGACTGAACCGCTTCCTTACCGTCACCGATAGCAGCTTCTGCCAAAATAATGCCGGCCAGAATCAGCCCCTGTCCGCCGGAGCCGCTTAATCGAAATTCTCTCATTTATTTTTCACTCCCCATCGCCCGCTGAATTACCTTCTGGTACTCAGTCACATATTCCGGACCTTCGCCCTGATATAATACGCCAATAGGGAATTTCCCCTCAAGCTGGGTTGGATCCATTTTAGCTTTAGCTTCTATCATAAAAGCATGATCCCGCTGCCATTTCATCATATTAGCCGGGCCGCCCATTTTGTTCTGGCGTCCAAAAGAGATCGGGCATGCAGAAATGGCTTCCACAAGAGCAAAGCCCTTATGACTGATGGCCTGGGCGATAAGGTTGGCAAGCAGGTTGGCATGATACGTTGTTGCCCTGGCAATAAAAGTGGCGCCAGCCCCTTTGGCAAGTTCAAATAAATCAAACGGCCGGTCAACATTGCCATAAGGAGCCGTAGTTGCCATGCTCATATGCGGTGTCAACGGCGAATACTGGCCGCCTGTCATCCCGTAAATGCTGTTATTATAAACAACAACCGTAAGGTTAATATTGCGGCGTGCGGCATGAATAAAATGATTGCCGCCAATCGCGGTGGCATCGCCGTCTCCGGTAAGTACGATTACATTATGATCAGGCTTAGTCAGCTTGATGCCGGTAGCAAACGGAATGGCCCGTCCATGGGCTGTATGCACAGTATCAAAATTCAGATAACCTGACGCCCGTGACGAACAACCAATACCGGATATAATTGCCGTCTTATCCTGATCAAGCTGTAACTTATCAATTGCTCTGACAACACTTGCCGTAACAATCCCGTTTCCACACCCCGGACACCAGATATGCGGCAAATTTTGCCGAAAATATTTTGCTAATAATTTTTCCATACTGCTCCCCCCTTAGCGGCTTGCCTGAATAGCTGCAAGCATCTCCGCCGGCGTAATCGGTTCGTTATTCCATTTCGCCAGTGAAATTACATTTGTTTCACCGTTTACAATCCGGCGAACCTCACTTACATATTGGCCATGATTCATTTCAGCCACAATGATCGTACTGACATTGGCCGCCAGTCTTGAAAGTTGTTTTTCCGGCGCAGGCCAAATCGTAATCGGGCGGAATAAACCGGCCTTAATCCCCTGTGACCGCGCATTTTCGACGGCAGCATACGCACTGCGGGCAGTCCCGCCAAAAGCAACCACCGCTATTTCCGCCCCGTCCAGTTTAAAATTCTCGTATTTCACAATATCGTCAAGGTGGTTTGTAATTTTGGTGTGAAGCCGGTCAATGACTTCGTTAGTAACAGCATTGCTGCCGGTGGGAAATCCGGTGTAATCATGAACTAGTCCGGTTGTATGAAAACGATAGCCGTCGCCATATGCCGGCATTGGCGGAACACCATCCTCATCCGGTTTGTATGGTAAGAACTCACTGGGCGGCAGAGTCGGTTTCTTGCGATTAAAAATAACTTGTTGATTAACGTCCGGCATGATAAATTTTTCGCGCATATGGCCAATTACTTCATCCAATAAGAGAACAACAGGCGTACGGTATTTTTCAGCCAGATTAAAAGCATCAATTGTAAGCGTAAAAGTTTCCGGAACACTCGACGGACTAAGTGCAATTACTCCCCTGTCGCCATGCGAGCCCCAGCGAGCCTGCATAACATCTCCCTGCGCAGGCGAGGTCGGCTGACCGGTACTTGGGCCGGTACGCTGCACATTTACAATCACACAAGGTACTTCCGCTATCGAAGCATAGCCGATAAGCTCCTGTTTGAGTGAGAAACCCGGTCCACTTGTGGCTGTCAGTGATTTTGTTCCGGCTATCGAACTGCCGATTACAGCGGCAATACCGGCAATCTCGTCTTCCATTTGAATAAAAGTCCCACCGACCTGGGGAAGTCTTTTGGCAAGCATTTCAGCGATCTCTGTCGAAGGGGTTATGGGATAGCCTGCGAAAAACCGTGCGCCCGCAACAATAGCCCCTTCGGCACAAGCCTGGTTGCCTTGCATTAATACTGCTTTAGACATTGGATTGATACCTCCTAAATTACCCTTTTCTGACAAAGATGGCATAGTCCGGACAACGCAGCTCACATTGGCCGCAACTTACGCATTCCTCTTCTTGAGCGACATTGACTTTGCCCATTTCATTTAATTCAAGAACTTTTTTAGGACAAAACTCTATACAAATGCCACATCCTTTACAATGGGCAACGATTGTTTTTATCTTCATTACCTCACCTCCCCCTATATAAAATCAAATTATCCATTTAGCATATTTGTATATTGTATGATGTATTATGTGTTCATGAAAATAAAGAACACTATACCCATATTCCTCTAGGGCCTTTTCGTTCTTTAAAAAGCCGTAATCTCCGGGGAATAAGAACCCGCTTCAACCTTGCTGAAGATTTCGAAAAATTCGTCTACAGATATGGGCTTAAATTGCAAGTAGTCGCCGGCGGCAAACAAAAAGGGATTCGGGTTGCCCGGATAAAATGCCCGTAAGGGTGTACGCCCGATTAAACGCCATTCGCCGGAACTTTCCACTGTGTAAAAACCGGTCTGTCGGCCGGCAATTCCTACCGAGCCGGTTGGAATTTTATTTCTGCCTTGTTTCAGCCGGGGAACCACAAGTCTCTCATCAAGGCCGCCCAAATAGGGAAACCCCGGCGTAAATCCCAACATGTAGACCAAATATTTTCTTGATGTATGAATACGAATGACTTCTTCTATGGATAATTTTGTCCGGCGAACAACATAATCAATGTCCGGACCAAAAACGCCACCATAACATACGGGAACTTGGATTACCCTGCGCGGAATCTCTTGCATTTCCCCATTGCCTATTTGGGTTAAAAAGCGTTGAATCCCCAGGGTCAGTTCACCGCGAGCAATCTGCAACGGATCGAAATAAATGATAACCGACCGGTATGTCGGCACAACTTCGACGATTCCGCTCACTGCCCAACTGTTTAAAACTTCAACCAACTGCTGAACGAGCCGGTTAATTGCAGTCGTGATTTCATTACCAAAGTCAATTACGATTCCTTGTTCGCCTGCAACCAGTATTCTTACATTTTTGATATAATCGTCCATAAAATACTCCTTTGTGATTCAGAGTATCAAACTGCCGCTATCAAAACTTTGATAACATTCAGAAATTTAACGATATTCGGGATCATTCCATTTTTTATGATGTGCTTGTAACATTGTAACACGCTAGACATCTTTCGACATTTATAATATCATTAATAGATGTAGTCGTAAAATTGAAAGATTAAATACTCCTATTCGATTTTATTGAAGGAGTGATTTATGGTGGAAATTCGCCAACTAAAGACCTTTATTAATATTGTAAAATTGGGAAACTTTTCCCATGCCGCCCAATTCTCAGGCTATACGCAATCCACGGTGACCACTCATATTCAGTTGCTTGAAAAAGAGCTAAACACACTCTTATTTGAACGGTTCGGCCAACAAATTACGTTAACGGAAGATGGTCAGCGTCTTTATGACTATGCCGAGAAAATTATTAAACTCGAAGATGACGCCAAGAACGCCCTGAATAAATCGAATATACCCAGTGGACCGCTCATTATTGGCATGCCCGAATCATTGTGTGTATTCCGAATGACCCCGATACTAAAAGAATACAGTTCACTTTATCCGGACGTGGAATTAAAGATCAAATACGGCACCAGTAATGATTTTCGTATTCTATTACGCAAAAAAGTAATGGATCTTGCCTTATTTCTGGAACCTTCAATTAATGATTCGGACTTAATCAGCACGGCTCTTTGGCCGGAATCAATTGTTTTAGTGACTTCCCCCGCGCATGAGCTTGCCAAACTCGATGAGTTAGATCCCAAAATGTTAAATGATCAAACGCTGGTTTCGGTTGAATCGGATAGCAATTATCGCATTCTTTTGGAAAAGACACTCCAGCGGGAAAATATACACCTGAAAACCATCCTTGAAGTTGGACAAATACAGGCAATCAAACAACTCATTATGCAAAATACAGGGATTACATTATTGCCATTAATTTCGGTAGCCAACGAACTTGAGTCAGGAGAATTGGTACTGTTACCCTGGAAGGGACCTGAAATTGAGGTTACTGCCTTTTTAGTTCATCATAAAGACAGATGGGTCAACCACGCCATGAAAGCTTTTATTAAACTACTTCAGGAAAGGCTGGTAAATATCCGGTCATGACATTAGACACGGCTTTGGCCTACAAATAGAAAATTTCAGTTTTCATCTAGGCATAGTCTTGATGTGACATAAGAAAGTATATTCACTATTTAACAAAAAGGCTAGGGCAGTTTACTGAACTGCCCTAGCCTTTTTGTCAAAATCAGTTAATCGCATCTAAATGATTGTTTCTCGCGGTCTCAATCATCGGCATATCCGAGATTTTAGCCAATCCCCCCGCATGTTTAAGCTTCCTAAATTCAGCCATCCATACAGCCCCCCACTATTTCTCTGTATAGATTATTTACCTTCATTCGTTGCTTTCATCCACTCCGTTAACTCCATTCTTAATTTGTGCAGCGTGTGTTCTAAAAGCCCCAATTGCAGGTAATGATCGGTAAATTCCTCCAGTTCCTCATTACTGAAATCTTTACGACCTGACTTATAAAAAACCAACTGAGTCATTCTGACCAAAGCCTTTTCGGCCAAACCTAGTTCATTCATGCATAACAATAATTTCTTACGCATTCCTTTTCCCCTTACCAAGCAGTTTGACCACTAAAATTACTAGTTAAAGCCATTATAGTTTACCATATGCATTTAATTTTCCGATTCTTGGAGAAAAATGAATTTCTCCCGACCGTTTCTTAATTAATTAGGATTCAACCGGATTCGACTTTGAATGATGGTGACCTCCTCCATCAATCAAACTAAGCAGCCATGCAGCTATAGCATCATTTGTTAAACCATTACCCAAAATTAAACCTGTCCTCAGAATATCAAGTTCTGCTACACAAGGTTTACTCCACTTTTTTCGTGACATGAATACAGCTCCTTTCTAGTAAAACAGATTGTTTACGATTCCATTTTATAATTTTCAACTAAATCTATGGTACTTACCCAACAAAATTCCATTAGGCAGTCTATATTGGTATATTAATATGTAACAACGCTTTTACATATGCAATCTAAATAACGCTAGCGCTTTACGACATTGCAGCCAACCGATAAAAACGGCTTTCCTCATCCTCAATAAAAGTTTGATAACGGCCTCGCTCCACGATCCTTCCTTTTTCCATAACAAGAATCTGATCGGCATTTTTTATCGTTGAAATCCGGTGAGCCACGATAAGAATTGTCAATTTCCCCCTAAGACCGTCGATCGCCTCTTGGATACGCCTTTCGTTTTCTGTATCCAGCGAACTGGTCGCTTCATCCAAAATAAGCAATGCGGGTTTTCTTAATAGGGCCCTAGCCAAAACGATACGCTGCCGTTCGCCACCCGATAGCCGTATTCCCCGGTCCCCAACCAATGAGTCCAGCCCATTAGGCAACCCTTTGACAAAATCATCAATTGCGGCTAACTGCAGCGCTTGCCACAGGTCTTGCTCTGTTGCCGCAGGGTAGGCCCAAGTTAAATTATCCCGAATACTGGCATTAAACAGAAAAGCATCTTGCGGCACATAGCCGATGGAATGCCGCCACAAGTAGCGATTACTATCAGCAGCAAGCCGCTTATCATCAATCCATATTTCTCCTTGTTCAGGCTCAATTAAGCCAAGAACCAAATCAGCCAACGTACTTTTACCGGCGCCTGATACTCCCACAATAGCGGTTGTTGTTCCTGCAGGTATAAAAAAGTTAACTTTTCTTACTGCATACCGCTGGTTACTCGCGCCATAACGGAAAGAAACATTAGCAACCCGTATTCCTGTTCGCAAATTAAACTTCTCTGTTCTTTGATGCAAATCTCCCTGCTCCGTTTCGGCCTTGCATCGGTTATTAAGATCGGTAACCTTTTGAAATGCCGGCAGCATCATAGTCAACGACTGAAATCCCGCCTGAAAAGAAGAAAATCGCGGCCACAATCTAGTGAAAATAACAAATACTATAATTAACTCTCTGGGGTCACTGTGAAAAATTTCAATGGCAAAAAAGTAAAAAACGCTGATAAAAACTGCTGCCCCCACTCTATATATAAAGGAAGACTGACTACGCAGCTTAGCTAATTCAACAAGCACGCCGCCAATTTTTCTCCAATGATTTTCAAAGTTTTTTACCTGTTGCGCTTCAACACCATAGCTTTTAATCTCTTTAATTCCGTTAAAATGCTCACTGATTTCGGAAAACAGCAGACTGGCGCAATCTGAGAGAGTGGTACTCATTTTACGGGTTCTGCGTATGGTAAACTGCAAGCAGCCAGATAATATTAAACCGCAGAAAAGTACTAATAATGTTAGATAAGGGGCTAAAATAAAAGCAATTCCCACATGAATCACGGCAATCATCGCCGTGATAATCATTTGCAAAAACTGATAGGCCCCTGTGATTACTTTAGGCATTTCTGTAGTTATAACATGAATAATGTCCGCCCTCTTTGTCTCAAGAAAGAATGACCAACGGGCATAGGTTATCGTCTGATAGATATTTGTATATAAATATGTAGCAAAGCTCTCCCTGATACTGCTGTTTAAGATAGACTCATAGCTTTGCAGCCATGCCTGCCCGGCATTGATGCCAATATAGACCATAAGAACAAGCGGCAAAGCAATGCCTGAAATATTTAAGTATTCCTCGACCAGATGCCCAACCCCCGTCGTTTGATTGCTAGTAATACCGGCAAGGGTAAGGAGTGGGAGTAACATCATAATGCTAGCCCCTTCAAGCAAGCCTAAGCCAATAGTTAAGAATAAGTCAAGTATCAATTTTGCCTGTACAAAATTATATAATTTTAAAACATACATAAATAAAGGCTTTAGCATAGTTTCATCCTCAACGCCTTTCACTGCTGCCAGACAAGTCAATAACGACATTACCTGACAATGAGAAGTTTTGGGACAGCCTAAGCATCTTTTACAAAACTGTCCCAAAGCTTCTCACCGTTAGGAACCGCCTAATGTAGCCTGCCATTGCTCGTAATATTTCTTGAAATGATCTCCGTCAGGCATAGGAAGGCCTGGATATAGCCCTCTAAACCATTTTTCAAAATCATCTAACCAATATTCCGTCATCAATATATCTAATTTTGTAACCAGCGGTTTACCCCACTCCTTTTTGCTCATCCACACTCACCCCCTTTCTCGTATATTTTGTCTCTCGAAAGCCAGATTAACGCCTGCCTTTATCTAAATGCTAATTAATTCTTGCGCCGACGGCCTCCCTGTTCGTATAGATATTTGTACAATGCAACGCGTTTCACTTAAGACCGTTTAGACTTTTTCACTGATACGGCAGATATCGATCCTAAAAAAAAAAACGGTAGACAATAATAACCATGCTACTATCAACATACCAACTAACTCTACCATTAAAATACCTCCGTCTCTACGTTCTATCCACTTTCAACATCAGCAAACTTAGCAACGACAGTAAACTTATTACTAATATCGCCTCCTGTCACAATTACGTTTCCAGAGCGAAGCCAGGCATGAGCCATCATTTGATTTTCTAAATTCTTTGCAACCCCCAAATACATCGTATTTTTCAGGTGTCGACGGCGAAGTAATATTTTTCCGGTTATTGCCTGAACCAGGCATTTACTTTCAAAAGGGGTATGGCGGCTAACAGCCAAAATAGCCCATCCTACCTGATTAATAAATATATTCTCATTATCATCAGCATAAGGAGATTCTTGCATATGCTTGCCTAAGTAAGTGGTAATATAGCGAAAAGGAACAAGTACAATAAGCAACCTGACAATTGCCAGTAAAAAAAACACATACAATAATAGCAGCTTGTCATTCCACGAACAGCGAATGTATTTTAAGACTATCCTAAGCAACCTTAACAAGTCCTTCTTGGAATAAAAAGTCAAGAAATTCAATAGTGTCCGCCTGGCACTGTTGTTGCTCAACCTCATATTCTTCACCTAAAACCTGAATTACTTCCGCCACACTTTTGGGAGTTTCAAGCAACTCCCAAATTCTGCTGCCAATAGCATCCATTCCATAATACTTGCCATTTTCTATACTGATCATTACGGTTTCTCCGTCCATTTCAGCAGCTACTATTTCCATAATCCGAAATACCTTGGCATCAGGACTAATACCTTGTTTGTTCATTAACTTATAGCCTCCCTCAAAGTAGCCTCTCACCTTGGATATAAAGCCATCTTGCCGCTATAATCATGCCAAATGATAAAACCTACCAGTTTCATCAGCGGCAAAAGATTGTTTATTATGCTGCAGCAGAATTTCTATCTGTCTATCCAGCGATATTCCTAGTTCCGGCCGCGTCAGCCGAAAAGCCTGTACTTGTTTTATCAAATGTGCACACTGTTTAAAATGAGTGACTTGCATTCCCAAACCGTTTATAAATTCTCCCCGGTAGGTATTCCCCATGATTGTCGTAAGTTTCGCTGCCCCTTTTAGAGGTACTATTGAAACATCTGCACACGGTTTTACAACAATTTCATAAACTGCGGCAACTGGTACCGGGGATCTCCTAAAACCCGCAGCTACCGGGACCGCATACTTATCCTTATCTTCACAAACCCTATCAAAAGCGGCAGTATCTATGCCCATCATTGCAGCGCTAGCCTGCCACAATTTTTGTTGCGGATATCCGGGGTTCACCCAAAATATACCGTTGGGGTCGCATATAATGGCGGAAACATCATCAGCCAGTAAGGGATACCCTTTTTTATGCAGCGCCGCTGCCATAGTTGACTTACCAGCGCCAGATATGCCGGTAAATATCACGCCGCAACCATTAATCACAACCGTGCTGCCATGTATCGGCAACAGTCCTCGCTGCATCAGCAGCACTCCCATAACAGTTCCCAGGAGATACAGTCTAATCATCCGAAAGCTCGCTTGGTTGCAGGGTCTTACTACGATTTCCTCCCCGTTGGTTATACTATAGGAAGCAACTCTATCCACCCGGAACAAAAAACTGCCGGCTGCCGCCTGATAATCATATCCCTCGTTCAGCGAAAAGTCCAGTTTATCCCGCGCATCTCCATAACGAATCCTGACATCGGCAGCATTGCCCGCTACTATAGGCAACTCCGGCAGCACAACTTCAGAATCAATTCGAAGGCCAAAAGCCGAATAGCAATAGTTATTATTTACATCATTATTACATTGCCTCACCGGTATAAATCCTTTCCTTAAAGTGTTACTGCCTCAGTCTTAATCAAATTATAGTTTACCCTTATTTTCCCAGCAAGTTTTCTCGCGTGAACTGCACTTATTTCAACACAAAAGACAACCTTATAACCATTGCCTAGTATTAAGAGGTTGTCTATCTTATCTTTGATAAATATGAATATGTTTAGTCGGTTCCCTTCTACCTGATTTAATCGATAAACCCGTAGGAATACTGTCTGCCGGTAATCACATCTTCATAAAAAGTTTCGGGCATTCATTATTTTTTCTCGTTTTACTGTATAACATAAGTAAACTTCTACGAAATAACCGACATAGGAGTTTATGCCTAACTCTCTGGATAGGTTCAATTTTACATGATTTATTTGACCTTATGTGGCATTTTCCCAAAGTATTATTTTGGCCTGTTCCTCTACCGAATTTGCCCGAAGAACCTTATGGCCCCTGGGGACAGACAATCTACTTTGGGGAATTTCATTTTCAACTTTTATTAGTGCTAGAATTTGTTGGCGGCTTCATCCTTCTAGTTACGTTTATAAAATTACTTTTTGAAAATAGAATTAAGCATTTTCTAAAAACCGGTGAAATATCTCCTCTTCACGGATGTAATTTTTCTGACCCTAAAAACATTTATAAAAATTAGTCAAAAACACCCCAATATCTGATATTAAAAACAGCTTTATTCCCTCAGGCATTGGGGTTTTTGTTGCCAATTGATATTATTGTTAACAACGCCATTACTCCATTCAAGGACATAACTTTAATCTCTTTGCAATGTTAAGTCAATAAAAGTCACCAGCGAATATTATGTAGTAAATGAGTTAAAGCAGGAGCTATCTATAAAAAACAGTAGCGATTCATACCGTTACAAATCGAGGTGGAGGTATTAAAATGGCAATAGAACTTCCTGGAGTTGAACCCGAGGCGATAGAAGAACCAATTGAGCCTCGCGCAATAAATTATGGATTTATTGATGTTAAAAATTTTGGAGTTATAGGTGATGGTATTACTGACGATACGGCTGCATTTAAAGAAATTATTAAAACATATGCGACAAATGCAGTCACATTGATAGTATCGAGTAATGTGGTTATTTCTAGTGATGCAACGATTCCCACTAATATAGGAATACAAATGGTAGATAACGGATGCTTTACGGTTTCCAATGGGGTATTAACTATTAATGGTCCGTTTAGCGCGCCTGATGCTCAGCAAATATTTTCCTCCAATAGCAAGGTTGTCGGTCTAAAATATGCAACTCCACTATGGTGGGGAGCTAAGGGAGACGGCATTACAGATGATACTACAGCCTTTAAACGAGCTGTATATTCCGTAACTTTGCGTTCTGAATACTATTTATCCGATGACTCGCTTAACCCTTGGAATTATGTACGAGCAAACAACATAAAGTATGTCTTAAATCAGGTTGTTCGTTGGTGTATCACTGAAAACGACGATTATCTATCAATATGGAGATGTACTTCCGCAGGAACCTCAGGTGCTACTGCGCCGGATATTACAGGCAAAAAAGTATTAGACACCGTTACAGATGGTACTGTAGTTTGGACGAAATTAAGCGATGGCTATATAAGTCCGGGTAAAGTCTATGTTCCCGCTTCTTTTAATCCTTACATGGTCAATGGTTATAGTGATAATCACAATAGGGGTATAATAATTTACTCCCCAATGACCTTTGAAATGCATCCAAATGCCGTGATCAAACAGGTTCCATTATCAAGCGAAAAAGTTCATTCCATTCTCAACATAAGGCAAGCAAAAAATGTCACCATCAATGGTGGTAAAATATTAGGTGAACGGGTCGATCATAGTTTTACTGGTAACGAAATTACCGTTTTTATGGGAATAGGTGTCGAAATTTTTAGTTCTTATAATGTTACAATAAGAGATATTCACTTGGGTGATTTCATTGGTGATGGTTCTTGCTGTTTTTGTGAGACAAATATGAATATTAATTGTAAAAACATTGTCTATGATAATGTAGTTTTTGAAAACAACACAATGGACGGTTTAACGATTAATTCCGTGTATAATATAAAAGTGATTAATTGTACCTTTTATCACACAAATGGCGCAAATCCTAATTGCGGTATAGACATCGAATCAAGTACTTCAGATACAGGTTCCATTTTTATCTCTAACTGTTTATTTGAGAATAATGTTGAATATGGCATTATTGGCGGGAGTGGCCGTGGTTTTTGTAATGTAATAATCAGCAATAATATTTTTAAAAATAATGGTGTCGGATTGCAACTTAACGGTACTTTTAAAAATGTAAATGTTTTGGGAAATATATATTACGGCGGTACAGGCGGTGTCGTGTGTGGGTCTGGAACAAATATAACGATTAGCGGTAATAAGTTTATTAGTAGCAAGAATGGTATATATACCACATCATCATTTACTACGGGAACTATTACTAACAATACCCTGACAACATTAGAGGCCGCGCTGGTTGGTTCTCCCACAAATTCGCTCATCGCCGACAATTATTTTTGTGAGTGTGGTTCAGCCAATGGTGAAGCTGCCATTAAGCAATCTCCAGAAAATTGTTCATATCTAAATAACGTTTTTGTTTGTTCGGTAAGCACAAGGCCCGCAATGGCATTAAACACTACACCAACAATACCCAGCATTCTAAATGGTAATATTGCCAGATATGGAACTTACGCAAATATGTTTAATGTAAATACCGCACATATTCTTGGCAAAAATTATACATTATGAACTTTCTTTAGTTTCTATTAAAATAATAGTTCACTTCTATACTGTTAATAATGTTTATTGTTATCGAAGACAGACTGGGAAAGCTATGCTTTATAGCTCTCCCAGTCTGTTTTCGACCATGCCGGCATGTGCATTTCGCGTGAATAGTTTTGACCCGTCGCTATTTGTAGGAAACGCGATTTTTCTATAATCTTTGATAACAAAAAACATACAAGTAAGCTACCACCAAAACATATACCCACCAAAAAATAAGGAGAAATCATTTTATCGGCTAGTCTACTGGAAATAACGTAAATAACAGGGGCATGAAATAAATAAACAGTGAAGTTATGACGATTTAAAAACTGATAAATGTTGTTTGTTACTTTTGTATGTTTTTGGTGAAAAGAAAAAATCCATTTCCTGGAGCATTTTTTGTATTACACTTTCGTATATATAGCTTTTATATTATTTTTAAACCCTTTAACGTATCTGCATCCCGCATCAAACATGCCAATAATTCCCTTTATATGAAAGATAATAATTAAAATAAATCCTACTAGGCTAAACAACATTGATAAGTTAAAATCGAGAGTAACAAGTGTTGCTTGGGTAGTAATAACCACCAGGGAAACGTTCACTCTTTTTAAGTTAAATTCCATATTCATAAATTTTGATAAATCTACTAAGCGGTAGGCATATATGACTGTATAGCTAATATATATTGCAATTATTGAACCATACACTCCATATAAGGGAGTTAGTACCATATTCAAAACAATATTGGTAAATGCACCAGTCATAGTTGTTACAAAAACCTTTTTAGTCTTTTTTGCTGCAGTATATAAACTTCCCAAATAAGTCTGTAAATTTCCAATAGTAAAGGCACACATTAAGAGCGGTACATACCTCCAGGCTATATAAAACTCATTTTGAAATAATAATAAGGCTACCAACTTGGAACAAAGAATCAGTCCAGAACTAACTAAAAATGTAATAGTACAGTAGAATTTGTATACTTCACTATAGAAATTTTTATCCCGATCGCCTTCATATTCTTTTATGGCAGAAAGCTGCCATGCCTGCATAAACACTTCAACAAAAACACCCATTATCGAAGGTACCCGGTATGCAATCGAGTAAAGTCCATTTACCGCGAATCCCCAAAACATAGTAACAAAATATCTGCCAGACAGACTTGTAATCCACCACGAAAGGTAATTCGGAACTAACGGTAATCCATAGTGTAACATTGGTCTTGCTATTTCTTTTGATATTGCCGAAAGATTTATTATATCTCGAAAAATTTTTCCAGAAATTAAAAGAAAAATACATGAAACCACATTTGATAATCCCCATGATAAAAGGAAACCATGTGCCCCAAGCCTCAGCCAAGTTAAGAATATAATTGTAAAAGACAATAATGAGATTGCCGTAATTAGACTATCAAAAACATAAAGCTTCACTTTTTCTTTTCCTCTAATGAATTGTGACAGAACTCCTTTGCCGGCTGTAGAAAAGTAAATAAAAGGAAAATATAAAATATAGTTGGAGAATTCGGTTACCAAATATATAAACGGAGTTATTACAACCAGAATAGCTGTTCCAATAAATATTACATACAATGAGAAAGACAATACCTGCGCATTATCTGTACTTTTATCCATTATAAATCTTATTGTTGCTTCAGATAAGCCTAGTGAAAGTAGCGGAATTAATAAATTCATTGTACTTTGTATTAAATCTACCATCCCCAATTCTTCTGTTGACAAATATAAGGTATAGATTGGAACAAGAAAGAAAGTTAAAAACTTAGAGCCAAAATTTCCAATAGAAAACAAAATAGTGTTTTTTAAAAGATACTTTGATTTGTTCATTTAAACTTTCCTTTAAATTTCTTAATTATTTGAATTGACTAAGCCATACTTCAATATTTTTTTGTTTAGGATTAATCTGTGTACTAATACTAGAATTTATAAAACCCGATAATTGATCTAAATTGTTTCTTTCGATACAATTCAATTTATATGTTTTGTTCATTTCCCTTGCGCGATGATCTACAACAATAATTATTGAACGCTTTTTATGTTGCATAGCATAGATCCCACCATGAAGCCGAGTTCCAACATAATCTATATCTTTTTCAAGTATCTTGGCATATTCACAAATACTGGGCGGTATAATTGAAATATCACCAATCTCATCTAGAGTATGAAAGTATTCATAGTCTCCCAATCCTTGTGGCCAAAAATATATTTCCTCATAATTTTCCTTTAAAACATTAATTAGTTTTTGATCATTATTTCTGTCTTTGAAATAATCAGTCAGTGTAAATACGACAGCTTTGGCCTTATTATGCGGTATCTGGTTGCACAAATTCGAATCCAGGGACCAAATAGTTGTACAACCAGTATTGATTGCTTTAAATCCTAGTGAACTGAGCATTTCTTTAGTTATATTATCACGTACGCTATGAATAAAATCGTGTGATAGTATTGAGCGATACAATTTTCTTGTATAATAATTAATTTTGTTACTGATTATTCCACACCCTACACCAAGTAATATACAATCTTTGATTGGTTTACAATTAAATAGATTAATATTCCATGATGGCCATGGTGATATCATGTTTGTTGATAATAAATTCGTTCCACAAACAAATTTATAGTCTATATTATTTAGATCTGTTACCAACGAATTTCGCCTAGTAGTTTGATACCAGTGAAATATGGGAGTATGGGTAGGCATCGTCATTACAAAGCTGTTTTTTGTTATGCTATGTATTGCTTTTCTAGAGGCCTCCATAATAATCTCATCACCTTTATTAGCGGTTGCTACAGATGTGTCAAAAAGTATAATTTTTTTCATTGCTTCCTCCTAACGTTAAATAACCAATTGACTGCTCAAAAAACATCATGCATTATTTTTAATACTTCTTATGCCTTTTAAACTTTTAGACTTCACGGTTAAACATATTGTTAGTAGGATCACGTACTGAGCTATATATTTGTCTCTATGTCTTAAGGCTGTTCCGGCATTGCTAACTCCCCAAGCAAATAATGCCATACCAAATAAATTTATAATTAATAAGGCGATGATAAGTGTCTTTTTTTCCATTACTATGTTGACAGATTTTAATACTTTTAAAGCCATATACAGCACTAAAAAATAAAACATACTACTAAAGACAAATGCAATAATATCGTTAATTCCTCGCCAATCCCATGGCAACGGAGACGCAACAAAGTAGAGCATTCTAATTGGGGTATATAGTAAAAGTTCACTAAGCGATGTCACATTTGCCCCACCAATATGATCGTATCCAGATCTACCGCCACCCGCATCAACAACCTTAGTTGTTATGACAGATACAGAGTCTACGCGATTTACATAGCCAAAAAAAACATTGCCATAATTAATGAAAGTAGCCAGAAATAACGTTAGTAATAGCGTACCTGAAACAATTGATTTAAAAGAAAATTGAAAGTCCTTTTTTTTATGATTATAAAAAACATATACAACGGCATAACCTATTGCATTTGTTATACCACCACTATGATACATGGCCGCAAAAAAAGATAATGCGCAAGCTAATACAAAGTTAGCAATTACGCCCGACTTCCACCACCTGATAAAAAAATACAAGGACAAGGCTAAAATAAAAATCATCAATGACTCTCGCAAAAGAATAACTGATAAAATTATGTAATTAGGAAGGAAAGAAATTAAAAATAACCCAATCTTTTTTGATTTATCCGATATTTCTAATCTGTTAAATATTGAATTGCAAAGCATTATTGTAAAAATAGAACAAAGTAAGTTTAGATACTGTAGTAATATCCTGTATTCACCGAAATAACGATAAAATAAACCAAATGTTTTCGTCACCATACCAGCATTACTATCATTATATATTGCAAAATCTAAAGCGGAATTCTGAAAGAACTCAGAATCAAGTCCACTATTAGGCAATAGCCAAATGTCACGTGCGTAAATATCCCACAACAAGGCAAAAATCCTAAGTACATAAGCCAGGCACAATACAGTAACAAAAAACGAATCCGTTGGTCTCTTATATTTATACAAAACAGACGTAAATAACCCGATAGAAGAAAGAGTAATAATAATCCACGAAATAACATCTCCATTTAAATGTAACCCATTAATTTTAATAAAATATAATAATAATCCCTCTATAATGGTAAATAAAAGAAATATACTCATTTCATATCCTTCAACTCTACATATTTTTTTAAATAATATTCTTCTAGCCACTTTGCAGTCGTTTTTATATCATAACCAGCCTTGCCAAACTCAACTTGCATATCCTTCCTTTTGAATCCTCTTTCATATTTGAGAACTATCTTAGCCCATTCGTGAGGTGGTTTATTTAACGATATAAACTGACATTGACCAACTATATTGGTCTCTTTTGAAATTGCATCAGACAAAATACATGGTAAGCCTGCTGCCTGTGCCTCAATAACTGCAACAGGAACTCCTTCATAGAGCGAAGGAAATAAAAATACATCTATTGCCTGCATCAAATTAGGAATATCAGAACGTACACCCGTTAAAATCACACTATCATTAAGATTTAGTTTTTTAATTTTAGATGCTATTTTTCTTTTTAATTCACCGTCCCCGATTAGAAGTAAAACTGTATCAGGATTTTTATCATGAATACATTTAAAAATATCAACTATAAACCATTGATTTTTATTTACATCCATCCTGCCAACGTGTCCTATAACGAACTTATTCTTGATGCCAAGTTTTGTTTTCACTTCATAAGCGATTTGAGAATTATAAACAAATTTTTCTGTATCGATTGCATTATTTAGAATAATTGCTGGCTTACTTTTAGAACCAAATAAAGCATCTCTAGCTGCATAGCCACATGCAAATCCATCGGTCACATACCTCCACATTAATTGCTCAAAAGTGATCTTTATCATTTTTTTTATTCGAGCGTGGATTTGAATACCTTTTATCGGTGAATTTGCACAATGAGAATGGACTATAATAATCGGAACACCTTGTCTGCTTGCCTCTCTGTATACAAAAAAACCCGTTTCTCCCATATGCCCGTGTAAAATCTTATATTCCTTATGTTCATAAAAAAATGTTTTTAGACATTTTGTATATCTATATAAATTTAAAAATCGAAGTTTTGGCATCCGATAAATTTTGCCTCCCATCGATTCTATTTCATCATCATAGCTTCCTCGTTCTTGGTAGTACACCATAAAATCAAATTGGATTTTAGTACGGTCTATCTGACGATATAAATTCATTACCATCGTTTCTGCCCCACCACGGTTCATGATTGTAAATAAATTCAGAACTCTAATTGGCTGCATAATTACCTCCAAAACATCTAAATTTTGTTGTTATTTTGATCAATTATTCCGCAACATTTGAAGAGCATAGCTTGTCTTATCACTTGAAAAATATAATCCCTACTGCCTTTTTCTTAAATACTCAACTGCCAAGAGCATAAAGACCAAAGCAAGCGTAAGTTTAAATTTGCATAATCCAAAAAACATCTTCCATTTTAACGGTAAACATTTGAATTTAAATCTTTCATATGCTTCGCGGTATCGTTCTGTTTCTAACATGTTCTTTAAGCGCCTGGCCTTTTTAATTATTGATTTTTCAGATGCATAAATTTCATTTAAGCCCAATCCAATCATGCTAAACACTATTCTATTATCAAGCGCCTCATGATAAACAGGTTCATCACAGTATTTATATATGAAATCTTGCATAATATCATATAAATTTTGCCATCTTTCAAATAAATCTGTCTTATGTGTAGATGTTAAAGAAGATTGATTTGTTTTTCGGTAATGGTATAGCGGCATATCTATATAAACAAATTTAGCAAAGTAATAATAAACATAAATTTGGAATAAAGCATCTTCTGTTCCAATTAGTTTTGTATCGAGAAAGTCTACACTTGCGGCAATTTCTCTTCTATAAAGTTGCATACAAGCAGACACAATTAAATCACAATCCTCCGGTCTACTTAATTCCTTTTCTACAAGACCGAATAATCTTCTATGGAATCTATATTTTGTTTCGTTTTTCTCTAATACCAAATATTCTTCCTTAAAAATGTGATTGACTACGGATCTATTTTTGAACTCCTTTACATAGGAACACATGACACAATCAGCGTTTTCTAAACTCGCAGTGCCATATAATTTCTCACAAATATTTAAGTCAACCCAATCGTCACCATCAACAAACATAATATATTCACCAGTTGCTACTTTTAACCCCCTATTTCTTGCACCAGATAAACCCATATTCTTTTGGTTAATAACCATTATTCTAGAATCATTTTGAGCATATTCGTTTAATATTCCTATTGAATTATCCGGACTTCCATCATTAATACATATAATTTCAATATTTTCCAAAGTTTGATTCACAAGACTATCTAAACACTGTCTAAGATATAGTTCCACATCGTATACTGGTACGATAATGCTGATTTTAGGAGGAGAGCTGATAAAATTTTGTTTTCCCGGCATCACATCAATATCTCCCTATAAATTTGATTTGTCTCGACATAGACAACATCTTTACTGAACTTTTGTATATTTTCTAAATTAGTTCTTGCCATCTTCTTTCTTTGTTCCTCTTTATAAATCAATAGATTCAATTTTTCTGCGAATGAATCGACATCACCCGGCTTACACAAGTAACCGCCTTTGCCGTCCTCAAGCAAATCGATATTACCCCGAATTTTAGAACAAACAATAGGTAATCCGGCTGCCATTGCTTCCATCACTGAAACAGGCAACCCTTCATGATATGAAGCAAACGCAAACAAGTCAGCTATGTGTACAATCTCAGAAATATCTCTACGATATCCCGCAAAAATTATCTTATTTGATAAATTATATGAATTACAAATATCCTCAAGATAGCTTTTCAAGTGTCCTTCTCCACAAATCAAGTAATATAAATTAGGTGCTTTAATTTTTGCTAATGCTCTAATTATTGTTTCATGGTTTTTATTTTCGTTTAGTTCGCCAATTGATAATATAAGGAAAGATTCTTGTGGAATTCCTAATTCGGCTCTTTTAACATTTTTATTCACAATTGTTTTTTGTATTGCATTTACATCAAAGCCTATGCCATGAATATATCTTTCATTATTTTTATTCCACTTTTTTAGCACTTCTAATTCTTCTTGATTCATTGCCATTACAGCGACCATCTTATCACAAATCCATTTTTCGATCGGGTAATATAACATCCAGCTTTTTAATGAACTACCCTTATAAAATGACATTCCATGCGGCGTAAACACGTATTTTGTAGTGCTGTTACTAGACATAGCTATTCGAGTTATTAAGCCACCCGTTTCTGTATGAGCATGAATCATATCAAATTTTTCTTTTTTGAATAGCTCTCGACAAATTTTAATTACGGCTAAGTTTTTTATTAAAGAGCTGCGCTGAAATGGCATTTGATGCACCACAATTCCTTGATACTCAATTTGTTTTTTATAGCGTAAGTTATGTTGTATAGTTTCATTAGTACCATGCTCAAAATTTGCAGCAATGTGTATTTCACACTGCAGGTCTTTCAAAATATTAATATTGACTTTATTAAATCGTTCATGTACAGACGACATAGGTGCTAATAGTAATACCTTCTTCACTTTATCCCATCCAAAAATTCATAAATTATTTTTGCTGTGAAGTCCAACTCAGCTTTGTCATATCTCTGATCAATAGTAACTGGAATAATATACTTTGATAGCCAATATTCATACGAATCTTCTGGTAAACTTTCTAATAAATAACTCCACCAATGACCTTGATAAATTTTGTTTGCTAACAGCTTCGCAAGCAAATCATCGTTCTCAACCACCAAAGGGTACACCATGGGGATACAGTCTTCATCATAATACATTCTTGGGTTAATCTTATTAATTCCGCCAAATAAGTTACAAGCAATGTCAAAGTTTTCTCTACGTTTCTTTTTGATTAAATCATAGTTGGTTCCATCTAGTATGGCGCGTGTTAACTTTGACATCTTTTTGATATCGGAATTATTAATTCGCTGCTCGTTTAGTAATTTTGCCTCATAGCTCTTGCCTGCACAGCCATATTCGATTCTTTGCAGGAGAAATAGGCTGGTATCAGACGAGATGTCCTGCTCATATTCTTCCAGCTGTGTAACTGTACCAGTTCCTATAACATAAGCACCATCCGGCACACCAATAAACTTTCTTGCGGAATACACACTGATACAGTCAGAAAGTGGTTTGGAAAAAAAGGCTTGTGAGTTATCAATTATCACGTTTTTATACCTACTTGATAAATTTTCCAACCTGCTCTGACCCATTATGCCAAAATAATTGGCAATAACTATGGCAGAATCAGTAGGAATTTTCTGTATCAACGGGTTAAACTTTTCATCAATCGAATAGTAACGGACGCCAATTTCCTTCCTAACAAGAAAGTCTCTAACCGTATCACACTGATAAAAAGGAAGAAATACTGTACTACATTCTAGCACACGAGCTGCATGAAAAATTCCTGCCCTGCCGCTATTTAATCTCGCTATACCAGGTCCCGAATAGTACTCATTTTGTCTAGGAAATTCCATTTCAATAAAACTGCCAATCTCCATCTAATCCTCACACAGCCTCATCAATGTGATTCCAATTAAATCCATAAATGAATAAGTAATCAAGAATAGACATATTGGGTATAAATTCCTTCCAAAGCTGCTTGTAGGTAATAGGGTGATAGTTAGTGTACTGAAGGGTTACCCCATTATCTGAGAAATGCTGCTCGATCTGATAAGCTCTGGCACCGTTTCCAGAAATATACGTTTTACCTCCGACCGCAAGGCAAATATCTATTACCCTTTGCTCTTTTATCGTGAGCAGCTTCATATCAGAACTACGATAATATTTTGGCCGTAGGCCAAAACCTGTACATATCCATTGGTTTATAGCGATATTCATTTCTGCAAGATTATCGTAGTGAGCCATCAGCAGTTCTCTGAACATCGGAAATATCTCCCGAAATGCGGGTGCTTTCATATAGTTCATCTGTATTGTTTTTAGATGCTTTTCCTTCCAGTTTAGTTCATCTTTTGTACGGACTTGGGTAATAGGGTCTCCGAACTTATACTCTACCGGTATCTTTAAACGGTGTTCCCCTTGAGGGGTTTTTATCCGGTTCCAGTGATGCATATTATCATTAGAAAACTGTGCATCATCTAAAAATACAAATACATCTGAGCAGGATATCTTATAAAAATAACCTATATATGGTATATAATCAGGTTGGTGTATAGAAACAATCATAGTATCACTCCTCGTATAAATCATGCATGAGGTTTCTGTCTCTGAAAAACACTATTACCTTCAAACCTTGCCGGCCTATAGTCTTCTCCAGGGCGCTTGGCTAAAAAGACTACATATATCGTTTTCAAAATGATTTTAAAGTCCAGCCAAAGAGAAAAATTATCTACATAGTATATGTCATATTCAAACTTCTTCTCCCAAGTCGGAGTATTCCATTCATTAACCGCTTCCCAGCCTGATATTCCCGGCAGTGCATCTTGTCGACGCAGCTGGTATTTATTAAACTTTTCAACATCAGATGGCAGTACGGGTCTTGGTCCAATCAACGACATTTCGCCTTTTAGGATGTTTATTACTTGAGGTATTTCATCGATATTAGTTTTTCTTATAACCTTTCCCCAAGTCTTCAATCGCTTGTGATCTGGCAGCAGTTCACCATTCTCATCACGTTCATTTGTCATGCTTCTTAACTTGTATATAGTAAACAGCTTACATTTATATCCCACGCGAACCTGTTTAAAAAAGGCCGGACTCTCGGAAGAATATAATTTCACGATCACTATTGCTATAAGTAGAACTGGTGAAGTACCTATGAACAAGAGTATCGAAAAACAAATATCAAATAACCGTTTCAGCATTCTTTGTATTTTTTTATCTTCCATGTATACCTCACTTTAAAGCCCTCTCCTAAAAACACATTCAAAGGCTTCCGCATAGATCATCCCTGCCTGCCCGCCGCGATAAGCAGCTAATCCTTTTATAGCTTCTTGACTGCGTGGATGAGGGTAAGCTCTCATAACATCCCTGTACTGTATAAGTGCCTCAATCTTCTTATTTACACCTTTCTCGTCTACCTCAATAAAAGTATTGGGAGTAAACTTGCGTATAGCCTCATTCAATCCCCATTCTGTGGCAGACGGTACTTCCATAAACAACAGTTCTCTAATAGGACAGACGTCGCTTTTTCTTTGAAATAGCCTTACGGCTGCTTGACAGGCAAGAGAAGTATGGACATGATCATTATTTAGATCAGAGGGGTGATGAGTGAAGACAATTTCTGCTTCTGTCTCAATAATTGCTGACTCAATAAATTGGACTAATTTTAGATGTGGTACTATGTTAAATTCTATATTGGGGAAATCTCCTGTAATAACTCCTTTAACCCCTAAAATACTGCTAGAACTATTAATATCTTTATGAAGTTCGTCTATTCTAGGCCGATGATCCCGTGCACTAACTTCTCCCGACAAAATACAGACAGTTATTTTATGACCAATTTGGGCAAGCTTGTATATTGTCGCCCCAGCTCCTAAAACCTCATCATCAGGATGAGCAACAACAACCAAATATCTCATGTTCTCTCCCTCGTTTTTTCTCTACATCCAACTAACCGTTAGTTGCAAATATATTAAAGTGTATCGCTATCACATCCTTGAAATAAGCTCAACATAACTTTAAATGTGCTTCTATAGATCCATGTCAAAGGCGATATAATATAATAAATAAAATATAGCTTTTCAGGCAACGGAAGAAGCTCTAGATCTTCGACTGACGGTGAAAAAACGCATGAAATAAAAGATAGTTTATTCTGAGTTCTAAGCAGGCTACATTCATATAGTTTTTGCCTATAGAATAGTTGACACTTTTCTATCAGAGGTTTCGTATTACTCGGCTGATTATCTTCATCTGTTATTAAATGTAGAGCCATGTTTGCCAGGCAATGTGCTCTCGTATCCATCCTAGCTGATTGAGTAACATCGTCGGGAAGAGGCGTTCCAAAGAACGTCCTTACTAAAATAAGTGTCTGATTAACTACAGTTCTTAACTCAAGATGGTTGGCTAACTGATATAACTTATCCCAGCAAAAATCTCCTTTTCTGATCATTGTGTCAATATCGAGTAACCATTTAAGCCGGAACCAACCGTGAGCTGCACCATGAATGACTAAATACAGAAGAAGTGATTCTCTCCCAAAAATTTTTACTGAGTAGTCTAACATTCGCACTAGTTGCATATTGCCCCTGATGATATCTTGTGGTAAATCCATACAGTGACAATTCAAACGCCAGTGAAGTTCCACACATATCCCTAGGTGATGATTTTGATACTCCAAATGCTTGTTGAATTTCATCCATCTCTTTAAGGAAAATGCACCGTTTAGTGATTGGTTACAAACATATCCTTTTCTTTCTAGTATTTTCATTGATCTATCAACATCAACTGGACTTATCAATATATCTAAATCCCTTGACGTCCTAAGTGTAATATCGCCAAAAAGCTGGTATGCAAGGGGAAATCCCTTAATGGGTACCGCAGTAATTCCGCCTTCATCAAAAGATTTTAATAGTGTTTGAAATTCCGTTAGCATTTTTAGAGTTTTGTAAATGTTCTCTTTATCAAATTGACTTAAGTTTGTCATTACGTCGTCAGGTACTCCAGGATGTGCTAACTTTTTAAAATATCGATAAACGATAGGATATAGCCTGTGACGTAATACTAAACGAGTAAAGTCAGGCCAATTAACGTTACCACTAATTAACAATTTTATCTGTCTACGATTAGCGTCCCTCGTCTCTATATTAGAACATAGTAATATTAACCTTAGTTCAGGAGACAATTTTTTATAGATCTCACTCCAACTAGTTCGCAATAGATTCTCTCCTTTGTATCACTATACCCTGGGTTTATCGTAACATTCCTGCTGCCGTCTGGTAGGATCGAGCGTAGCCGTTGCTTTCGCCGTCTTTTGTTGTTGCTTGGTTGCACGTTGAGTCATTATTAGATAAAATCGCCACTGAATACATCGGTACCATTTTTCGAATAATCCCCATTAACTCATTATTATTCACCGCCCTCCTCAGGGCTATAATTCCTTGACTGAATTGCACTTCATCAACAGCTTTTATATTGGCGACAAAAATTTTCTCATGTTTGGTTGCATTAGTGCCTTCATCGGCAGTAAGCAGCTCTTCAAACAACTTTTCGCCTGGCCTTATTCCGGTATACTCTACGGCTATGTCTATAGACGGTATCAACCCTGAAAGTTCTATCAGGTCACGGGCTAAATCGACAATTTTAACCGGTTTGCCCATATCCAGAACAAAGACTTCTCCGCCCTTGGCCATTGAGCCGGCTTGTAGTATTAGTTGTACGGCTTCGGGAATAGTCATGAAGTAGCGTCTCATGTCCGGGTGAGTAATGGTAATTGGTCCCCCTGCGGCTATTTGCTTTTTAAAAAGCGGTATTACGCTGCCGCGGCTGCCAAGTACATTGCCAAAACGAACGGCAACGAATTTTGTATTACTGCAATGATTGATACTTTGAATCACTAATTCGGCCACTCTTTTGGTAGCCCCCATGACACTGGTCGGGTTGACTGCTTTGTCTGTTGAAACCATGACAAAGACTTCTGCCCCGAACTTGTCTGCTGCTTCAGCCAGCACTTTCGTGCCAAAGATGTTATTGCGCACAGCCTCTTTCGGTTGCATTTCCATAAGCGGTACGTGTTTGTGGGCTGCAGCATGAAAAACGACTTGCGGCGTGTTACTGGAGAAAACTTCGTCCATTCTCTCCTTGTCACGTATGTCAGCAATAATGGGCCGAATGTCTAGTTGAGGAAATTTTGTGCCCAATTCCCTGTCAATTTCGTAAATGCTATTTTCCCCTTTACCAAGGAGGCACAGGCAACCCGGCGACAGCTTTGCAATTTGACGGCATAGCTCCGAGCCGATTGATCCCCCGGCACCTGTTACCAGTACCTTTTTGCCGGTAATATATCCGGCAATCTCGTCCAGATTCAGTCGGACAGGTTCCCGTTTTAGCAAATCCTCTACGTCAACATCCCGCAGCTGCTGGATCGTGACTTTGCCATCAAGTAGTTCATATATTCCCGGCAGGGTTTTAACCGCACAGCCGGTATCTTTGCATTCTTGCACGATATCCCGCACTATGTTGCCACCGGCGGAAGGTAAGGCAATAATAATTTCTTGCACCTGAAAATCATTCACAAATCGTCTGATCGTTGACCGCCCTCCGAGTATTTTTATCCCGAACATCATTTTGTTTTGCTTATATGGGTCATCATCAACAAAGCCCACCAACTTTTTGCTTTCGTGATATCGCTGTTTAATTTCTCTGGCAATCATAGCTCCGGCATCACCGGCGCCGACAATTAATACATTACAACACATCTTTTCGCTGCGCTTATGACGCAGATAAAAAAGGATTCTCAGGCATAAGCGGGAAAACCCAATTACAAAGATCGTAAAAATCCAACTAATAAAATGAATGCTTCTCGGTATAACAGGACCTACAAAAGCTGTATATACCGCAAGGATAATCGAACTTACAGTTACTGCCGACCCAATCGCAAATAATTCATTAATACTGGCATAACGCCATAAACGGTGATATAAGCCAAAACTATAGAAACACAGCAGGCGAACTGTAATAATTACCGGCAGAATTGAACATAGTATGTTAAAATAAGGCTCCATATCGGCCATTTCTTCGAAGCGTATGATCAGTGCCAGCAGCGGTACTATACTAACTATTGCTATATCAATCAATACCAACAAAACCAAGCGCATGTTGCGTCGCATTCCAGCATCTCCCATAAAAGTTAATTTGCTGTTTTAGCAATATTTTCATAATAGTGATAGTAGGCCCGCTGCTCACTGTATAATTCAGAACGGTTAATAATTAAGCCCAGAAGATTACCGTTAGCCTCTTCCAAATGAGCCTTTGCTCTTTGCAACATTTCGGGTCTTACTTTCCCAATGCTTACCACCAGCAAAATTCCATCGGCCTTTGATCCGAGTATGCAGGCATCGGTAACCGGCAGTACCGGCGGACTGTCAATAAGCAAGTAGTCTGACCGGTTGCACAGCAAGGATAGTATTTCCGTCAATTGATTGGAATCCAGCAATTCAGCAGGGTTTGCCGGTATAGGCCCGCTGGTAACCAACTGGAGATTATGAATGCCTGTGTCTTGCACGATATTATTGATGGAACATGGTTGATCAAAAAAATTTGTTAACCCAATATTAGGTTTTACAAAAAGCTTGTGTTGACTGGGATTGCGTAAATCACAGTCCAATATTATTACCTTTTTCCCGGTCTGGGCTAAAGTAATGGCTGTATTGATAACAACCATGGACTTTCCTTCTCCCGCTCCGGCACTTGTAAACAACAGGGACTTGGTATTGGCATATAACTTGGAATATAAAATTTTTGTTCTTATGACTCGAAAGGCTTCTTTAGTAAGAGATGTTTGGTCAATCACATTATTTAGATACAATTGGCTTTTCAATGATCTCACCTCCAATCATCTCAATTTAATGCTTTCTACGGAAGAATAATTTACGGATTTTATGCCAAAGGAGTTCTTTCTTAGTTACCGGTTTTGCAAAATCCGGGATAATTCCAATAACAGGTAAACTTAACAACTCCATAGCCTCTTGTTCATTACGAATTGTCCAGTTTGTTAATTCTAAGAAAAGTGCTACTGTTGTACCGGCAAATAATCCTATCAACGCACCGATAAATGCATTGATTACTATGTTAGGTTTAATCGGCACTTGGGGAACAATCGCAGGATCAAGGACTTTTACATCAGAGGGGCGCATAACCTCATTAATTCGTGCTTCTTCGTAGCGTTTGTCTAACATGATATAGATCTCTTGAGCAACCTGTGCCTCTCGCATTAAACGGGTTATTCCCTGTTCCTTGGCTGGTAACGCTGACAGTTCTTTATCACTGGCGGCGATGATACTGTCAAGCGCACTTCTTTGCGCCGTTGTGGCGGCAACTTCTGCTTCAGCGGTAATTTTTCCCTGCAGCAAATTCTGATGAATGGCGTTGCCGGAAGCAGCATCAGCGTTAACAACCAGGGCGGCTTCGTTTTTCAATTTTGCTTTAACTTCCTCAATAGCTGCTCTGAGAGAGATTACCTTAGGATGACTTTCAGAATACTTAGGCAAGGTACTTACTAATTCCACTTCCAGATCCGCCAATTTAGACTTGTACTGTTGAATAAGTGGATTATCGGCAATAAAACCTGGTTTTTCTCCCGCTAACTGGTTATCGATACTGCTCAACTTTGCCTGCGCGGCCATTAAATTGACTCGGTTCTCTGCTTTAAGTTTATCAATGCCGATCATTTTATCCAGCATCGCCTTAGACTGTACATCGGGAGCAACCATCTTTTGTGTCCGCTTATATTGTTCCAAAGCACTTTCCGCTTTTTCCAGTTCCTGCTTTGATTCCTGCAAGCGCTGGCCGATGAACTCTCGCACCGCTCCTTGCTCAGCCGTAAGTAAGGAAATAAGGGAATCACTAAGAGCATTGGCTATTAACTGTGCTTCATCCGGAGTCCTGGCTTGGACCCTTACGTACAACATATCGGCGGTTTTCGAGGGTTGTACATTGATACGACCTACCAGTTGTTCATATTGGGGTACAACGTTCTCATTCGCATAGACCCGATCAATTGCCGGTTGCACTACCGTACGGCTTTTAAGCATTTCGGCATAATTGGCCAGGTTTTGTCTGCTGTCAGCCGTTGAAGCTCCCGGCATATCTGACAAGAGTGAGGTTGCAAGTCCTCTCGGTACTTTAACCCTCAGACTTGTTACCGCTTCATAGGTTGGTGGAACCATTAAATTAATAAGTATCGCTGCCAGGAGACCTACCAAACTAATCACCAGGATTAGCCAAAACCTTTTTTTTACAATCGCAGCACAATCTTGCAGATTGATTGTTTTCTGAATCATACTAGAAATCCTCCGTTATTTTTTCAGCGTTGTCCCTACCTTCTAATCATTGTCGGCAATCTGTGCAGCAAGATACATAAACGGGAGTATATCCCGGCTAATATCGATCCGCCCGTTAGGTGCAAGGTATACCGTATCGCCATCATGTAAGAGATAATTTTGCGACATGTCGCCATCGCGCAGCAACTTAAGAAGATTAACCGCTACCGGTTTAGTGGTGCTATCTTTACGAATAATAAAAACTTTCTTTTTCAGGGCATCCTTGGTATAACCGCCGGCGGCACCTATGGCGTCAATTAACGTATGTTGCTTCTCCAGTTCATAGAGTCCGGGCTTGGCAACCTCGCCCAATACGTAAATGCGGGTAGTACGGAATTTTAAAACGTTAATGGTTACCTGCGGGTCTTTCGTATAGCGACTGATGCCTGCGGTAATAACCTTAGTTAACTGGCCGGGAGAAAGTCCACCGGCCTGTACCTCGCCGACTATTGGAAAGGCAATTTTGCCGTCATTCCTAACAGTCAAGTCTTTCACCTGCAATTCGTCAAACCCCAGTACACCGATGGCTATCACATCGCCCGGTCCAAGAAGATAATCTTCGGCATAAGTAATATTGACAATGCTCAGCAGCATGACCAGAACCAGGATGACACCTACCAATTTTTTCATTAACAACCTCCGTGTCCTTTATTTACAGCGGCAACCGTTTGGTAAATATTGTTAATACAGATCTTAATTATACTCTACAGACTTTTGCAAACAAGTGATTTTTGTATGAATTGCGTTTATACGTTCATTAGTTGATTATCCTAATTTAAAATATTTTTTTACAATCAGCACGAATATGTAGTCCGGCTATACTCCTAAGTACCGGACTATATTGCCTGCTAATCGGAATTTCACGGTCATAACCGGCAACCTTGGCAACCATAGTATTATTTTCTGCGGGAACCATTTCTAACAAATAATTGGGGTTGAGAGCAAAACTACGGTGGCAACGTATTAGCTGGCTTTGGCCAATCTTATCAATAAAGGCGTTTAATGTATCGTTACTTTTATAAAGCTTGTTCTCAACCGCAACAGTTACTTTCCGCTGTCCTTTTTGCATAAAACAGCAGGCAATTTTAGCGGCATTTATCAATACGATCCGCTCATTTTCCCACAGCGTTATCCGTTCCGATTTTTTTCTAAGTGCATATTGATGTACCATCTCTTCTGTCTTATTTGCTATTGGATTGCCATGGGCAGCTTTAGTTTCGTTGTTGGCCGATATGGCAGGGATACGCAACTCTTTAATTCGCTTTCCATTAGGTTGCGCACTCGTTAAGACAAAAACAACACCGTTATCTGAAGTTCGTCCGATTGCCGTATTCACTACCTTTAGCCTTTCTTTGTCACTAGCATCATTGTTTAAGAACATGGCATTCGCTTTCATTTCTCTTATTTGAGCCATAGCTTCAGATAAGTTAAGAAATCTGCCGGCAACCTCCACATTTGGGCCGAACACGCACGCCAGTTCCTCCAACGAACAATGCTCATTATTAACTAAAATGACTTTCACCATCTCTCCATCCTCCTAGAAAGCGGGTTTTACTCTAGCCATAGCACGACTAGTCCAACACACTGTGATGAGACAAAGGCTCAAACTATCAAAGGAATCCATAGCATATTGTCCGGAGATAAACATGGAAGAATGTAGACTTAAAGTAAAGTCAATTCTTATTAATAATTTTTATATTTTTGCCTTAACAACTATAATCAGTATCGCAAAGTTAAGCGCATTCCGTGTTTTCTAGGACCTTTGACCTATTTTTTATTCATTATACCAGACAGAATTTACCAAACAAGCCATTTTGTGTAAGTTGCGTTTATCCGTTCACGAGTAGCCCCTTTACTTACATCACCGAGGTATAAAATATAAATCAAACGATCAATCACTCAAAGAGCAAAGATTTTTATTGGCAATAACTGTAAATTCAGCCGGCAATGTTTATTCTACTACAGGGTCAATTATTTTCAACAATTTTATTGTTACTATCTTCGACACGCTATAGCTGGTATCGCAAGATAAATAACATTCGGGACTTTAGACCTATGTAATTCTACGCAATACTTGTTGAACCACATTATTAAATGTCAGTATTTTTATCTGTTCACAGAAAAAGTACATTTGTCACTGTTGGATCGTCATAAAAATTTTTTTGTATATATTAAGGAGAATTTTTGGAACATAAAGCAATAAAATAGGCACTATCGTTTCTCAACAAATAGTGTCTGTTTTTTATCAAGCCATAAACTAATATATAGCTTATATTGTCTTCTATTTTTAATCTTTCTAATTCTTTACAATTAAAGCGTTTAAAACAAGAAAAAGACTGTCTGAGACATCCCTTCCGGTTCATTTCTTATGCAAAATGAGCAATTTTGGGTACAACGGTAGTCATATTAATATATAAAGCATTGCCAAGCTCGTAAGTAATCGTCACTGAACTTTCCTCCGCCCGAAAAACTATATACCTTCTCCGTCTACGCCTTGATATGAAAGCCAGCGCAATCCCCGTATTGCCGCTGGTGGGTTCAATAATTACCGTATCCTTATTGATAAGCCCTTTTTCTTCAGCATCTTTAATCATGCTAAAACCAATACGATCCTTAATACTCCCGCCTGGATTAAAAGACTCTAATTTATAATGTCTGCCATTGGTACTCCCCGCGTCACCAAGAAAATAAAAAGACTAAGGCACATCCTCACGGAAATACCTTAGCCTTCAGTCTTTCTGATCAGCTAATATCATTTACTATATTAACACCTATAATTATACTTATCAGGAAATATTTGTCAATCTAAAAATTTCTTTACACACTGATTTGCCTACGCGGCAATTTTGTCATTTGATTAACCGTATAACGAAGGCCACTTTCGACGGTATCGCAGTATTCTGAAATAAATATTCCCTTTCTCCCTAACTGTTCTTTGGCATGATAACCGATGCGCATGGTCAATATGGCCTGACAATCTTGCAAGGCCTCCAAAATTTTATCCCGCTTAACGAAATCGTCAACGATTTCTTTGGCATATGGGGCGTTAATCGAGTTGGCAATCAAACCGCCCAGCAGTGCGCCACCTGAATTAGAGTATTTTTTTATGCCTTTAAACAAATTATTGGCCGCATAAATAGCCATAAAATCAGCCAAAGATACGGTAAATACGTGCTCGGCAATCCCTTTACGAATAGGGACGGCAAAGCCACCGCAAACCACGTCACCTAACACATCATAGATAACAACGTCAAGCTCCAATTCATCATATACCTTTAATAAAGCCTTTAAAAATAACATCTTCCGGCTGAACTTTATTTTTCTCCCGCAGCGTATCAAGCACGGTGGGAATATAAGTGCCGCCCCTTAGCGTATTCGTAGAATCCGCTTTGGGGTCGCAGCCAAACTGCATGACTTTATAACCTAGCTTTGATAAGGATGCACTAATGTTGGATGTTGTCGTTGATTTGCCAATACCACCTTTACCATAGATTGCAATTTGTTTAATTTTTTTGCCCATATAAATACCCCTCCCGGATTGTTTAGAAAACCAAAAAGGCCAGAACGACAGTCCCCCGGGAACTGTTATTCTGACCTTCGGCTCATACCAATCAGTCTATTGAATTTTAAACTTATTTTTTATTATAGCGAGCAATTACCAAAAAAACAAGATTATAAAAAAAATGTTTTTGCGTATTTATTTCCTTCCTTGACAATTGTCTTTCTGAATGGTAGCTTATAAATATATATTACTGGTTTTCATTTAGCTGATCAGAAGGCCTGAAGGCTAAAGTACTGTCTTTTCCGGACGTACTTTAGCCTTTTCGTGCATCTTTATTTGCGCTCCGGCATTTTGAATTCACTTATTTTTTACGAATAGGGTGATACTATGACCAATAAATTTGATACTGTAATTACCCGCCAAAACAGTGGCAGCACAAAATGGGATGATGCCGCAACCCTCTTTGGTTCAACGGATGTACTCCCATTCTGGGTTGCCGACATGGATTTTCCCTCTCCACCCGCCATTACCGAGGCACTCGCTGCCCGGGTCCGGCATGGTATTTTCGGTTATCCTTCTCCCCATTCCTATGCGTATGATGCCGTTGTAAGCTGGATGGAAAAACGCCATAACTGGCAAACCAAGCCAGCTTGGATGGTAAGCACTCCGGGAGTTGTAACGGCTATAACGTTAGCGGTTCAAACTTTTACCAAAGCTGGTGATAAAATAATTATCCAGCCTCCGGTTTATCCCCCTTTCTTTGCCAGCGTACAAAATCAGAATCGTACTGTCATAGAAAATCCTTTGTTCTATAAAGACGGCAGCTATCATATGGATTTTGACGACTTAGCGGTCAAAGCCCGTGAAGCTAAAATGCTGATTTTGTGCAGTCCTCACAACCCTGTCGGCCGGGTTTGGTCGCGCCCGGAGCTGGCCAAATTGCTAGAAATCTGCCTGGAAAACAACGTTCTGGTTTTGACAGATGAAATACACGGAGATTTGGTATATACCGGCCATCAGCATATACCGCTGGCTTCCCTGGAAACTGGCACGGAAGACAAAATAATCACACTGACCGCTCCCAGCAAAACCTTTAACACGGCTGGTCTCTATACCTCAATTGCCATTATTGCGGACAGTGAGCTGCGCAGACAATTTTCTCAAACTATCCAAAAATTAGGTATAAATAAAAGCAATGTATTCGGCATTACCGCGCTGGAAGCAGCTTACCGCCATGGTGCTCCCTGGCTTGATGAGCTGTTAATCTATCTGGAGGGAAACGCTGAGTACCTGACAGAATTTATTAGCGACAATATTCCCGCGCTTAAAGTTAATAAACCGCAAGGCACCTATTTGGCCTGGCTGGATTGCCGCAACTTAAACCTTTCCCAGCAGGAGCTCGTCCAATTCTTTGCCAAAAAAGCCAAGGTAGGTCTTAATGACGGCATAACCTTTGGTCGGCAGGGCACTGGCTTTATGCGGCTCAATTTTGGCTGCCCGCGCCCGTTGTTAGCAGAAGGGCTACAACGAATCGCCTTAGCAGTTAAACAGCTAAGATAAATTGCTGCCGTTCCCTTGTTTCCTTGAAAGCAAATAAAATGCTCTTTACAAATCTTTGAAACCTTGGTAAACTATGAATTAAATTTAATATAAATGCTGATTAGACAAACTAAAGGCCTTAAAGCGACACCTGTCGCTTTTGGGTCTTTGCTTATTTTAAGGGGGAAACTATACCATGAAACAACATGAATGGATAATCAGTCAAGACCGCAAGCTTTCCGCCATGGTCCAGGCCCATAACTTTACTGTGACGCAAACTCCCACACTGAGCTAGTCTCCATTATTACCGAATGGTTACTAAAACAAAAAAAGAACTAATTATCCCGCACAGCAACTATTAATGAAAAACAAAGGAGAGCTTACCAAAATTCAAGCTAGGTAAGCTCTCCTTTGTTTTCTATGCTTTTTCCATCACAGCTTCCACTATCAACATTATTGGCAGACAACCGGCAGCAACGTTCCCGCTTCCAGGCGGAAAGGTTGATCCGCTTGTGCTGCCAGACCTACATCATGAGTAACAATGACCACCCCAGCCCCGTTTTGGCGCGCTTGCAGCAGGCATTGGGCAACTTCCTCGGCTAAAGCCGGGTCCAAATCATTGGTTGGTTCATCGGCCAATAAAATAGAAGGCTTTAACAACAGCGCCCTGGCAAGAGAAATTCGCCACAACTGGCCGAGGCTCAGCTCCTGGGGTTTATAGTATAGACGGTGAGACAAGCCGAATTGCTCTAATAGATCTTTTGCCTGTTGCTCCACATTTTCCCCCTTGCGAATAAACCAGGCCGGTGCCATGACATTTTCCAGCGCAGTCAACGAGTTAATCAAACGGGCTCTCTGAAAAACAAAGCTCAAATACTGACCACGCAGTTTAGCCAGTCTGCGGGAATCTAAATGATCAATCTCCTGGCCTTCAATCAATATTTGCCCTGAGGTTGCTGTTTGTAATAATCCCATGATCGATAACAGCGTCGTTTTACCACCCCCGGAATGCCCAACGATTGCTATTGCCGTTCCCCGGTTCAGCGTAAACCAAATATTAGATAAAATAGCATCGTCGCCATAGCTTTTGCTAATACTTTGCCATTCCAGCAGATTACTCATATTTTTCCCTCTTTCTTAATCAAATTCGCCTCTGGTCATAACCACACTGGGATCAATATGACTGCCTCGATAAGCCGGCAACCAGGCAGCCAAGGCATCCGACGTATTGACAGAATACCAGCTTAACCAGCCAAAACGCTTCTATAATATTAATGATGCTGCCTATGCCCTCGCTTTTAGCAAGTTTTTAGTAAATGAACTTGGTTATTTCCCCATCCACCAGTTTATCACCGAAGATGTACCGGAAGAATACCGGGGAACGATTGAAAACTACTTTAAGAGCTTAGTCCCGCGATTTCTTCCGAGATCACCTTCGCGCAGGACAGCGGCATAATCGAGGAAAAAATCCGTTCCGGGAAACCGGTAACCACTCCCCTCTTACTCGCCAGCTCCTGGGAGGTTGATGTTGCCAAGGATATCCCCGGCCTGCATCTGAGTGTCACGTTACCGATTATTGACCGCCTGATTCTCCATCACACTTGCATAGGCTACAACGGCGGTCTCAATCTTGTGGAAGACATTTATTCCACACTGCTGGCCAAACACCGGGACTAAACCGCATTTGGCCTTTTTTATTTTTGCCTATAGCCTATAACAATTTAATAATTTTGGAGGAAAAAGCATGCATTCAATTGAGCTCAAAGACATTGGTTTGCAATATGGGCAACAGGTTGTATTAAGCAACATTAATTTAGAAATCACTGCCGGTGATTTTATCTGCTTAATCGGGCCGTCCGGTTCCGGCAAAAGCTCTCTGTTACGTCTAATAGCCGGTCTATCGGAACCGACAACCGGGTCCATCTATATTGACGATAAGAAAATTACCGGCCCCGGCTTGGACCGCAGCGTGGTCTTTCAGGAATACAGTCTGTTCCCCTGGATGAGCATAGGGGATAACATCGTGTTAGGGTTAGAACAGGCTTTTCCGGACAAACCCCAAAAAACGTTAAAAGAATTAGCGATTGAATACCTAAACTTGGTGGGACTGCCTGATGTTTATGAAAAACTTCCTTCTCAACTCTCAGGCGGTATGCGGCAACGCGCCGCCATTGCCAGATCATTCTCCATGGACCCGCCGATTTTACTAATGGATGAGCCCTTTGGCGCCTTGGATGCCGTCACCAGAGCCCTCCTGCAAGACTTAGTTTCCGTTCTATGGAAGCAGCGCAAGGATCAGCAAAAGACAATTGTTTTTGTTACCCATGACGTTGACGAGGCCCAAACTACACGAGGAGGAAATCTTATGAAAAAAAAATCAAGTATCGTAGCTATTGTGTTACTGCTCATTGTTGCTTCCATCATGTTTAGTGGCTGCGGCAGCAAACAGCAGGCAACAACAGATCAACCGAAACCATTAAAGAAAATAACGGTTGGCTACAGTCCTGCCGGCGGCAGCAGTTTGCTGACCTTTATCGCTTTAGACCAGGGTTATTTTAAAGAAGCCGGCATAGAGGTGGAATTACTTCCCTTTACCAGCACGGCTGACGGGCTCAATGCGTTAAACAGTGGAAAAATCGATTTGGGAATCGGTTTCGGCACGGCCGGCCCCTTAACCTTAGATAATAACGGCGCCGATTTGGTCATCATCGGCGGGTCACTGGCCGGCGGCCATCCCATCATTGCCACCCAGGAAAAAGCGTCTCAGTTTAAATCAATTGAAGATTACAGAGGAAAAACCGTCGCTTCACCCCGGTTATACACGGCGGACATTGTCTTCCGCGGCGCGCTGGCCAAAGCCGGTATTGACAGCAAAAAGGATGTAAGTTGCTAAAGGAAGATCCGCAGCGTTTTCAGGCATTTTTGGAAGGAATTATCCGCTCTGAAAAGATAAAAGCAGAAAATCCGGAGTTAGCGGTAAAAATCAACAATAAATATCTCAAATTAGATGAAGCTGTAATCCGTGACTTTACGTTAGAGCCGCACTCCATTAACAGTTCTGACCCCAATCGCAAGGGAGTAATCAGAACCTTTGAGGAAATGGCCGCTATGGGTTACTTGCAGCCGCAAATAAATCCTGCCGATTATATCAACATTGAATTATATCAAAATGCACTGGCTAAAGTGTTAAAAACCTATCCGGACGATGCCTTTTTCAAAGGGCTGGAAAAAAGATTTGCCGAGCAAAATCTAAATTAACATATTGCTGAGGTATGCTTCGCTGCAGCGAACATGACGAAGGGAACTACGGCGCAACCTTATGCGGACGTTGTATGATCTTCTGTACCGCAGGCGATAAGGCTATGAAAAACAGATTAGCTAAACGCCAGACTCAAGCTACACAGGAATAGAAACAGCAAAGAACCGGCGACACTTACGTCTGCCGGTTCTTTGTGTTGGAAACTATTTAATATAATTGACTACATCTTTTTTGCGGTGAGGTATGTTAACCGAATCCACCTTTTTATGGCCTAAGGCAACAGAATAAAAGGGCTTATACCTTGGCGGCAAACCCAGCTGCTGGCTAAATTGTTTCCCCGCTTCTCCCGCAAAAGCAAACAAAATCAGATTAATCCAGCATGCTCCCAAGCCGATCGATTCGGCTGCCAGCAAGATATTCTGCGTAGCGGCGGCGCAATCAGCCTCAATCGCCATGCCGTCCACCTTGCCGGAAACCAGTATCACTGTTGACGCTCCATAAAATATATTAAACTTTTCATTCTTAGCCAGCTGCTGAATATGTTCGTTGTCAATTTGCGCGGCCCCTGCCTTAGCCCTGACATTTAAATCGGCAAGCAGTTGCTGATTCTGTATTACCGTAAAATGCCAAAGCTGCTGATTGCCCGCACTAGGCGCATAAACAGCTGCTTCCAGAACGGTTTGCACTTCCTCGACAGTGACCGGCGCCTCTGTAAAGGCCCGAATGCTTCGCCGTCTTTTTATTGCTGCCAGAACATCATTGACCATCTTACCAACCTCCAATTATTTTATAGTATTCACTGCAGGTTTCCTATAGCGTCACTGAAAACTTTCAATGGCCTTCTTCGCCCACAGGGAATCTTGCAGCACTGCCCGACCAACGCCAATAAGATCGGCTTTTCCCAGGGCTAAAAGCTGTTCGGCTGCCTGGGCGTCAATAACGCCGCCGGTAACAATGACCGGCATAGCTACGACTTGTTTCACCGCCGCACTAAGCGGGGCAAAATAGCCTTGTTCGTTATTTCCCGGAATGGTATAGCCGGAAAATCCGCCAGAAATGTCCAGAATAGCAACGCCAGCCTTTGCAAATTCCTTGGCGGCAATTTGGCTGTCGGTAGCGGTGGTGCCGCCTTCTGCATAATCGCAGGCTCCCAGCCGCAACAGGATGGGAAAATCTCCGCCTACTGCAGCACGCACGGCCTTGATAGCTTCCAAATGAATTCGAATTCTTCCCAGTACATCGCCGCCATATTCATCTGTCCGCCGGTTCGTCAGCGGCGAGAAAAATTGATTGAGAAAATAACCATGGGCCGAGTGAATTTCGACACCGTCAAAACCGGCCTGCTTTACACGCCGGGCGGCTGCGCCAAATTCGGCAACAATCTCATGAATTTCCGTCTGGGAAAGTTCATGCGGAATTCCGCCTTTGCGTGGGTTTTTCACAGCGGACGGCCCGACAGGCCTGACGCCTGTAACCTCCGTGATTGCCGCGCTGCCGGCATGATTGATTTGCATTACGGCTTTAGAACCATTACGGTGAATTACGGCAGCAAGCTCTTGTAGGCCGTCAATAACACTGTCATCGGCAACGGAAAGCTGGCGTTCACTGGCCTTGCCGGCTTGCTGAATAAAGCTGTGTTCAATAATGATTAAAGAAAAATAACCGCCGGCCGACTTCTCCTGATAGTAATCCAGAATAGCCCGGCTTACCTTACCGTCTGCTTCCGCTTTGGAAGTGGCCATAGGCGGCATAATTAAGCGATTTGCCAAGCATAAGGAGCCTGCCTGTAACGGGGTTAACAAATGGCTCAAATGAAACCCTCCTTTGGTATTCGCTGCAAACTTCTTTAATGCGAATATATATTAATAGTAACCTTTATTTACCATATGGGCAAGTACGCACTTATCTGTGCCCTAGTATTCTTTATGATACCAAAAGATGGCTCTTCTATTCTGCATTACCGCCAGTATTTGCTGGCTTCCTCTGTAAGGATTTCATCAACCTTGTTGCGCTTCTTTGATATTGTCAAACGGGTCACTGGCATACCATTCCGGGCGGAACGGCAAAGGCACGTTGGCCGCTAGTTTCTTTGTCAATCCCATTGCCCGTATGAATGCATTTTGTCGCAAAACTAAGCTTTGTCTTGTCACCCATTTATTTATCACCCTCTTGAAAAAAATAAAGACTGAAGGCAAACGGATAGTAACTCCGCTTGGCCTTCAGTCTTCTGATCAACCTAACTTGCTTCAATTATACAAGAATTGGGGAGAAAGTACAATATCGGCTATCTATTTCTGCAAGTTTACGATTTGCTGTTGTTTTTCCTGACTGGTACTCTGCCGGTTTGTCCATGTAAGCCAGACAATT
>NZ_FNAM01000101.1 GCF_900101845.1 Sporomusa acidovorans | reverse complement strand
TGCATTGTCTTAAATTCAGCACGAATCACTTCTGGATTATCTGTTAGGCCCTTTAGTATACATACTTGCAGACTATCTCGATGTACATCAATTCCACAGCAACATTCCAAAAGGGCTTCCATCTAAATCACTCCTACTATTTTAAGTGCAGGAAGATTGTCTGATAGAAAAAAGTTTATTGTACGCTGTTTAACAGCAGTTCTCTGTACTCAAAGACAACCCGATCATGTTCTCAAAGCGGAGTAATCTCCAAACCGTCCCTCGATCTTATCCTGCTTCTTCGAGTATAGCATAATTATCGTTATTTTCATCAGTTCTGCTGTGTCAATTATTGTCATGGCTGTTCTTGAAAGTATTTCCTATATATTATAGACAAAGGTCTGACTTAGAGTGTTACGGTCAGGCTTTTTGTGCCGCATTTAGAAGCATCAACTTTCACATTGGATAGCGGCCTTGCCCAATTACATCAAATCTATCTGCCTATTTCTCTCTCCGAAAGTTGAGTTAATTACCTTAAAAAAACAGGCATATCTAATTTTAAGAATGCGCTCATTAACGAAACAGTTGGATTATACGAAGTGAAAAATTTGGGCAGTGATAAAGATGTAAATTAGTTGCTGCTATAAAAAATAGGTCTCAGATAGAAACTTCTATCGAGACCTATTTTTATACGACCTTTCAATTCAAAAATATTAAATAATGGAATGTCATTTAGCGACCACAGAAGCAAAATCTTGGCAAATCAAATAATTTTGCTAGTCCTGCTACCGTGACACCATAATAAATTACTGGTTTTCCCTGCAACAATTCGTGATAGGTATCATTGACTAAGACGCTTCCTGTTGAGAGGACAATATCTGCCCAACGGGCATGCTGCGCATTAAGGGCTGCGTCTTCAATACGGACACCACAGCGGATTTGTCCGATATTATCCGGATTTAGGTCTGTGACTTTAAGTTCAAAAGCTGCTTTGTTTAGTGCTTCAATTAAGGCCGGTTGTAAGCCCACAAAGGCAATTTTGGGATTTCCGTACTTTGCTTTAATAAAGGCAGGCAGCTCTTGGGCACAAAGGGTCGGCTCCTTATCTTTGCAGTGGACTGTTGCTTCAACCATCTCCAAACTTTGCATCGCTGCGTTGAGCGTTGCAACAAAAACCGCGCGGCGAAAGTTGGTATCAAGCGGCAGCTTAAACACATCTTCAAGCGTACCTTCGAATTTTCCGGGTTGATCAGTGAAGGCTTGCCCTACGCCGCCGCGCAGTCGAGCCTCCATCATGACTTCTTTTCCTGTAAGTAATGGATAGTCATTGCGGTCCGGTTTTCCAATCGCCTCTTCTGGCGTAAGATTGCGTGCAGAAACGACTGTGATTTTTTCGCTAGATGACCAATTATGATCGATAGCTAATTGGGAAAGCTTTATTTTTGCTTCTTCTAAAAGTGTCATATTTTGGTCCTCCTTATTTGTTAGTATGAAGACATCCGCAGGATAATTGGACAGCTGGGCAGGTTGTATTCGACTGTAGACCAGACTTCCTATTTATTGTGGATTAGAATGTTGTCAAGTATCAATCGCTTATTCTTTTTCACAAGCGAATGGCCAAGATAGAATACCTCCTTCCATGACCTTAACATTTTCAAAGCCTGCACCTTCTAAAATTCCTTCGGCTTCATAACCGCGCAAGCTGATTTTGCAGAATGCCACAATTTCATCTTTTTTATTTAATTCACTCAACCGGCTGCGCAGTTGCCCCAAAGGAATGTATTGGATATTTTTGCAGCCGGCAAGGCGAATTTGCTTGCATTCATCAGGAGTCCGCACATCAAGAAAAACAGTTTGTTCGGATGGCAATTTCTCTTTGGCCTGCAGGGAAGAAATGCCTTTTAGTTTACCGGCCAATTTGTTCATAACGGCGTTGGCAGCTACTGCCACATTATCAATAGGTGAATTATACGGCGGCGAATAGGACAAGTCAATATTAAATAAATCGTCAATAGTGCCGCCGAGCGTTAAAGCTGTGGCTGCAATGTCCACTCGTTTTGCCACTTCACCTTCGCCTACGGCCTGCAGTCCCAGAATTTTTCCGGAAGTGGCGTGGGCAATTAATTTTACGGTAATTGGTTTGGCTCCCGGCATGTAATGAGGCTTATCATGACCGGCTACCATAGCGGTGATATATTCATAGCCTAATTGTTTGGCATCTTGTTCTGTGAGGCCGGTTTTGCCAACCGTCAGATTATGTATTTTAACGACAACTGTATTGAGAATGCCATTGAATTTTACATGGCCGCCGCATAGATTTTCGCCGATGATCCGCCCGTGCTTATTGGCTGTTGAGCCCATGGGGGCAAATACTTTTTGACCTGATATCAAATTGACATTTTCCACGCAGTCTCCTCCGGCATAAATCGCAGGGTCACTGGTTCTCATTTCTTCATCTACGGCAATGGCGCCGGTTGGGCCGATTACCAGCCCGGCCGCTTTGGCAAGTTCTATATTGGGGCGGGCACCTATGGCCAGAATAACCAGGTCTGCCGGGAGAATACGTTTGTCAGTTTCTATTGCTTCTACTGCCGTATTGCCGGTGAAGCGCACTACATTTTCCGACATTAACAAAGAAATTTTGCTATTTTGCACATATTTACTTACGATACCGGCCATTTCCGGGTCCAAAAATTTCCGGAAAACCTGGTTTTTTCTGATTAGAACTGTAACTGATATATCCCATTTACTTAAAGCGTCTGCCATCTCCATACCAACCAATCCAGAACCGATAATGACGGCATTTTTAAATCGCTTTTCTTCTAACCCTTCCCGAATCGCTTTAGCATCTGAGGGGTGCCAGAGCTGATAAATATTGGCTAAGTCCACGCCTGGCAGTTGCGGCTTGATAGCAGATGCACCGGTTGCAATGACAAGCTTGTCATAGGGAATTATTTCTTCAGTGCCGGAAGTTAGGTTTTTTATATTTACGGTCTTAGCTTGACGATCGATGGCTGTGGCAAGGGTCTGGGTCAATACAGTAATGTCTTTGATATTTTTAAAGTAGTTAGGATTGCGTAAAATACCTACTGGTGTTTTCATTAAATCTTCAATGTTTTGAACATCACCGGCGATATAATAGGGCATACCGCAGGCCCCGTAAGAAATGAGGTCGCCTTTTTCAATAACTGTAATTCTCGCTTCTGGGTCGCATCGCCTGGCCTTGGATGCTGCTTTGAGGCCGGCAGCCACGGCGCCAATAATCACTATGTTTTGCATAAGAAATCCTCCTTATTTTTTATACCCGTGTAAAATGTTGACACAAAAGTAAATTGTCGAAAAGATTTCCTTTAATTTAGTGAATTTTTGGTGGTATATTATAATCTATTTAATGACTCGTCGGGCTGTAAGCCGGGTGCTATTATTGCGGTGTCGTATAGAGTTGAATGATAAAGAAAGGGGCTCTTCGCTATAAAACTGACAGAGGGGATGGGGAAAACTTAGGCTTTGGGAGGATGATAGCGAAGAGCCAGATTTCAATGATTATTCAGCCTTGTAGTTTTGATTGGCCAGGCTACGTAAGGTGTTTGCTTGTGATACTAAAAGTTTTGCCTGGACTTCTAAGCGTTTTGCCTGTACTTCCAGAGTTTCGGACACTGTGGGAACTGCGGGGGTGCTATTGGCAAAGCCAAATTCGCCTTGTATGGCGTTTTGTCTGCTGCCGCGGCCAAAGCCACCGCGGCAAAAGCCAGCGCCAAAGCTGTTGAAAAAAGACATTGGCTGACAGCCACCGCGTCCAGTACCCCAAGGACCGGTTCCATCGCCTCTTGGCATACGATCACCTCCTTTCGTAGAAAATTGATTGTTTAGTACCCTGTCAGGTAATAAAGGTTAGCCGGGCTGTGGTTCGACCACAGGAGCAGCGGTCAGGTGTCAATATGGCAAATTCTCTGGTACGGTAGCGAATCAGAGGCATTGCTTCCCGAGAAAGGGTGGTAAGTACTAGTTCGCCGAGCTGGTTAGGCGCAACAGTAATTCCCGTGTGTGGATTAATGATTTCGGGAATATCAGGCGGGCAGTTATGTTTTTCACAGACAAGGCTTAACAGCGGCAGGTTATGATTGCTAAGACCTTGATTTTTTAAAGAATCGGCTAGTTGAATAGGGGGCCCGGCGGAGAAAAGAGAGTAGTGACACAAAAATCAAGTATCGTTTTTACTTGTGAGTTAACATCATTTTGGCCCGAAATGACCGTTATACCAAGTTTTTCTGCAGCTTGCTGCAGGGCTAAAGTACTAATAGAAAAAGCCATTGGTAGTATCATTAGTACAGAATTTTTGGTGATATTACAAGCGGCTAAATTGGGCAATCATTTCATTTTGGTTGCTGATATCCTGTTGGGTAAAGCCGACCACCCCGCGCAAGTCTGACGTTGGCTGAAGGCGGATAACTTGATTCACAGGAACAGTTAGTAGTCCAAAAGGATAGTTGGCGAAGTTTTCTTGCCCCGGTACTATCCGGCGTACTAGCAAAGCAACAGTGTTTGATCGGGGAGCGCTAATAATTCGGGTAATCATCATTAGAATTGCCTCCTTTTAAATTCATCGTACTCTCTCGGAAACCCGAGATATTATATGGATCAAGGCATTTAGCCTTGGTCTTTTTGCAGTTTTCCTCCAAAATAGACGTGTCGAAAATTTGGGACTTGACTTTTTTGAAACGCCCCCATAATCGCGATGAAGACATCTTTTTGTCTACCTTCGCTGATGGTGGTGATTTTTTTGTTGAAAACGACCCGTTCTCATCGACAATTTCAGGACTTTCTAAAAGAGCAGTTGCAAATCCACTACTTAAAACGCGGTTTTTTAGAGCCGGTTTTGCTCCAGCAAAAAGCCCTAGCCAGTGTCTGGTGCAGCGATTTATCCAAAATCACGGAATTTGTCGC
>NZ_FNAM01000025.1 GCF_900101845.1 Sporomusa acidovorans | reverse complement strand
TTGCAGCACTCTGGCAAAGGTTAAACGGCTTGGTATACCGTTTTCCAAAGAAAGGATCGTATTAAGCCATTGCTTTCGGCTAACCGCGAAATCATAGATTTCTAGCGCACTGTTAGCATTACAGGTTACTGCAAATAAACAGATGAGTAATATGTCCGATAGCTTATGTTTAATCTTCCATGCCTGTCGTGGATCTGACACTTTTTCTAATATCGCAATGAGATTTTCCATCTTCTTCACCTCATTGCCTTATATTTTCTATTTCTCTCTTTTTTCCTCTTTTTTTATAACTTATTTTTCATGAACATCCCCTGACGGCAAGTGGGGCTATATTGACGAGACGGGCAAAGTAGTCATCCCGGCGCAGTTTGGTGATGAGGATGATTTCAGCGAAGGACTGACTGCTGTAATGATAAACGGCAAGTGGGGCTTTATTGATAAGACTGGCAAATAGAATAGTAGTTCAGTAATCCGTATTTAGAAAATGCCGTCATCTTGACTCACACATGTCAAGTAGTGACGGCATTTGTTTTGCAATATTAATATTTAGGAATAGAGGACAGCAAGCATTTTATTCTGGTTCGTTGTTTCAATTTTATTAAACTCATAATTTGCCGCCGTTAGCTTGCAACTGCCGGATAAGACGTTCTTTGGAATCATCTAGATGTAGCTTGATTGCCGCCTTGAGAGTTTCAAAGTTTTTCTCGCGCAAGGCAGTTAGAATGGTGTAATGCTGTTCAACAGCACGGGTAACCATCTCTTTAGTAAAGAGAGCATTTTCGGCGGCCAGGAAATGGTAATTCATCATGCTTAAATAAATTTCCGTGTTCCTTTTATTGCCGCCAAGCTCAACAAAGGCCATATGAAAGCGCAGGTTATAGTTTGTGCGAAGATAGGATTCCAGTGGAATTTTCTCTACCGAAAGAGAAGCTTCTTGCAGGATATTTTCTAGCTTGCCAATTTTTTGAGCATAGTCGTCATCCGACAGCAGTGTAAGTTTTTCCACGACCCAAAGCTCAAGCATGAGCCGCGTATCGATAATATCTAAGATATCTTCGATTTCCAAAGCATTTACAAAAGTTCCAACTTTGGATACTGTTTTTACGAGCCCGTCCATTTCAAGACGATTTAAGGCGTCCCTGATGGGAGTTCGGCTAACACCGAGTTGTTTGGCCAGTTCGGGGATAGATAGTTTTTGGTTAGGTTTAAATTCTCGGCGGAGAATTCGTTCTTTTAATAATATGTAAGTTTTATCCCATAAATTTGAATTATCCAGTTTAGGTAGCTCCATTATCAAACCCACTCTCTTGGTTGTTGTATACATCAAAATATAGTGCAAAATAGCGATCTTGTCAAACGCAATTTTTTCATTCTTATATAATTATTAGAACATTACCTATTGACAAAAAAATAAAGTAGATTTAGAATATAGATATAATAAATGTTGTATACAACATGATACATATAAGAAAAAATATCGCATCTCGTATGAGATAGATATGACGACAATAATCTTAAGCGTTTGTTATATATAACATATATCAAAAAAATACAGGAAATTTTTTGATATATGGCTTACATAGCGAAAGCTGTGAATTGTGTACTTGGCGAACAAAGGCCAAGCCTAGTGCAAATGTGTTGAATATCAGTTTTGACTGCTATGGACGCTAAAATTATTAGAAGATGAAAGGATGAACGCAATGTTTCAACCCAAAGGTATTATTACTCCTATTCTTACTCCACTAACACAGGATGAAAAATTCAACGAACAAGAAATGCGTAATCAAATTAATCGCCTCATTAAGGCAGGTGTTAACGGTATTTTTGTTCTTGGAACAAACGGTGAATTCTATGCCCTGACACAAGAAGAAAAAATAAAAATCATGGAAGTTGCAGTTGCGGAAGTTAATGGCAGAGTTCCCGTGTATGCCGGTACCGGCTGTATCACAACGCAAGCAACTATCAAATTATCAAAAATTGCTAAGGAAATAGGTGTGGACGCATTATCCGTTATATCGCCATACTTTGTAAGTGTTTCGCAGGATGATTTATATCGTTACTTTAGCAGTGTCGCCCAAGCGGTAGATTTACCGATATTGCTGTATAATATCCCCGCGAGAACGGGAAGCAATATTGATTATACGACAGTAAAAAAACTGGCAGTTTATGAAAATATAGTAGGAATCAAAGATAGCAGCGGTAATTTTGACAACACATTAAAATATATCGAAAACACAGACAGTCGACTAAACATAGTAGCTGGCAATGACTCTTTAATTTTCTGGACATTAAGAGCAGGTGGTACTGCTGCTATTGCCGGTTGCTCCAATGTATTTCCTGAATTAATGGTGAGCATTTATCAATTATGGGCCGAGGGTAAAATGGAAGAAGCAAATGAGGCCCAAAAGAAAATTAGGCCGTTCCGCAATGTTATGCAGATGGGCAACCCTAATTCTGTTGTTAAACGTGCGGTCGAATTGCTTGGATACCCGGTTGGTCCGGCCCGTGAACCGTCAAATTGCAACAATCCTAAAATTGATTCAGAGTTACTAAAAGTTTTTGAACTTTACAAATAGTAGTAAGATAGAGGATAGTAACGAGAGCAGAAAGTAACTGGGAGGCAAAGAATGAAAAAGGTTGTAATTTCCCATAGATTACATGATGATGGAATGGCAGTTTTAGAGAAAGCCAAGGTAAATATAGCAATTACTAATAACGGAGACCCGAAGGCAATGCTGCCGGAGCTGCTGGATGCGGAAGGTCTAATTATTCGCATTGGCGCTATTGACCGGGAGACGATGTTGGCTGCAAAAAATTTAAAAGTTATTGGCCGTCCGGGGGTTGGCGTTGATGATGTTGACGTAGATACTGCAACTGAGCTTGGTATTCCTGTGGTAATTGCGCCGGGGGCTAATACTCGCTCTGTGGCAGAACATGCTTTTGCGTTTATGTTTGCTGCAGCCAAGGATATGATCCATACCGATAAAGAGCTCCGCAAGGGTAATTTTTCTATTAGAAGCAGCTATAAAGCTTTTGAGATATACGGAAAAACTTTGGGTTTGGTTGGGTATGGCAATATTGGCAGTGTCCTTGCTCAAATGGCGGCGAGTGTAGGGATGAAGGTGGTTGTTTACGATCCATATATAAAGCCGGAAGCCATTTCTGGGGTTGGATATCAGTATGAATCCGACCTGGAGCGGCTCCTGCAACTGGCTGATGTAGTGTCCCTGCATGTGCCGTTAACGGCAAAAACAAAAAATCTAATTGGTGCAGATGAATTGAAGTTAATGAAGAAGAATGCAATTTTAATTAACTGTGCCCGTGGTGGAATTGTGGATGAGACGGCCTTGGCAAAAGCGTTGGAAAATAATGAACTGCATGCTGCTGCTACTGATGTGTTTGGCACAGAACCTGTAACTGCCGGCGAACCCTTGCTTACATATGAAAATATTATCGTATCTCCTCATATGGCCGGGCAGACAAAAGAAGCGGCTTCGGCGGTAGCCACTATGGCGGCTGAAGGAGTTATTGCCGTGATTAATGGTCAGCGCTGGCAGCATGTTTGCAACCCCAAAGCCTATGAACATCCACGCTGGAATTGATAAGTTATCCGAGTGTTTACGGGTATGGACTGCTAGGATATGGGAAATAAGCAATAATTTTGTTAATGCGTTGGAGGGCAAATATGAGTAGTTTCTATTCTTTATTGAATATCAGAAAGATTGTTGCCGGTGCCGGTAGTATTGCACAAATTGCCGATGTCGTCGCCGATTATGAAGCAAAAAATGTAGTGATTATTACCGACCTGGGGGTATGGAATTCCGGATTGGTAGAAAAGCCGAAAGCACTGTTGGCGGCAGCCGGTATTAATGTCCATGTTATCAACGACACTCCGCCGGAGCCGTCAGTTGATCAGGTAAATGGGATATGCCAGGCGGCCAAAGCTTTTGACTGCCAACTGATAATTGGGATTGGCGGCGGCAGTTCTATTGATACGGCTAAAATTGTTTCTGTACTATTTACGAATGATATAGTTTTGCGGGAATTAGTGAAGGGGAAAGCACAAATAAAACGCCGGGGAATTCCGACGCTGATGATACCAACTACTGCTGGTACAGGCGCCGAGGCTACGCCCAATGCCATTGTTTTAGTGCCGGAAGAAGAACTTAAGGTTGGAATTGTAAGTGATAAAATGGTGTCAGACTCTGTTATTTTAGATCCGGAGATGACGGTTAATTTACCAAAACAAATAACGGCCAATACAGGGATGGATGCATTGTGTCATGCTATTGAATGTTATATTTCTAAAAAAGCCAATCCTCTTAGTGACACCTTCGCATTAAAGGCAATTACCTTGATTTCTCGCAGTATTCGTACTGCCTATAAGGATGGCGGCAATTTAGCCGCAAGGGAAGATATGTTATTAGGGGCCATGTTTGGCGGTATTTCCATTGCCACTGCCAGTACCACCGCTGTACACGCCTTATCCTATCCATTAGGCGGAAAATATCATATTCCCCATGGCCTGTCTAATGCCATTCTCCTAGCCGATGTAATGAAATTTAATTTGGATGTTTGTGAAGATAAATTCAGGGATATTGCGATGGCGATGGGGATTGAGGTTACAGGCTGTACAACCAGAGAAGCCGCTGAAAAAATGATTGATAACTTATATTCTATGATTAAAGATTTGGAAATAAAGTGTGACTTGCGGGCTAAAGGAATTAATGAAGAGGCACTTGATGATATGATTGAGGCTGCTGCTAAAGTCACTCGTTTGCTCAACAACAATCCTAAAATAGTAACAAAAGACGACATGCGGGAAATTTACAAGAAATTACTGTAATACGGCAATTGCTTTAATCGCGCTTATACCCGTACATCTATCACAAGACACGTATTGATGGCATCTATATAGTCCGCTACAGGCGGGTGATGTGTGGAGAGTGCTCCACCCGCCTGTAAAATTCTTTGGCACGTTGTATATAGTACACCATTAATTTCAATAGACTTACAAAGATTCCAACTTGTGAATGGTTTTTATAAGGACATCCTGCTTTAAATTTTCTGAAGATTCATTATTAATGAGAATGACTGAGAATTAGGATATGTACGAAAAATGTAACAGTTTGCTAAGCGAACCCTTACCCTAATAGAGTTGACTTCATGAAGGCCAGTCAGTTAGTCTTACATGCAATGCCTGGAGGCACTAAGCAAAGTTCTAAATTAAAAAAGTACAGTAAGGGGACATGATATGAAATGGGCAATTTGTTAATTAAAGGCGGTACGGTTATTGATCCCGCCAGAAATTTTGTAGGTAAAAGCGATGTATTAATCCAGGAAAATCAATTTGTAGAGATTACACCGGACGTACCGGTAGAGGTTGAAGAAGTTATCAATGCCGCAGGCTACTTAGTTACACCAGGGTTGATAGACAACCATACCCATATTTTTTATGGGGCAACCGAGTCAGGCTTTGTGCCAGATGTGGCGCTTCTGCCAATGGGAGTTACGACTGCAGTAGATGCCGGCAGTAGTGGTACATCCAACTGTCATACGTTTATGCGGACGGTTGTAAATCAAAGCCAGATGCGAATCTTTTGCACATTAAATGTTTCACCTGCCGGTCAAGTTACCGAGCGTTATCCGGAAAATCTGGATCCCCGCAATTACGATTTAGGAATGTTAAAAGAGTTATTTGCCCAATACAATAGTCAAGTTACCGGTTTAAAGATTAGATGTGGCGAAGAAGTAGTCAAAGAATTCGGATTAGACACGTTAAAGGCAGCCGTTAATCTTGCTGAAGCATTAGAATGCCGTCTTACTGTTCACACCACTAATCCTCCGGGGAATATAACTGAGATTGCCTCACAAATGCGACCAGGCGATATTTTTTGCCATTGCTATCATGGGAAAGGCAGCACGATTATTGATGCCGAGGGGAAGGTGAAACGCGGAATATGGGAAGCGCGCAGGCGTGGAGTATTATTTGATACAGCTGACGCGCGAGTCAACCACTCATACCCAGTTATTCAGGCTGCGTTAGCAGAGAAATTTGCTCCGGATATAATCAGCACAGACCTTACACAGGCTAGTTTGTTTGGTAATATGGTATTCGGTTTACCGGCAGTAATGTCACGATATCTGAGTCTTGGCGTAGAGTTGCCTGCAGTAATCAAAGCATGTACGTCTACTCCGGCCGAAATTAACGGCATGAAGGGTAGGTTGGGAACTTTGGCGCCAGGTGCAATTGCGGATGTAGCAATTTTTCAATTGACGGATAAGGAGTTTTTGTTTAAAAATCGTTTGGGCGAAACGTTTAGCGGTAATAAACTATTGGTTCCAAAGCTAACCATACTAAATGGTAAAATCGTCTTCCGTCAGATTGATTTCCCGTTCTGATTGCAGCAGGTCTATTTTTCTCTAAAATGAAAATTGGAGGGAACAGAATGAGCTTAGAACAAGCGGCAACCAAAATTCCCCAGCAACGATGGCTGAGAATTATACCACCGGTTATGATTGTATATATCTTTGCCTTTATGGATCGCATGAATATTGGATTTGCCATGGCAGGAGGCATGAATGAGTCACTCGGCATAACTGCCTCGACAGCCGGAATGGCAGCGGGAATCTTCTTTTTTGGTTATCTATTTTTGCAAATTCCAGGTGGGCATATTGCCGAAAACGGCTGGGGTAAGAAATTTATTGCAATTAGTATATTGATCTGGGGTGGTTTATCGGCACTCACAGGCCTGGTAACGGAAGCCTGGCATTTATTAGTGCTGCGGTTTTTCCTCGGGATTGCTGAAGGTGGCGTATGGCCGGTTATCTTGGTCATCATTAGCAAGTGGTTTCCTTCAGAAGAAAGAGCGCGGGCTAATGCTTTCTTTATAATGAACATTAATATTGCCATCATGATCACAGGGCCTATATCAGGCTGGATTATCCAAGACTATGGTTGGCGCAATGTATTTTTCATTGAGGGCATTGTTTCAGTACTTCTCATTTTACTGTGGTGGCCGTTAATTGATGATAGCCCGGAGAAGGCGAAGTGGATATCCCCTGCTGAGCGTGATTATATTATCTCTCGTCTCAAGGAAGAGCAGGTCAGTATCAAATCAGATGATGCTCCAGTTTCGTATAAACAATTGTTTGCTAATAGTAATTTCTGGAAACTCACGCTGTTTTATTTTGCTTTCCAAGTGGGTGATTACGGATTTATGTTATGGCTGCCGACTATTTTAAAAGAGCTGACAAAGACCGGAATGACTATGGTCGGATTTCTTTCCGCCGTACCCTTCTTGGCAGCTATGGCTGGATTATATTTAATTGCCTCTAGGTCAGATAAAACCGGCAAACGGAGAATTTACACAGCCCTGCCGGCGATATGCTTTGCAGTTGCGTTTGTCCTTTCAGTTCATACCAAGGAGACTATTTGGTTGTCATTCACTTTTTTGGTGATATGTGGTTTCTTCCATAATGCCTACAACGGAGTCTTTTGGGCCATGCCACCCATGTTATTTCCCAGCGAAGTCTGTGGCGGTGCACGTGGGTTTATCAACGGAATCGGCAACCTTGGCGGCTTTGTTGGACCGTTTTTAGTTGGCTGGGTTATTACTACTTTTGGAAGTACGGATATTGCTATTTATGTTCTTTCCGGCTTTTTATTAGCAGCGTTTTTCCTTGCTATGAGTCTTCCTGCTAATAAAATCGATGCGGCTAAAGAGGTTGTAAGCAAAGATAAGCAGATTGTCAGAAGTTAATCGCGTACGTCGTAGAATAATGTAAGGGGAGAATGAAAATGCAGATTTACAAACGTGTTCGAGATATTCCAGGTGGGTTTATGATCGTTCCCATGCTCATAGGGGCTCTTATAAATACGTTTGCGCCTCATTTTGTTAGGATTGGAGGATTTACGGAGGCCATAGCTACGTCTTTTCCCGCATTTATCGGTGCCTTTCTCTTTTGCATGGGTACCACAATGACCTTTAAAGCAGCACCCATAATGCTTAAGAGAGGATGTGGCATCTTATTTACTAAAGTTAGCATTGCTTCAGTTATAGCGCTGATGATAGCTAAATTTTTTGGCGGCGATCTCTTTGGCCTTTCCGCATTGGCAATTTTAGCAGCTATGAATGATACAAATGGCGGTATGTTTATTGCGTTGACAAGTGGCATGGGCGATGAGACAGATGTTGGATCCTATGTAATACAGAATATAGAAACAGGGCCGTTTCTAACTATGGTAGTTCTTGCAGGCACCGGTCTTGCCAATATTCCTTATATGGCAATGGTATCCCTTTTAGTTCCGCTGGTATTAGGGTTTATATTAGGAAACCTAGATAAGGATATACGTGAATATTGTGGTGCACGCTGCGAAATTTTATTACCCTATGTTGGTTTCGCGCTTGGTAACACGATTAATTTGTACGCAGTTGTTACTGCCGGCTTTTCCGGTCTATTACTTGGCTTTGCAACATGCATTATCACAGGTTTTGCCTGTATCACTGTTGACAGACTGCTTGGCGGCAGTGGAGTTGCCGGTGCCGCCGCTTCCAGTACAGCTGGTAACGCTGCGGCCACGCCTAAAGCTGTAGCCATGGCTGATCCCGCTTATGCGGCAATCGCGCCGATTGCTACCCTGCAAGTTGCAGCGTCTGTGATTGTTACTTCGGTCCTCACACCAATACTTACCACCTTCGTATATCGTAGAGTGAAGGCAAAAAAGATGGCAACTGAAGAAGCCTAGTAAGTAATTGTAAATAGGCTAAAAATACATCCCCTGTTAAATTAGATATTATCTAGTTTGATGGGGGTGTTAGATCTTCTAAAGTTTTTATTCTATCTTTCGCTGCTGCGATGAGTTTGTCATCTTGGGGATGACTGTTAAGAAATGTATGATACAGACTGACCGCTTTTTGTGGGCAGTCTGTTTTCTCATATACTGTTCCTTGGTAGTAATAGTTGTTTGCAATTGTTGGATCCAGGGAAATTGCCTTATCGAAATTTTCAATAGCTTGTGCAAACTCATTGCGTTCCGTAAAAACACGCCCTTGAACAGAGTAGGCTTTGCCGAATAAAGGATTAATTGCAATCGATTTATTGCAGTCTTCGATGGCTTTGCTATAATCTTGCTTATAATAATAGGCAAGTCCCCGGTTGGCATAGGCTTCGGCAAATACAGGATTTATGCTTATAGCCTGATCAAAGTCGCTAATAGCCTTGTCATAAGCATTTTTATAGGCGTAGGCAGTACCTCGTAGAGCATAGGCCACGTAGTTTTTAGGGTTTATAGCAATAGCTTTATCAAAATCGATTATAGCTTTGTCATGTTGGCGTTGTAAAAAATAAACAATACCACGCTGTACGTAGGCCTCTTCATAACGGGGATTTATGGATAGTGCTTTGTCGAAGTCTCTGCCTGCATGATCATAGTCTTGTTTATGGGCATAGGCAAGTCCCCGGTTAAAATATCCTTCGGCTTTTTGTGGATCAACCGCAATTTCCTTTGTAAATAAAGTGATAGCTTCTTCGTCCGCCAATGTGTTTTTTACAGATGCCGTTTCGGCAAATACTTGCATTGGCAATATCGTGAAGTATACTAAAAATAGAGTGAAAATTACAAGTAACAAGCTGTGCCATTTTTTCACAATTACTGATCCCTCCTGAAAGAAATTTTAGATGCGTTGAAATATTTCACATAAGGCAAAGATAGAAAAAACTTAGAAATAAAAACGGCGTCCCTTTTGGACGCTACCAATTGTAATCATTCATAAAATCAGGAAAATCTTCATCCTTACCTAAATCGCGTAATTTATTTCTGGCGTCGTCCAGAGTAGTGCCGATTTGTGTTAATTCTCCATTTCTATTAATTAATAAAATTTCTCCATTGCCAATAACAACCTCTTCTAAGTCATCCAGGCTTTTCCAGTAATACTGCGACTCCATCTGCCCATCCCCTTAATTATATGGTTTAATTACTTAGACAAAACAGGAGCAAATCCTGCTTATAGGCAAAGAGAGCTGATGGATGAATTTTCTAATTGTAAAAATTTGCAAATTATTTTTATTCTGTGTGGAGGATTCAACGTTTACTTACAGAATCTTAGAGTAAGGAGGGATAACCAATGAAAAAGATTTTACTTGTCCTTATATTTATATCTGCCATGGTAACGAATGTCTGCTATGCTGAAGACGTATATATCGTTACGGAAGGTGGTTTCACTAAATATCTTCATACGGAATCAGTCAGAGCAAAAGTCATGTCAAAATCAGAGCAAGATTCACTTTTCGAAATGACATATACAGTAATCAGTATACCAGATAAAGATGCGTTAGCAAAATTAAGAAGTGTAACTTTTGACAATAAAATTTCTTTTGAAAAGCAAACTTTTACGTTTAAATGTTCATTTAACAAAAATACCAATCAATGGAACCCTGATGGCTCAATTTGGATTATTAGCGACGAACTTTGGGGGGATTCTCCGGAAAAAATCCTCTATGAGTCGCATGGCAATATGCCGGGCGGAGCCTATTATGGAGAAACGCCTGAAGCCGTATTTAACAGAAGTATCGTAATTGCAGCTTACAATTATGCTGTATCGCATAAAATCATCGAATATTATTAGGAGAAGATAAAAGGAACAACGTTATTTTTGGAAAAAGTAGATGACGTGGGCAATGTGCCCACGTCATTGTTCTATGTTCTATATTTGGAACTTGGCTACCGCAGTTTGCAAGTCCTGAGCCAAATTGGCCAGCGCCTGGCTGGACGTGGCAATCTCCTCCATCGAGGCCAGTTGTTCTTCGGTAGCGGCCGAGACACTTTGTGATTCGGCCGCGGATTTTTTGCTAAGGTCATCAATTTTTTTCACTGAGCCAACGATTTGCTGGCTGCCGGTAGATATTTGCTGAATGGCGGCGGAAATTTCTTTAATCTGACCGGAGACATTTGTTACCAGTTCTACAATTTCACGGAAAGAGTTTCCGGCTGCGTTGACCACTTCGGCACCGGTTTTGACTTCCTGAGTGCCAGCATTCATAGCTAAGACAGCCTTGTCGGTATCGCCCTGGATTTCCCCAATTAGTTCAGCAATCTTCTTAGCTGCCTCCTGGGACTGTTCGGCCAGTTTGCGTACCTCTTCAGCTACTACGGCAAAGCCGCGTCCCTGTTCACCGGCACGGGCCGCTTCAATGGCAGCATTGAGGGCTAATAGATTGGTTTGGCCGGCAATACCGGAAATCGTGTCGACAATCTGGCCGATTTCATGGGAACGCTCGCCAAGTTTGGTTACTACCTGGGCCGAAGTGTTCACAGTGTTTTCAATATGACTCATTTGGGTTACCGCTTTATCTATAGCTTTATCGCCGTCCTTGGCCTTGTCGGCAGCCTGAGACGATTGGGCAGCTACTTGATTGGCACTGGCGGCTACCTGCTGAATACCTGCTGACATTTGTTCCACAACTGCCGAAGCATCGTTGGCCGCTGCCAGTTGTTCGGTTGTTCCCCCCGCCATATCGGTGATCGATGTGGCTATATGGTTGGAGGCTTGGGCAGCTTGATCCGAACTGGCAGTTAATTCTTCCGAAGAGGCGGCAACTTGCTCTGCCGAATTACCAATTTGTTGTACCAGATTGCGTAAGTTTTCCACCATAGTTTCAAACGCCCGTGCCAAACGTCCTACTTCATCCTGGGAATTTACATCAATTTGATGGAGCTTGAGGTCGCCACCGGCGATGCGGTTAGCAACTGCTTCCAGGGTTCCCAGCGGTGTGGCAATACGGACAGCCACAAGCCGGATTAAGCAACCTGACAAAATCAGTACCACAAGGATGGTCACTAATGAACTCCAGGTGAAAGAACTTAATCGTTCCAACACTTCATTTGCGGGCACCGTTACTCCCAGTGCCCAGGAGGTTCCTTTAATCGGCGTATACGCTAAATATTTTTCTGAACCGGTATAGTTGTAATTAGTAACTCCCTGTTGACCGCTTAGCATTTTTTCTATCGCTGCTTTTAATTCCGGAGTAGCATTGGGGTCGTTGTTAACGTTGACTTTGTTCACCAATTCTTTATTTTGATGAAAGATTATGGTGCCGTCCTGCCGTAACGCATAGGCATAACCTGTTTGCCCAACCTTGACGTCCAATATACGCTTTTCAACTTCTTCCATGTTGATTGCTCCGACTAAAACCCCGCTAATTGCACCGTTGCTCCGAATAGGAGTAGAAATAATCACCACTGTCTTGCCGGTCGAGCCTGATGGAAGCGGATCTGACACGAAAGTGTTTCCTTTCATTGCTTCTTGAAAGTACGGTCGGTTGGCCGCATTGGCCGCAACACCGCGGGTGTAATAGTTTCCTTGAGTATCTGTCCAGAAGATATTTTCATAAATAGTGTTATTTTTTATTTCTCCATCCAGGTAGACCTGCATGGACGTTCCATCACCGCTGGTCATTACCGGTGAACGGGCGATTGAATTTATTTCGATCTTACGTCCGTCAAGCCATAAGCTGATTTCATTGCCTGCAGCAAAAACCACACTCGCAAGCTCTTTTTCCGCATCCTGTACCAGCAGTTTTTTAGTTTGCCAATAGTTTAGTCCTGCCAAAAGTCCAAGTGCAATTACGAATAAGATAATAACCGTCACTGTAAGTTTAGCTTTGATACTTTTCATGATAGCCTCCTGCTACTTTCGTTTTATAATTATTTACTATTTTTTATGTCGATTTCTATATTATAGGTAGCTATGGTTTTTTCTGTCAATTTGCCTAGTGTCATAAATTCCCACAAAAATACAAAAAAATGTTGAATTTTGTTCTTGAGATTCCAGTTACGCAAAATTCCAGGTTTAAATTTGACTATATATCCCTATTCTGTAAAAAAACGAAAACCAGGAAGAAAAGGCGACGACAGATTGGTGAAAAGATACGTCATAGTTTAAGGAAATATACAAAGAAAACTGGGTTGACGCTATAAAAGTATGTCAGCCCAGTTTTTAATTTTCCTTCAGTAGTAAGAGATCGGTGTTTAGGGTTGTTTTCCCAGATAGGCGAGAAATCCGCCATCGACATATAAGATGTGACCATTGATTCGTCAATTATATGGCGGAAATCACTGGTGCTCATATCCACCATCGGAACCCGATTGATGATGCCGGCATTATTGACGAGGATGTCAATTGTCCCTATTTCATTTTCTATTTGCGTGATTGTATCACGTACTGCTGTCTCATTGGTTACATCGCAAACATAACCGCGGGCCGTTATGTTTGCTGTTTGGTATGCCGCAAGACCCTGCTCAACCGAAATTTTTTTACTAGCATTAAAAGCGATTGTGGCCCCTGCTGTTGCCAGCCCGCATGCTATAGCGAAGCCTAAACCGCGTGACGCCCCGGTGATTAACGCGGTTTTGCCTTTCAAAGAGAATGGATTATCTTGATTCATGCAGTACCGTTGCGTAAAACCAAGTAAAACCTGAAGAAGCTTCCGGCTTTAGATAGTTTTAGTAACGGATTCACCACCTTTCGTATCAAAATAGGAATAAAGGTGTAGGTAGAAATTTAGTTTAGGTGAATAAATTTCTCAAAATCCTTATCGTATTTGGTAGGAATAAACTCAAACAGTTCATACTTTGCAATTCCATTTACGTTAAAGGGGTCTTTTTCAATGATTGCCAATACGTCACTTTGCTTTTCGACATTGAACAAGATCATGCCGCCGATTCTGGGATTCCGGCGACCTGAGAATATGATTTGCTTACTTGCATAATAGTTGTCAAGAAACGCCGAATGTGCGGGTAAGAATTTTTCAATTTGATCGATTGACTTTTGATAGGTTGTAATAACAAGAAACATGATTATATTCCTCCTGAACTGGACTACATTGTCCATTTAATGAGTATACCCGGACTCCCTCATGAATCATGCCATACCCCCTTTCGTAAATAATGCACAGGGGAGTTTTCAAATATCTTAAAAAAGTATACAATTGTTTCTGTCAATAAAACGTCAAAAAATTCTGAGTTATCAAATTTGATTTTCGGAGAGACTTTCGTTTATTTAGGCACATCCTTGGCATGGTTATTGCAATTGATAAGTATCAACAAAGATTTGGGGAAACGTGATCAGCTAGAAAATTGGAACATTTACAGCCTTAGGAAGGGGAAAAAACAGACTCAGGCGAATTAATAGTAAGTAATATCGCCAGAGTAAGAAGTGGAGGATATTTATGAATCGGGTAATTGTTGTAAAAGGTGCGGGTGACTTAGCAACAGGGATAGCTCATCGGTTGTTTCGCAGTGGTTTTCCTATTATTATGACAGAACTGGCCCAGCCAACCGTTATTCGCCGGACGGTCGCTTTTGCCGAGGCGGTTTTTACCGGAACAACAGTAGTCGAGGGGGTAAAGGCTGTTAGGATAGAACCTGATAAAGCAATGCAGGTAGCCGAGGAAGGAAATATTGCTGTGGTCATTGACGAAGAAGCGGCCATTGTAGAGAAGTGTAAGCCACGGGCGGTGGTGGACGCTATTTTAGCCAAGAAAAATCTGGGAACAAAAATAACGGATGCCCCTGTTGTTATTGGTGTGGGGCCGGGTTTTACAGCCGGTGCGGATGTGCATGCCGTGGTGGAAACAAAACGCGGTCATTATCTGGGCCGGGTGATTACTCAGGGGATGGCCCTGCCCAACAGTGGCATTCCCGGTAATATTGGCGGTTATAACCAAGAGCGAATTTTACGGGCACCTTGTGATGGCGTTTTTCAGGCAATCAGTCGAATCACCCGGCAAGTTGAGGCCGGCGAAGTTGTGGCCCAAGTGAACGGCTACCCTGTGCCAGCCACTATTTCCGGCGTGCTCCGGGGCCTCATTAGAGATGGACTTACAGTTACGGCAGGGCTTAAGATCGGTGATATTGACCCCCGGTGTGTGCCGGAACACTGTTATACCATTTCAGATAAAGCCAGGGCTGTGGGGGGCGGTGTACTGGAAGCCCTGTTCATGCTGGGAGGCTGGCCGGAGGTGCCGTATTTTAGGAACCAAATGCCGTGTTTGGGTCAGGGAACAACCATAAATCAGTAAAGGCAAGTGGAACCGGAAAAAATGAAAAAATCAATTTTACAGGAAATTCAGGATACGGTTAGTCAATATGCGAAAATTATTGCTCATGTTATCCGCGTTGATGTGGAAATTGTCGATGTAAATTTATTCCGTATTGCCGGTACCGGCATTTATGCCGATAGAATCAATGAAGATATGTCCAATGAAGGCTTTGTCTATAAGCATGTATTGATGACCGGCAAGTCCCAGTTTATTGAAGAGCCGGGCAAACATGAACTTTGCAGCATCTGCCCCAGGGAGGGTTGTTGTGATGAGAAGCTGGAGCTTTGTACGCCCATTACTCTTGGTGAAGAGATTATTGGGGTTATTGGTCTGATATGTTTCAAAGAAGCGCAAAAGAACCAATTGTTGCAGGATTTAAACTTTTATCAACTATTTTTGGAACAGATTGCGGACTTTATTAGTGCCAAAGCTTACGAACAGCAGGAAAGCAAACGCAATCAGCGCATGCTGGATGTGTTGCTGCAAGTCATTAATAATGTGGGCAAAGGGGTGCTGGTACTTAACCGCAGCAATCAGATTGTTCAGATTAATGACAGTGCCTGTAAACAACTGCAACTTTCTGCTGATTGTCTGGATCAACCCATAGCGATTGCCGCTACTCACGATTCGCTGCTGGGAGTGGACGAATATAAGGTAACGATTGATCATCATACGTTTTTTTTGATGGGGGAATTATTATCTGTGGAGTCTGGTTTGTCCGCTTATGACCGGATCTTCATTTTTAATGAAATAAAAAATGTAAAGTCCGGCATCTATGATTTAACCAAAGTTGAAATACCTGTTACTTTAGATAATATTGTAGGCTGTTCGCCGGTAACGCAGCAGCTTAAAACAAAACTGACGAAAATTGCCGATTCCAATTCCACAGTACTCATCATTGGGGAAAGTGGCTCAGGCAAGGAAGTGGTGGCCAGGGCTATTCATGCCATCGGCAACCGCCGGGACAAGCCTTTTATTGGTATCAATTGCGCCGCAATACCGGACACACTGCTCGAAAGCGAGTTGTTCGGGTATGTTAAGGGAGCTTTTTCCGGTGCCGATCCCCGGGGAAAAATCGGCAAATTTGAACTGGCCAATAAGGGTGTTATTTTCTTAGATGAAATTGGTGACATGCCGCTTTATCTGCAGGTAAAATTATTGCGGGTGCTGCAGGAACGCAAACTTGTCCGTATCGGTTCCAACCAACTGATATCTCTGGATATACGGGTTATTGCCGCTACGAATAAGGACTTAAGGGAATTGATCAAAGAAAAGAAATTCCGTGAAGATCTATATTACCGCTTGAATGTCATTCCGCTGGAGGTTCCTCCCTTACGTAAACGGGTAGAAGATATAAAGCCGTTAGTGGATTCCATGATCGTAAAATATGGAGGGTTATTTAATAAGCAGATTTGTGGAATTGATCGCGAGACGATGGGGATATTACTGCAATACAGTTGGCCGGGAAATATCCGGGAATTAGAAAATACCGTTGAGTTTATGATTAACATGGCGGATGAAAATGGTTGGCTAACCAAGGATACATTGCCGCGCAGTCTTGTCGACAGTCAGGTTGTCCAACCGGTTGAACAGGCAGAAGAGGAATTTAAATCACTGCGTCAGGTAGAGCAGGAACATATTTTACAGGTTCTGCGGCGATTTGGTGATACAACCCAGGGAAAACTGGCTGCTGCCAAGCAACTGGGAATTGGGATTGCCACTTTATATAGAAAATTACGGGAAATGGAAGAAGCGGCAAAAGATACAGACTTATATCGTGATGATCATTTGTAAGGTAACCAGGAAATGTTTTCTAACTTATTGGGTTTGTCCATTAGCTAGAAAACATTTTTTATTGCTTTTTATCAATTTGATAAGAGGCTATGTTTACGAAATTTGTGCAAAAAACAAAAAAAAGTGCTTTATTTATAATAAACTTTGCTAAAGGATGCTTAGCCATACGAATTTTATCAATATGATAAAGTTATCATTTTGATAAAGAACAAATTAGAAAATTATTATTATGGCGTACGGCGCTAGCGGATATGGGGTTTACCAAGATATGATTATTTGCCTGACAGCCGTACATACGTTGTCTATAAAGCTGATTCATGCTAAATACGGAGAAGTTTATGCAAAAGGTTTATATATCTAAAAAATAAAAGTTGGAGTTGGCATAGTATTTGCAATAAAAACTGGTAAGGGAGTAATACAAACCAGAAAAGAGGTACAAAGCATGAGCCAGAAGATAAAATGGGTTAAAAATCAAATGTGTGATAAGCAGGACAAAGCAGCTATCGATTTTTTAAGTCGTCAGGAAATTGGCAAAGTGAGAGAATTTCATAAGAGTTTTCCCGAATACAGCATTACCCCGCTGCGCCAGTTGAATGAGTTAGCCGCGCATTTAGGCGTAGCCGGTATATATGTAAAAGATGAATCCTATCGCTTTGGATTAAATGCTTTCAAAGTATTAGGCGGTTCGTTCGCCATGGCTAAGTATTTGGCACAGCGTTTAGGCAAAGACATTAGTGAACTGGACTATACCCGGCTGACATCCGCAGAAATTCGTAACCAGTTAGGGGAGATTACTTTTACTACCGCTACCGATGGCAATCATGGTCGGGGGGTTGCCTGGACCGCTAAGCGGCTGAAACAAAAATCCGTGATCTATATGCCTAAAGGCTCTTCCCTTACCCGTCTGGAAAATATCAAAGCCGAAGGCGCCGAGGCTTCTATTACGGAGCTAAACTATGATGACGCCGTACGGCTAGCAACTGAAAAAGCCCGGAAGTATGGCTGGGTGGTTGTACAGGATACGGCATGGGAGGGGTATGAAGATATTCCTGCCTGGATTATGCAGGGGTATGGAACCATGGCGCTGGAGGCGTTGGAGCAACTGCAGGCTAGCGGTGTGGCAAAGCCAACTCATGTGTTTGTGCAAGCTGGGGTAGGGTCTTTAGCCGGTGCTGTGCAGGGATTTTTTGCTTCCGCCTGTGCCGATGAACCACCGAAAACGGTTATTGTTGAGTCCGATCAAGCCGACTGTTTATATCAATCCGCTTTGGCCAATGACGGCAAGCCCCACATTGTTGGCGGGGAATTGAATACCATTATGGCCGGTTTAGCCTGTGGCGAACCCAATACAATCGGCTGGAATGTGCTGCGGGACTATAGTTATCTGTTTGCTTCCTGCCCTGATTGGGTGTCAGCCAAGGGCATGCGGCTGCTGGGCAATCCTCTGGGCAATGATGCCCGGGTAATTTCCGGCGAGTCGGGAGCGGTCACCGCCGGCCTTATAGCAGAACTCATGACAAATCCCGAGCTTGCCGAAGCCAAAGCCAAGCTGGGCTTAAATAAAAATTCCCGAATCCTGGTATTTAGCACCGAGGGGGATACCGATCCGGTGAAATATCGCAGTATTACCTGGAATGGGGAATATCCTGTTCCCGCTAAATAAAAAACGCAAAAAAGAGAGGGGACTTTTTTGAAGATGGAATTTGAAAAAATAATGAAGCTTGCCCAAAAGTATGAACCGGAAATCACTAAATTCCTACGGGATATGATCGCGATTCCCAGTGAAAGCTGCCAGGAAGAAAAAGTCGTCCTGCGCATTAAAGAAGAAATGGAAAAAGTGGGCTTTGATAAGGTGGAGATAGACCCGATGGGCAATATTCTTGGCTTTATCGGTCATGGTAAACATCTTATTGCCATGGATGCCCATATCGACACAGTCGGGGTAGGTAATCCGGAAAACTGGAAGTATGACCCTTATAAAGGGTATGAGGATGATGAAATTATTGTCGGCCGGGGTGCCAGTGACCAGGAAGGCGGTATGGCTTCCATGGTATATGCCGGAAAAATCATTAAAGAGCTTGGTTTAGAAGCTGACTATACTTTAGTTATAGTTGGTTCTGTACAGGAAGAAGATTGTGACGGGCTGTGCTGGCAGTACATTATCCAGGAAGACAAGTTGCGTCCTGAGTTTGTGGTAAGCACGGAACCGACAGACGGCAAAATTTACCGGGGACAAAGAGGACGCATGGAAATCCGGGTAAAAACAACCGGTGTGAGCTGCCATGGTTCGGCACCCGAACGGGGTGATAACGCAATCTATAAAATGGGGCCAATTCTGAGTGACCTAAAAGCCCTTCACGAAAACTTAATGGATCATGACTTTCTGGGAAAAGGCAGTTTGACAGTTTCAGAAATTTTCCATACTTCACCTTCCCGTTGTGCTGTTGCCGATAGTTGCTGGATATCTATTGACAGACGGTTAACAGCCGGAGAAACCGGCGACTATGCCATTCAGCAAATCAAGAATCTTCCTTCTGTAAAAGCAGCGAATGCTGAAGTTACCATGTACCTGTATGAAAGGCCTGCTTATACCGGTTTGGTTTATCCTACCGAATGTTATTTCCCCACATGGCTTATTGAAAATGAACATCCTGTATGCCATACCTTAGTCGATGCTTACCGGGGCTTGTTCAAAGAAGCGCCCCAAGTTGATAAATGGACCTTCTCAACAAACGGTGTTTCTATTATGGGCCGCTTTGGTATTCCTTGCATCGGTTTTGGCCCCGGACATGAAGACCAGGCCCATGCTCCCAACGAACGGACCTGGAAAAAGGAATTGGTAAATTGTGCAGCCATGTATGCGGCTATTCCGATGATTTATGCCAAAGAATATGCGGGAAAAATGACTGATCGAACCAAAAACCTGGTTTAGTAACTTACTAACACCCTGCCTGTAAATCTTTATTGGATACTCTATAGATAATAAATAGTTAAATTTTAGGAGGAATTTGCAATGCAATCAGTTTTTAGAGGAAGACATTTTATCAATCTGGAAGATTTCACCAAAGAAGAAGTAGATACAATGCTGGAAGTCGCTTTTGATTTAAAGAAAAAATTTGCCATGGGTGTTCCGACCCCCTATTTGCTGCACCAATCGATGTTTCTGATGTTTTTTGAACAGTCCACCCGTACCAGAAACTCAATGGAAGCCGGGTTTGCTCAATTGGGCGGCCATGCCGGCTTCCTGGATTCCAGCAGCATGCAGATTGCGCATGGCGAAAGTGCCAAAGACACGGCCATCATTCTGTCGCGTTTCGGTCATGCCATTGCCTGCCGCTACTGTAACTGGGGATATGGCAACAAATACTTAACCGAAATGGCTAAATGGTCAACCAAACCGATCATGAATTTGCAATGCGACCTGTATCATCCGTTCCAGGCGCTGGCTGACCTGATGACCATGAAAGAAAAAATTGGTGATTTGAAACAGGTAAAAGTATCCATTATTTGGGCTTATGCCGAAAGCCATAAAAAACCGATATCTGTACCGGTCTCTCAAGTGCTGCTTTTCCCTCGCTATGGCATGGATGTTGTGCTGGCTCATCCCAAAGGCTGGGAATTGCCTGACTGGGTTATTGCCCAGGCCAAAGCCAACGCGGAAAAATACGGCGGCAGCGTAACCGTTACCGACAATGAAGCCGAGGCTTATGAAGGCGCCCAGATCGTTATTCCGAAAAACTGGGGCAACTGGGTAACCGACCAGACCGGTGTTGCTGCTTCTGGTGCCGTGGCTGTAGTTGACGACAAACTGAAAGCCCATAAATCCTGGAAATGCACGGAAGCCAAGATGGCAACCGCTGATAAAAACGTACTATATATGCATGCGTTGCCTGCTGACCGCAATAACGAAGTGGAAGACTCTGTCATCGACGGATCGCACTCTATCGTATATGACGAAGCCGAAAACCGGCTGCATACGGCTAAAGCGGTCATGACCTTATTAATGGGTGGCAGATAAGCATGTCTAGGCTAGCTGTTATCGCCATTGGAGGAAACTCTTTAATTAGAGATAACAGTCGACAGACGGTGGAAGACCAGTACGATGCTGTCTGTGAGACCGCAAAACACATTGTTGGGATGATTGAACAGGAGTATGATGTCGTTATCACTCATGGTAACGGGCCTCAGGTAGGGTTTATTCTTAGACGCTCAGAGATTGCCAGCGAAGCGGCAGGGATGCATAGTGTGCCGTTGGTGGCCTGCGGGGCTGATACGCAAGGGGCGCTTGGTTACCAGATTCAGCAGGCTATGGATAATGAATTTAAAAAAAGAGGTTTGGATAAAACGGCCGTAGCGTTGGTTACCCAGGTGGTGGTAGCTGCCGACGACCCGGCTTTCGCCAAACCAACTAAGCCAATAGGATCTTTTTATACACAGGAACAAGCAGCAAAGATCCAAAGTGCTCATCCGGACTGGGTCATGGTGAACGATTCCGGACGGGGGTATCGCCGGGTAGTAGCTTCACCGCGTCCCCGGGAAATTGTCGAAAAAAATGTCATTCATAAGTTAGTCCGGGAAGGTTATTGTATGATTGCTGTAGGAGGCGGCGGCATTCCGGTCATCCGTCAGCAAGACGGCAGTTTTAAAGGTGTTGATGCTGTTATTGATAAGGACTTTGCCTCCAGTTTGCTGGCAGCGGAAATACAGGCCGATGAATTAATAATTTCCACCGGTGTGCCGAAAGTCTATTTAAATTACGGCAAACCTGACGAACAGGCATTAGATCAAGTTACGCTCGCTGAGCTAAAGGAATATGTACAGCAAAATCACTTTGCGCCGGGCAGTATGCTGCCTAAGATAGAAGCTGTAATCCGCTTTTTAGAAAATGGCGGCCGCAAAGCCATTATTACCAATCCGGAGTCGTTGAAAGAGGCTATAGCCGGAAAAACAGGAACACATATTTTTAAATAAAAAAACAGAGATATTCCTTCCGGGAGTATTTCTGCATCATAAACCCTTTCCTATAATAGGAGGGATAAGAATGTACAGTTTTATACTGAACGGACAACCGACTGTTTGTGATAAGGAAATAAACTTACTGGAGTACCTGCGGGATTATGCCCGGCTAACCTCGGTAAAAAACGGTTGCGCCGAGGGTGCCTGCGGCGCCTGTATGGTGCTTCTGGACGGAAAAGCAACGCGGGCCTGCCTGCTGACAACCGCCAAAGTCAACGGCAAAAAGTTACTAACTGTGGAAGGTTTGTCCGAGCAGGAGAAGAACATTTATAGCTGGGCGTTTGCGACAGCGGGCGCCGTACAGTGCGGTTTTTGCATTCCCGGCATGGTTATTAGCGCCAAGGGGCTGATTGATACAACTCCTGAGCCTGCCTCCGACCAGGTAAAAAAGGCATTACACGGTAATGTATGCCGCTGTACCGGCTATGTAAAAATTGAAAAAGCGGTGTTAATGGCTGCCAAAGCTCTGCGCGAAGGCTTTACGCCGCCGGCAGGTCTTACGTATAAAGTCGGCGACAGAATGCCGCGGGTTGATGCCAAAGCTAAGACCTTAGGCACTGCCGAATATGTTGATGATATGTATGTTGAGGGGATGCTGCACGCCGCCATCTTACGGGCGCCCACTGCCCGGGCCCTCATTAAAAAGATTGATACTGCGGCGGCACTGGCATTGCCGGGTGTTGAAGCCGTAATTACTGCCAAGGATATTCCCGGGCGGCGTCATCAGGGGCATATAATTCCCGACTGGCCGGCTTTTATTGCTGAAGGGGAGGAAACCCGTTATATCGGCGATGCCTTGGCCGCTGTCGCTGCCACAAGCAAACAAATAGCGCAAGAGGCTGTTAGATTGATAAAGGTAGATTATGAAGAATTAACGCCGCTGACTTCGCCTCGTCAGGCGCTGGCGGAAGATGCGCCCCGGCTCCATCCCCAAGGGAATATATTGGCGAGAACAGTTCTCAAACGTGGCAATGTCGAAAAAGCGATTGCCAAAGCCAAACAGGTTGTAACCCACTGTTATAAGACGCCCTTTACAGAGCATGCTTTCCTGGAACCGGAGAGTGCTTTGGCTGTCCCACAGCCTGACGGTACGCTGACAGTATACATCAGCAGTCAGAATGTCTATGACGATTACCACGGTATAGTCTCACTGCTTGGCGTAAAGGAAAAGGACGTGCGGGTTGTCAGTAAAATGGTAGGCGGCGGTTTTGGCGGCAAGGAAGATCTTACAGTACAGCATCATGCCGCTTTGCTGGCCTGGCATACAAAAAAACCGGTAAAGAATACGCTGTCCCGCCAGGAGAGCATCAAGGTTCATCCCAAGCGGCATGCAATGGAAATGAATTTTACAACCGCCTGTGACGAAAATGGCATTATTACTGCTATGAAAGCGGAAATTACTGCCGACACCGGCGCTTATGCCTCACTGGGCGGCCCGGTATTGCAGCGGGCCTGTACGCATGCTGCCGGACCTTATCAAATTCCCAATGTGGATATCGTTGGTTTGGGAGTGTATACCAATAATCCACCGGCCGGGGCTTTCCGGGGCTTTGGGGTGACGCAGTCCTGCTTTGCTATGGAAAATAATATTAACATAATGGCAGCTAAAGTCGGCATTTCTCAGTGGGAGATGCGCTGGCGCAATGCCATTGAACCGGATAAAATATTGCCTAACGGCCAAATTGCCGACCAAGGCACGGCTCTAAAAGAAACCCTGTTGGCCGTCAGAAAGGTTTTTGAAGCAAGTCCGTATGCCGGTCTGGCCTGTGCGATGAAAAATGCCGGCATTGGCGTTGGGCTGCCCGACATTGGCCGGGTAAAAATTAAAATTGAAAATGGCAAAGCCGTTATTTATACAGGAGCTGCCTGCATCGGCCAGGGATTAGTTACCGTTATGATTCAAATTTTATCGGAAACGACGGGAATTGCCTCATCGCAGATCGCCGCAGTTGAACCCGATACCGATCTTACTCCCGACTCCGGTACCACCACAGCATCCCGGCAGACGGTATTTACCGGCGAGGCTACCCGCCGGGCGGCGCTTAAGCTGCGGGAGGAACTGGCAACAGCTTCGCTGGACGAACTGGAAGGCCGGGAATTTTATGGTGAATATTCAGGAGTCACCGATCCCATGGGTTCTGATAAACCCAATCCGGTCAGCCATGTTGCCTATGGTTACGCCACTCATGTAGTTATTCTTGACGAAGCCGGCAAACTGGTCAAAGTAGTGGCAGCCCATGATGTCGGTAAAGCGATAAACCCGACAGGGGTTGAAGGACAGATTGAAGGCGGTATTGTAATGGGCTTAGGATATGCTCTGACTGAAGATTTCCCCTTAAAAGACGGCATACCGCAAGTTAAATTCGGAACATTGGGACTTTTCCGGGCCGGCAATGTACCGGAAATTGAAAGCATCATTGTAGGTAAAAATCAGGCAGAACTGGCTTATGGAGCTAAGGGTGTGGGCGAAATAACGGCCATTCCGATCGCGCCGGCTGTTGCCGGCGCCTATATGAGAAAAGACGGCAAAGTACGAACCGAGTTACCACTATCGGCAACGCCCTACAGCCGAAAAAAATAACTGTTTTTAGGAAATAAAACCAAATGACTAGGAGGAATAAATAAATGGGCGATTTGATGAGACCTGTTCCCCTGCGTGAGCTTATTGCGCGGGTTTTTGAAGAGTACGCAGCCGATCATGCCATTTTTGGCTATCTGGCAAGCCACTTTTTTCATAAACAAAGTGACCAAACTTTTTCGCTGTTTGGCGAAACTATTGAGACAGCCGTAGGTCCGGCTGCCGGCCCCCATACCCAATTAGCCCAGAACATTCTTGTTTCCTACCTAGCGGGGGCCCGCTTTATTGAACTTAAGACCGTGCAGGAGCATGAGCCGCCTGTTGCCAAACCGTGCATCGATGCGGATGATGAAGGCTTCAACACCGAATGGTCAAGCGAATATTCGGTAGAAAAAGCCTACGAAGAATATAGCAAAGCCTGGGTATTGCTGCATGTTGTAGAAGAAACGCTGGGGCTTAGCAAAAGCGGTAAACGGTCTTTTATCTTCAATATGAGTGCCGGTTACAACCTGGAAGGAATCAGTTCGCCACGCATGGATGCCTATCTGAACAATATGATGGACGCCACGCAGCATCCTTACTTTAAACGCTGCCTGAACGAAGTGGAAGAACTCATTGCTGACGGCAGCTTTCTAAAAGGCACCGGCTTAGAAGCGCGGCTGCCCATGCTTACAGGTTTATCCAGGCGAATCTCGGGCAATATTTGCCAGTCAATGACGTTGTCCACCATGCATGGCTGCCCGCCTGCCGAAATTGAAAGAATTTGCGTATATCTCCTGACAGAAAAGAAAATGAACCTGTATGTCAAGCTGAATCCGACGTTGCTGACTTACCAGGGTGTACGTTCGATTCTTGACAGTACCGGCTTTCATTACGTGCAATTGTCGGAAGAAGCGTTTGACCATGACTTGCAATATGCAGATGCTATTCCGATGCTGACAAGGTTAAAAAAGCTGGCTGACGGGCAGGGACGCTTTTTTGGCGTTAAGCTGACAAATACACTGGGGTCAGTTAACTTTAAAAGAAAGCTGCCTGGTGATGAAATGTATATGTCGGGCCGGGCTTTATTCCCCTTGTCAATTAACTTGGCTGCTAAGATTTCGGCGGAATTTGACGGCCAAATGCCGATTTCCTTCTCCGGCGGCATTACCGGGCATAATGTTTTAGACGTTTTTGCTACAGGCATTAAGCCTGTTACTATGGCAACCGAGCTCTTAAAACCTGGCGGCTATGCCCGCATGGCGGCAATTGCGGCTAAACTTGAAACAGCTGACGGCTGGGAATGTGACAAAATTGATGTTGTCAAACTGCAAACGCTGGCGAAGAAAGCCCTGACCGCCGATTATTCGCAAAAGGATTTCCGCGGCTATGCCAAAGCCGCCGTCAAAGCTCCGCTGCCCTTGTTTGATTGTGCGGCGGCACCGTGTAAAACAGCTTGCCCGATTCACCAGGATATTCCTGAATATATCCGGCTGGTGGGCCAGAAACGCTATGCGGCAGCTTTGGCGCTTATCTATGAGAAAAATGCTTTGCCCGGCATTACCGGCACAATCTGCGACCATGCCTGTCAGTATCATTGCACCCGCTTAGACTATGAAGGCTGTGTACAGATCCGGGAAGTTAAGCGCCTGGCTGTTGAACAAGGCTGGGACGAATTCAGTAAAAACTATTGTTTACCCCAAAATAAAAACGGCATCAAGGTAGCGGTTATGGGGGCAGGCCCGGCCGGACTTGCTGCCGCATACTTCCTAGCCCGGCAGGGATTTAGCGTAACCGTGTTCGAGACCCGGGAAAGCGCCGGCGGCACGGTACGGTATGTGATCCCTCATTTTCGTATTAGCCGTGAAACCATTGACAGCGATATCAATTTTATTAAAGAGCATGGCGTGGAATTTGTTTTTAATTCCAGCCCGGAACTTACCCCGGCAGAGCTAAAAAAACAAGGATATAAATACGTAATTGTTGCTGTAGGCGCAGGTGCTGAAAAACCGTTTGAGCTTAAAGCTGCAGGCGGGAAGCCGCAAATCATGCCGGCACTTAAGTTTCTGGAGCAATTTAACAAAGACGCGTCCGCTCTCAACTTAGGTAAAACAGTTGTAACCATTGGTGCCGGTAATACGGCTATGGATGTCAGCCGTACAGCCCTCCGGGTAAAAGGTGTGGAAACAAGCGCTGTTGTGTATCGCCGTTCGATCAATGAAATGCCTGCCGATCAGGCTGAATACAAGCTGGCTGTTGCCGAGCGGGTCGGGTTTAATTTCCTGGTTAGCCCGGAAAAAATCGATAATCAGGGCAACCTTGTCTGTCAGGTTATGCGGTTAGGCCAACCGGATGCCAGTGGTCGCCGCAGACCGGAACCTACCGGTCAGGTTCAGACCTTTGCAGCCGACACGATTATCATTGCAATTGGCGAAGAGATCAATACCGGTCTGCTTGCCAAACTGGGGATTACAACACAAGGTGAGCAGGCGACCAATCTGGATAACGTATATTTAGCCGGAGATGCCCGTCAGGGAGCTTCCTCAATTGTAAAATGTATTGCCGATGGGCGCAGGGCGGCTGACGCCATTTGCCAACAGGAACTGCCCGGGTTCGAAGTTACTGCCGCTAAGACAGGGAAAGCGGCAAGTAAGCAGGCGGAAGAAATCCTTGGCAAGAAATTTGGCCTGACAATGGCTTCCAAGCTGACTGGCGAAGGTGTTGCTAAAGTTGAGGCCGCTACCGGCGGGCGAGAGGCCGGACGCTGTTTAGAATGTAACTATGTTTGCAATAAATGTATAGAGGTTTGCCCTAACCGCGCTAACTTAGCCGTACACATTAATCAGGGCTTTGTCAACTATAATCAGATTATCCACCTGGATGCTTTTTGCAACGAATGCGGCAACTGCGCCAATTTCTGTCCCTGGGAAGGACGGCCGTTTACCGATAAAGTCACCGTATTTAGCCGCCGCGATGATTTTGAGCATAGCCAAAATAATGGCTTTTTTGTAGACGGCAATACCGTGCTGGTTCGTACGAATGGCAAAGTTTTTGCCCATGATCTGGCAAACGGACGGCTTGCGGCAACAGGAAACGATGCTTTTGACCAAATGGCCCGGGTGTTTAATTGCTTATACACGAACCGGCCTGTCCTGTTTGGCCGCGTAGAGGAGTAAGGAGGGACCGTTGTGTTAGTATTAAAAAACGCCACGATTGTTGAATTTCAGCCGGCAGCGGTAATTTCCGGGGTCGATATCGTGATTGACGGCAGCAAAATTGCTGCCGTCGGTCCAGGAATTGCTGCGAATTACCAGGCCGAGCGCACCATTGATCTTAACGGAAAAGTCGTTATCTCGGGAATTGTTTGCGGCCACAACCATTTTTACTCCGGTCTATCACGGGGTATCATGGCCAATATCGCTCCCAGCCCGGATTTTATTTCCATACTTAAGAACCTCTGGTGGCGGCTGGATTTGGCGCTTGATGAGGAAAGCCTGTATTATAGCGGCCTGGTGTGTTCCCTGGAAGCTATCCGCTGCGGGACAACCGCGGTAATTGACCATCACGCGTCGCCGGCATTTATTAAAGGCTCGCTAAAAACGCTTAAGCAAGCTTTTGAGCAAACCGGTCTGCGTGGTATTACCTGCTATGAGACTACTGACCGTAACCACGGCATGAGCGAAGTTGAAGCCGGCATTCAGGAAAATATCGATTTTGCCAGACTGTGCGAAAATGATAAACAGGCAAAAGGCGAAAATCATCTGGTAGAAGCTATGATTGGCGGTCATGCACCGGTTACCTTGCCTGACGCTGCCCTCAAACTTATGGCTGATGCGGTATATGAAACCGGCCGCGGTATGCACATTCATGTAGCTGAGGACCGGTATGATGTATCACATAGTCATCATGTATACGGCAAAGACATTATCGTACGCCTGAATGAGGCCGGTCTAATCAATGACAAGGCTCTCTTAGTGCATGGTGTGTGTTTATCTGAACGGGAAATTGAGATTATTAATGACAAGGATGCTTTTCTGGCGCATAACGCCCGTTCCAATATGAATAACGCCGTGGGCTACAATAGTAAATTATCGTTGTTCAAGAACCTGGTGCTTGGCACTGACGGCATTGGCAGTGACATGTGGGAAGAAATGAAATTTGCCTATTTTAAACATAAGGATGCCGGGGGACCCATGTGGCCTGACAGTTATCTGAAATTCCTGCACAACGGCAATGAACTATTAAGACGATACTTTGCCGCCGACTTCGGCCGGGTAGCTGCCGGCTATAAAGCCGATTTGACAGTACTTGACTATCAGTCTCCCACGCCACTTGTGTCAGACAATATCGGCGGTCATTTTGTCTTTGGTATGGGAGCTCGTGATGTAAGTGATGTGATTATTAATGGCAATATTGTGTTGGCAGACCGCCAGTTCACGTTTGATGTAAAACCGATTTATGAAAAAGCGCGCAAGGCTGCCCAGAGTCTGTGGGATAAAATGGATAAACTGCCATAAAAGATACGTTTAATCACAATATATTCTTTATTTTAGAGTTTGAAAAGACGCGGCTGAATCAGGAGAAACTGACTCGGTCGCGTTTTGTGTATAGGCGCTGCCGGCAACAAGAAGAAAAATAAATATAAATGAGGAAAATACTGCAAGACTTGCAGATAAATTGGCAGGATATTGAACAGTTTACAGGAATTAATTTTATAAATATTACGGAGCTCCGTTAACGCTCAAATAAACATGAGCGTGTCATTGTAACGGTGCCCGGACAAGGTAAGAGGTAGACATGAAGGAAAAGAAAGCAAAGGTAACAGGTGGTTTAATTGTTGCGGCAGGCAAACTATCGGAAAAAGGGGCATCCAATCCGTTATTAAAAATCGGCTCGATCTCAGTCGTTAAACGGATAGTTTTAACTTTTCAGCAAGTGGGAATTTCGCCGATTGTGGTTATTACCGGCTGCAGGGCGGAAGAAATCGAACATGAGCTGGCGGATTACGGGGTTATTTTTTTGCGGAACGAACAATACGAGAATTCCCAAATGTTTGATTCTGCCAAGATTGGATTACAGTTTTTGCAAAGCAAATGTGATCAGATCATATTCAATCCGGTCAATATTCCGATGTTTACGCCTGAAACCATACAAAAAATGATGGAATGCGGCAAAGACTTGATTTCGCCGTCTTATCGCGGAAAATCCGGACATCCGCTCTTGCTTTCTGCTGATTTGATTCCGAAAATCCTGACGTATACCGGAAACGGGGGAATGCGCGGCGCCATTCAAAATCTCGGGATCGAGAGGCAGTGGCTGGACATAGAAGATGAAGGTGTTCTTCATGATCTTGATGATATTGACCGGTTAGATTATTTGATAAAAAGACACAACCAGCATATTCTGCATCCTTTTGTCAGGATTAGTATTGAAAAAGAATCCTTATTTTTCAATTCAAGAACGAAACTATTGTTGCTGCTGATTCAAGATACTCATTCGGTAAGCAGTGCCTGCAAGCATATTGCGTTGTCTTACAGCAAAGCCTGGAATATGCTCAACCAGCTAGAAAAAGAACTGGGGTATGCCGTTGTGGAAAGAAAGCATGGCGGCAGCAGGGGTGGCAAAACTTATTTGACAGAAGAGGGTGCCGCCTTTTTAGAAAAATTTCAGCAGTTTGAAGAGAATGTCCGCCAGTATGCGCGGGATGAGTTTAATCGGTTACTATTATTGTAAAAATCCGAATTTTATAGCAAGCAAGTTCTTTTGAGAAAGAATTTGATGAAAAATAACCTCCATTTTATAATAATTCTAACAATAATTGTTAGGTTTATTTATAAAATTGGCGGTTATTTTATTTTCCAGATGGAAAGTATAACTTTCCCTGGATAGAACGACTAAGGCTTCTGCCGGCGTCCTGAGGGACTTGGCACAAGCCAAGTCTTTTCTTATGATTTGTTACGTTGCTTAAGACTGAAATCAGATAGCCTGGAATTTTATATACAGGAGGCGCAGCATGGAAAAGATCAGTAAATCAATAAGAAAAAAGGATCATACAGCGAAGGTAAGCGGGCGTGCTCTTTATGTGGATGATGTTGTGATAGACGGAATGCTTTACGGCAGGCTGCTGCATTCTACGAAAGCAAAAGCACGCATCAGCAACATTATCCTCCCGGACTTGCCTGAAGGGTATTTTGTTGTTGATAAGAACGACGTAACCGGTGAGAACCGCGTGCAGATTGTACTTGCCGATACGCCTGTCTTTGCTGAGGATACCGTGGAATATGTTGGCGAGCCGATTCTCATGGTTGTTGGTCCGGAGCTAAAAGCAGTAGAGAGAATTTTGCAGGAAATTGTTGTAGTATACGAAGAACAAGTGCCGATTCTTGACATGCGTAAAGCGGACACAGCTTTTTTTGATATCAAATACGAAAAAGGTGATATCGATAAGGCGCTGGCGGAAGCAGACCGGGTTTTTATTGAAACCTTTGAGACCGGGCACCAGGAGCAGGCTTATCTCGAAACCCAAGGAATGGTCGCTTATCCGCATAAGGAGCGCATGACGGTACGCGGATCGATGCAGTGTCCCTATTATGTACATGGTGCTCTGACCAAAGCATTAGGTTATGATGCAAAGAATATTCAGGTTGTGCAGGATGTTACCGGCGGCGGCTTTGGCGGCAAGGAGGCATTTCCCTCTATTCTTGCCTGCCAGACGGCGGTAGCGGCCAAAAAAGCAAATAAACCGGTTAAAGTTGTATTCGGACGTCAGGAAGATATGGAGTTTACTTCGAAACGTCATCCATCTGTTTGTACGTATAAAGTAGCCGTAAAAAACGGTGAAATTACCGGTATGGATATTGATATCATCTACAATAGCGGTGCCTACACCACGCTTTCGCTGGTTGTTTTACAACGTGGCATGATCGGTGCAAACGGTGTATATCGCGTAGATAACCTGCGAGTTGCCGGACGGGCGGTAAAGACCAATACGGTACCAAACGGTGCTTACCGTGGCTTTGGTGCGCCGCAAACTTTCTTTGCCATTGAAATGATGATGAATCATATCGCTAAAGAAATGGGTGTAGACGCACTTGAATTTAAGGAAAAGCATCTTGTTAAACAGGGGGATGCTACTTCCACCAGCGGTAAATATCATTTCCACGTACCTTTGCCGGAGATGATTAAACGCATTGACGAGCTTTGCGATTACCGGGAAAAACGCAAGCGCTATGAACAGCAAACCGGACGTTTCCGTAAAGGAATTGGCATGTCCCTGTTTTTCCATGGTTGTGGTTTTACCGGCAGCGGTGAACGCGACATCATTAAAGCGGTTACAAAAATAAGAAAAAACGCTGATGATACTGTGGAAATTCTCGCCAGCAATACCGATATGGGGCAGGGTTTAAAAACGACTTTCTGTAAGATCGTAGCGGATACTCTGGGCATAGATTATGACCGGGTAAACCTTAACAATCCGGATACGGATCTGGTACCTGATTCAGGTCCGACAGTAGCCAGCCGCTCGTTGATGGTGGTGGGCGAATTACTCCGGCGTGCTTCCGAGAGACTTAAAAAAGAGTGGAAACCCGGCGAAGAACAAATTGTCGAAGAACGTTTCGTCGAACCTGATTTTATTATTCCGTTTGATATTCAAAAATTTAAGGGGGATGCTTACCCGACCTATTCCTGGGCGATTAATGCCGTTGAAATAGAAGTGGACACACTTACAGCCACCACGAAGGTTCTGGGTGCATGGGGGATTTATGACGTAGGTGTTGCTATTGATATGAATATTATCCAGGGACAGATGCAGGGCGGTTTCCTGCAAGGAATTGGCGCCGCTTCGATGGAGCAAATGAATTATAATGATAAAGGTATGATCCGCAATAATAAATTCAGCGATTATATCATTCCGACAGCGGTTGATGTACCGAATCTAGTAACGGAAATCATCGACAATCCCTATAAAGACGGCCCTTATGGCGCTAAAGGGGCAGGCGAACTGCCGGCTGTCGGCGGAGCGCCCGCTTATGTGGCGGCAATAGAAAATGCCCTTGATACCATTGTCAATAAACTGCCCTTTACAACAGAGGAAGCAATGAAAATTTTACAGGAGGAGAACGCGTGATGATAAAGTTTATTCTGAACGGGCAGGAGGTTGCATCAGCAGCGAAAGCAAACGAGCGGCTGCTGGATGTTCTGCGCAGTGAGTTTAGACTTACCAGTGTAAAGTGCGGCTGTAAAGAAGGCGAATGCGGCGCCTGTTCGGTTATTCTTGACGGCCGGCTGGCTAACTCCTGTATGGTGGCTATGGGGCATGTTGCCGGCAGTCATGTTATGACCTTGGAGGGTTACCGGGAAACAAAGCGTTTTGCCGTGCTGGAAGAAGCTTACGCTTCTGTCAGTGCTGTACAGTGCGGTTTCTGTATTCCGGGTATGATACTTGCATCCGAATGTATTCTTGCTAAAAATCCGAATCCTTCTGAAGACGAGATTCGTACAGGCATTTCCGGCAATCTTTGCCGCTGTACCGGCTATACTGCTATCGTTAAAGCGATTGGTATTGCTGCAAAGGAGGGAAAAGGTTTATGGTAAATGGTTATCAGGCTAAATCGCTGCAAGCAGCATTAACTATCCTGGCAAAGGATCCTGCGGTAATTCCTTATGGCGGCGGAACCGATCTAATGATTGAGGCAAAGGAAGACGCCACCTATTTATTTCTTAGTAAAATTCCCGAAATAAAACAGATTGTAGAAGATGAGGCGTATATTCGCATTGGTGCGGCCTGTACGTTCACCGAAGTGCTGGAAAGCGAGCTGACGCCTGCTATTATTAAAGAAGCGGTGTCACAGATTGCTGCGCCGGCTATCCGCAACCTCGGGACTGTTGGCGGTAATATTTGCAACGGTTCGCCCAAGGCGGACAGTGCGATGGTGTTTTTTGTTACAGGGGCTAAACTGCGTTTAGTCAGCAGCCATGGTGAACGGGTCATACCGATTGCAGATTTTTATCTGGGACGGAAGAAAACAGCCTTGCAGGCGGGTGAACTGCTTGCCGAGATTCTTATAAATAAAAACGGCCTTAGCAATTACTATTATAAGAAAGTAGGGGCCAGAGGTGCCTTAGCCATTTCCCGCGTGTCTTTCGGTGCTATTCTTGACGTGGCGGCAGGAAAGATTATGAATTGCCGGACTGCCTTTGGCGCCGTCAGTGACATTGTGATCAGCCGGGCAGAAATTGATGCCCTGCTGATTGGTAAAACGATTGCTGAGGCCAAAGCGGTTAAGGCCGAGTATCTGGCAGCCTATGACAAGGCGATTGTTCCTATCAAAGGCAGAGTTTCGGCAGAATACAGAAAAACAGTGTGTATGAATTTGCTGCGCGATTTTCTTGAAACTAACGGAATTTGACGTTGCCTGGAATTAAAAGAAATGGATGAATAGATTATTTTTTGGTTTTACCTGCTTGCCCGAAAAATGGCCGGAACTGAATTATCCATGGTCCCGCGTATGGAGGATGATTATGGTGTAAGATAGGTTGGAAATACCGGGGATGAGGGTTCTGTATTCGTGAATTTTCAAATTTGCTCTTGAAAAAGTGGAATTTCCATGTTAAAATAAGACAAATTTAGGATTTATGGTCAATGAAGACCTTCCGAGCTCTGCTGGTTCGGGAGGTCTTTTTTTTCACTATATCATACAATAGAAATTATAAGTTTTGCGCGGTGCTGAAACCTTATAAAACAAAGGGTGTCGGGTACAAGGCCCGGCGCGGGCAGCCGTCATACAACGCTCCGCCGCTGGCGCTTAACCTCCGCTTATGCATAACATTCAGGAGTAATAAAGGGCTACGCCTGTTCAAGACCCCCCGGCTAGGCTGGGGGATATTTATTGAATGGGGAAAACAACCTGACTGTTCAAAAGACGAGACTTTACAGGAACGGTTGTGTTGTCTAGACTGAATTTGGTACGAATTTTGCGATAATATAGAATTAATGTGCTACAGGCAATAAAAAAGAATAAACAATAACATGCGAATTGACTGCCTTTAGCAGAAAAGCTATACAAATAGTTTCTTTATCAATTTGATAGAATAGCAGCATTTCGTAAGAACTTTAAAAGGTCGAAAAGAACAATTATTGTTGGATAGCATGATTGAAATTCACTTTTCTATCAAAATGATATAAATTATCAATTTGATAGGAAGTCAAATCCGTAATTATCGTTAAAAAGCAAATAATTTGGGAATGAAATAAAGTTTGTAAGTGCGCCAGATAAGTGATATAAGCAGATGTACGGTCTATTATCATAATAAACTTATTATTTTGTGTATTTTTAGAAAATTTGGCATAGGATTTGCACAATATTAAGAAAAAAACGGAACGAAGTTACGAAAGATAAACCGAAAGGGAGTTGCTGGGGAAAATGCCATCAGTAAGATGGATTTCCAATAAAAATTCTAGGAGGGATAAGAATGAATCAAGGGTTACTTGACAGGCTGTTTAAACTTACTCAAAAGGAAACTGATGTCAAGACAGAGCTGTTGGCAGGTTTAACTACTTTCGTGGCCTTAGCCTATATCATCTTTGTAAACCCTAATATTCTGGCAGATGCGGGAATCCCCAAGGAGGCGGCCATTGCGTCGACAATCTGGGCCACTGCTTTGGCCACAACCCTAATGGCCGTATGGGCTAACTTTCCCATAGCCGTAGCACCCGGCATGGGGCTGAATGCATTTTTTGCCTACTATGTGGTAGGTGTGCTGCACTTATCCTGGCAGGTCGCTTTGGGCGCAGTGTTCTGCTCCGGTATCTTATTCTTAATTCTAACCCTTGGCGGTATTCGCCAAGCGATCATCAAGTCGGTTCCCATGAATCTAAAATGTGCAATTGGCGTAGGCATTGGTTTGTTTATCGCTTTTATCGGTTTGAAAAATGCCGGCATCATTATCGCGGATAAAGCTACCTTTGTAACGCTGGGGCATTTGATCACTGCCGAACCGCTGCTGGCCTGCGCGGGGCTCATTATTACCGCTGTTTTCATGGCCAGAAACGTCAAAGGCTCTATTCTTATCGGGATTATTACCACAACTGTCCTGGGAATGATCTTTGGGGCGGTACCGACACCTAAAGGAATTGATGATATTATCAGTTTTAAACTGCCTGACATAACGCCTACTTTTATGCAGTTAGACCTGGCTGGTGCCTGGCAGTTTGGCATATTCTCCATTATTTTTACGTTTACCATTGTTGAACTGTTTGACAATATGGGAACATTGATCGGGTTAACACGCAAGGCTAAATTAATGGATGACAAGGGTGAAATTGAAAATCTCGATAAAGCGTTAACCACTGATGCGGTTGGAACGCTGGCCAGCGCCGTATTTGGCACGTCTACGGTCACTTCGTATGTGGAAAGTGCCGCCGGTATTGCGGAAGGCGGTAAAACCGGTCTGACTGCTCTGACAATTGCCGCCTTATTTATTGTTTCCCTGTTTTTTGCGCCGCTTATCGGTCTGGTGCCCGGCTTTGCTACGGCACCGGCGTTAATCCTGGTGGGGGCACTGATGATGGCGGAAATCGTGCATGTGGATTTTAGTGATTTTACCGATGGGTTTCCTGCATTTATGACGATTATTATGATGCCTTTAACTTATAGTATTGCCAATGGGTTTGCGTTTGGTTTTGTAAGCTATACCTTTGTTAAAGTTCTATCCGGCAGAGCCAAAGAAGTCAGTCTGGTAATGTGGCTTGTCAGTCTGGCCTTCCTTGCTAACTTTTATATGCGTTTACATTAGTCTCCTGTAAGGCAGCCAAGGGAAAGGGGAGAAAAGCATGAAGCGGGTACAGGAATTGGTTGATACGGCATTAGGGCGCTCGGATGCTGATCTGGTACTGAAAAATGCCCGGGTATTTAATGTATTTACAGGCCGGTTTACAACAGGCGATGTGGCCATTGTCAACGGCTATATAGCCGGAGTTGGCTCATACAGCGGCCGTAAAGAAATCGATGGCACAGGAAAATTTATAACACCAGGCTTTATTGACGGTCATGTTCATCTTGAAAGTGCGATGGTAAGCCCCGCACAATTTGCCTGTGCCGTAGTACCCAGCGGTACAACCACCGTGATTGCTGATCCCCATGAAATTGCCAATGTGGCAGGTCTGGAGGGCATTCGCTATATGTTGAAGGCTACTGAACAGCTTCCCCTAAACGTATACATGATGCTGCCTTCCTGTGTGCCTGCTACCCGGCTGGAGCACGCGGGAGCCACACTGAAGGCAAAAGAATTGGCCGATTTTATCCATCATCCAAGAATACTGGGCTTGGGAGAAATGATGGATTATCCCGGCGTACTTCAGAAAGAAGCCGCCATTTATGAAAAAATCCGCTTAGCTGAGGGAAAGCTGGTGGATGGGCATGCTCCCGGTTTAACCGGCAGAGAGTTAACCGGCTATATCGCTGCCGGAATTCGCTCCGACCACGAATGTGTGACGCCGGAAGAAGCGACAGAACGCCTGGAGCAGGGTATGTATGTCATGCTTAGGGAAGGTTCGGCGGCTCATAACCTGGTAAAGCTGTTGCCGGCCGTAAACCAATATACGGTAAAACGCTGTCTGTTTGCCACTGATGACCGCCATCCGGCGGATTTAATTGCCGAAGGCCACATCAATCACATGGTCCGTTTGGCCATTGCCGCCGGTGCGGACCCGGCCTGGGTATTGCAGATGGCTACCATCAATGTGGCCAGTTACTTCCGGCTTGACGATTTGGGGGCCATTGCCCCCGGTTACCGGGCTGATTTGCTGGTGTTCGATAATCTGGAAGAATGGCGGCCTGTCATGGTCTTTAAAGATGGGCAGCTGGCAGCGGAAAACGGGAAATCAATGTTTATGAACTTTTTCGTTGACGATAAATGGGTGCGCAACACGTTGTGCCTGGGAGAACTCAGCCGGGATAAGCTGCGGCTCCCTGCCCATTCTTCTGTTGCCAGAGTGATTGGCCTAGTGCCCCATCAACTGGTAACAGAGGCTTTAGAACTGCCGGTGCCGGTGGTTAGGGGAGAGTTTGTTCCCGATGTCAGCCGGGATATTCTGAAACTGGTAGTATGGGAACGGCATAAAGGCACCGGCAATGTAGGTGTGGGGCTGCTGCAGGGGTTGGGCCTTAAGCGGGGGGCTATAGCGTCGACCATTGCTCATGATTCTCATAATCTTGTCGTAGTGGGAACTGATGATGATGCCATTATGTTGGCTGTAAAAGAAATTGAACATATTCAGGGCGGTCTGGTTATCGCCGGTGACAGAGAAATATTAGGTACGTTGCCTTTGCCGCTGACCGGACTAATGACTGATCGGGATATCGGCGAGGTACAGGAAAAACTGGCCGCTCTTCACAAAATTGCCCGCAGTCTTGGTGTAAAAGCGGATTATGACCCGTTTATGACTTTGGCTTTTTTAAGCCTGCCGGTCATTCCTGCCTTAAAATTGACAGACGCAGGTCTCATCGATGTAGTAAATTTTCAACTAATGCCTGTCTCGGTACTAAGCGAAAACATTGTGTAAGAAAACGCAATGGAAATATAAACGAGGTGATAGTAAATGACAGAGAATACGCGTCATCCGGTGGATGAAATGCTACCCCTGGGACAGTTGTTTGTGTATGGTTTGCAGCATGTTTTGGCGATGTATGCCGGTGCGGTTGCCGTTCCGCTGATTATTGCCAATGCCATCGGCCTAACCAGGGAACAATTGATTTTTTTGATTAACGCCGATTTGTTTACCTGCGGCATCGCTACATTGATTCAGACGTTGGGCTTTGGCAATATGGGCATTCGGATCCCCCTGATCCAGGGTGTTACTTTTGCCGCCGTTACACCCATGATTATTATTGGCAAAACCAACGGCATGACGGCCATTTACGGAGCCATCATTATTGCCGGGCTGGTAACATACTTGGCAGCTCCTTATTTCAGCAAGCTGATTCGATTTTTTCCACCGGTTGTTACCGGCAGCATTATCACCATTATTGGCGTAACTTTGATGCCGGTCGCTGTTATGTGGGCGGCAGGCGGTAATCCGACTGCCAAGGATTTTGCCAGTCCCGAATATATTGCTCTGGCGTTTGTCGTTCTGATACTGGTGCTGTTTTTTTATAAGTGCTTTACCGGCTTTTGGAGTAATATTGCCGTGCTGTTGGGACTGATCAGCGGCACAATCATTGCAATTCCTTTGGGAATGGTTAATTTCAGCCAGGTAGGCACTGCCGGCTGGATTGGTATTACTACACCTTTCTGGTTTGGTTTCCCGACTTTTGATATTGCTTCTATTGTTGCGATGGTGCTGGTTATGCTTGTTGTTATGACAGAAACAACCGGGGACTGTATTGCTATCGGTGAAATTATCGAAAAACCGATTCATAAAGAGGACTTGGCCAGAGGGTTGCGGGCCGATGGCTTTTCCACCGTTCTGGGCGGTATTTTAAATAGTTTCCCCTATACGGCTTTTGCTCAAAATGTAGGCCTGGTAGGCTTGACCAGGGTAAGAAGCCGCTTTGTGGTGGCTGCCGCCGGCGTTATTTTAATTGTTCTGGGGTTGATTCCCAAACTGGCGGCGGTGATTGCGGCTATACCTCATCCGGTATTAGGCGGGGCGGGCATTGTTATGTTTGGCATGGTAGCTGCCAGCGGCATTAAGACCCTGTCCAAAGTCAGCTTTGAAGGAACCCATAATATTTTGGTGGTTGGGGTTAGCATCGGTATTGGTATGATTACCTTAGCCGTACCGAACTTTTATCATGGCTTTCCCAACTGGCTGCAGGTTATTTTGCATAGCGGTATTACCGCCGGCAGCTTGGCTGCGATTCTCTTAAATCTGTTGTTAAACGGTAAAGCGGCAACACAGGACGTAACAGAGAAAAAAGATGTCGCCATGTAAGGTATATATTCCGCATTAAAGAAATTTGCAGGCACAGGCGGGTGATGTATTGACAACGCTCCACCACTGGCGTTTGACTTCCGCTTTTGCCAATACACCACCCGCCTGCAAAATTCTTTAGCACGTTGTATATAGTTTATCTATTTTACCCGTTATCCGGCAGGATTTAGAATAAATTGCGGGAATTTGTGGTTATTATGAATATAGGGCCGAAACTTCCGGATAAAAAGGGAGGTTAAGGTATTGGTTTGCACACGACAGGGGGTGCTTTTATGGGAATTGTTGTGCGTGGCGGGACGATAGTGACAGAAAATAATTGCTATCAGGCCGATGTTCGTATTCAGGGGGAGACAATTGCTGCCGTTGGTGACGGAGTCATGCAGAGCGGCGATACCGTGCTTATGGCCGACGGTTGTTATATTTTCCCGGGTGGGATTGATGCCCATACTCATTTTGACTTGCCGGTTGGCAGTATGGCAACAGCCGATGATTTTTTAAGTGGCACCCGGGCGGCCATTCTTGGCGGTACGACGACAATTATTGATTATGCCACCCAGTTTAGCGGTGAATCCCTGCAGCAAGGGCTGGCAAACTGGCATCGGCGGGCCGAAGGCAAATGTTATTGTGACTATGGCTTTCATATGGCAATTACCGACTGGAATGAGAACGTTGCCGGCGAAATCCCCTGGCTCAGCCGGGAAGCCGGCGTATCCTCGGTAAAGCTATATATGGCCTATAAACACATCATGCAGGTTGACGACAGCGCCTTATTTCAAGTGTTGGAGCGCAGCCGGGACAATGGAATGCTAACCTGCGTTCACTGCGAAAATGGCGATATTATTGATAATTTGATCAGGCAGTTTCGCCGTCAGGGTAAAATGGCGCCGGCTTATCATTACCTAACCCGGCCGCCGCGGGTTGAACAGGAAGCGGTTAACAGGCTGGCGGCACTGGCTGAGGTTACGGGTGCTCCCGTGCTGGTTGTCCATTTAAGCTGCCGGGAAGCTTTGGAGACGGTAGCTCAGGCCAAGGCCCGGGGCGTCCGGATATGGGCTGAAACCTGTCCGCAATACCTGGTGCTGGATGACAGTGTGTATCAGGACACTACATTTAATTGTGCAAAATACGTGATGTCGCCCCCGCTGCGGGCCAGGGAACACCAGGAGTATTTGTGGAACGGCTTGAAAACCGATATTTTGGATACGGTTGCCACCGACCATTGCTCCTTTAACTATCATGGACAAAAAGAAACGGGGTGTGACGATTTTAGTAAGATACCTAATGGTGCTCCCGGCGTAGAGCATCGGTTAGGACTTTTATATACCTACGGTGTTAAGACCAGGAAGATTAGTCTTACCCAATTTGTTGACAAAGTAGCAACCCAGCCGGCAAAATTGTTTGGGCTCTTCCCCAAAAAAGGGACGATAGCGCCAGGCAGCGATGCCGATTTGGTGATTTGGGATGAGCGGCGGCAGGTTACTCTTGGTGCCGTAAGTCATGCTCATAATGTAGATTATAGTGCTTATGAAGGCATGGAGCAGCAGGGACAGGCTATTCACGTTTTTCTCAGAGGCCGGCACGTCGTAAGAGACGGAAAGCTGTGTACAGCATCCCCTCAAGGACAGTTTGTCCGGCGTAAGCCCTTCTGTATGAAGGCGTATAGTGAATAGCTGCTATTTTGGCAGAGGATGATTTTCCCAGCAGCACACTATATGCAGCGATGAAATTGCCCAAAACTGGGGGGAGATAGGTGAAAAATCTTTATCAAAGCGTAGTTCAATTACTTGCAGCAGGGGAAAGCATTGTTCTGGCTACTATCTTTCAAAGTTCCGGATCAGCGCCGCGTTCAGCCGGTGCCAAAATGATTATCCGTGCCGATGGTTCCATTATGGGAACCATCGGCGGGGGACGCGTGGAAGCGGACACAATGGAACTTGCCAAAAAAGTTTGGACAAATCGCCAATCGTTGATATACGCCTTTGATTTGACAAACTCGGATGCTGCCGGAACCGGCATGATCTGTGGCGGGTCAGGAAAAATTCTACTTGATTATCTTGATGCGGCAGATGTTGGTAACCGGCAGGTTTATGAAGCCATTGCTGCTGCCATTCGTAAGGCGGAAAAGGCTTGGCTGGTTACCGAAATAGCCTATGAGGGTGAGAAAAAGCTGCGCAGACAGCAATGTTTGGTTATGAGGGATGGCGCCGTCATTGGTAATTTTCAGTGTGAACCGGCGTTTATGGAAAAACTGTCTGCCGGTCCTGCCAAAATTTCTATTCATGCTGAAACTAAAGGTAATAGAAGCTTTATTGTTGAGCCTATCCGGCCTACCGGTGTGGTGTACTTGTTTGGAGCAGGTCATGTTTCGCAGCAAATCGCCAGACTGACAGACATGGTAGGCTTTATCACGGTGGTTATTGACGACCGGGCGGCTTTTGCCAATCGAGAAAGGTTTCCCCAGGCGGAAGTAGTTGTTGTTGATAATTTTGCCTGTATGCCGAAATTAGCGGTAACCCAGGACAGCTATCTTGTTATTGTGACCAGAGGGCATCTTGCCGATCTTATTGTATTAGAGCAGGCGTTGCAGACAGACGCTGCCTATATTGGTATGATCGGCAGCAAAAGAAAAAGAGATTTGGTATTTAAAACATTACAGGAAAAGGGGGTAAGTCCTGACAATATAGCGCGGGTTCATTCACCGATTGGTCTTGCTATTCAGGCCGAAACCCCGGAAGAAATTGCAGTAAGCATTGTCGCCGAATTAATTAAAGCCAGAGCGGCACGGGAAAATGGAAAATTTTAAATAAGTGTTTCATCAAGATTCGCAATATTCTTGTATATCGTTGACAATAGGGGTCAACTGTTTCTACCAGGTTGCCGTAAATAACCTGACTATAAGAATAGGCTCTCTTTGCGCCTATTTTTATAGTCAGGTTTTTTTAGTTCTAACAGAATGTAAAAAATACCTAAAAGGAGAGTGCTGTAATGTTAGAAGCAGAGATTCAAAAAAATTATTGTGAAGAAGGATTTTTAGACCGGTATTTCAAATTATCCCAAAGAAAGACCAATCTGCGGACAGAAGTTATGGCAGGCTTAACTACCTTTATTGCCATGTCGTATTTGATTTTTGTCATTCCCGGTCAGTTTTTAATTGCAGCCGGAATACCACCGGCAAGCGCTACGGCGGCGACCATTATTTCCACGGCGATAGCAACGTTGCTTATGGGGATCTATGCTAATTTACCTATTGCTATGGGTTCAGGTTTGGGACTTGGTGCTGTTTTTACTTTTATTATGGTTGGCAGTATGGGCTTAAGCTGGCAAACTGCCTTAGGTGCGGTGTTTATTTCGGGAGTTCTGTTTTTTATTTTGGCGATTACTAATATAACAAAGGCCGTGATCGAAGCGATTCCGGCGCTTTTAAAATCAGCTATTGGCGTAGGTCTGGGGTTGTTTATCGCCTTCATTGGCTTTAAAGGTGCAGGCATAATCGTATCCGCATCGGGTACGATTGTAACGTTAGGCAGTTTAAAGCAGCCCAATGTGATATTAGCTATAATTGGGCTAGTTATAACCAGTTTGCTTTTGGCCAAAAATATAAAAGGTGCTTTCTTACTGGGAATTTTGTCTACAACTGTTATTGGTATGTTTATGGGAGTTACGAAGGTGCCGGCAACTATGAGTGACATAATTGCTTTCGTTCCACCCATGCCGGTTGCTACTATTGGCCAACTGGATGTTGTAGCTGCAGTCGGCTATGGTCTGGTGTCTATTATTTTTACCATTACCATTGTTGATTTATTTGATAATATCGGCACTTTAATTGCGGTTTCCGGCAAGGCGGGGTTGCTTGATGAAAATAATAATTTGCCGGATATTAACAAAGCATTGCTGGCCGGCTCTGCGGCCACAATGATTGGCGGTTTTTTTGGTTCCTGTACAGTTACTTCTTATTTAGAAAGTGCGGTTGGTGTTGCTGAAGGCGGTAAAACCGGATTAACCTCAGTTACGACAGGCATGTTATTCTTAGCAACTTTATTTCTAACGCCATTGGCTGGTTTGGTTCCCGGAGCGGCCACAGCGCCTGTTCTCATTATTTTAGGCGCTTTAATGATCAGCGAGATTGTGCATCTTGATTTTACTGATTTTACTAACGGCCTGCCGGCGTTTTTAACAATTATTTTAATGCCGTTAACCTGTAGTATTGTGGAAGGGATGGCGTTCGGTTTCATTGCGTTTACGCTGCTCAAAATGGTTGCCGGCAGGACAAAGGAAATACATCCTTTAATGTATGTTTTATCAATTGTATTTGCCATTCATCTCTATATGAAATAACTATATATTCCGCATTAAAGAAGTTTGCAGGCCAACACACCACCCGCCTGCAAAACTCGCACGTTGTATGTAGCAAATGGCAATTGTCTGAACTGTATGCTATGGAGGGGATCGGATTATGGAAAATCACTTAAAAATCATAAAAGGAAATATGGTATTTGCCCCAAGCTTTGGACAGCTGGAAACTTTAGCAAATAGCTATGTGATTATTGAAGGGAAAAAGATTAAGGGGACCTATCGCGAACTGCCGGCGCAATACAACAATCTGGCTATAACAGATTATGGGGACGCCTTAATTATTCCCGGATTTGTCGATTTGCATTTTCATGCACCGCAGTTTGCCAACAGGGGGCTGGGGCTTGATCTGGAATTGCTGCCCTGGCTGGAACAGTACACTTTCCCGGAAGAAGCAAAATTCAAAGATAATGCTTATGCAGCAGAAATTTATAAACAGGTGGTAACTGAGCTCTGGAAGTGGGGGACAACCCGCGTGGCCCTGTTTGGCACGATTCATAAAGAAGCAACAGCCCATTTAATGGAGATGCTTGCCCTGGCCGGTCTTGGCGGCTATGTCGGTAAAGTCAATATGGACAGGAATTCTTCTGACAGTTTACTGGAGACAACAGAGCAGTCACTTGCCGATACGGAGGATTTTATAAAAAATACAATTGACAGGTATGGACTGGTGAAGCCAATTATAACGCCGAGGTTTGTACCTAGCTGCACAGGGGATTTAATGAGCGGTTTAGCAAGGCTTGCCGGCAAGTATAATTTGCCCGTCCAATCGCATTTATCGGAAAATACCGGAGAAATTGCCTGGGTAAAAGAACTGCACCCTGATTGCCTAAATTATGCGAACGTGTATCAGAAATTCGGCCTGTTTGGGCAACAGCCCACAATTATGGCTCATTGTATCTATAATGATGCTGCGGAAATTGAGTTAATGGCAAAAAACAAAGTGACGGTTGCCCACTGTCCTTACTCAAACAATAACTTAGCCAGCGGGATAGCGCCTGTCAGGAAACTGATTGATTTGGGAGTGGCCGTAGGTTTGGGATCTGACATAGCCGGCGGGCATGAAATATCTATTGCCAAAGTCATGGCGGCTGCCGTACAAGTTTCTAAATTGAAATGGCTGGCAAGCGATAAAAAAGCTCCCTTTTTTACTATTCCGGAAGTCTTTTTTATGGCAACAAAAGGGGGAGGAAGTTTCTTTGGCAAGGTTGGCAGTTTTGAAGAAGGCTATGAATTTGATGCGTTAGTGATTGACGATACCGGTCTGAATGTTTCAACCATCAACAGATATTCACTGGCAGAACGGTTGAGCCGGTTTATTTATATTGGTGATTATCACAATATTGTTGCCAGATATGTAGCCGGCAAAAAAATGGAACAGCCTCAGTTCTAGGATATCCCAACAATAAGATTAACCATGTGCAGAAGTGATCGGCGAGCAAATAAAAGAAGAACTCCGAAAATCACCATTATCGTGATTCGGAGTTCTTTTGTGTCACAATTGCCGGTTGTCGATTTATTTTTGCCTAAACTCGCCGGCCAATTTTTCGAAGGCCGGAATGGAGTTCTTAATGGTTGCAAAATCAACGCAATACGCAATCCGGACGAAGCCCGGGCAGCCGAATCCGCTGCCGGGGACTAGTAAAAGATTGTACTTCAACGCCCGCTTGGTAAACTCAATATCATCGGGAATAAAGGTTTTAGGGAAAAGATAGAAGGCTCCCTGCGGTTTGACACAGGAGTAGCCAAGTTCAATCAGGTGGTTATACAAATAGTCCCGTCTTCGCTTATATTCATCCGTATTGACAGCAGCATCCAGTGCATCGCCGACAATTTTTTGAAACAATGCGGGAGCGTTGACGAACCCAAGTGTACGATGGGAAAAAATTAAACCGTTTATCAATAATTCAGCATTTTCAATGGCCGGATTTACGGCGATATAGCCAATCCGCTCGCCAGGAATAGCCAGTGATTTGCTATAGGAATTTACGATTACGGAATGTTTGAAGATCTTTAATATATTGGGAATTTTGGCATTGTCGTAGACAATTTTGCTGTAGGGTTCATCTGATATGACAAGAATTTTTGAACTAAACTGTTTTTCTTTGCTTTCTAACAGCGTGGCTAGCTGGCGTAATTTTTCTTCACTGTAGATTACGCCTGTCGGATTGTTGGGCGAGTTTATAATGATGGCCTTGCATTTTGCGGTGATGCTTTGTTCAAGGGTTTCCAAAGACGGTTCAAAAGTAGTTACATCTGTTGGGACAGTGACAGGTTTTCCACCATGATTCTCAATATAAAACAGATACTCAACGAAAAATGGCGCAAGCACGACAACTTCATCGTCCGGATTTAAAATGGCTTTTAAGACAACATTTAGTCCACCGGCTGCTCCGGAAGTCATAATGATGTTATTCGACGTTAAGGATAAGTTGCCCTCTTCATTCATTTTTTTGGCAATCTTCTCTCTTACATCCGGATAGCCGGCGTTGCTCATATAACGATGAAGGCCCAAGTCGTTGCCGCAGGCATATTTTTTTAGGGCGCCTTTTACTTCTGTAGGTGGTTCATAATCCGGGTTGCCCAGGCTAAAGTCATATACGTTATCGGCTCCGTAACGTTTTCGCAGTTTTTCTCCCTCTTCAAACATAGCCCGTATCCAGGACGATTTAGCAAGTTTGCTAGAAATATTTTGTGAAAGCATAGTTCCTCCTAACCGTTTTCCCGTAAAGCGGGATGATTTATGTATAATACGAGTCCAAAACTTATTTTAGAGAGAATACTCTCATAATAAAAAGTTTACAACAAGCTGACGCAAAAAATCAACAGAAAAGTGGTTGCTGGGGAAGCTACAGGCGGATGCTGGTTAGGCCGGCAAAAGTGATTATTTAAGCCGCAGTAAATAAAAACATGAGTTTTTGCCAATATTGTCCTTATTTCATTAAGTATTTTGCGTTATTTTCGATATATATAATAGAATAACAACATATTTATGTAAGAGGGGGGGGTTCTATGCAGCGCATATCGTTAGAGGAAATAAAGCCGGGTATGTATTTATCAAAACCGCTCCTGACAGCCGATGGCGCCGTTTTACTCCATGAAGGCATAGAAATAAAGGACCGATACATTAAGTATCTTCTTCATAAAGGGATTACGTCCTTGTATATTGGAGAGCCCGAAATCGAGGGTACTGTTTTGGAGGCGGAAGAGGACACCTATGATTCCCAACAAGGGCAGGAAACTGTAACGGCTGCGCGGGAGGTCATTAATCAGTTTCGTGTTGGGAAGGGTATACAACTGGACAGGGTGAAAAATATTGTCAGCGGCTTCATCAGTCAATTAACTCAAAAACCCGAAAATATGATTCATTTGCTGGATATACGCCGCAAAGAAGAATATATGTTTTCTCATGCGATAAATACGTGCATTTTATCCGTTATGACCGGGCTTGCGCAAGGATATGATGCAAAGCAGTTATATGAGGTAGGCTTGGCCGCTTTATTGCATGACGTAGGGAAAATTCGATTTTCCTGCAATTTAACGCAGCAATATCCTAAATATTTATCAACCAACAGCAGGGAAGAATATAAACAACATCCCTTTTATTCGCTGGAAATATTGAAAAAAAATCAAGCCATATCCATTGATGTTGTAAATGCCTGCTTCCAGCATCATGAGCGTTGGAATGGCAGCGGCTATCCCATGGGACTTGCAGGGGATACCATTTCTGAATATGCACAGATTGTTAGCATTGCCGATGTCTATGATCGGCTGATTGCAGGAATGCCGCATCGCCGGCCGACTCCTGTTTATTATGCGGCCGCGATACTCAACAAAGCGGCGGGCGAGTACTTTAATCCGGCTCTTGTAGAAAAATTTAACCAGAATGTAGCCATTTATCCTATGGGGAAAACAGTACGGCTCAATAACCGGCAGAGCGGCTTGATTCTTGGTGTTGGCGTAAAAAGCGTAAACACGCCTGTCGTTCGCATTATTGCCAGTGAAGATGGCAGCCAAGTCAACCAGCTTGTAGAACTTGATCTTGTAAAGAATCCGGGACTTTTTATTGTGGATTTTGAAGAGATTTATGCCGGCCATATTCAAGCATACGCTGATTATGTACCTGCTTTTAATCCCAAAGCAATGTCTGTTTAACTGGTGACTTTGTAATAGTAAAACCACGATTTCCTTATCTTATTCGAAGGAAAATCGTGGTTTTTAATAGTTGTCAATTAATTATTGATTTGGTGGTGAGTTTCATGGAAGAAACACTTCCCGTTAAGCAGGCCGGCCATTACCAAATTACTGCAAATGATGTTGGTGTTTATCTTAGTGTGTGGGCGCCTGGCAAAGGAGGATGGCCTGTAGCAAAAGCAGTAATTATTCAGGAGTTAACCGAACGGAATTTTACTAACTTTGACAGTGAATTTATTTCTCAAATAATTCGGGAAGCCACAGGGACGCCGGTGCTTATTGTCAATACTCAGCCGAGGGTGGCTGGCCGGTATGAAATCAGCGCCAATGATACTGGCGTGTATCTAACTGTATGGGCTCCCGGCAATGGCGGGTGGCCTGTAGCAAAGACGACAATTATCAAAGACTTAACCGACCGAAACGTTACTGATTTTGACAGCAATTTTATTTCCAAGGTAATCAGAGAAGCCACAGGCACGCCGGTACTTATCGTTAATGCCCAGCCGAGGATAGCTGGCCGGTATGAAATCAGTGCCAATGATACCGGCGTATATCTTAGCGTATGGGCGCCTGGAATTGGCGGCTGGCCTGTATTAAAGGCGACAATTATCAAAGACTTAATGAATCGCAATTGTACTAACTTTGAGAGTGACTTTATATCTCAGGTAATCAGAGAGGCCATTGGCTCACCGGTACTTATCATTAATAATTCGCAGGCAGCGGCTTTGCCGCCAAAAAATAAATATATCAAAGTCAAGGTTGGCTTTGAGCGGCTGGAAGCAAGGGTAAGTATTACTATTCCTGCAGACAGGCCTACCGCTACTCGCTCGGATATTTTAGAGGAATTGAATGCTGCTGGGGTTGTTCATGGCATTGATGAACAAGCTATTGCCATGCTTACAAAAACCAATTCCATCGCCAATGTTGTTTGCGCACGCGGTATTCCGCCTTGCAGGGGTGAGGACGCTTATCTGAAATACGCGATTGATCCTGACAGCCAAGGGCGTCCGGTTGAACTGGCGGACGGCCGGGTTGACTTTAAAGAAACCAATCACTTTCTTTGTGTGGAGGAAGGCCAGTTACTCGTTGAAAAGGTTCCGGCAACACCTGGTATCCCCGGGACAGATGTATACGGCTTGCCACTTCCGCCAAAACCTGGCAAGGATATCAGAATGCCTACCGGCAAGAATGTTATTAATGTTGAGGACTGGCGCCTTTATGCGGCTATTCCTGGTCACTTGTCGGTTTTCTTGGACAAGCGTATTAATGTTATACCCATAATTGTAATTGACGGAGATATTGACTATTCAACCGGAAATATCGATTTTAAAGGGAGCGTCATTGTGCGAGGTTCCGTGCAACAAGATTTTTCTATAAAAGCTGGTGGTAATGTCGAAGTAGCCGGTACAATTTCCGGGGGGATGGTAGAGGCTAACAACATCATTGTTCACAAGGGAATTCAGGGAATGAGGCGCAGCATTATTAAAGCCCGCGAGCGTCTTGTGGCCAATTTTGTTGAGAATGCCACAGTGTACGCTGACACAGATATTATTGTTAATGACTTCATTTTGAATAGTGCAGTATATGCAGGTTCACGAGTGATTGTCGAAGGGGGGCGGGGACTTATTCGCGGTGGTTGCGTATCGGCCGGTGAATTAGTGACCGCCAGGATTATTGGGAATCAATCCGGTGTTATTACCGAAATTGATGTAGCGGCAAATACATTGCTTAAGGATGAACTGCTTAAGTTTCGCCAGGAAATTAAAAAGGCGGAAGCTACTTATAGTGAATTGGAGCAAGCACTGGCCTATTTTCATGCGCAGGGTATTGAGCAGCTTTCGAGTGAAAAAAGGGAAAGGTACGAAAAATACAAGGCAGAGTGCGAGGCCTTGCCTGACCAGATGGAAGAATTGAGACAACACGTTGAAAATATGGAAAGTATCCTTAAAATTGCCAAACCTGGCAGAGTCCGTGTTTGTGGCTGCATGTATCCTGGCACAAAAGTTGCTATTGGGTCACTAACCAAGGTGGTCAATGATCCAGTACAGTTTGTCGCTCTTTATGTATTGGATGGCGAAATAAAATGTAGTTCACTTCGATAATCTATATTTTACGATATCGCTGGGGTTTACTTTTAGCTTCACGGGCTAGTATATTAGCTAGCTTTTGATCATAATTGCCGGTTTGTTTTAACTTGAATTTTGCCTGTGCCCGGGAAATTGCCTCTTTGGTGGAATGATCCAAAATGCCGGTCATCGAGCCTGGATAAAATCCGGTATCGGCTAACAGTTGCTGCAACTGCATTACTTTTGGATTGCCCGCACGTTGAGAAAGGGATTGCTGGCTGCCAGGTGCTTTGGCTGTGGTTTTTGCTCCGGCCGCTTCTAGGGGCATACAGAGCATAAATAAACTAATGGCAAGAAAAAAAACACTCCATGCGGCTCTTCTTTTATGCATGCGCCGTACCTCCCACTGGTTTTACCGCACGTTTTGAGGCGGCCTCATTGATTTTCTATGAGCATTGTAACATAATGAGGAGAAGTTAGAATAGCCTTAAAAGTACATTTTTTATGAATTATAATATTTGAAGTTGAAAGTTAGCTAAATTTAAAGGAATTTGACATTTAATGGCGAATCTGAAAACGGTTAAGACGTTTGTCTACATGTGTCCTAAAAGACTTGGCACAAGCCCAGTCTTATTTTTATGGGGAGGAAATGAATGAAACCGATAACGTGGATAGTGTATCTTATACTGTTAGTTGTGAATCTGGGCAGTGAGGCGACTGCAGCCGATGGACCTAGCGGCTTGGACATAGAAAATCTCCCGGAGTGGCCGGCAATAAGCCAATCTAACGGTGGTAAACTTTTGTTCTCCGATAGTCCGGAAATGGTAAATCATGATGGAATTTTATATCAAGATAAGATCGCTGGCAGTGCGCGTCTCTTTTTTTACCATGTAAATGATACCAATGATGTAAAAAAGATGTCTGTATTATTGGAGAACAGGGAAAATAAACCAGCGCATGTTGCGGTTAGGCAAGCCGTATTGGGGGGACCGGGATATTCCTGGTTTGAAGTAGGAAAAGAAACACAGCGGGCTTACTTTGCTGAGAAAAATACATACACGGTCAATGTTCCTCCAGGAGGCACCATACCTTTATCGGCAAATATAGAAAAAGCCATTATGATGCCGAATATGCTGATTAACGGTATTTACGATTTTACGGTGGATGGCCCGATTACTGTTAAAGTGATAATGCTGCCTGTAAATGAAAATAGTATTACGTTTTCCCAAAGATTGGCGGTACTGCCGGCTGACCGCTGGCATTTGCGGGGTACTTTTGCCGGAGCAAACCGCATTGTTTCGCCAATTGAGCCATATGATCCGGTTCATGATGGCGCTATTGGCTTAACCCTGGCTGATAATGCGATTGATTCTTATTTAAAAGGAATTGATGCTACTGACGGGTCAGAAGTCGTTAATTATGGCAATTATGGCGTTGTCTACCAGGTTTTACTCCCATCAAAAAAAGGCGGCAGAATTTCTTACTACTTGGCGCCAATGGGAGGCGAGTTTGCCGGTGCCATAAAAATAAACCACCCGGAGGTATATTGGAGTCCGTTGCCGATACCACGCGATAAGCTGTACTTTGGTGACAGTAAAAAGAAAGATTTTGCTTTTTTAGGTACTTTTGAAGGTGGAGACCCATTATCACTGACTTTCAGTCCGCCGGGAGCATCGAATTTGCCGGTAAGGATTATCGCTTTACCCCAGTAACTACAGAAAATGTCAAATAACAAAAGCCACTGAAGAGTGGCTTTTGTATTATAGGTGAAAGTTAATTTAATTTAAAGGAAATTTTCGTTTATGGTAGAAAAAGGATCAGATAGGGCAATACCGAGATCAAGATCATAGAAAAGGAAGGAATGAATAACATGCTTAGGATGAAGTATTGGGCGATGATGATACCTGTCTTGCTGATTACAATATGGTCCTCAATCTGTGGTGCCGCTCCCGCAGTACCGGCAGAAATTACGGACTATAAAACATTTGTGACCCAAGCCTATGAAAAATTACACGCACAAGATAACTATCATATGACAATCAACACAACCGGTTCTATGTCGATACAAGGCAACAAAATGGATATTATGGTGAGCGGCGAATGTGATGCGCAAACCAAGCCAATGGTAATCAAAAATGTGATGAATATTTCACTGGCCAATGCTTCGCAAAAAAATGAACAAAAGGTTATACAATATATCGAAGAATCGAAGGATCAGCTTACTGTTTACACAAATGCTGATAATCATTGGATAAAGCAAAGCATGCCCTATTATAACCCGATTGATGAATATGCAAACTACTCTCAGGCTATTATCGGCGTGGAACTCATCGGCGAAACAGCGGGATCCCAAGTTTTCTCCGTTACCATGGATGGAAGTTATTTAAGGAAAAATATTGAACAGGCGATTGTCTCCTCCGGCATGAAAAATATTAAATTACCGGAAAGTTTATTTAACGGTTTGGGGAATTTTACGTATACGGTGACAATTGATAAAAAAACCGCAACCATTTCTAAAATGGATATGGATATGTCAGGCTTTCTGGCCGCAGTTGGTGAAAATATTGCAAACTTGCAGGAAATTCCTTCCGGACAAAAAGCAGCTATCAGGGAAATGTTTAATCAAGCTAGGTTAAATACCACTGTTACTTTTTCTAAATTTAACCAGGTAGATAAAATTGTTATTCCCCCGGAAGTGAAGCGGGATAGTCTGCCTACCAAATATATTTAGCAAATATAAGATTATGAAATTTTTTTAAAGGTAAAGTATTTTATGGTAGTTGATTTTATTCATAAGGCTTTGAATATAGAGCTTGCGTTATATTTTTGCTGGAATTTGATTGCGTTTGTTACAGTTTGGGCTGACAAGTGCTTTGCCCGCATCCAAGCTCGAAGAATTCGCGAGAGAACATTTTTTTTAATAGCCTTGCTATTTGGTGCGGCAGGTGTACTTATCGGCATGTATGTTCATCGTCATAAGACCCTGCATCAAAATTTCGTCATCGGGATTCCTATACTATTTTTTATTAATATTTTCTGTTTATACATGTTGTGGAAATAAGAAGTGGGAAATTCCTATATTTGTGAACCTAATAGCGGAAAGGCTAAGTTTACCCGGTCGGAGTAAACTTAGCCTTTCCCTGCTTAATAAAAAGAAAACTCCCTTGCCTAGGCAAAGGAGTTAAAATCTTAATAACGTTTACCGTTTTGTTGAGTAAAGCAATCTCGGCAGTAAACAGGACGATCATTGCTGGGACGGAACGGTACTTGGGTTTGGCAACCGCAAGCAGCGCAAGTTACATCATACATTTCGCGCTGTTGATAATTGTTGCGGCCAAATCCGCCACGGTTTTGTTGTTTGCGGGCAGCGCGGCATGCCGGACAGCGTCCAGGTTCGTTGGTGAATCCCTTTTCTGCAAAGAAATCCTGTTCAGAAGCTGAGAATACGAATTCAGCGCCACAATCGCGGCATGTTAAAGTTTTGTCTTCGGCCATTATATATGACCTCCTCATAAAGATTACCCTGACTTAGCTTTAGAAGATTTACTCATTGGGCTTCTCTAAATGAGAAGGACTAATGGAAAATTCCTCGGGCCTATACGGGCAAATTAAGTATACTATCATATCTAAAAAAAGTAAAGTAATTTAATCTATTAATTTCTAATTATCTTATTGTCATTTAACGTTATACTGTTTTGAGAATATATTATAGTAAAGTAGAAGGGAGGGAATAGCAGTGGCCAAGGTATGTTTAGATCCCGGGCACGCTGGCGGAGATATTGATCCGGGAGCAGTGAATGCCAAAACCGGGTTGCAGGAGGCGGCAGTAAATTTAGCAGTTGCCAGCCAGGTAAAAAAATATCTTGAGGCCGTTGGCTATGAGGTATTAATGACCAGAACAAAGGCTGAACAGGCAGAAACCGACAGTCTGGCGTATCGCTGTGAACTAGCAAATCATTGGGGGGCCGAAGTGGTAGTTTCTATTCATTGCAATTCGGCTGCCAGTGGGAAAGCTAACGGCACAGAAATTTATACAACATTAGGCGAAACAGCAGGTGATCAGTTGGCTACTTGTATTATTAACCAGGTGACAGATACGTTTCCCGACATCAAGCTCAGGGCTGACTGGGACGACGGGGATCCGGACAAGGAAGAGAATTTTTATGTATTGCGCTATACGGATGCGCCGGCCGTGCTTTTGGAAATGGCCTTTATTTCCAATTCCGCAGAAGCCAAGAAATTGGCAGATTCTAATTGGCAAAAAGAAATGTCCCGGGCAATCGCCAGAGGAATCAGCGATTATTATGCCGAATTAAGCAGTTAAATCAGAACTAGTAAAAGCCCTTGGTATTAACCAGGGCTTTTTTTCTACATTATCAGCAAGTATAACCCTTCTGATAATAAGTAAGAACGATACCCCCACATTATTCAAGAGAAATTTTACCTGTTACAAAAAAAGTAGCTCTGGCGGCAACAACCAGTTGCTGGAGATTGTTAAAAATTTCTGTCTCGGCAACCATGGTTCTACTGCCATTATGAATAAGCGTTCCTACGGCGGTAAGAGCCTCCCGGCAGGGAACGTCCCGAATATAATTCAAATTCATATCAAGGGTAACTACCTTTTTACCGGTAGTGATACAGGCCATTCCCATAGAAGTATCGGCAAGGGAAGCCAGGGCGCCGCCATGGGCCGAATTATAGAAATTGGTGTACTGGTTTTGTACAGGCATTGACAGTATGGCTTTGCCGGCCGATACTTCAATAATCTTCATCTGCAGTAAGTTGACAAATGGATTAGCTTCGTAGATTTTATGCAACTGAGTTTTTAACAGCGAAAGATCTGTCATAATTTGCCTCCCCAAGTGGTAATGACTTTATTGTATCATAAGTGTAGTTTTACTTAAAACTTTTGTTTATTTTTTGCAAGGAATAATAGTTTATTAATAACATCTCAAATGCCGTTAGGTTACTTTTCTTATACTGTCAAATTTAGATATAAATCCTGTATGCCAATAAAAAAATATTGCAGGAATTTAAAAACATTTTTCGAAATCTTTAAAATATATTTATCCGGGTAAGAGTTTGTGGAGGGAAGACCTGTGTACGCCAATAACAAAAAGTAAGTAGCAGGTAGGTGGATTAAAATGGCCAGAGATAAGCGGACAAACAAGCCTGGTAAAGCTGGAACCTGGAAGGAGTTTATCAGTAATGGTAAAATAAACGATCAAGTCATTTTGCCGCAAATTGCAGACTCATGGATGAGATGTTCCCAACTTGCTCTTAATCCAGAAGATGGCTGTGCGCAAAATATTTTGGAGCGTGCCGACATTCGTATACTGTTGGAAAAAAACCAGGATATTATTAACATTGCGAAACCCTTTATGGCCAATCTCTATCAGTTTTTTTACAATTCAGGATTTATTGTTGTATTAGCTGATGTCCATGGGTATGTTATGGAGTGCTTCGGCGATCGGAGTTCACTGACCAGCGCCCGGAAAATCCACTTTGTACCCGGGGCAAGCTGGCGGGAAGGTGATGTGGGTACCAACGCGATTGCTGTGGGTTTGATGACCGGCAAGCCAGTGCAGGTTTCGGGAGCGGAGCATTATTGTCGCAAGCATCATTGGTGGACTTGTTCGGCTGCACCGATTTTTAACTCTGAGGGGGAAATCGTGGCATTTCTTGATGTATCCGGCCCCGCGCAGGCGGCTTATTCGCATACCTTAGGCATGGTCGTCGCCGCGGCAGATGCCGTTACCACGCAGCTTGGCATGCAACAGAAAAATTATGAGTTGTCGCTGCTGAATAAACGGTTGTCCGGAATATTTAATGCGGTATCGGACGGGGTTATCTTATTTGACCGGTTTGGCAAAGTAAAAGAATATAATCAAAATGTGCAAAAGATACTGGGTAAAAGCAGTAAAATTTTTAATGGAATTCCCATTCAGACAATTTTTAAGAATAACAGCCAACTGATCCACCGGCTGCTGGATAGAAAAAATTCTTATACCGATATAGAGTTTCAGTTTGACGACCATACCGGCGCCAAGCATTGTATTTTATCCGGTGAAACGATTGTTGACAAACAGGGAGATGTAAATGGCGGAATCATTATTTTGCGGCCTGTCGAACCGGTTTATGCGTTGCCAAGCAGGCTGAGCGGTCATTATACAACTTTTCAATTCAATGACATATTAGGCAACAGCGCTGCCATTTCAGAAGCTGTGCGGCAGGCATCAGCCGCTGCAGTTACATCGTCAAATATTATTTTGCAGGGGGAAAGCGGCACTGGCAAAGAAATGTTTGCCCAGGCTATTCATAATAAGAGTTCCCGGCGCAGCGGCCCGTTTGTTGCCCTGAATTGCGGCGCTATTCCCCGGGAATTGGTTGGCAGTGAACTCTTTGGTTATGAGGACGGTGCTTTTACCGGGGCCAAACGCGGCGGTAAGCCCGGAAAGTTTGAATTGGCTTCCGGCGGAACGTTGTTTCTGGATGAAATAGGCGATATGCCTTTAGAACAGCAGGTAGCCTTGCTGCGGGTGCTGCAGGAGAAAATGGTTCCCCGTATCGGTGGCAATAAGGTTATACCTGTTGATGTCCGCATTATCTGTGCGACCAATAAAGACCTGAACCAACTTGTTGCAAGCGGAGCATTCCGGCAAGATTTGTATTACCGGTTAAATGTTTTCAAGATAGACATTCCGCCGCTGCGCGAGCGACAGGGGGATATTGAATTATTGTTCTGTCACTTTGTGGATAAGTTCGGCCAAGAGCAGGGACGCGATTATACAGTTGATGCGACTGTGATAGAGTATTTACGCCAATATTCCTGGCCGGGAAATGTTCGCGAGTTGCATAACATAGCTGAACGAGCCTGTACAATAGCGGAGGCCAATCGTATTTCCCTGGCATGTCTGCCGCCGGAGCTATGTTGCCCTAAGGCAGGCAGATGCCAGGAAACCGCAATGGACAATAAGAAGATTAAAAAACGGATTGAAGAACAGGAATTTGAGAAAATACGGGCATTGCTGGAAGCAGAACGTGGGAATATAAGCCGGGTGGCAAGCCAGTTAGGTATTGCACGAAGTACACTGTATCGCAAGATGAAAAAATATTCGATTTTCTAGTGTTTCAGACTGTTGCATAGTGTAGCGGGTAATACGCTGATGCTACAGGGTGCTACAGGTAACGCTACATAAACCGGTGCAGTTGGATAATAAAACAATTTATTTTTTGAAAAGAACAAGATTTCTGAATACTGACAAAAAAAGGACTGTTGCTCTTAAAAAGAAGAGTGACAGTTCTTTTTTTTATTATTGGCATGAGATTTGCAAAGTAATCAAGGCACAGGGTTATTTATCATACAAGAGCAGAATTTTTAGGAATTGGGGGTGATGGGGTGAACCGCAAACGTTATATTGTCGAACTTGGTATGGGTGCTGATTTACATGGTGGTAATGTTACTAAAGCGGCGCAAAAAGCAGTAAAAGATGCCATGTCGCGCAGTTGCCTGTGCGGACTGTTTGATATTGTCAATATTCGTGATCCCGGCCAGATGCAGGTCGAGGTGAAACTTGGCTGCCCGCAACCGGAAAAAGTTAATATTGATGAGGTCAAACGGGCTGTACCTTTTGGCTCGGTGACAGTCGAAACCGTAGCAGGCGGGATTGATGTAAAAGGCCTGAAACTTCCGGCTCTTGGGGAGGGAGATACGATTGTCGTAGCTGTTGCGGCGCTTACTGTTTATATTGATGTGCCCTAAGTTAAGCGCAAGTGGATCTATAGGCTCAGAGCATAAGAGAAAATGGGGGGAGAATTATGGAACTTACGAAAGAGAAATTGCTTGGCTTTTATGAAACCATGATGACGATCAGAGCATTTGAAAGTAAAGCCGTGGAACTGTTTGCCGACAATCAACTGCCAGGGTTTGTGCATCTGTATCTTGGTGAGGAAGCGGTGGCCACCGGTGTTTGCGGCAGTTTAGACGTTAAGGACTATATCACCAGTACGCACCGCGGTCATGGACACTTAATCGCCAAGGGCGGCAAAGTGGATTTAATGATGGCGGAACTGTTTGGCAAGGCCACCGGTTATTGTAAGGGAAAAGGCGGTTCCATGCATATCGCCGATATTGAACTGGGCATTTTGGGAGCCAATGGGATTGTGGGCGCCGGCCAGCCTATTGCCGCCGGGGCCGCATTTGCCTGCAAGTATAAGCAAACCGATGCGGTTACGGTTTGCTTTTTCGGTGATGGCGCTTCCAACCGGGGGACCTTCCATGAAGCCTTGAATATGGCTTCTATCTGGAAATTACCGCTTATTTTTGTTTGCGAAAATAACATGTACGGTATTTCCAATTGCCAACGGGATCATATGCGGGTAACTGATGTTTCCGACCGTGCCGCCGCTTACGGGATACCCGGGATGACGGTTGACGGCAATGATGTTGTAGCCGTTTATGAAGCGGCGACTGAGGCAGTAAAACGGGCGAGAAAAGGGGACGGACCCAGTCTGATTGAGTGCAAGACCTGGCGCTGGCGCGGACATTTTGAAGGTGACCCCGGTGCCTATAAGGATCCGGCGGAACAGGATGCATGGCTGAAGAAAGATCCGATACCCAGATTTGAGAAAAAACTTATTGAGATCAACTATGCACAGGAGATTGCGGCCATAAAGACAAAGGTTGAGGACAAAATAGCGGCAGCCATTAAGTTTTCCCAAGAAAGTCCGGACCCCAATCCGGAAGATGTTTTGACAGATGTTTACGCAGGTTAACTAATTAGGAGAGGGTGACATAATGATGGAAATGACATATGCCGAGGCTATTCGGGATGGAATGCGTGTTGAACTGAAAAGAGATCCAAACGTATTTATTTGGGGCGAGGACGTGGGAAAATTCGGTGGCTGCTTTGGCGTAACAGGCGGGTTGGTTGCGGAGTTCCCCGGCAGAGTGATCGATACGCCGATTAGCGAGACGGCTATAGTTGGAGCCGCCGTAGGGGCTGCTGCTGCAGGTTTGCGTCCGATTGCCGAAATTATGTTTGTTGATTTTATGGGTGTCTGCATGGATGAGTTGTTTAACCAGGCCGCCAAAATGAGATATATGTTTGGCGGAAAAGCGACAATCCCGATGGTTTTGCGTACACCCTGCGGTGCCGGCATGGGGGCGGCTGCCCAGCATTCGCAGTCCATGGAAGCCTGGTTTACTCATATTCCCGGAATCAAAACCGTCATGCCGTCAACTCCGGCCGATGCCAAAGGCCTGATGGCGGCGGCTGTACGTGATGATAATCCTGTTGTGTATATTGAACATAAACAACTTTTAGGCATTAAAGGGGAAGTTCCGGAAGGCGAATACATGGTGCCGCTTGGTAAAGCCGACATCAAGAAAGAAGGCTCTGACGTTACGATCATAGCCTGGTCCTGGATGGTTCACAAAGCCCTGGCGGCAGCCGAGGCGCTTGCCCGGGAAGGAATCGCCGCCGAAGTACTTGATCCGCGTACCCTGGTTCCGCTTGATACCGAGAGTATCTTACAGTCTGTAGGAAAAACCGGCAAATTGGTCATTGTCCATGAGGCGGTTAAGACAGGCGGCTTTGGCGGAGAAATTGCCGCTTTTGTTGCCGAAGAAGGACTGGATCTATTGGATGGGCCGATTAAACGGGTAGCGATGCCATTTACACCGATTCCTTTTAGTCCGGTATTGGAAAATAGCGTAATTCCCAGTGAAGAAAAGATTATTGCTGCCGTTAAAAGCCTGTTTTAAGTAACGTAGGGTGGTGAGTGGGAAGTATGGGGCATGTTGGTATCATTGCCAACCCGGCTTCGGGTAAAGATATCAGGCGGCTTGTGGCCTACGGGACGGTTGTGGATAATCTGGAAAAAGTCAATATTGTCCGGCGGGTGATTTTAAGTCTGGCCGCAGCGGGAGTCAGAAAGGTAACTTATATGCCGGAGTATTATGGGATTGTTGCCGGTGCGTTGGAAAATATCTGCAGCCGGCACCGGCCGGACATGGAATTTGTCGCGGCGGATATTTGTGTGACAGGGACACAGGTGGACAGTTTTCACGCGGCAGACGCGATGGCCAGCAGCGGGGTGAACTGCATCATTACTCTGGGCGGGGATGGCACTAATCGTCTTGTGGCTAAAGGCTGCCGGGATGTTCCCATTCTTCCTATTTCCACGGGAACTAATAATGTGTTTCCCACATTAGTTGAAGGGACAATTGCCGGCTTGGCGGCAGCCGTGGTTGCCAGGGGACTTGTTGCGACGGCACCGGCGATCAACCCCAGCAAAAAATTGGTGATTTACAAAAATGGTCAGCCGCTTGATAGCGCTATTGTGGATGCCGTTGTTCTGAAAGATACGTTTATTGGCTCCCGCGCAGTTTGGGATGTTGCCAAGATACGGCGTATTTTGGTGACTCGCGGTGAGCCGCATAATATTGGCATATCTTCCATCGTAGGCAACTTCATGCCGGTTACACCCGGAGAGGCCAGAGGGGTTGAGCTTGCAATCGGCGCAGGAAGTTTGCAGATCCGCGCGCCGATTGCCCCCGGGTTGATTGAATGTGTGCCAATCCAAAACGGTAAGTATATCAAGATCGGTGAGGTTATTGAAATAAATGAAGCCTGTGTTATCGCTTTAGACGGTGAACGCGAGGTGGAAGTCCGTCAGGACGAAAAGGTGCAGGTGCAATTGACTTTTGACGGTCCTAAAGTAGTCGATGCCGCTGCTGCCCTCCGGGCGGCGGTTGCACAAGGCTACAGTTGCATTAAAGATAATTGAAAACATAGTCAAGAGGAGGACAATGATGGCGACACCAATTAATATGCCGAAATTAGGTTTGTCCATGAAAGAAGGGACTGTCGGCAAGTGGCTGAAAAATGAAGGCGATTCCGTAAAAAAAGGCGATGTTTTGTTGGAAGTCATGACTGATAAAATTTCCAATAAAATTGAAGCACCCGCTGACGGGACACTGCTGAAGATTATTGCGGCCAAAAAAGCCAAGCTACCGGTTGGCGGTCTGTTAGGCGTTATCGGCAGTACCGGGGAAGATATCAGCGAGCTGATTGCAGCCGCCAATATCGGTAATTCCGCTCCGGCGGCGGACAAAGCGCCGGCCGGCAAGGCGGTAACAGTCTCAACCGTGAAAGCGCCTGGCGCCAAGGTTAAAATTTCACCGGCTGCGCGTGTGCTGGCTGAGGCCAATGACATTGATTATAGCCAGCTTGCCGGAACAGGTCCGGAAGGGCGGATTGTCAGAGAGGACATTGAGCAGGCAATCGCGGATAAAAATGCTGCCAAGGATCGGCGCGCAACCATTGAAGTAATTCCGTATGAAGGCATGCGTCAGGTCATTGGCGAGAATATGGCTAACAGCTGGACAATCGCCCCCAAGGTTACCCACCATACGGATGTTGATTTAACGGCCTTACAGACGTTGCGCGCTACGATCAATGCTGACGTTAAAGATAACGACAAAGTTTCGGTAACCGATATTCTGGTTAAGGCTGTGGCCAAGGCGCTGGAAATACATCCTAAAATCAATTCCACATTAAATGGTGAAGAAATTTTGGTCTTGCAGGATATCAACATCGGTGTGGCCATTGCCATTCCGGATGGCTTGGTCGTTCCGGTCGTCAAGAATGCCAATAAGAAAAGTCTCGCCGACGTAAGCAAGGAAATTAAGGATTTTGCCAAACGCGCCCGGAAAAATAAGCTTGATCCTGAAGAAATGACAGCAGGCACGTTTACGGTTACCAATTTGGGAGGTTATGGTTCGGTTGATTACTTTACACCGATTATCAATCAACCCGAATCGGCTATTTTGGGCGTTGGCCGGACAGTAAAAAAACCGGTTGTAGCCGGTGAACAGATTGTTATCAGGCCGATCATGGGGCTGTCACTCGCTTTTGATCATCGCGTGATTGACGGTGCGCCGGCAGCAGAGTTTTTGGCAGTACTCATTAAACTGATTGAACAACCGCATAGAATCTTTATTTAAATAAGAGTCACATTTATTAATAAAAAAGGTGGGGTAAAAAATGGCAGAAGACAGCATGGAGTTGTTGAGTGAACTACAAGAGGGCATGAATCAATTGCAGGCGGATAGTCCGGAATTAATGGCTGCCTTTGTCCAGATGGACCAGGCAGCTTATGTCGAGGGAGAACTGGAACGTAAGTATAAGGAATTGATTGGTATCGGTATTGCGCTTGCCGTTCGTTGTGAATACTGCATGAACATTCATGTTAAAAATGCCTTGGCCGAAGGCGCCAGCCGGGATGAAATTCTGGAAGCGGCGGCGGTGGCAGTTGCCTTTGGCGGTTCACCGGCAATGGCCTATTTGTCAACGACGATTATGAAAGCGCTTGACGCTTTTGAATAATGGCGGCTATGGCGATGCGCACAGACAGACCAGCCTGGCTGACTTTGCCTGTCCCGGAGGCGGCCGCGCTTGACAGGATGAAAGCATTGTTAGATCAAGGCCGGCTGCACACGGTATGTGAAAGCGCTGATTGTCCCAATATCGGTGAATGTTTCAGTAAACAGACCTGCACGTTTATGATTCTAGGCAACAGTTGTACCCGCAATTGTCATTTTTGCGCGGTGCCGCATGGAATTCCCGCGGCGGTTGATAACAGCGAACCGGCAATGCTGGCCGCTACGGCTAAGCATTTAGGACTCCGGCATGTGGTGATTACTTCCGTCACCCGGGATGACCTGGCCGACGGCGGGGCAGGCCAGTTTGCCGCCGTGGTCAAGGCCGTAAGAAAAAATTTGCCGGAGGCTGGTATTGAAGTATTGATTCCCGATTTTCAGGGAAGTCTGGCGGCGTTGCAGACAGTGCTGCAGGCCGGACCCGATATTCTAAACCATAATATGGAAACGGTTCCCCGGCTGTATTCGTCTGTCAGACCCCAGGCCAGTTATGTCCGCTCTTTGGAAGTTATTAGCCGGGCCCGTCAGGCTAGCCGGGAGATCGTGACAAAATCAGGTTTAATGCTGGGGCTGGGCGAGAGGATCGGGGAAGTCGTTGCCGTGATGAGCGATTTATATCAGGCCGGTTGCCAGATGCTGACGCTGGGCCAATATCTCCGTCCGTCGCCGGACCATTTACCTGTCGCGGAATATATCCGTCCCGCTGTTTTTGACAGGCTGCGGCAAAAGGCGTTGTCGATGGGCTTTTTGCATGTTAGTGCAGGGCCGATGGTCCGCAGTTCCTATCATGCCGATTTCTCTTTTAGCGAAATGAGTAAGGAAAACGGGATGCTTTAATTTATTGTCCTATACTCCGCAGGCAAAAAGCTGGGTGGCGCAGGCAGGCGGTGTATCGGCAAAATCTTTAGCATGTTGTATAGCAATGAAGGAGGGATAAAAATGCTGAAAGCGGCCTTTATTTTTATTGCCCCTGAGGCCAACAGTCAACAACACCGGTCGGTGATAACAACGCCCCAGGTAGAATTGACGGTTATCGGGGTCAGTGATTACCTGTCAGCGGTAGCAACAGTAAAAGAACTTGTTGCTCAAGGAATCGGCGCCATTGAACTATGCGGCGGTTTTGGCCACGAAGGGGTAGCTGCCGTAAAAAAAGCTGCGAACAACAAAGCCGTTGTTGGGGTAGTGCGGTTTGATATCCATCCCGGGCTTGCCGGTAAAAGCGGCGATGAGCTGTTTTGAAAAATAAAACACGCTATAAAACCTGCCAATTGTTACATTTAGGGCTGCTTCCCTATCAGGAAGCTTGGCAGTTTCAACAGGAACTTGCCGCCAAAAGGCGCAGCGGCACGGGGCAGGACACACTGTTGTTTGTTGAACACTTGCCGGTATATACCATAGGCCGCGGCGGCAGCAGGAACAATATCAAGGTTTCGGACAAGGTTCTGCGCAAACGGGGGCTGGAAGTGATTGAAGTTGACCGGGGCGGCGATATTACTTATCACGGTCCCGGTCAACTGGTTGGGTATCCTATCCTGGACCTGCGGGGATACAGGCAAGACCTGCATTATTACAGTACCCAACTGGAAGAAGTTATTATCAGGACGCTGGCCAAATACCGGATAAACAGTTTTAGAGAACCGGGGCTGACAGGTGTCTGGACTGAACGAGGAAAAATAGCGGCCATTGGTATTGGGGCGCGCAGTTGGGTCACCATGCACGGGTTTTCCTTGAATATTAATCCTGACATGAGTTATTTCGACATGATTAATCCCTGCGGGATTACGGACCGGCCTGTCGTGTCGATGCGGGAGTTAGGCATCGAAGTCAGTCTTGCTGAGGTTGGTATGACCTTACTTAACCAGTTTGCCGACATATTTGAGGTGAATTTTGCCGATGAAGTTGTATCGACTGGGCGCTATACCCTGGGATGAGACACAGGCCGTCTATCATGCCCTGGCGCAAATGCGGCAGGAAGGGCTGGTACTCTGCCGCCCCTTGTCCCGCTGCGTTTGCCTCGGATTGCATGATGATTTGCAGCAAGAACTAGACCAGCGGTATTGCCAGGAAAATAATATCCCGCTGATTCGGCGGGATATTGGCGGCGGCACGGTTTTGCTGGCAGAGGGGCAGCTATTTTTTCAACTTGTTTTACGGGCAACCAACCCGCTGTTGACAGGTAAAAGAGAACAGTTTTTTCACCGGTTTCTCCAACCGGCAATCAAAACCTTAGCAGATTTTGGCATAAACGCCGCGGTTAAACTGCCGGCCGATATTGTTGTTAACGGTAAAAAAATTTCCGGCAATGGTGCCGGCGACATAAATGGCTTCGCGGTCTATACCGGCAATATTTTACTGGCGTTTGACCGCACGGTTATGGCCAATGTACTCCATGCCGCCAGTTGTCGTTATCGCGAGTGGATAAAATTATCACTGGAAAAATATTTAACAACCATGGGTGAGGAATTGGGGTATATGCCTGCGATTGAGGCAGTGGAGAAAAAGCTGGCTGATCATTTTGCGGCCTGGCTGGAGCTGGAACCGGGAGTGTATTCCGAGGACATGAAAGAAGCCACCGCCAGTATAGCCGGTTATCTAACAAGTCAGGAATTCTTACATTTGCCCGGGAAACGGAGTAAGATCCGCCAAATAAAAATAAACGAAGGAACCTATGTGCGGCTGCATCCTTTTCCCCAGTGTATCAGATCTTCGCTTGACGGCCAAAGCCGCTGCCCTGGCAGGTTTGGCCGCCCCTGCTCCGGCTATGGCATTATGGTTGTGCAAAACAACCGGATTATTGAGTTTGAATCTCAGGGACTTTCATGTCTGGAGAATGTAAATCTTCAGTCGCTGCCACAATTTTTAAACGGCTGTTATTTGCAGGAGCTTGCTGTTGCGCAGGCACTAAAAAAGTGGACGCAAAACCAGGAGGATGGCGAAGCAACTCTTTTTCTGGACATATTTAGCGACTGGATACTAGCTAGATGAAATCCAATAAAGATTTTCATCTGTCAGGGTGTTAGTAACGCTCCACCGCTGGCGCTTGACTTCCGCTTGTACTAACACCCTGCCTGTAAAATTGGATACTATATTACGATAGGAGTGATAACAAAGTGGCGCTTTATGATAGCCCGCAAAGTTTATATTATACGCATGATCATGCGTGGGTAAAAGTGGAGGGAAACAAGATTCGTATTGGGATTACCGACTTTATGCAAAAGTTGGCCGGGGAGATTACCTTCATCCGGATTCCCCGGGTGGGTAAAACATTGGCGGCCGGAGCAACGCTGAGTTCCATTCAATCAGGAAAATGGGCGGGGAAAATTCAGGTGCCTTTAGCCGGCAAGATTCTTGAGGCCAATACCGAATTACCGGGTAATCCGAAGCTGTTAAACAGCGACTGCTATGGAGCAGGCTGGATTTGTGTTATGGAAGCCGATAACCTGGAGGAAGGTTTGAAGGGTCTGATTTGCGGCGAAGACGCCGACAAATTTTTCACGGAAGAACACGCCAAATATGCTAAAAAGGACTAATGGCATGATCAAACCGGCTTTTGTGAGGAAAGGGGGAAATATATGGATGCGCAGACAGTGGAACAGGTAAAAAGTATCTTTGGTAATCGCGCCACAACGGATGACTTTGAACGTAGCTTTTATGAACGGGATTTGGCGCCTATTCCGGATTTTTTAGTCAAGCCACTGGCCCATACGCTGCCGGACATCGTCGTCAGACCCCAAACCACAGAAGAAGTTGCCTGCCTTGTTAAACTGGCCAAGGAACAAAAGGTTGCCGTAACAACCCGGGCTGGGGGATCTACTGTTTATTTCAACGCCGTTTGTACACAAAACGGCATCATCCTTGACATCAACGGCGTAAACGGTTTGACAGCCGTAGACGCGGAAAATCGTGTTGTCCGGGTGGGGGCAGGCATGACCTGGTGGGAGCTTGAACGGCGGCTTGAACCGTTTGGCCTGGCTACCTGCTCATATCCCAGCAGCGCGCAGGCTGCTACCATTGGCGGCTGGCTGGTCATGATGGGATATGGCATTGGCAGTTTACAATATGGTCCGGTAATGGACCAGGTCGTTGCAGCGCAGGTGGTTTTGCCTGACGGCAGTAATAAAAAACTGGATAAAACCAGCAAGCCGCCGCTAACCTGGTTTGCCGCTTCGGAGGGAACATTGGGTATTGTGATGGAAGTTGAGCTCAAGGTGCGTTCCAAGCCGGAAACTGAGTGGCATAACGTAGCTGTATTTGAGAATGCCGGGCAAATGCAGACTTTTATCGAAGAGGCTGTAGAGTTAAAAAACAAGCCTTTCAACCTGCACTTTAGCGATCCGGGCTGCAATTCGCGCAGGCAGCGCCTGGGGCTGGCAGGATCGCAGTCAGGAGAAGCTTACACGGTTGCTTTTGATGCCGACGGCTCGGCAGAGGAAACGCAGACAGCCCGTTTAGCCTTTAAGCGCTGTTTACAGGCAGCAAAGGGAGGAGAGTTGGGAGAGACGGAGGGAAACCAGGAATGGCGGCACCGGTTTTATTCTTTGGTTTTAAAACGGGAAGGGCCTTCGTTATTAGGGGCGGAAATTTGCCTGCCGATCCTAAAACTTGCCGATTATTTGGCTGCTGTTGCTGCCTTTGGTGATAAACAAAAGCTGAAAATAAACAGTTACGGGCATATTATATCTCCCCAATATGCCATGATTATGACGATGTTTAATGCAGATGAACGGGATACGGTTGGCTATCTGCAGGGATTAGCCCTGGTAAAAAAACTGCATGACATTGGTGCCAGACATGGTGGCGTACCGTACGGCATCGGCCTTTGGAATACGCCTTATTTGTCCAGATGCCAAACCAATCAGGAACTTGCCGAATTAAAGCGGCGCAAGCAACTGCTTGATCCGCATAACATCATGAATCCCGGAAAACGGTATGAGGCACCTTTATTACTTAAACCCCCCTTATTTGCGGTAGGAATGGATGTTTTGGCCGCTACCCGGTGGGTGTACAGGGGAGGGAGGAATCAGCCATGAGCTTGCCCAGTTTTTATCAGAATCTAATCGATGAATCCCTTATATGTGGACGCTGCGGCAATTGCCGGAACGATTGTCCGGTTTACCGGGAGATCGGGTGGGAATCGGCAACACCCCGGGCCAAGATTTCGCTGGCTCGCGAATTGTTTGCCCGAAACAGCCAGGGCGGGATAAGCCCCGAATATGCCAAAAGGGTTACGCAGTGTACGCTATGCGGCGCCTGCACCCGGGCATGCGCTGCCAGGATAGACCTTCAGTCACTATGGAAGGATTTGCGGAGCCGGCTTGTCGCTGAAGGCAAAGCGCCGGCAGCATATCAGGCCATGACTGATAATTTAAAAAGCAGAAAAAACATTTCCAGCTTTGATAATGTAACCCGGCTGGATTGGGCGGAGGATCTGGATGAGATACCTGACAGTCTGGATCAAGAGCCGGGGGCGGAAGTCGCGTATTTTGTCGGCTGCGTATCCTCATTTTTCCCGCGGGCTGCCCAGATTCCTGTTGCCATGGTGCAGCTATTGCAGAAGGCACAGGTTAATTTTACTACCTTGGGCTCGGAAGAATGGTGCTGCGGTTTTCCTTTGCTGGCGGCCGGACAGGCAGCGGCAATAACGGAGTTTGCCAGACACAATGTTGCTAAGATACGGGAAATGGGAGTAAAAACACTGGTGACCGGTTGTGCCTCCTGCTATCATGTCTGGAGTCATATTTATCCGGAAATTTTGGGTGAAGATCTTGGTTTCCGGCTGGTCCATGCAACAGAATTACTGGCAGAATTGATTGCGCAAGGCAAATTAGTTCCCCAAGAGTTGAAGGAGACGGTTACCTATCATGATCCCTGTGATTTAGGGCGCAACAGCGGTGTTGTTCAAATACCGCGCACGATCATCAACAGCATCCCGGGAATAACATTTGTGGAAATGGCAACCCATGGGGAGGAATCAACCTGCTGTGGCGGCGGGGGAAATCTGCAGGGGGCTGATCCCGGTTTAGCGGACGCTATTGCCTGTAAACGTATCAGGGAGGCTGCGGCAACCGGTGCTGCGATTGTCGTATCTGCTTGTCAGCAATGTGAGCAGATGCTGGAGAAAGCAGCCCGGACGGAAAAACTGCCGCTAACGGTTATGGACATAGCCGAATTGCTGTTAATGGCCGTGGAGGAGTAAGCCGGAACACAAAGGGGGGAGATAAGGTGGAAGTTAATAAACGGAATTTTCCTGAAAACCTATTCTATGATACGCACTATCAATGGGTCAAGAAAGACGAAAATAAAGTTTACTTTGGGTTGACTCCTTATGGGCTGGAGATCACGGGCGATATTCTCTATCTGGCATTGCCGGCTGCCGGAACACAGGTTGAAGGAGGCAATGCCTGTGGATCGCTGGAAGCCGGCAAATGGGTAGGACGTGTGTATTCACCTGTAAGCGGTAGAGTAACCAAAGTGAATGAGAATGTTGTTGCCACGCCGGCACTTATTAACCAGTTTCCCTATAATAGCTGGTTTGCGGAAATTGAAATAACCAACCCTGGAGAATTCGCTGGCCTTATGACGGTTGCGGAGTTATGCGCGTGGCTTACAGAAGATGAGAAAGCCGATGCGTAATCAGGATAACTATACCGTCTTCCGGGTGTTGGATTCAGCGCCGCGCACCGCCGCCGAGCATATGGCCTTAGACCAAGTCATCATGGAAGCTCATAGCCGGGAACTTATTCCTAATACCTTACGGTTTCTGCAGTTTAAACCCTGTGCGCTGGTCGGTATTCATCAAAATGTATTTTTGGAAGTGAACGTCCCCTATTGCCGCCAGCACGGTATTCATATCAACCGGCGAATTACCGGCGGCGGCAGCCTCTACTGGGGACGCTTAGAATTAGGCTGGGAAATGTATGCCAGTAAAAAGACACCGGGTATCCCCCGTAAAGTGGAAAACATGTACCGCTTATTATGCGAGGCCATGGCCCGAAGTTTAACAACGATGGGAGTAAAAGCCGCTTACCGTCCGGTCAATGATATTGAAATAAACGGGCGTAAAATCGCGGGAACCGGCGGCACTGAACTGGCGGATTCCTTTGTCTTTCAATGTAGTTTACTGGTGGATTTCGATATTGATGAAATGCTCCGGGTCTTACGGTTTCCTTTGGAAAAGCTGGATGATAAAGCCGTCAAATCCATGCGGGAACGGGTGACATCATTGCAAGACCAGCTCGGGTATGTGCCCGAACAGCAAGTAATAAAGCAGGCAATTTTAAAAAACCTGCAAGCAACGTTAGGGTATGATTTTTTTCCCGGGGAATTAACGTTGCCGGAAGAACGAATGTTTGCGGAAACCTTGCCCTATTTCCGCAGCGATGCCTGGGTTTTCGGCCAAGTTGGTCACGTGATTAATACACTAGATTCTACAACCAACTACAAGACACCGGGGGGGCTTATCCGGGTGCAAATGCGCCTGGATGAAGCCGTACAGGTAATCAAGTATGTGATAATCAGCGGCGATTTTTTTGCTTATCCAGCGAGAACGATTAATGACCTGGAAACAACGCTAAAAAACCTACCTATCGACAAACAACGAATCGCGGCTGCTATTACCCGTTTTTTTCAAACCAATCAGGTCGAAATTCCGGGTGTTTTCCCTGAACATTTTGTCACGGCCGTATTGCTTGCCGTCGATAAGGCCCAAGCAATGAAGCGAATGGAAATGAGTGATTGCCGTGAAGCCGCCAGATGAGTACTATGATGCTGTTGTCATCGGGGCCGGGCCGGCCGGCAGTACGGCGGCGAAACGGCTTGGTCAGGCAGGGCTTAAGGTGGCTCTGCTGGATCAACGTTTGGAAATTGGTAACAAGATTCAATGTGCCGAATTTGTGCCGCGTCCGATTTCCCGGTATGCGCCGCTCCGGGCGGGCGATATTGCCCAGCGGGTTGAGGGCATTAAAACCTTTATTAACGGTAAGCCGGTCCATACGTTAGCTGCACCCGGGTATACGCTTAACCGCAATTTGTGGGATAAGTATCAGGCCGATGAGGCAAAAAACGCGGGGGTTACCGTTATGAGCGCGACCCGTGCTGTTGCCGTCGGAGATCATGCCGTGACAATAACAAAGGGAACCGAAAGGGGAAAAATTTACGCAACATTTATTTTGGGCTGCGACGGCCCGCATTCCTTAGTCAGTGGCCGACTGGGAAACGGGCGGCAGGAAAATTGTGTTGCCCTTCAATATGAGCTGTTGCTTCATAAGCCGATGACGCATGTTGAGATCTATTTTGAGCCGGACTATTACGGCGGCTATGCCTGGGCTTTTCCTAAAGGAAATACTGTTAATGCCGGGATAGCCATTCACGCTTCGGTTAAAAATCAGTTACACTGCTTATTACATGAATTTTGCCGCAGCCTTATGCAGCGGCAAGTTGTACAATCGGACAGGATTGTGGCCAAAACCGGTGGTTTTATCCCTACCGGCGGGTTAGCGGGCTGTTTGGCCCAAAAAAATATGCTTTTGGCCGGTGACGCAGCCGGTTGTACGCATCCGGTAACAGGCGCGGGGATTATGAATGCTGTGAGGAGCGGACACCTGGCGGCAATGGCGGTTATCAGACAGGTAAAGAGTAAGGACGAACATCTCGTAAGTGAAAATTACCCGCGTATATTACATGAGGAGTATAGCAGGCAGTTTGCCATTGCCCGCGAACGGTTAAACAGTCGCAACCGGGAATGGACCAATGATCCGGAAAAATTTTTGGCGCTGATCCGGCGCAGCTGGATTGCATTTCCGGAGTATTATACGCAATAGCAACAGGCAATTTTATGGGGGGAGGGGCTGTCATGGATACTGTTTGCAGACAGGAAAGTCCGGATTTTGTGCAGACCAGCCTGGCTGGCGCAATGGCCCTGGGGTTGGAGCCAGGCAGTTTTTATCGTAACGCTTATCCGGGAAGCTTAAATTTACTTATGACCTATCAAGATGGCTGCCGTGCGAACTGCGGTTATTGCGGCCTTGCCAGAGAACGAAAAATCGAACCTGATAAGAGCACCTTTATCAGAGTAAAGTGGCCGACATATGAGTTATCAACGATCATGGAACGCTTAATGCGGCCACCGCAGCATGCGGCGGTTAAAATTCAAAAGCTTGGCAGGATTTGTATATCGATGATTACGCATCCTCAGGCGGCGCAAGATAGCATTTCTATGGTTGAGCAGCTGCGGACGACACAATTACCGATTAGTGTTCTAGCTTCGCCAACCGTACTGCAGGATGCCACTTCCTTTTTTAAACAGTTACAATCAGCCGGGGCAGACATGGTGGGGATTGCGGTTGACGCAGCGACGCCGGAGCTATTTTCCAACATGCGGGGCAGCGCAGCCGGTGGGCCGCACCGCTGGGAGAAGTACTGGCAGTCAATTGAACAGGCTGTTACGGTTTTTGGCCGGGATAAAGTCAGTGTACACTTAATCGTGGGCTTGGGGGAAAGCGAACAGGACATGGTGCATACCATCGCCAGGGCTGGTCAATATGGAGCGCAGGCTCATCTATTTTCCTTCTGTCCGGAGCCAGGCAGTAAGTTAAGTAATCATCAGCCGCCTTCCTACGGGCAATATCGGCGTATCCAGTTAGCAGCGTTTTTTTTCAATCATAAACAAATTACGCTACGTGATGTTACGTTTAATTCCCAAGGACAAATTATCAGTTACGGCAGACCATTAGAGGAGTTATTGGGCGATAAGCTGGCGGCAGGTCAGCCGTTTATGACTTCCGGTTGCCCTAACCACGAAGGTTGTGTTGCTTGCAACCGGCCGTATGGCAACGAAAGGCCGGGGACGGTATTGAAAAATTATCCCTTTAGCCCGGAAGAAAGCGATTTAGAAATTATCAAAGGACAGATTTGGCATGCGTAATATTGTGTTTTATGTGCCTGGCACAAGATACTATGACAACGGCCTGTATCAAAATCATGCCAATTCGTTTGTAAATATCAGTTTAACCGGTGCTGCGTGTGAATGCCGGTGTGAACACTGTCAGGGAAAACTGCTAAATAGTATGATATCCGTAACAGAGCCGGAAAAATTAGTGGAGTTGGCTAAGAATTTACGCAAGCAAGGTTGTCAGGGTGTACTCATTAGCGGCGGTGCCTGCGCGGACGGTTCTGTACCATTGCGTCCGTTCGCGAAAGCGATCGAACAGGTTGCGGCGCTTGGCTTGGCGGTCGTGGTTCATCCGGGCGTGTTGAGCGATGATACGGCACATTTGCTGGCCGGAGCCAACATTACCAGGGTAGCTCTTGATTTAATTGGTGATGACGATACCATTCGTAACGTATATCATCTACCCTATACGTCTGCCGATTATCAAATAAGTTTACGGACCGCCCGTCACGCCGGCTTGAAAACATCGCCGCATATTGTAATCGGCCTTCACTATGGCGAAATTCGCGGGGAATTTAAAGCGCTTGACATGGTAGCCGCTGAAGGTGCCGACAGTTTGATTCTTGTCCTACTAAATCCTCTTAAAAATACGCCGATGAGTAATGTAACTTTTCCGCCGCTCTATGCAGTGAGAGAAATCTTCCGGCAGGCAAGAAAGCTTTTGCCTGACATCCCCATTGCTTTAGGGTGTGCCCGTCCGCCGGGACACTACTCGCGTTCTGTTGAATTATTAGCCATTGACGCCGGCTTCAACGCTATCGCTTATCCAGCCAGGGAAACGGTGGATTATGCGAGTTCGTGCGGCTATAAAATTGCTTATCAGGAGATGTGTTGCGGTATTTTTTGAAAAAATGATGCCGTTTTGGAGGATTGGCAATATGAAGCAAGTTTGGCAGGTAATCGATTCAGGATATGAAACATGTTTTCAAGGCATTGCGACAGATAAAACATTATTAGCTGCCTGTAGCCGGCAAGTGGTTGCTGATACCATCCGCTTCTTTCAGTATGACGCTGATTGTATTATCCTGGGTTATTATCAAAAAGCTGAGCAGGAAGTGCGTTTAAGCTTTTGTAAAGATAACGGTATCACGGTCAGCCGCAGATTAACCGGTGGCAAAACCATCTATTGGGACAGAGAGGCAACCTTGGGCTGGGAGGTTGTGCTGTATCAGCAAGATGTTGTCACTCCGCGGCAGATTGAAGCGTTGCAGAGGAAAATTGGCGCCGCTCTAGTCAGTGGCTTGAAAATGCTGGGGCTGAATGTGCGTTACCAATATCCCTCGACAATCGAACTGGCTGGCTGTGAAATTGGCTGGTTTTGTGGTACGCGTACCGGCCAGGCTTTTTTATATCAGGGTTATATCTATAGTAAGGATATTGACGTTAGCACATTACTGCGTGCCTTGCGTATTCCCAGAGAAAAATTACAAAACAAAGACATTAATAAATATAGAAAGAAATTTACCAGTCTAGCTGATGCTCTTGGTGAAGTCCCCTCATTAAATACGGTGAAGTCGGCAATGATCCTGGGGTTTTGTCAAGTTTTTGATATTTCTACCGTAAGCAATCATTTACCAATAAGTAAAGACTACTTGGACACCGCCTGTCAGGAGGTCGCAGCCCCGCAATGGGTGTTTAATAGGGCAACAGCTTTGCCGTCCAACAGTTATCAACTGCGAAATACGTATACAAAACGAACTTTCATTACCGTTTCTGTCTTCCTGGATAGGAAGCAACGCTGTATTACAGGCGTATCCATTACGGGTGACTTTGCTGCTTACCCCGCCAATATAATTGAAAAAATCGAAGCCGGATTAATTGGTCTTCCCCCTGATGTTGCCTGTATCAGCCAAACAATCAGCACTTGTTTTACTAACCAACAAGCACATGTCTTACTGGTTTCGCCAGAAATTTTCACGAGGACGATAGGCAAAGCGGTTGATAAGCTTGCATTTTTACAGTGGGGGGCTAAGCCGGAGGATATTCTTGATCTTACCATGGTTGGCAATGTATTTAACCATATTTCCGGGGGAAAACACAAGCCGCTGCTTATTCCTTATTGCGCCAAAGCCGTAGATTGCCCCTATCGTTATACCGAGGGCTGCGGACGGTGTGGACGGTGTGATGTAAGCGAGGCTTATAGCTTAGCGGATCAATATGGTTTGGAACCAATTACGATTCAAAATTACGAGATGCTGGAAGAGACGTTGAAAAACTTGAAGAAACGCGGCTGCAAGCTGTTTATCGGCACCTGCTGTGAATCCTTTTGGAATAAACACGCCAGGGATTTTGAACAGATAGGATTGCCGGGGATACTGGTAAATGTGGATGATAGTACCTGTTATGAACTTGGCCAAGAACAAGAAGCTTATCAGGGGCATTTTGCAAACCAAACAAAACTAAAAAAACAACTTCTTTGCCGGCTTTTGGAGGGCATTTCATAATTACACCATTCCCCGGATTTTTTGGAGTCCGGGGATTACTTTTTACAAGAAAGATTAAAGCTTGTGCCAACCCATTTTGACGTCGGCACAAGCTTTAGTCTTTCTTACTTATTCTTAGTGCGAAAGCCTTTTTATTATGTAGCAGGGGTGTCCGGTGAAGATACATTTTTGGCTAATAATCGGACAAAAACACAACACATATATGTTCCGGACACACCAAACAGCCTTATATTATCTGACTTTTCAAAACAGGAAAAATTTACTTCCCGTTGGCGCGTTTTTTGCATAAATACAGTGCGGGAGCAATACACATAGCAATTTTGTGTATTCAGTTCTTATTTTTTAATGAGGGGGAATTTGGATGAAAGCAGCGGTTTGGTATGGCAAAAAAGATGTGCGAGTCATGGATGTTCCTGAGCCGCCCAGCCCGCCAAAAGGCTGGGTCAAGGTTAAGGTGCAGTGGTGCGGAATTTGTGGTTCGGATCTTCACGAATATATTGCCGGTCCGATTTTTATACCTGTTGATAAACCGCACCCATTGACAGGTAATACGGCGCCTTTAATACTGGGACATGAGTTTTCCGGCGATGTGGTAGAAATTGGCCCGGATGTTACCAACGTAAAAGTAGGTGACAGGGTCGCCCCTGATGCTTGCCAGGTGTGTTGGGAATGCGCGCGCTGCAGGGAGAACCGCTATAGCCTGTGTGACAAGCTGGCCTTTACAGGCTTAATGACGGATGGGGCGTTTGCCGAATATGTGAATGTACCGGCCTACACCATGTATAAGATTCCTGATAAGATGTCATATGAGGTTGGCGCGGTCATTGAACCTTTGGCAGTGGCCATGCATGCCATTCGGCGTGCACCGCTGGTGCAGGGGGATACCGTTGTCGTTATGGGCGCGGGTACAATCGGCCTTTCCGCCCTGATGTGCGCCAAAGCGGCCGGAGCAAGCAAGATCTATACGATTGAAGTGGCTAAAGCCAGGAAGGAATACGCCTTACAGGCCGGTGCCACGGCTGTATTAGACCCGACTGAGACAGATGTAGTAAAGGCTGTAAAAGATTTGACCAACGGCGGCGCTGATGTTGTATTTGAGTGTATTGGCAGTGATAAAACGGCGCCGATCGCTATCGAACTTGCCCGTTCCGCAGGCCGGGTGGTGATTGTCGGTATTTTTGAAAAAGCATCGACATTAAATTTCAATGCCCTGTCCTTTACAGAAAAAGAAGTTACCGGATCACTGGGGTATTATGGCGAATTTGCCCCGGCTATACAATTGGTTTCTGATGGCAGAATTGATGTGGAGCCATTGATTACCGGCAAGATTCATCTTGATGACATTGTTGGCAAAGGTTTTGAAGAGTTAATTAATCGCAAGGAAGAAAACATTAAAATTTTGGTAAAACCGTTCTAATAAAGCAGGCCATAGACTACAGCAAGACATCTTTAGTCTATGGCCAAATTGAATCTTAATAGGAAATATCATATTGGCGCATTTTTCGATACATGGTACTGCGGGCCATTCCCATCTGTTTGGCGGCATGGCTGATATTGCCATTTGCTTTTAGCAAATAGTCAAGGATCTGCAGACGCTCTTTTTCGTTTAAATTTTGTTTGATTCTTTCTCGTTCACAAAGTATTCCTGGCGAATTGGACTGGTGGATAGCAAATGACTGATAATTGACAATATGGTCAGGCAGGTGCTCAGGAAAAATCGTATCCTCGTCGGCAACACTAATGATTCTTTCGACGGCATTCTGTAACTCGCGGACATTACCGGGCCAATGATATTTTTGGAGTATAGGCATTACCCGGGGGTCAATTTTTGTAAAGATCTTTCCCCATTCCCGCCCCATTGTAGTCAACATATACTTGAAAATCAAGGGAATATCTTCCTGGCGTTCGCGCAATGGCGGAATTTTTAAGGAGATGACATTGAGACGGTAATATAAATCCTGGCGGAAATTACCTTGTTGTACTTCTTGTGCCAGATTTTTATTGGTGGCGCAGATAATCCGCAGATCAACGGGAATGACTTTATTATCCCCCATGCGGGTTATATTTCGTTCCTGGATAACTCTCAGTAGGGCAACCTGCAGTTCCAGCGGGGTGTCGCCGATTTCATCAAGAAAAATGGTTCCGCCTGAAGCAAACTCGAATTTCCCCGGCCTGCCGCCGCGTTTGGCGCCGGTAAACGCGCCTTCTATATACCCGAACAACTCGCTGATCATAAGTTCGCGGGGAATCGCTCCGCAGTTTACAGCCACAAAAGGTCCCGCCCGCCGGGAACTCTGGTTGTGAATGGCTTGAGCAAAAACTTCTTTACCGGTGCCGCTTTCTCCCTCAATTAATATGCTGGCCATTCCTGCCGCGGCCTGCGAGGCCAGATGTACGGTCTTTTTTATAGCGGGGCACTGGCCGATAATGTCACTAAAGCGAAAGGTGGCTTGGGCGCCGCTTAGGCGGTTAATCAGGCTGCGAACCTTTTTTATCGGGCGGAGAATAATAACGCCGCCGGAAAGCATCCCTTCATCATCCACTATTGGCCTGCCGGAGGACAGGCAGTGCAGACGGCCTACATTGGCGTCAATAAAAATTTCAAAGTCATTATAAGCAGTTTGGCGTTTGTAAACATTTTCGATAAAAGGCGTATTACTGCCCATAAGTTCGGTGATAGATTTATGAATAAGTTCACAGCCCGGGCGGTCAAAAATTTCCTCCGCTATTACATTGAGCTGTTGCACGATGCCTTGATCATCAATCATTAATACGCCGTCGGACATGGTATTAAATATATTTTCCAAGCGATTATAAGACAACACGATTTCGCGGTTGCTTTTTTTTAGCATTAACGATTGATAGGCGTATTTCGATAAGGTATTCGCTACTGAAAAAAGGACACTGGCGGCAGCCTGAACCTTTTCCTTGGCCACAATAGGGATTTCTTGTATTGCGGCCATATAGTTATCTGCCTGGACGCCTATTTCCTGAGCTATTTTATGGCAGTGCTCTTTGGCAGGCTCCTTTGTCAGAAGTTGTCCGCCAAAAATTGTCCCAATTACCTGACCATTCAGTAAAATTGGAGCGGCAAAGTCGATTAACCCTGCATGGCAGCTATAGATTGTGGGTCTACCAGTCCGCACCGCTTCTGTTGCGCCGTAGATATCGGCATCCAGACACCGTTTCAATCCCAGGGGAGATGCCCGGATAATTTCTTTGCATAACTTGGAAAAACAGCTGGGACAAGTAACGGTATTGCCCTGGTTATCTTCGATTACGCTGGCAACACCCACACTCAAGGCGAAGTTATCCTGGAATTGCTGAAGAAATAATGAATCAATGAGATCCTGTAATTTTACGGTCATCTTCGTCATTGTTTGGCCTCCCTAAATAATTTAAGTTGTGACCAAAGAGGAATGAAGGAAGTGTGTTTACCTATATTTTACAGTATGGCAAGGGTTTTTGTCCCCTAAAAAAGTAGGTTAATTTTTTAACTTAACAAGAGTATTGATCTATATATTCCGCATTAAAGAATACTGCCGGCGCAGGCGGGCGGCACTTATCAGTCTTCCGCGTTCAGGCTTGCCCCATTTATGTTCAATCAGGCAGTCTTTCTTCACGGGATGAATGCCGGTTTTGAATGTGAAACAAATTTGACAGGTATTGTTATAGAAAAATTTCAAATACTATAATTCTGAAAGGTTTATCCGATAGCTAACCGCCGCTAATATTCCCGCTTTTTTAAGCGGGAGATAAATCAGCGCTAAGCTCCTGGATAATTTCGACTAAAATTCAGAAGGAGTTAAAACTCCACCTGAATTAAGTCTCACTTTATTTCCATTCTACATAAGCTGGAGGAATAGAATGAAAAAGTTTGTATGCACCGTATGTGGGTATGTACACGAAGGAGAAGAACCTCCTGAAAAATGCCCGGTTTGTAAAGCCAGTCGGGATAAGTTCAAAGAAATGACCGGGGACCTGGCTTGGGCGGATGAACACAGAATTGGAATTTCCAAAGATGTTCCGGTAGAGGTTGTAGAGGGATTACGCGCTAATTTTATGGGGGAATGCACGGAAGTAGGCATGTATTTGGCTATGTCCCGCCAAGCGGACAGGCAGGGTTATCCCGAGGTAGCAGAAGCCTATAAACGGATTGCCTTTGAAGAAGCCGAGCATGCCGCAAAATTTGCGGAACTTTTAGGTGAAGTAGTGATGGCAGATACCAAAGCCAATTTAAGTGCCAGAGTCGAAGCGGAATATGGCGCCTGTGACGGCAAAAAACAACTGGCTACGTTAGCTAAACAGCATAACCTGGACGCTATTCATGATACCGTTCACGAAATGTGTAAGGACGAGGCCAGACATGGCTGCGCCTTTAAAGGCTTGCTTGATCGATACTTCAAATAAAAAGAGGAGCATTGGAAAATGGCGAAAATTGATTGTGAGGTTATTAACTGTTCCCACAATAATTCAGGTATATGTTACGCAAATTGCATCGATATAGTCGGCAATTCAGCCACCAAGGACTGTCATACTAACTGCGGCACTTATCTGAACAAACTGCATTATGCGGAGTTGACAAATAATGTGTTAAGCTCCGGTTCCTGTGATTGTTTGAAGTGCGTAGTTGAAACTTGTTCGTATAATGATAACAAGCTTTGCCAGTTAGGTTCCATTACAGTAAGCGGCGACAATGTGGAATATTACACCCAAACAAAGTGTGCCAGTTTTAAACATAGAGAATAAGTTGCGGATAACTGTCTGGAGAAATAATTTTTGGAGACGTGATCTTGTTGAAAGATTTTTTGCGGCAATTTGCAGAGATACTGTACCGCTTTCGGGATTCGGCATTGTTGTTGTTTCGGCTGGGGTTGGGCGGAATGTTTATGTGGCATGGCTGGCCAAAGATTATTGGCGGGCCCGGAGCATGGGCGGGGCTTGGCAAAGCCATGGGCACATTCGGGATTGAGTTTGCACCTGGTATTTGGGGCTTTATGTCTAGCTTTGCCGAATTTGGCGGCGGCTTGCTGTTTGCTCTTGGACTGTTTTATCGTCCGGCCTGTTTTTTGCTGTTTAGCAATATGTTAGTTGCATTCATCAGCCAAATGGCAGATGGCAAGGGATTGCAGAAAGCGTCGCAGTCTCTGGAAGACGGGCTAAGCTTTTTCGCCGCCGCTTTTATCGGGCCGGGTAAGTACAGTTTGGACTATTATCTGGGAATTGAAAAATTCGGAGAAAAATCCTTTCGTACCAGCAGTATCCGCTAGCTGTACAATAATTTGTAGGCGTTAGTCTTGACAAAAAACATGTGTATTGCTATATTATACTCAATGAAACATTGACTATCTGAAAATGCAAAGGATTATACAGTGATTACAAAATAAATAGAACGATCCTAAAGACTGTGAAGAGGAGAGTAGCCTTCGATTACAGCGCAGAGAGCCGGCGGTTGGTGAAAGCCCGGACTGGAGTTGATTCGTGAAGTACACCTCAGAGTTGCTAGCTGAAGGGTTCAACGATTATTTTTTGAACTTGGTAGGTGTGGACGGAACTTCCGCCGTTATGGGAAGGGGGTATCGGTAAGCTTATGCTTTGCCCGTACTCTACAGAGGAGGAGTCAATAGCTGGTTTGGGTTAATGACTCTACAAGGGTGGTATCGCGGGAATCTACTCCCGTCCCTTATTCCATTAGGGGATGGGGGTTTTTATTTTATCCGGACGGAAAGATGGCTTTCCGCCCGAACAGCACGACTAAGCTTTGCCTGCATCCGAAAAAGCCTGGCATAGCGAAGTCTTTCCGCTATTCTATTTCTAGGAGGAGGTTTTGTAGGAATTTGCTAGTATTGTAGCAAAAGTAGGAAGGAGAATAACATGGAGAACTTACTATTCACGCTGTTGCCGATTGTTGTTATTTTGGCTATGCTGATCATTTGGAAACAGGCAGCAGATGTAAGTGGCATTGTAGGATGGTTAACGATTTCCGTGGTTGCTTATTTTGTTTTTCAGACAAGTATTGAGGTCATATTGCGTTCGACAGTGGCAGGGTTTATACGGTCCTTTGCTGTCTCGCTTATTGTGGCGACCTCCTTGTTGCAAATGGCTTTTATGGAACAAACAGGGGCGCTTAAGCGAATTATAATTTTTATCAAAACAATAGCCAGTGAAAACCGGGCAATTCAAATTATGCTGATTAATATCGGCTTTGGCACCTTAATGGTAGCGGTTGGGGCAACGCCGGTTTCCCTGTTGCCGCCCATACTGTTGGCGATGGGTTACTCGACTCAGGTAGCTATTGCTTTGCCCGCAATAGGGTATGACTCATTGTGTACGTATGCGCTTTTAGGTGCCCCCATTGTTGTATTTGTCGATATAGCCAACAGTTTTTTCGGCAAAGGGCACGAGATTAGTCTGGCGCAGGCAGGAATGGCCTTTTATCTGTTTTTGCCGGTAGTTTCTACCCTAATAGGCTTATGTATGCTCTGGATTGTAGGAAAATGGCGGGGAATTAAAGAAGGGATAATTCCTTGCTTGCTTACCGGAACGGTCATTGGCGTCGTATCATATTTTAGCAATAAGTATGATAATCTGGTCGTGCTGACAGGAGTATTGTGCGGGATTGCCGTCATAATAGCCATGGTCATGCTGTTGATTTTAACAGGAAAAAAAGTCATTGATAAGAGTAAACTGACGGCCGAAGAACTTGCGTACGAACGGCAATATTTTTTATGGCGGGCGTTGACTCCATGGATTTTATTGGTTGTTTTTATTTTGCTTTTAAATGTACCTAAAGATGTGTTTAATTTTCTATATAGGACATTAAAACTGCCGATTGCCGGCATTACAGCGAATGGCAGTGCTATTGACACGCGGGCTTTATGGAATGCCTATACCTGGATATTTATCAGTACAGTTTTGTCAGTTCCGTTTATTCGCCCCACTGGTCAGCAGATTAAAAATACTTTGGCCATTTGGTGGCAGCGGGCTCCAAGACCGGTTTTTTCCGCGGCTATATTTTTTTCCATAGGTGAAATTATGAATATGTCAGGTTATAGTATGGTGACAGGCAAGTTTGAAACAGCCAGCATGGTAAAAGTACTGGCAGATTACTCCGCTCTCTATTTTCATGATACCTACGGGGCTGTCGTAGCGTTTATTGGTTTGTTCGGCGGATTTATTACCGGCAGTGAGGCATCAACCATTGCTATGTTTGCCAAATATACAATGACAACAGCCCAAAATCTTAATATGACGTTAGTGGGAACAATTATTATAACGGCTGGCCTGGCTTTTGGGGGTGGACTGGCAAGTGTGATATCTCCGGCCAAGCTGCAAAATGCGGCAGCTTCTATTGACAAGCTGGGACAGGAAAATCAAATTATTCGTACCGCTTTTATATTTTCACTGATTATCACGCTGATTACATCGCTTTTTGTGTTAGTGCTGCTAAAGACAGCTATTTGATTTGACAATTAATAACTGTAGGACATGATTTTGTTTTGATAATGGTATACCTGTTAATAATAGATAAAGCCGGAATGGGTGGTACAAATCACTTCCGGCTTGATTTTTTATAAAAAGCTTTTCTTAAGTTTAGATTAGAAATTAAATCCAAAAAGTTACAGTTGACATGGCGCAAACAACATGATATCATATAAAAGTCGCTGTGAGCAACGGTAATAAATGGTATGAATAATTTTGTTGACATAACGAAAGATACATGCTAAGAATAAATATTCGTCAAAAACAGACGATGTGGCAACTAGTGCATCCATGCACGTCGTTCCCTGAAAACTGAACAATGTAAGTAATGCATCAAAAAGCCAGATGTGCGGTTATATATCGCTTGCGATATATAAAACCAAAACAATTTCCAAATAGATTGTAAGAGCCAACAAATGGCTTCAATAAATATACTTTATTGGAGAGTTTGATCCTGGCTCAGGACGAACGCTGGCGGCGTGCCTAACACATGCAAGTCGAACGG
>NZ_FNAM01000002.1 GCF_900101845.1 Sporomusa acidovorans | reverse complement strand
AGTCAGTTTTAAGCAATAAATCCAATCCATAAATGACCGCATGAGAAAAATGAATTGGAATTACCAGAAGGGATCTTCTTGGAGTATAATCTTCATCAGGTTTTACATAAAAGGTTTGTTCTATATCATCCTGTTGCACCTCACGGTGACTTCAAAGAAAGACTGTTCCCTTCGTTCCTTTTGTTAACTTCAGACCCAGGTGTTGTTCCTGCAGACCGGATGCTGTGGGTAGCAGCCAGCTAGACTACCTGTCTGTAGAGTTCTGATTTGTGCGAGGGTGTTGATGCATCGGAACCAAGGAGATTCCTTTTGGTAATTCCAATATCCTGACTACGAAAGAAGGTGTTACCATGAATAAAACTTTGCTATCAACACTCTTTGTTGGTGTGGATGTGAGCTTACGCTCCCACTATGCTGTTATCCTTGACTTTTTCGGAAACCAATTGGATGCTTTTCCTTTCCAAAACAACCTCTCTGGCGCTTCCGTAATCACTTCTAAAATCACTGCCGTCGCTGCTGCTTCTGAAGCTACCCATGTGGTTATTGCTATGGAATCTACTTCCTTTTACAGCTTCCATTTATGCAATTATCTGTTCCAATCACCTGAATTGGCTTCCTTACATGCCAAAGTTTACTGCCTGAATCCTAAAGTTACCAGTGCCTACCAGAATACCTTTGTCGATGTGGATAAGACTGACCCCAGCGATGCTTACGGAATTGCCGATTTTGCCAGAACCGGCAAGATCACGTCCGAACCCTTCAATGGCTCTGCCTTCGTTGCCCTACAACGACTCACCAGAACCAGACTTCATCTGGTCGAAAGCCTCGCCAGGGAGAAATCTTATGCCTTAACCAACATCTTTATCAAGTTTAGTGAATTAGCCGTTTTAAGCCCTAGAGATAAGGAGGATAACCCTTTCTCTGATCGCTTTGGCGCAACGTGTGTTGCTGTGCTGACAGACTTCCTGTCACCAGATGAGATTGCAAAGGCTTCCTTGGAAGAGCTAATCGACTTCCTTTGTGAAAAAGGGAAGAACCGTTTCTCGGATCCCGAAGCAAAAGCAAAACTTTTACAGAAGGCGGCTCGTGACTCCTACCGCCTTGATAAAACACAGTATGAACCGCTTAATGCAGCCATTGCAGCATCCTTCAACTGCATCCGGGCTTTTGACAAGGAATTGAAAAACATTGATAAAGCCATTGAAAAAGCAGTTAAGGGATTATCCAGCAATGAATATCAGTGCCTTCTGTCCATCCGCGGCTTTGGCCCGGTCATTTCGGCAGGCATCATTGCCGAGATCGGATTTATTGACCGCTTTCAATCAGAAGAAAAACTGGCAAAATTTGCAGGCCTGACCTGGCGCAAAAAGCAATCAGGTCGGCTTACGAGCGACATCACCTACATGACCAAATCAGGTAATAAATACTTACGCTATTATATAGGCGAAGCGGTTATGAGTTTGCTAAAAAACCATAACCCAGAATATACCGCATTCTATTACAAGAAGCGGAACGAAGCAGTACGCTTCCAGCATAAAAGGGCACTCGCACTGACATCAAGAAAACTCATCAGACTGATTTATGCACTGCTACGCAATAATCAGCTTTACATTCCAACGAAAGATGTGATTGATATCGCAAACTAATTTTATATCGAACTAATGTTCTTATTTTGAAGCAATTCGAAATAGGTGTGTTTGCTACACCCTTTTTTAGGGAAAGTATTTCAAAAAAATTTAAATATTATCTTGACATATCACCAGATGTCTTTCGTATTGGTTTGATAGGATGATTATGAAGTATTATGGGGAGTGTTCCAATAAAAAAAGCCCAAAATTCGGGCAAAAAATTAAAACACTCCCCATAACCTGGGACTCCACATAATGGCGAAGGCAGTGGGATGTTAATCGCGTAATACCGATTTTCTCGCAAAAATTCGGGAACCAGCGTGTTGGCATATTAGGGTGGTAATAATAACCATCTTCAGCGCAAAAGACTAAGTTTAGGTCTTTGCGGTAATGCTCTCCTAGTCTTAACTTATGGGCAGCTTGCATCTTGGATTGTTGTGCTAATGCTGTGAAAACTTCGGGTGTAGCCTCTATTTTCCGTTTCTGCTTATTTTTTGTTGGCTTAATACGATAACCTTTTTCCTTGGTTACCGATAAAGCTTTTTTTATGAATATAGTGCCTTCTTTTTCATTAACGCAATCCCATGTAAGCAAGAGTTCTTCACGGCGCATGCCGGTCCTGAGGGCCACTGCAAGAAGGGGACCGTGCGGATTGTCGATTGCCTTTTCTTCTAGTGTAGTAATTTCGTCCTGGGTGAAAACTTTTACCAATTCTTCATCGGGATCGTAATCATCCGGCTGTTCTGGATCCAGCAGCACCATATGACTTGCTACATTCTTTTTTATAATTTCATCCTCAAACAAGGCGTGATTGAGTACACGGCGGATAAAACGGTGATGGTGCTCAATTGTGGCATCATGGGCGATAAGGGTGAGACTGAAGAAGAAAAGGCCATAGCTCAGGCAGTTGCGACTGAACATATGGCCAAGGTAGTAGAAAAACTGAAATGCTTAAAGGTAAACAAAAAGGCTGGATAACCAGTCACAACCAAGGCAGACGAATAAGTGGTTGCTCCAGGAAACCCTTGCTGGGGACGGGAAATAAAAAAATGACGACAAATGCCGCCAAATGGTTTAAGGAGGTTTCGCCAGGGCAATTAATTCCGAACATTACCCTGGAACAGGGAGATTGCTCTACGCCCTTTTTATTATATGCGGAATCAGTGATTTTATACAGGGAGGGGAAGCCATGAAAGCCATAACAATCCTGCAGCCGTGGGCGTCATTAATCGCTTGCGGCGCGAAGAAGATAGAGACAAGATCCTGGCCGACTAAGTACCGGGGGCCAATTGCTATTCATGCTGGTAAGGGATGGACAATGGACAGACGAAAAATTACTTACCGAGAAACTTTTCACTCCGCGTTATGGCCGAATATGACGAAACAAGAGCTAATGTTAAATGGATACGGCAGAACAAAGTTATTGCCGGTTGGCGCTGTGATTGCCATAGCTGATTTGGTTGACTGCCAAAGGGTAGTATTGCGCGTGAAGATGAAAAACAGTGGTCAATTTGTGATAAATTATGCGGAATTAGAAAACAGAAATAAGGTCGCTGGGAATGAACTTGACTTTGGAGATTACGAACACAACCGCTACGCATGGATACTAGAAAACGTGCGCCGGATCGAGCCGGTGCCGGCCAGGGGCATGCAACGGCTTTGGGAATGGAATAGCCAGATTCTATCATAAAGGGCAATCGAATATGACTTTTTAGCTATGCGAATAATAGGTGTAATTCAAATAGGAGGAATGATGATGCACCTTGATTTCGAAAAAAACTTAGGTAGCACTGACAAGGCAATAAGGGTAATAATTGGTGTAGTATTGATTGGGCTATATATGACTGGCACCTTTCGTGGGGGATGGGGTATAGCAGCAGTAGCCTTTGCCTTAGCGCAATTTGTTGAAGCGTATTTTTCTTATTGAATTGTTTATGATTTAATGGGTTGGTCAACCCGTAGATTAAGGTCAGTATGATAAAAAAGGCAGCGAGTCTGCACTATTAGGCTTTTATATTATTTGGGGGTGGGGAGATGAATTGTATTAGAGAGGCAGAAAATTATTTGCGATATTACAGGGAATTACACCAAAGTATGAGCATGCCGTGAAATGATTCATAGGCTCAAATGGCAAGGTGTCCCTAAGGGTCTATCTGCTATTAATATGGACCTGGTATTCGCGTTTCAAAGCCTGTTAATACACTAAAACAACCGCTTCCCTGCGAAAGCCAGTTCCGGTATTCTTAGCCATACTATCACCTCCTATATACAAGATATAGTACTTTCTACAGGAATATTATACTACATATAGTGAGGCGAATACAGGCGTTTTTAAAAACCCTCAAAATACTCGGACATGAATATACGATAGATGTAAAAGAAAACTATGTAGCTCAATCTGGTGGTAATTCTGGACAATGCAATAATTATTTAAATATTATTAGTATCGGAGCTGAATTGCCGCAAAGTGGGAAAAATGAAGTACTTATGTACGAAATACTAGAAGCGATTAATTATCGTTTAGAGCTTGGTTTAGAGCATCATAAATTATGTGTTTTAGGTGAGGTTTTACATCAAGTAATGAGAGATAACGAGATAAATTTTTAGCGAGAGCCAATAAGGCTCTTAATGAAGTGTCGAACGGTACTGAAACGCTGTACTGTGATGGCAGTGTAAACGGTAAACGGCTGGCCGGTTTCCTGCAAGGCCAACTTATTGGCCTTGGTGGTCTTACTGACCGAGGATTGAAAACCAACCCTTTGTATGTTACAAAACACACTGATGCACCGGCCTGTCTAGCCGAATTGGCGTTTATCTCAAATCCCGATGATGCTGCAAAGCTCGGTGATCCGGTTTGGCAGGATCAGTTTGCCAGGGCTATTGCTCGCGGTGTTACTAGATTACTTTGCAGCGTAAGTAAACCTACACTGTTTAATCTTGCTTACGGACGGATCAAGCGTAAAGTGAATATAATAAAATAACATAACGTGGAGGTTTAATATGGATATAGGAAAAATAAAAAATACGATTGATGATGCTGGCCGTAAAGTTAATGGTTTTGTGGATGGTTTTGCTGCTTACCATAATTTCGAGCAATGGCAAGTATGGCTTGCTATTGCGATTGTGATTGCATTGGTTACGTTGGTCATCTGCTAAAAGATATAAAAATAACGCCGCTGGGAGGCGGCGCTAATGGGAGAGGAAGAATAACATGGTTAGTTTATCCAAACGCCAGGTAGTTATACTGCTTGGCGTTATTTTATTGGTGGTATGTGGTTGGCTGCTATGGCAGCATTATAACCATCCGCAGCCGGTTACAGGCGAATACAGCAACAGGCAGAAACGGCGGCTGGGGTAGAAAAAGCGGCAGATAATGCCCACATGTGTCATGGGGATGTGTCATGGGGACGGGGTTATTGACACCCCTCTCATGCTTTCAAAACAATTCCTCTATTAATTCCCGTAAGTCTTTCTATTTGTCTGATTGATAAGTTATGCTTCTGTTTAAGTATTCTTAAATACATATTTTTTGTTTTACTATCAAGGGCATATCCCTGTCGGCCTATGCCGCCACAACACAATGCTATGCTAGCATTGTGCAGTCTTTAGACGCACAAATTAGTTTACTTGATGACCAGATTAAAGCACTTGCTGAACAGTTACCGGCAATCACTTTCCTAAAAAGCATTCCGGGCATAGGTGATACATTAGCAGCTATTATTTTGGGCGAGATTGGTGATATTGAACGGTTTGCGAACGCTAAGCAATTAATGGCTTTTAGCGGTATCGACCCGTCGGTTAAACAATCGGGTAATTTTGTAAGGACAAAGAATAAGGTAACCAAACGGGGATCACCATTTCTGCGACATGCACTCTATATTGCTGCTACGACGTCTATCCGTAAGGAATCTAAGGGTTCGCAGGTTAACTCGGTGATTTACGAGTATTACCAACGGAAGATTGAAACGAAAACCAAGAAACAAGCCTTAGGCGCTGTTATGAACAAGCTACTACGTATCATCTCTCGGTATTAAAAAATAAGCAGCCATTTCGTTTGATTACCCCTGATCAGCAGGTTGAACTGTATCAAAAACACCTGCAAAAGGCTGCTTAACGAAGACGAAAAACAAAACATTACATATACCTTTCTCGAATATTGGTTCGATATTGAGGAAGGTTTGTTTGCTGTACTTATTTTTCTTTAAACAAAAATTGTGGATAAAGGCTTGACTTTAATTAGCTGGTCTTTGGCATCCCCCTTAGCATTTGCTTGTTGTCAATAACCCCGTCCCCTTGGCATCCCCTGTTATGTTTACTTACTCCTTTGCAATAATTATGTGTTTTATATTTGCTGGAGTTGCTATAGCTATAGAGTATAGACGGAGTTCAGAATGATTAATATGATTTAGCCGCATCTCCGGGTGCGGTTTTTCCCTTTACGGCTTCAATTTGGCACTAACTAAATGAACGTTTTTTGTGTAGCAAAGCTGCTCAACTATTCATAGATTATAATATATATATGATACTTTACTTTATGGATGGGAGGCACACATATGGGATTCGGGGGCTTTGGAGGTCGAGGCGGCTTTGGTGGTTGCTTTATAATAATTATCATTATTCTGTTGTTGTTCTTCTGCTTTGAAGATGAGCGTAGCCCGACCTGTTAAGTAATTTTGCCATACGCCAAAACCAAACGTGACATTCTGTTATCTCCTTTATCGAAAGCCGTTCACAGCGAACGGCTTTTTCCCATCCATTCCTTCTTTACACCATCAAGTAGCCGCACCCCGGGGATGCGGCTTTTATTTTCGATCATAGTCCTATATGCTTAAGCTTTATGTTTGACGATATTATAAGTAGGGAATTGGGAGGTGATGTCGATGTTTTTTACTTATGAGTTAGCCAAGCAACAACTTATGCCCAAACGTCGGCGTTGGTCGATATGGATGCTTTTACTGATTTTAGTTGCAGTTGTGTACTTTGCGTTTAGGGTATTTTAAGGAAAGTGTTTTAGTTCCGGACTTCGGTCTGGAGATTTTTTTATTTTTAAAAAGCAACCTATGTCAAGCCTTGCCAGCACGATCAGGGGGCACTTTTCCATTCGTTCCCTCTTTACAATATTTCTGTTCGTGAGGGGCTATTATTTGTTCTATGATGAGGAAAGACAATTTTATATTACCTCTTATTGGATTTTATGGGATAAACTTCTTAATTTGCAGGAATTCTGACAAAGACAGAGAATAGTTCTACTATATTATCATATTGGAGGGATACCATGCGAATTAGCTGCAGATGCGGTCATACAGAAACAGTTTCAAATAACATGGAAAACTTCGAGGTTCGTTTGATTAAGTTTTCTGCAGACAGCAAAACGGGAGTAATATCCATTGTTTGTAAAAATTGTGGACATGAATCAGAAGAAATATTAATAGGTGTTTGATGTGATGGGCCCGTCAGCCATTTATCCGGCGGTCAGCTTTTTGAGTAATATTTAAAAAAACAGGGGAATATAATATCGCGGGGTAGAGCAGTTGGTAGCTTGTTGGGCCCATAACCCAAAGGTCACAGGTTCAAGTCCTGTCTCCGCAACCAAAAAGTGAAGCCGCATCCTCCAGGGTGCGACTTTTCTTATTTCCAGCTTGATTACCTTCTAGGAATATATGAAAGAATACCAAATTCCTACCTAAAAACTTCTCCAACTCCTGCAACTTAGTTGGCATTTTTTTCGTCTACCAAAATGAACGTTTTATCTGTCGCAAAATCGCTCGACTCTTCATAGATTATAGTGTACCACTACTCTATGCAATGAGGAGGCCAGCTAGCTTATGGGCTTTGGTGGATTCGGTGGCTGTGGAGGTCGAGGTGGTTTCAGCTGGATCATAATAATCATTATTATTATCTTACTGTTCTGTTGCTTCGAAGATGATTTTAGCCCGACCTGTTAAGTAATTTTACTTAAAGCCAAACCACAACAAAATAATTAGGAAACACAGAAAGAGGCATTACATAACAAGGATGCTTCTTTCTGTGTTGCACCGCTAAAACAATTAGTCGTTCACTGTGGGAGGCTTTTATTTTGGAGGTTGGGTTCTTTAATGGCTTACTTCGGTGTTCTGGCGCGAAGACGAGTAATAGAAAGATATACCCCAGTTACAGTTAAAAAGATTATACCAATGGCCACAAGATCAACCAGCCATTTAAAGTTTATGGCAGCATATTTCCCTTCATGAAGACCTTTGGCGATACTATAAGGGCTAGAAAAAAAATCACGCCTGACATCTGGGCGCTGCGCTATTTCATCCGGCGGCGGTGTTTTTAACCCAGGCACTTGACTTTTATCTGACATACGCGCTGGCCCTTCTTGCGGAGATTGTCCGATAAGCCAAGGTTCTGCCAATATAAGGCCAGTTATGGCTTCGGCAAGTAGAAAAATGGCTAAGATGAGACCCACCCACAAATGAATTTTCCTCATAGTGTTATACATATTTGATACACCTCCAGGCTTACTATTTGCTAATACATTTGGTTCTATTCCAGTGAGAGGAGGGTAAGTAACACATAAGGCCATCTACTAATTTTCCTGCGGATAGCTTTTCCAGTTTCGATCCATTTCTAAGGAAATTCTAAAAATACCGATCTATAATCACAATATAGAAAATTCGTAGAAAGCAAAGTCTTTCTATTGATATAAATTTTTTTCATAATATTCCTCTACCCATGAAAAGCACCCAGCAAACGCCATACTGCTGGGTGCTTTTATTATTGGCATGTGAGAATATTTGGGTATACCGCGCGCCTATAAATATAAGGAAATGGAAGTCACAAGATGAGAAATAGATTAGTAATCATTTTACTGTTCGTTATTGACAGCGCCCAGGATAGAGAAGTATACTTTTTGTATACAAGTTAACAGGAGGAATTCCGTGTTCAAATTAAGTCAGGAAACAAGTAAGCCGCATAAGAAAACATTAACAAAAGTTGCCTATCAAAAAATTTTGGATATGATTATTGATGATGAGATAGCTTCTGGTGAAATTTTAAGTGAAAATGTACTGGCAGATTTATTGGGGATGAGCAGAACACCTATTCGAGAAGCCTTAAGAATGTTGCAAAAAGATGATTTAATTGAAGTAGTTCAAGGCAGTGGAACGTTTGTCAAGCGCGTTACAGAAAAGGAGCTTTCTGACCTTTTTTCAGTTAGAATTAGCCTGGAATGCTTAGCTGTAGAGAAAGCGATTCATTATATTGATTATCAGCAAATTGATAAAATGATAGCCCAGTGGGAAGCAATGAAACGTAATATCAATATTACTGATATAGATTGGAAACAGGTTGTTTCTTTGGACAATGAACTACATCGTATGATTATTTATAAGAGCCATAATAATATTTTAAAACATATATATAATTTATTAAACAGTAAAATTCTGCGCTATCAGCGTCTCGCGGCTAAATCACTAGGAAATTTGGAAGTAACTATTTTTCAGCATATCGAATTACTAATGTTATTAAAAGGAAAAGACAGTAAATTGATTTGTGCTAGCTTGGAAAAACATTTAATACAGTCTATGGAATATATTATGAAAAATATGTAAGAGAAAAAATTTTTGAGAAACCTGTATACAAGTTGAATACAAATTATTTTTTAAATATAAATTTTTTTTATACATTATGAAAGGGGCGAACTGAAGAAATCATAAACTCTGAAAGTATAATGATAAGCTAGTATTTTTGTTAGGAAATTGGTACTTTTATCCTAAATTCACTGGAGATGAGCTTATGGGTAGTTTGCGTGCTGTAATGTTTGGAACACCTGCCATTTATTGGAATGATAATAAAGTGGTTTTTCCATTTGCGAAAATGGAGGCAGTACTATATTATTTGTTAATTGAGGGTGAATGTACACGAGATAAGTTAGCTCTACTACTTTGGGGAGAAAAGGCAGATCAGGACGCAAAAAAGAACTTGAGGAATACCATTTATTCAATAAAAAAAATAATCTCTCCTGAGTTATTCATTATACCAACCCGAAAAATGATTTCTCTCAATCGTAAACTGATTTATGATACAGATGCCGGATTGCTGAATAAGCCGGACATACAGGATTTCTTACAAAGGAAATCTGGCGATTTTTTGGAAAATTTCTACTGCAAAGATGCGGAATTGTTTGATGATTGGGTTATTGCCAAGCGTCTAGAATTTAAAGAAACAATCATAGCGCGTCTTACTAGCTGTATAATAATTTTTATGCATAAAAAACAGTATATAGATGCAAAACAATATATTAAGCAATTAATCAAAATAGATGAATACAATGAAGGTGCTTATCGGTTATTGATGAAAATTTATGAACGGGAAGAAGCCTTTTATAACGTTATTGAGATTTATCATGAATTAGAAAAAAAGTGGGCTGATGAACTGAATTTACGTCCCAGTAGCAAGACTGAGGAAATCTATATAAGAGTGAAAGAAAAAAGAATTGCTAAGACCGGAGTTCCTACGAAAAAGTGTTTTTTAGGAAGAGAAAAAGAATTGCAGCACCTACAACACCAAGTCGATAAATTCTATTCCCAAAAACATGATAGACATATGATACTTGTACAAGGTGAGCAGGGGGTTGGAAAAACCGCTATTGTAGAGCAGTTATTTGAAAATATCTCAATAAAAGCACACGATGTTTTGAAAACCAGCTGTTATCAAGCAGAATTAAGCTGTGCATATAAATCATGGAGTAAAATTATAGCACAAGCAATGGACATGCTTAAACAAAACCAAATTGTCATACCTTCTCATTGGTATTGGGTCATAGCTTATATGTTTCCGGCTGTCGAAATGAATAAGGAAATATATACTCATGAACCTTTTTTAACAACGTTTGAATATAACCAGACAATGGTCGAGGAAATTATATGTGGTATTTTAGGAAGACTATCCAGTCAAAAACAAATTATTATTTTTATTGATGATATTCATTGGATGGATAAAAAGAGTTTTTCAGTATTACATCAATTATTGCGTATTTATGGTGCTAAAATACTTTGCATTGCGACATGTTCCAGTGAATATTTAAATCAGATTGAAAGTTTTTTGTGGAGTTTTGAACGAGATAAATTGCTGGAAATAATCAGAGTTGAGTGCCTAAGTTTTCAAGATGTCGGCAACATTATGTCAGCAAAGCTATCTAGCGGCAACAGAGATAGTGAATTGCAACGAAAACTTTATGATTACACAGGTGGGAATGCATTAATCTTGCTGGAATGCCTAAACCTAATTGAATCAAAATCTGAACTATGGAGTGAAATTGCTTTGCAACGCTTGCAAAGTGTTTTAAAAGGACGTATTGGCAATCTTTCCGCTAACGCTCGAAGAATTTTGGAAGTGGCTTCAATATTTTTACAATGTTTTACCTATAACGAATTATTAGCAGTATCAAAGATGGATGAATTTGAACTTGTGGAAGCTATGGAAGAGTTAGAACAGAAAAAATTAATAATTAAGGCGGGAAGTTGTCAGCAACAGGAAATTGCCTATACATTTTACAACATGCAGATTCAAAATTTTATTTATCAGCAAATGTCTATATCGAAACAAAGATTACTCCATAATAAAGTAGGATTAGAGGTAGAACAAAAATTCCAAAAGGGTTTACAAATCAGGGAATTATATGAATCAATTTTGTATCACTATAATTGTGCGAATAATAAAGTGAAAATACTTGAGTATACGATCAAATATGTTCAGAAATATTTTTGTTTTCGATATGAAATGTTTCCTGAGCTAACTGGGTACTACACAGATGATTTTTGTGAGGAACGCAGTCAAACAGTGGCTCTTTCTTATCTTAAAAAAATCGCAGATCTGTTAAACACCGTGGCTTTGGAGAATTTTGATCAGGAGCAAATCGTAGTGTATAAAGCGGCTTATTGGGAGATGATGGGGAGATATTACATTTGGCGTGGTGAACATCTGGTGGGAATAAAAAGCATTCACCAGTTACTGCTGTTTGCATCTGCTAAGGGATTGCAGGAATATCTATGTAAGGGATATGAACAGATGGTGTTCTTTGGTATTCAAACAGGCAGGCCCAGTATTATCAAAAAATTTGCAAAAAAGCTTCTGGATATTGCGGAACAAAATAAATCAAAAGAAAAAATGGCTGTTGCCTGGCGGTTTGTAGGTGTGGCTTTTGCCTTAAGTAATGAATCTAAGCTGGCAGAGCAATATTACCAACAGTCAATTAGGATGTTTAAGAAATTAATTATAAATAACGATCAGTATGTGCTTCAGCTTGCGGCGGCTTACAGCTATATTGGCAATTTACGCCGAGATGTTTTTAAATGGAAAGAAGCTCTCCACTATTATGATAAAGCAGTCAAAATTACCGGTCATAAGCAGCTTAGTGAAGGAGTGGCGGTGCTCTATATAGATGCCGGCTATGCCGCATTTAAATTGGGTGATTATGATAAGGCATGCCACTACATGAGTGAGGCGCTGACAGTCGGCGATAGTTTTGGTGAAAAAGGGTACTGGTGCTTACGTAGTTTTTGTACGCTTTATTGCGTACTGGCTAACATCGAAGTTAGTGCAAATCGTCATCGTGAGGGATGTAAGTATTTGCACAAAGCAGAGGAATGCTTGAATCAATGCCAGGATAATCATCAAAGATGGCTGGTACTTATCACAAAAATGAAAATTAGGCAGGCTATGGACAAGAATCATGCTGTAGCCGATATCTTCGGAAACTATTTGACATTATCTGTTCAGGAATATTATCAGCAAGCGAAAGCTGCTTTTGGCAAAGCGAGTAAAATACAGGAGGAAGTATTAAGGTCAGTTAAGCCAATTATTACACAAGTCGAATTATCTAAAAATGACTATACCGAATTGGCACGGGTACAATGCTAAACCGCGAAATTCTGGAGAATTGTTATATTGTGCGATTGCAACCAGAAGTGCTTATCTTAAATTTATTGCTTCAACAATTTTAAGAGTTTGGCACGCATCAGCTGGCTGCTTTTTTTATGTTGGATATACAACAAGCCCTATTTTTGTAATGTTCAGTATTTTGGCGATAATTTGGCGATAGCTGTACTATTATGTTTGTGGTAACCGGATCGTATTATATAATGTGTAATCTGGAAAAAAGGAGGCAAGGTAAGGTAAAGCAGGTAAGGTAATTCTAAAAATACCTAAATTAAGGAGGAAAAGTATTATGAGTATTTATGCGGTAAGTATGGTAGTTTACTTCATGATTGCTTTTTGCATTGCGATTTTTTATAGCCGCAAAAGAACTACCTCGAACGAAGATTTCTTTTTGGGAGGCCGGCAATTTGGTATAGTCTTCGTATTTTTTACAATGATGGCAACATTTCTTGGGGCCGGTACTACTGTTGGTACCACCGCCTGGATATGGAAGCGAGGGCTTTCACAGGTTTGGATGACTGCGGGATATGCAATCGTATTTTTATTTATTGGTTTTTTTCTAGCTGCCCGCGTCAGACGGTTTGGTACTAATTGCAACGCCTATACTTTTGCCGATTTTTTGGAGATACGCTACAATAAATCGGCTCGCTACATAGGCGCTACTTTGATGTGGTTTGCCTTTATGTCAATCGCCGCATTTCAATATATTGGTATCGGCAGGATTATTAATACGGTTACTGGCATTGACTATACCGCCAGTGTGTTAGTAGCGGCCCTAATTACTATCCTATATACTTCGTATGGTGGAATGTGGGCGATTGCAATCACTGGGGTAGTTAAAGGCGCATTGGTATTTACCGGCATTGTCATTATGGCGCCTATTCTTTATATGAAGGCTGGAGGAATGCAAAATATACTAAACTCTATACCGGCACAGCACTGCAGTGTAGTGGGCTATATTACGCCTGGACAGGCATTGACATGGTTTTTGGTGTTCTTTTTAGGAATTATACCAATGCAGGATTGGTGGCAGCGGGTTTTGTCGGCAAAAGGCGAGCGGGAAGCTCGTATGGGGATGCTGTATCTGGCCGGAGGCTTCGTTCTTGTTGAACTGCTCATTTATGTCATTGGGTTTGCCGGTAAGGTTTTGGAACCCAATATTGCGAATCCGGAAAATTTATTTCCGACATTAGTGATGCACTATTTTTCTCCTTATATTGGCGGTTTGCTGTTAGCAGCGGTAATCGCCATTATTACCAGCACAGCTTCGGCTTGTTTACTGGTTGCTTCAACCCACTTTACCCGCGATTTATATAATGGGATTATCAAGCCGAATGCTACAGATGCCGAATTACTTAAATTTTCCAAAATATCAACACTGGGTCTGGGAGTGCTGGTATTAGTATTTGTATTTGCCGCACCGGGTATGTTTGAACTATTTGTTATCAGTGCGGATATTCTGGGGGCTTCGTTAACCATACCGATATTGGCGGGATTTTTTGTTCCCCGGGTTGGTGCTAAGGCCGGTTTTTACTCTATACTTGCCGGTATTGCCGGCTGGGCCATCAGTTATATGGGGTGGCAGCCTATGGGTTTTGGGCCGGCAACAGTGGGGGCATTTTTCTCGCTGATTGCTATCTTGATTGGCATGGTGGTATTACCGCCGGCTGAAAGAGCCGTATTAGAGAAAGTAGGGTATGATTCTGCCACTGTTAAAATAGCTAAATAACTATATATTCCTGCATTAAAGAAGTTTGCAGGCACAGGCGGGTGATGTATGAAGAGCGCTCCACCACTGGCGTTTGACTTCCGCTTTTGCCAACACACCACCGCCTGCAAAATTCTTTAGCACATTGTATATAGGTACGGTAGAGAAGTATTTTTATCCAGGTGGAGTGTGAACGTCCATTGCCAGCTTAGCGAAGCGCAAGCTGATGAGATAAATAGCAATAATTAGTAAGAAAGCAGGAGGATGAGTACAGTGGAACTAACAAAAAGCGAACAAGAGATGCTGGAAGGCAAACATGGCGAAGGCGTTGCTTTGGCTATGAAAGTACAGGTGGCAACAGGTGAAGCTTTCGGCGCAGCGCGTATGGTGCCGATTACGCGAGCACATGTGGCCCTTAGCAATCAGGATGCGGATACATGGTTTGCCGAAAAACTGGCCAAGGCAGGTGCAAAATGTAAAATTGCCCCAACGGTTAATCCGGGGTTTTCCCTTGCCTATTTCTGTGGCCATTGCCAGTCACAGCAAGCAATGACTGCAAAAGATATCGATATGATGCGCAGGACACATAATGCATATAAACAGTTGGGAGCTATTTTAACCTATAACTGCACACCATATCTAGGCAGCAATATCCCTCAATTTAAAGAAATCATAGGTTTTTCAGAATCCAGTGCTACGCCTTATGTAAATTCTGTTTGGGGAGCAAGGAGCAATAGAGAGTCGTCTCTGAGTGCGTTATGTGCCGCAATTACCGGTTTAGTACCGGAGTACGGACTTTTGCTGGATGAAAACCGTAAAGGCGATATCCTGGTTGAAGTACAAGCCGATATGGATAATGATTTTGCGTATCAGATGCTTGGCTATATGGGAAAGAAAATTGGTCCCGGGATACCGGTATTTATTGGTTTAACAAAACGTCCCACTCCGGAAGCATTAATGAATTTAGGGGCACAGCTTAATACGTCGGGGGCTTACGGGATGTATCATATCGTCGGTGTAACACCCGAGGCACCGACAGTGGAAGTAGCGTTTGGCGATAAAGAGCCTGCAAGAAAAGTGGTAATTACTAACCAAGACTTAAGAGAAATCCGGGATGCTATTTCCCATGCACCAGGACGTATCGATTATGCTTTGTTTGGCTGTCCGCATTTCAGTATCAATCAAATACAGCAAGTAGCTAATTTAGTTCAAGGGAAAAAGCTGGCTGTTGATTTATGGATAATGACCTCCGCCAACAATAAGTATCTGGCAGAAAGAATGGGTATTAAAGAAATTATTAATGCAGCAGGCGGAGATATAGTGGAGGAAACCTGCACGGATCAACCATGTTGGCATTTCCTGAAAGGCAAAGTCGGTATTACTGATTCCCCTAAATTAGCGTATTATCCGAAGAAACGAGGCCTGGAATTTGTTATTAGGGATATAGATACCTGTGTTCAAGCTGCATTGAAAGGAGAAGTAGAATAATGAAAGATAAGTTTTTGTGTCATAAACTGTCAGAAGGGGTAGTCGAAGGGGAAGTGCTTATATCCCAAGATGATATTTGCTACTATCTGGTTGACCCGGAAACAGGCAATGTAATTGAGAATGGTCATGATATTGAAGGCCAAAGCGTATCGCAAAAGATAGTAGTATTCCCTAGTGGAAAAGGCAGTTCCGTTGTGCAGGCAGACGGCCTCTACCAGTTATTAATGAAAAACAATGCTCCTAAGGCCATGGTAATTAAAAATCCTGATACCGTGTTGGTTACCAGTGGTATTATTATGGAAGTTCCCATGGTTGATAAAGTGGAAGAGCAATTTTATCAAAGGATAAAAAACGGCGATATCGTCAGAGTAGACGCCAATAATGGTGAAATTATCGTAGTGAGAAATTAGAAAACATCAAGAATACAGTGTTGGCAACACAGCCAACACTGTATTCTTAATAACGATGCTTGGGGTGATAAATAAATGAAACGTAACAGGAGATCAATTGCAATACCGTATGGCAACGAGGCGGCCAGAGCCTCAGTCCCTGCTGATTTAGTAGTTTTTGATGGCATTATGCCTAAAATTCCTTCAATAGTCGACTTAGAAACTGCTGTACTTGAAAAGTTAGATAATCCGCGCGGCTGTAAACCGTTAAAAGCGATGGTGTCCAAAGCAGATAGGATTTTGATCTTAATTGAAGATAATACACGGCAAACACCAGTCAAGCGGATATTACCTGTATTGATTTCCTATCTTAAAAATAACGAAATCAAAACTAATCAAATCGAAATATTAATAGCAACAGGTACGCATCGGGTTATGACTGAAGAAGAAGTAATAGAGAAGGTAGGTTTAGATGTATTTAACAGTTTACAGATTTATCAGCACGATTTTAAGAAAAAAGACGATATTGTCGATCTGGGGACTGTCAACTTAGGAGAGAGTACGATACCGGTTCACGTGAATAAACGGGCCTTGGAAGCGGATTTTATTATAGGGTTAGGTAATATAGTGCCACATTGTGATGCCGGTTATAGTGGAGGCGGCAAAATTGTCCAGCCGGGAATATGCGGTCTGGCAACTACGGCAAGCACGCATATTGCCGGGGCATTGCTGGCAGAGATTCCACTGGGTAATGCGGATAATCCATGCAGGCTGGGAATCGAGAAGGTAGCGCAGCGGGTTGGCTTGCGTTTCATTATCAATACTGTTATGAATGCCAATCAGGAAGTTGTGGCTGTGGTGGCCGGTGACTTTGTAAAGGCACATCGCGAGGGGAGTAAAATAGCTGCAAACGTTTATGGCGTAGATATTCCGGTGTTAGCAGATATAACAATCGTGAGTTCACACCCGTGCAATATTGATTATTGGCAAGCTATGAAGGGACTGGTTTCAGCTTATTTTACCGTTAAAAGCGGGGGATATATAATCTTTGTCTCACCGTGTTACGAAGGACTTGAGCATAATCATCCCCAGCTAAGAGAATGGTTAAGATATTCTTATAGTGAAAGTTGCAATTTAGCAAGACAGACATCTTTGGGCGATGAAAGCGCGGATTTGGTGGCGGCTGATATTGCTATTTGCAATGCTAGAATTCGGGAGAAAGCAAATATTTTGATTGTAAGTGAAGGGTTAACTAAGGAAGATATTGCTGTCCTGGGCTACGAAAAATTTGACACGCTTCAAGCCGCAATAGACTATGCATTACGCGAAATTCCTAATGGAAAGATAGGAATCTTGCCGCGGGGAGGGGATTGTTTGCCAATAAAACGGTGACAAAAGCTTGCTATCCAATTTTGAGTGGACAATTAAGTGTGTAAGTTCGATAAAACGTATATACTTTACGGATATTTTGCCAGCAAACTAAAAACCAGCCTCTAATAAGGCTGGTTTTTAGTTTGCTTCATGACATTTTTTCGTTCTTTTAATTGGTCGGCTTTAGGTAAAACATTGCCGGAGAGTCAATCTTTGTCTTCCTTTGCCGCCCAGTAGCCGGCTAACAGAGAGCCGGAGAAATTGTGCCATACGCTGAAGATTGCCCCGGGAATTGCGGCAATTGGATCGAGATGAGCAATGGCCAGTGCCACGGCCAGACCGGAATTCTCCATGCCGATCTCAAAGGAGATCGCCTTTCCTTTCTTATGATTCATGCCTACGGCCCGGGAAGCGCCATAGCCGATTCCCAGTCCCAAAGCGTTATGCAGGATTACCGCAATGAAGGCGATGACTGCCACGGTAGCCAACTTCGCCGCGCTAAGGGCCACGACTATCGAGATGATGGCGATAATCGATACAACAGAAACCAGGGGAATGACTTTTGTTACTTTATCCACAAAGTCTGAGGCTACTGTCCGGATGATAATCCCTAATGCGACCGGTAGGATTACGATTTTAAGAATATCCACCAGCAAGGCTTCGGCCTTGATCGGTATTAAAGTACCGGCCAGCAGCAAAAAGATGTAGGGCGTTAAAATCGGCGCCAATACCGTATTGATACTGGAAACCGTAACCGAAAGGGCTGTATCGCCTTTAGCGATAAAGGTCATTACATTGGAAGCCGTACCGCTGGGGCAGCAGCCAACTAAAATCAGACCGGCCGCCAACAGCGGCGGAAGCCCTAACAGTTTTCCCACACCAAAAGCGACTAGGGGCATAATGAGATAGCGAAAGACAACGCCGCAAAGAACATCCTTCGGCCGGGTAAGCACCAGCTTAAAATCATTCAGGGTCATAGTTAGTCCCATTCCCAGCATGATAAGGCCAAGAAGATAGGTGATCCAGCTTCCATAGCCGCTAAAGAGGGCTGGGTAGAAAAAGGCTATGACGGCAAATAGGATGACCCATACAGGAAAAAAACGGGTGATGAACTTCGCTATTTTTTCAACTGTTTCCATATGTTCCTCCTACTTCAGGACAGCACCGGTATTGGCGGATGTGACTAACTTGGCGTAACGGGCCAGATAGCCGCCGGTGACTTTGGGTTTTGGCTGCGACCAGGCGGCTTTCCGTTTCGCCAGTTCTTCGTCACTGACCTTTAATTCTAGTTTGCGACCGGGAACATCGATTAAAATACGGTCCCCGTCTTCAATCAGGCCAATCGGCCCGCCTTCCATCGCTTCCGGAGAAATATGGCCGACGCAGGCGCCGCGGCTGGCTCCGCTGAAGCGTCCGTCGGTTAATAAACCGACTTTCAATCCCATTCCGGTAATTACGGCCGTTGGGTTCAGCATTTCTCTCATCCCCGGTCCGCCTTTCGGCCCTTCATAACGAATGACAACTACATCACCGTCGTGAATTTGTTTGTCGGTAATGGCTTCAATCGCTGCTTCTTCTGAATCAAATACTTTGGCTTTCCCTTCATAGACCAGCATGTCTTCGGCTACGGCGCTCTCTTTGATGACCGAGCCGCCAGGCGCCAGATTGCCGGTGAGAATCGCAATCCCACCCTTATTGCGGTAAGGCGCCTCCACGCTGCGAATAACATCCGGGCGGGTAATGGCCGCGTCCTGCAGCCGTTCTTGAACTGTGCCGCTGACCGTCAGGACATCAGTATGGATTACACCCAGTTTTGTCAGTTCCTTCATAACCGCCGAAATACCGCCGGCTTCATTCAAATCTTGCAAGTGGTGGGAGCCGCCAGGGCTCATTTTAGTAATATAAGCGGTTTTTGCGCTGATTTCGTCAAATTTAGTTAAAGGCAAGTCCAACCCTGCCTCATAGGCGATGGCCGGCAGATGCAGCACGGTATTGGTTGAACCGCCGGTAGCCATATCGACAGCAACGGCGTTTTCAAAGGCCTTCATTGTCATGATATCCCGGGGCTTGATGTCCTTTTTGACCAGTTCGACAACCAAGCCTCCAGCCTGCTTGGCAAGCATCCGGCGCGCGCCGAAGTAGGCTGCCGGGATGGTGCCGTTGCCGGGAAGGCCCATGCCGAGAGCTTCCGTCAGGCAGTTCATGGTATTGGCGGTAAACAGTCCTGCGCAGGAGCCGCAGCCGGGACAGGCCGATTTCTCCATAGCATCCAGTTCTGCTGCGTCAATTTTGCCGGCTTCAAACAGTCCGGCTGCTTCAAACATGGTACTGACACTGATGTCTTTTCCCTTGTAGCGGCCGGCCATCATCGGTCCGCCACTGACGACAACACTTGGGATGTTGAGGCGAGCGGCCGCCATCAACATACCGGGAACGATTTTGTCGCAGTTGGGGATAAGCACCAATCCGTCGAAGCCGTGAGCGATTGCCATGGCTTCAATGGAGTCGGCGATCAGTTCTCTGCTGGCCAGGGGGTATTTCATCCCTTCGTGGCCCATGGCAATGCCGTCGCAAATACCGATCGATGGGAATTCGACAGGCGTTCCGCCGCCGGCAGCCACTCCCATTTTTACCGCATCGGCAATTTGGCGCAGATGGATATGACCGGGAATGATTTCATTGAAAGCATTGACTACGCCGATTAGTGGCTTCTCCAGGTCTTCCGGTGTGTACCCCATAGCGTAAAATAATGAGCGATGGGCTGTTCTGGTGGATCCCTTTTTTACAATGTCACTGCGCATTTATGCATCCTCCTTATTATTAATAAAACCTCTTAGCCCTTAAGTCAAAGACCTAAAGGGATAAGAGGTTCTTCTTACGGTACCACCCTTTTTCGCAGGCGAAACTGCCTGCATCTCGTCAGGTCGATAATAACCCTAGCAAGGTAACGGTTGCGCTCACAGTGAGCCGAATCCGGCGCAGCTTACTATTTTCAGCTTTGCAGTTCAGGAGTGATCAGCTTGTATAATTCCATTACCGGTTCACACCAGCCACCGGTTCTCTGAAATGGCAGTTATCCAAATATCTCCATCATTACTTTTGAATATTGTATTCATTTATATAAATTTGTATTTAGTATAGGGCTAACGATGACAGTTGTCAATAGGTAATTTTCGTGCTTTAACATAGGAAAATCCCATCTCGGGAGTCATTAGTCGGAGAAGGGATTGTTCGGCACCCGATTTACCAACTGCTCGGCTGAATTTATTGATGGATTTTTTTCCCATCAATAAAGGTTTCTGGCAAAGTTTATAGAAACAATTATTTATTCAAATTGAGGGGATGATTTTATGAATCAGGCATTCAAATTTATAAGGGTATTATCTTATGTATTTTTAAGAATCATCACCCGTTTTCGGCGACCAAAGAAAAAGGCTAATGAGATCATAAATGTAAAATATGCCGTCTATAAGAAAGCCAGCTAAGCATCTGCGTCCCTGGGATAGAGTGATGGAGTGTCCGAGCGAGTTATAAAATGTACTATTAGCGCCTAAGGGCGCTTTTTTTCTTGCTTAGAAATACCTAGCGGAGCTTGACGATCAGTGGTTAAATATTCCATATGCAATCTAAAGAAAATCAAAAGTTCACAAATTATACTGAGCAAAAAGCGACTGGATGTAATAGTAGCGATACTTATCTAGTATGGAGTAAGACGCGATGCAGCCTGTCCGCATTTGGCATTGTCTTTGCTATCTGCGCGCCGGTAGACGCGTAAATAGCAAATTAATACTGTAATTGAGTAAGGCGAAGGAGAGGGTATTAATGAAAGGGTTCAAACTAAAATATTGGATTATTCCAGTTGTAGTCTTTATCGCAGTGACGTTAGCATTTCGCAGTGGCGCCTTCTCCGGCAGCAAGAACCAGCCGGCAACCGGTACTATAGGTGTTAATGTCAAGGTTGCCGCAGCACAATTTGTCAATACGGTCCCTAAACTACTGTTGAACGGTTCTATCGAGGGACAAACAACCGCAACTATCAGTGCCAAGATTGCGGGGCGTATTGAACAAGTTATGGTTCAGGAAGGACAGCAGGTAAAGATGGGCGACCCGTTAGTTAAGCTAGAAAGTGTTGAATTGTCGAATTCGGTACGTGCAGCCCAGGATGCGGTTGTTAAAGCTCAGGTCAATTACGATTTGGCAATGACGGATTATAATCGTTATCAAAAATTATATTCGGTAGGTGCGGTATCAGAGCAAGCATTTGATAGCGCCGCCGCTAAAGTGAAAACAGCCCAAGCCGATTTATCAAGTGCCACTGCCAGTCAAAATAGTGCCCAGCAGCAGTATGGTTACGGTATCATTACCGCCCCTGTTGACGGTGTTGTATCCAACGTAACCGCTACAATCGGCCAGGTTGTCTCGCCGGGTGCGGCACTTATGGCGGTACAGGATATTAATCAAGTCTATGCCGTTGTCAATATTGAGCAAAAAGATCTTGGCCTGGTGAAAATCGGCCAGCCGGCGGATGTAACTGTGGATGCTTACGGCGATAGAGTATTTGCCGGGACTGTAGATCTTATGAATCCCGAAGCCGGCACAGCAAACCGGATGTTTCGCACCAAAATTAAGATAGACAATGCTGACAATTCCCTAAAAGCCGGCATGTTTGCCAAAATACAACTGGCTTTGGGGGAGGCTAAACAGGTACTGACAGTACCGCAGGCGGCTGTTATTCAAAAGCAAGGCCTTTACTATGTATTTACAGCTGAAAATAATAAAGCCATACGGCGCCAGGTTACTATCGGCAAGGTGAATGGCGACAGTATTCAGGTCAATTCCGGCCTGCAGCCTGGCGAGCAGGTCATCATCAGCAACGTAAGCCAATTAAAAGACGGCGACGCAGTTAAAATAGCAGAGTAGGTGAAAAAGCCATGAAAATAACCGAGATTAGCTTAAAGCGTCCGGTATTTGCAACAGTGACAATTTTGGCGCTCGTTGTTTTAGGCTTATTCAGCTACATCAACTTGAATGTGGATGAATACCCTAACGTTGAGATTCCGGTTGTCGCAGTTACCGTCACTTATCCCGGGGCGTCCCCGGAACAGGTGGAAACCAAGGTCACCCAGAAGATTGAAGATACGGTTAGCGTTATACCGGGCGTTGACCACATTACTTCATCGGTACAAGAAGGCGTATCCAGGACTGTCATTCAGTTTACCATGGAAACAAACCCGGCGACTGCCGCTCAGGACGTACGCGACAAATTAGGCCGCATCCAGGGCAGTCTGCCGGATGACGCTGATACGCCGGTAATTTCCCGGTTTGACCCCTCTGATACAGCCGTTGCCTCGGTGGCTCTTACCGGCAATGTCAGTCCGCGCGAACTCACCATTATTGCCAATGACGTTATCGCCAAAAGGCTGGAGGCGATTGACGGAGTTGCGGCCGTCAATGTGCAGGGCGGCATTGAGCGCGAGATTAAAATTAATATGGACAGCGACAAGCTTGCTGCTTATAACCTGACTATTTCTGAGATCACCAATAGTCTGCGCAATGAGAATATGGATACTCCAGGTGGTATGGTAACAGATGGCAAGCGTCAAACAAATTTGCGCTCAGTCGGTTCTCTTTCCTCACCGCAACAGTTCCTGGATCTGCCGATTGCGCAAAGAAACGGCGTGCAACTGTTTGTACACAATATCGCAACCGTTGAGGATTCGACCAAAGAGGTTACCTCCATTAGTAAATTAAATGACAGCACGGCTGTCGGACTTGATGTCATGAAGCAATCAGGCAGCAATACGGTGCAAGTTGTTGACAATGTAAAAAAAGAATTGGCAAGCATTCAAAAGGAATTACCGTCCGGGGTTCAGATGACACTGGTAAGAGACAATTCGAAAAATATCAACGACTCCATTCATGACGTGTTGTTTAACCTGGTACTGGGCGGCCTTTTGGCTGTCGCCATTGTTTTCTTATTTTTAGGCAACTGGCGCAGTACAATTATTGCCGCAATTGCCATTCCGACGTCAATTATCACGTCATTTTTGGCGATGAAGGCGCTCAACTTTACGCTCAATACCATGTCGCTGCTGGCCTTATCCTTAGCGGTTGGCCTGTTAATTGACGACGCGATCGTGGTCATTGAAAATATTGTCCGCCATTTGGAAATGGGTAAAAGTAAATATGATGCCGCCGCCGAAGGTACGGCCGAAATCGGCTTGGCGGTTACGGCTACGACCCTTACGCTTGTCGCCGTATTCCTGCCGGTAGGCATGATGACAGGCATTGTCGGTCAGTTCTTTAAACAATTTGGTATTACGGTTGCGGTCAGTGTTCTGGTCTCCTTATTTGTGGCCTTTACGCTTACCCCGATGCTGTCTTCTAAATATCTGTCACGCGGGTCTGCCGGTGAGTCGACAAGCAAATTTGCAAGAATCTGGACAGGGTGGAACCATAAATTTGACTATTGGACCGGGCGGTACGGTGATTTCCTCAAATATGCTCTGGGGCATCGCGGCAAAGTCATAATTATAACAGTTGGACTATTTTTCGGTAGTCTGACGTTAATACCCTTACTTGGCTCGACGTTTGTTCCGGACGCGGACAGCGGCGAAATTACGGTATCGGCCACGGTTGATCCGGGTATGACGCCGCAGGCTGTTGGTGAAATCGCCGACCATATTTCCCAAATTATTCGCGGCGTACCGCAAGTCACGATGACCTATAGTACGGCCGATATCAACAATATTAATATCCTGGCCGAGCTGACGCCGAAAAGTAACCGTAAAGTAAGCGATAATCAAATTATTGCCGAACTGCGCCAAAAGTTAAACGACATACCCGGTGTGCAAATCAGTGTTTCGAAAAAATCCGGTATGTCAGGCGGCAAGCCGTTCTCGCTTGTTATCCAGGGAACATCGCTGGATAAACTGGCCGAGATCTCCGATCAGGTTGCGCAATTAGTGGCTTCCACACCGGGAGCGGTAGACGTATCGTCAAGTTATACGGCCGGCAGTCCTGACGTCCAGATTGCCGTAAACAGAGATAAGGCCTCTGATCTGGGTGTTTCCACAGCCAATATTGCCAACACACTACAAACGATGTTTAATGGAACGGTCGTAACGCAGTTTAGAGACGAAACAGATTCCTACGATGTGCGCCTTATTTTGGCGCCCGGCGACCGTAAGAACCTGACAGACGTCAATAATATTTTCCTGGCCGGCAGTAACCGGGGGCAAGACGGGCAAACCGTCATGGTGCCTATGTCGCAAGTTACCAGTACCGTTTATGCTACCAGCCCGAGCCTGATTAAACGCTATGACCGACAGGAGCAAATTACCATATCGGCAAACTTGAATGGTACTACACTGGGGCAGTTCAACACCGACCTTAATGCCAAACTGGCGCAGGTTAAGCTGCCGGATGGTTATAAATTTGTTAAAACCGGACAGTCCCAGCAAATGACCGATGCCTTTACCGGCATTATTATGGCGCTGGCAATGGCGGTGCTGTTTATCTTCTTTGTGCTGGCTGCCCAGTTTGAAAGTTATATCGACCCGTTTGCCATTATGCTGTCGCTGCCGCTGGCCATTATCGGCGCGATACTGGGGCTGTTAGTTGCGAAGAGCCAGCTTAGCATGATGTCGCTTATCGGCATTATCATGCTGATGGGTTTGGTAACCAAAAATGCTATTTTGCTCGTGGATTTTGCCAAACAGCGTATGGAGCAAGGCCATGAACGCAACCAGGCGCTGGTCGATGCCGCCATTGTCAGAATGCGGCCGATTCTTATGACAACCACGGCGATGATTTTCGGGATGATACCGCTGGCCTTAGGTATCGGGCCGGGAGCAGAAGCACGGGCGCCAATGGCTCATGCTATTATCGGCGGCTTGATTACGTCAACCATATTGACGCTGGTGGTCGTACCGGTTGTGTATACCTTGCTGGATGACGTTAGAAAAGGGAAAATTACGGTAAAAGCTTCGCTGCCGTCCGTTTTAGGCTGGCTAAAACGGAAGAAAGGCAGTTTGAAGGAGGAAGTACGCTAACAACAGGGAGTGTTTCGGGCGAGATGATAAGCTAGCCCGAAGCCTCCCTGTTGTTGATTCCTGTCAGTTATCACCCTGCGATTTTTTACCGGTCGAATCACAAATTTTCATAATCCGGCAGCAACGTACGCCGGGTGCGGGATAAACAGGACTCTTAGTAAATATAATAACAATAAAAATGAGAAAGGGTGAAAAACATGGAAAATCAGGACGAATCCCAAACACATGCTGACTTAGATAATTTAGAAAAGCACGATGTAGCCTTGAATAATTTGGATGAAAAGGAACGACTCAGTGTTGCTATGTCAAGTTACTATATATTGTATCGCTAATTTTCTGGCTGTTTTTAGGTGTTGCTAAACCTGAACTTGCTTATATATATCGTGATCTGTCAAGAGGCATAGTTTTACAACCATTCATTGCCCTGTGGATAATGTCGCCAAGGGCTATTGAATGGTTTTTTAATTGTCGAACCGCCTAACGACAACAAAAAACCAGACCTTACCGGTCTGGCGTCAACATACAGATAAACCAGATGAGCAGCACTGTTCCCGCGGGGATAGCCGCCAGATAACTTACTGTTAACAAAATATCATGAGTCATAGCAATCCCCCGGTACATTCTATGCGGGGAAATGATGACTAAGAACAGAACCGGCTGGCAATATGCGGATAATTTTATTACTGGCAGATTGATTTTGGCAGAGCGAAAGAATATACATAACAGGAGGATACACAAAAAATGCTTTTTTAAAATACCATAAAGCAGGAGGCGATTGAAAGTGAAGCAAGTTACATTAAGACAATTAAAACAGCTTGCACTAAACAGCAAAGCTGCTATTTGGGCTGAAGCCCAGTCGGCAGAGCGTGATGTCAAACTGTATCTGCATTGGTCGGCAGGGCATTATGGCCAGTTTTTTGCTGACTATCATATTAATATTGATGAAGATGGCAGCATTTATGTCAGCACCGAGAACTTTGCCGAGATTAAGGCGCATACATGGCACCGAAATACGGGGGCAATCGGCATAGCCTTAGCCTGTTGTTATGCGGCGAATCCTGATGACCTGGGCCCGGAACCGCCTACAAAATTACAGATTGAAGCGATGGCACAGACAGTGGCTGTGTTATGTAAAGCATTAGATCTAACAATTGATGGTGAGCGCGTCATGACGCATGCAGAGGCAGCCGATCTTGACGACTATGGGCCGAAAACGACATGTGAACGATGGGATTTATGGCTTCTGCCAGGAACGAAAAAGGGCGAAGGTGGAAATTTGATTCGGGGCAAGGCCATTTGGTATCAGCAAAACGGCATAGGTTAAAAAGTTCTAACTAAGTTATAGTTCAAAGTAGGGATAGTAAAGCTTGTCTCACAGTAGAGATGGGTTTGCATAGGACATAACCATGGTGGCCATAGATAACCCGAAGTGTAACTAGTTTACTGTCGATTTCCCCGATTTTACACGCGAAGGATAGAGGATATTGGAGAAAAATAGCGAAACAATCATCATAAATGTAAAAAGGGGAGTGTCTATGGATAACGAAAATAAACCTCAGTCGAATGAGGCTATTCTGGCAGCGTTTAAACTTGTGCTTCCTTATTTTAATAAAATCGTGCGAGAAGATATGGCCGTTGGTCTTACGGATTTGAAGGAATACATTGCCTACCACCGTGCTAAAGAATATGAATTAGATCTTCCGGCCGGGAAACCAATAAAGGGGATCAGTACGATCGAAGAATGTATTTGTACAGGCAAAGAAACGTACGCTGATATTCCGCCTGAGGTTTATGGACGCACGATAAAAACGATATTTACTCCTATTTACGGGGTGAATCATGAAATTATCGGAACTCTGAGCTCCGGTATTGATTTGAAACATAGTCTTGAACTGGTAACAAATACGGAAGAATTGGCGGCTGCGACCAATCAGGCTGCGGAAAGTGTTCGTCAGATAGCCCAAAGTGCAGGGGAATTGGCGGCTGCCAGTCAGCATGTACTTCAGTTATCTAAAGATTTATCCGAGAAAAATAAGCATTCTACAGAAATCCTGGAATTTATTAAAAACATAGCTGCCCAAACAAATTTACTAGGCTTGAATGCGGCCATAGAGGCCGCCAGGGCGGGTGAATTGGGCAGAGGTTTTGCTGTTGTTGCCGAAGAAGTCAGAAAATTGGCCGATCAGTCCCAGGAGGCTACCAAAAATATTCAAACTTCTCTGCAGGAAATGAATAAAGCTGTGGCAGAACTGAACAAGTCGGTAGAGGCTACAGGGGCAATCAGTCAGGAGCAGGCGGCGACAACCGAAGAAATAACCGCTGTTTTGGAACGCATTAATGCCAACGCAAAAATATTGGAGAAGTACGTAGAACGTTATAAGTAACTAAGCAGAAAGACCGCCGCCTATCCTTCCGGGTAGGCGGTTTTTGTGTGCCTGTAAAAAAATTCTAAACAAATTCTAAAGAGGACCGATTATAATTAGATTAACAAGGGTGGTATAGCATGCGGGTAAACAAAGTATAAATTTTTTGATAGGAATAAATAATTTTTTGATAGGAGCGAGTAGAATGTTAGCGGGACATGAAATAATAAGCGAACAGTTACGCAAACCGCAGGGGCGCACTTGGCCTCTTAAAGGGAGTTTCGCGGTTTTTGCCGGTATTGTATATGTGCTGTTATTGCTGGTGTAGTAAAGCATTTCCGCAGGTAGCTTTTCTTTTGGTTAAAGGCTATTGAAGTTTTGCCAGGTCTATTCTATACTGATTACATAATACCTTGGGGGAAGGTGGGATACCGTGCGTGCGTTAGTTGTCGATGATTCTAAAGTCAGCCGGGAATTAATTATCTCTCATTTGCGGGAAATCGGCGTGGACACGATTGATGAGGCTGGTGACGGTTTTGAGGCTATCGGTAAAATTAAAAAGTTACCACCTGGTATAAAGTATGATGTTATAACGTTAGATGTTGTTATGCCCAAAAAGGCCGGCCTTGAAGCACTGAAGGATATAAAACTGTTAGCCCCTGACTCTAAGGTAGTTATCTGTAGTTCGAATAATGATGTCCAGACAGTACGGGTCGCCATCGGCTTCGGTGTCGACGGCTTTGTTGTAAAACCATTTACCAAACAAAAGTTTCTTGAGGCCCTTTGGCGTAGTTTGACGGTGGGAAAAAAATAAAAGTCATATCCATATCCTGCAGCTACATGCTGCAGGATATTTTTTATGTCCATTGGGGAGACTAAGAAAGAGATTATGATGCGTCATATTGTATGTCTCATACGAATGAGACAGTGAGCTAATTGATGCAAAACCACGCTGGACTACGAGCGGGTCATGCAATAGGGTTTTGTGCCTTTTAACGAGATCAGGAAAGAATTCTGCAGGTATAATGATACTTTATGTCTAATCGGAAAAGAAGTAAGATATCACTGATACAAATAATATAAGGCCGAGTTCCCTATTGGAAGCGGAGGAACCACATTTTGGGGTTAATTTTGCCAACAGGCAAAAGGGATGTTTTTTTCTCTTGTCATCCTACCCGTCAGCTAACTTCGTAGGCTAAAGCAAGGGTCGAAAAGACCGGCAGGTCTTTTTTCTTTTATAAAAATTTGAATAACCGGGAAAGATGCAGCGGAAGTTCGGACTTTACGGGGCATATTTTTTGGTGAAAAAGCAAGCGTGGCAGACAGGGATGCACAGACAATCTGGGTAACTTGTAAGCCGATGCGAAGCAGGGGTTAGGTGCACCTAACTCTATTTCGTATCGGTTTTTTCACGTTAAAAATGAATACTGAAATTGGAGGCGCTATTATGATGCGCGTACTTCGCCGGTTACTTATCGGCAAGCCACTTCACAATCGGGAATTGGCGCATGAAAAACTCCCTAAGTGGAAAGCATTGTCCATATTTTCTTCAGATGCTCTTTCGTCCGTTGCCTATGGGCCGGAGCAAATTATGCTGACTTTGGTTGCTGTTCCGGGATTGGTGGCTTACGGATTTATGGCACCGGTGGCCATCTTTATCCTGTTCCTGTTAGCTATTGTAGTATTGTCTTATGTCCAGGTTGCCAAGGCAAATCCCGGGGGGGGCGGTGCTTATGCCGTAGCCAAGAGAAATTTGGGCGAGATGCCTGCCCTGGTGGCTGCAGGCTCAGTCTTTGCCGATTATGTATTAACGGCCGCTGTAAGCGTTTCGGCAGGTACGGCTGCCATTATTTCCGCTTTTCCTGCGTTGAGCGGGAGTGAAGTGACTATTGATGTACTTGTGCTTTTTGGCATCCTCATGCTGGTAAATCTGCGAGGCGTGCGGGAATCTTCCAACGCTTTCGTTATACCTACGTATGCTTTTTTGTTTGGTGTCATTGTTTTGATTTTAACAGGAATTTGGAAAGCGTTTACGGCATCTTCCTTTTTACTGCCGCCCGAGTCATTAGCTCGCCAGCAGCTTGATTGGGCCATGATATTTATTATTTTACGCGCTTTTGCCAATGGCTGTAGTTCGATGACCGGTGTCGAGGCGATTGCTGACAGTGTGCCGATGTTCCGGCAGCCTGAGGCCCGCAATGCCACAATTACGACCTATTGGATGGCAGGCATTTTGGGCTTTATGTTCATGGGTATTACTTTTCTGGTTATGCATTATCATTTAATGCCGTTGTCTGAAGTCACGGCCATGTCCCAGTTGGCAGAGCAGATTTTTGGCCGTTCGGTTGTCTATTATTATATTCAGATTACGACCATGTTGGTGCTGTATTTAGCTGCCAATACCGCTTATAATGGTTTGCCGGTGCTGCTTTCGATTGTCGCTAAGGATGGCTATATGCCACGTTACCTGGCGACCCGTGGTGAACGGCTGACATTTTCAAATGGTATTATATTACTTACAGTTGCGGCCGCTTCGCTCATTGTCGTGTTTCAGGGAAATACGGAACATCTTATTTCTTTGTATGCGATCGGTGTTTTTATCTCATTCACCATTGCGCAATCCAGTATGGTAATACATTGGAACCGGGAACGGGGTAACGGTTGGCAGATCAGGGCTTTATTAAATGGCCTTGGTGCAGCGACTACCGGCTTAGTTGTTGTGATCATTACCGTAACAAAATTTCTCTATGGCGCCTGGATTATCTTGTTGTTCATTCCGATTATGATCTATATATTCAAAGCTATTAAGGCCCACTATAATTCTCTGGCCAATCAATTGCATTTGCCGGAGGAATGCTATGAAAAAGGTGCCGCCACTTTTCCTGAGGGAAAACATATTGTTATCGTACCGGTATCCACACCAACCCGTGTTGTTTATGAAACTATTAAATACGCTAAAACAATTGGTGATAATATCCTGGCTGTGCATGTGTCTGATAATGAGGAAATGACGGCAAAAGTAATGGAAAAATGGAAATTATGGGACCCGGGAGTGGAATTGGTGGTTATCCGTTCGCCTTATCGGTTACTGATGCGGCCACTGCTGCATTTTATCGAAAAGAAGACCCGGGAAAAGGGGCCGGATGATTATATCACAGTCATTATTCCGGAGTTTGAGACCAGAAAATCCTGGCACCGCCTGCTGCATAATCAGACGGGCTGGTTTTTGCGCAACACCCTTATTTGGAAGGAAAACGTTATTGTAACGACCGTACCGTATCATTTGAAAGAATAGTATAAGGCCTTCCGGAACTTACGTCCCGGAAGGCCTTATTAGCTGTTAAATGGCAATGTAATGTTTTGCTTGCAATAACTTGACAAGCCTCTTGTGACTAGTTATAATAGAGCAGTGTCATAAGTACTGAACGATGTAACCACAAATCGCGCCTATTAGCAACAATTACCGGTTGCATTGTATAATCAAATAAGTTATAATTATGTTCTGTTGAGAGCACCTGGAGAGATGTCCGAGTGGTTGAAGGAGCACGCCTGGAAAGCGTGTGTATTCGAAAGGGTACCGAGGGTTCGAATCCCTCTCTCTCCGCCATTAAAATAAGAATTAAAGTCGGCTACGGCTTTTTGTTTTCTAGGCCGGGCTATAGCAGTGCCGGGTCTTGCGCAATAGGAACTCATGAATCGCGTCAGGTCCGGAAGGAAGCAGCGCTAAGTGATCATTCCTATGTGCCGCAGGGGTGCCTGGTATCTGCTATGGTCCGTTCTAGCAAACAAGTCCGTAGCAAGTTTGCTAAAATTAGATAACCTTCATCAAAGTAGCCAGGGCAACTAAGCAGGCTGCTTTTTTATTATTAATTATTTTCTTTAAAAAGGGAAATATTTTACTGGTGTGGAATAATAAACGAACTATATCTTTCCGGTGTAGTTCATTCGTTTGATGAAGCATTGGCAGGACAGGGGGTATGGGAATGGCCTATGTAGCTTTATACCGGAAGTGGCGGCCGCAGGATTTTGACAATCTTGTTGGTCAGGAGCATATCAGCCTTACTTTGAAAAATGCCATTACTACCGGCAAGATTGCCCATGCTTATTTATTTGCCGGGCCGCGTGGTACAGGTAAGACCAGTACTGCCAAGATTCTGGCCAAGGCGCTTAATTGTCAGCAAGGTCCTACTGTAAATCCTTGCAACAATTGTTCCAATTGTGATAAAATTACCGCTGGTACGTCAATGGACGTTTTTGAAATTGATGCCGCTTCCAACCGGGGAATTGACGAGATCCGTGAGCTCAGGGAAACTGTTAAATTTGCACCTGTTGACGGTCGTTATAAGGTGTATATTATTGATGAAGTGCATATGCTGACAACAGAAGCCTTTAACGCCCTGCTGAAAACCCTTGAGGAACCGCCGGCACATGTGGTATTTGTACTGGCGACGACAGAGCCGCATAAGATCCCGGCAACGATTCATTCGCGCTGCCAGCGTTACGATTTTCGGCGAATTGCAACCAAGGAGATTGAACAGCGGTTAGCCAGTGTGGCCACGCAGAGCAATCTTAAGGTTGACGGGGAAGCATTGCGGCTGATTGCGGTGCAAGCGGACGGTGGTATGCGGGATGCTCTTAGTATCTTGGACCAGTGCGCCACATTGGACAGCGGCGATACGATAACAGCGGAACATGTGCGGCAGTTATTAGGCTTGATTGGGCACGAATGGGTATGGCAGCTTATGGATGCTATTGCCGAACGTGATGCCCATACTGTATTATTGAAGCTGGATGAACTGATTTGTCTGGGTAAAGATGTTCGGCAGTTTTTGTTGGAGATGGCGCTGCATGCCCGCAGTCTGATGCTGTATAAAGCAGCGCCTTCCATTGATACGATTGAAGTGTATAGTGAGGATAGAAAGATACTGGCCGCGCAAAGTGCCAAGTTCAGCCACCAGGAACTGGTGAAGATGCTGGAGGTGTTGCACCATGCAGCCAATGAGACCAAGTGGGCTGCCGAGCCACGCATCGCGGTGGAGATGGCGCTGATTACCTTATGCCGCCGGGAAGCCGGCAGTGATGTTGCCGGTTTGCTTGAACGGGTTGCCGCACTGGAGGCCAAACTTGCCAGTCTGACAATATCCTCCACCGGAGTTAACCCCAGCGTGAGTGCCCGGCATGCGGTTCCAGTCCAGCCGCCGGTTGGCGAACCGTCTAGTCCGGTAATTCAACAGCCTCGTGAGGGGCAGCCGGCGCAGACAACACCTGTTGTGCGGCCGTCTGTACCTGAGACTAAAGCCGCTCCCGGAGAAGTTCTCGCGGCGCAGCCTGAACAGGAAGGCGCCACGCCGACAACTGATCTTAAAGAAGTTTGGACGGCTGTGCTCAAGGAACTGTTAGCCCATGGCAAACGGTCGGTGCATGCTTGTGTAATGCAGGGCCATTTAGCCGCTCTAACAGATAAACAGGCGACTGTTCGTTTTGCGGCAACTTTCCCCAAGGAGCGTACCGAGAAAGACGATTACCGGGCGATTGTGGAAAAAACACTGGCACAGATCTCAGGACATCAGGTAAGGCTTATTTGTGCATTAGACTCGGATACACCTACTGTTAAACCGTCAGTACCGGCGAACCCGGCACAACCGGCTTCCGAAGCGCTGACAGAGGATGAGCTTAATCATCCGGTAATCAAACAGGCGCAAATGATGTTTGGCGGAAAAGTAGTTAAGATAGATGATTAAATTTATTTAGGAGGTTAATTCACATGTTTGGTAATATGGGAAATATGGCTGGAATGATGAAAAAGGTACAAAAGCTTCAGGCTGATATGGCCAAACTGCAGGAAGAACTGAAAGCCCGAACCATCGAAGTATCTACGGGGGGCGGAGCAGTAAAAGTTGTTGTTACCGGCGAAAAGAAGGTTCAGTCTATCAAAATTTCGCCTTCGGCAGTTGATCCTGACGATGTGGAAATGCTGGAGGATCTGGTAACGGCTGCTGTCAATGAGGCGATGAGTAAAGTGGATGATATGATGTCTCAGGAAATGGGCAAACTGACCGGTGGTCTTAACTTGCCGCCAGGAATGTTTTAAGCAATGAGCTATATTGCGCCTATTGCCAGGCTGGTTGAGCAGTTTCGCCGTTTGCCGGGCATTGGGCCGAAATCTGCAGCCCGGCTTGCTTATCACGTCCTCAAGATGGATACCAGCCAGGTGACGGCGCTGGCTCAGACCATTGTTGAGGCCAAGAAGCGAGTGGGCTATTGTTCAATCTGCTTTGACCTAACCGATACTGACCCTTGTCAGATCTGCCGGTCCGAGGGACGGGACCGTTCCGTGGTATGTGTGGTGGAGGATCCCAAAGATGTAACCGCCATGGAACGTACCCGCGAATTTAAGGGCTTGTACCATGTGCTGCACGGCTCTTTGTCGCCGCTTGAGGGCATCGGCCCTGATGAAATTAAAATCAAGGAACTGCTCGACCGGGTCGGGCAGGGAGTCCAAGAGGTTATTATGGCGACAAATCCCAATGTCGAGGGTGAAGCTACAGCCATGTATATTGCCAAACTCTTAAAACCTTTAGGGGTCAAGGTTACCCGTATTGCCCACGGTTTACCGGTCGGCGGCGATCTGGAATACGCAGATGAAGTGACTTTATCTAAGGCTTTGGAAAACCGTCGGGAAATGTAGCATGTTTGATCCCGCCTGTTTATGGAAATACTGTAAGCAGGGGGAGATGTGCATGAAAACAACGCTAACGAATTTTTTTAGTACATTGCTCCATAAAGATATGCCTGCGACCAAATGCCCACCCTTGAGAGAACAACTGGAACAGGCAAGACACGAATGGCTGAGCGCCCAAAATTATTACAATAATGTATCTGATGCAGATTTGATTGATTATGCGACGTATCATATTCAGGCTGCAGAAAAAAAATATATCTATCTGCTAAAACGCGCTCGCCATGAGGGACTCCGTTCTTCACCATTTCATTAAATGTGCCCTGAAAATACCGGATTTTGTCCGGTATTTTTCATTATTTTGGACTGGCCCGCATATACTGTGATAGCAAGTACAGTATTATGTTGGAGGGATTAACATGGTCGCATGGCGAAGACTGTTGGGACTTTGGGATACCGAGCAACCTTGTGCGAAAATTAAGATTAACATGGCCGATTTAATAGACCAAGCCCGGCTGGACTGGATAGCTGCCCAAAGGTACTATCGGACAGTAACTGACCCTGATTTAATCGACTATTCCATATTCCTGATCAAAGCATATGAACGCAGATATATGTATTTATTGAAAAAAGCACGGCAAGAGGGCTTTCGGCATCCACAGGGAATCAGCATGGCGGAAATTACTGAAGCAGAAGGGACTATACGCCAGGTATTTTAACGTGGTAAAATTGAGGAGAAAGGTTATGTGACAGAGGAGGAACAAGAATGGGATTATTGCCGGCAGGTTTAGAATTTAATGTAATTATTGCCTATGTATTTGGGATTATTTTAATTTATCTAATTGGCCGTATGCTGACAATGCCGATCAGACTGGTATTTAAATTGATATATAACGGTCTTGTGGGCGGCGTTATGCTTTGGGCGGTTAATTTTGTCGGAACTTATTTCGGCTTTACAATTGGCATCAATCCAATCACTGCGCTTGTTGCCGGTTTTTTGGGTTTACCGGGAGTTATTTTGCTGATTTTGTTTAAAATATTTATTAATTAAAGAAAAGACTTGGCATAAAGCCAAGTCTTTTTTAAAATGAACAGACACAGCACAACAAGGAGTGTAACGCTTGGAAACCATAAGAGCAGCAGAACAAACACCTCCCATTATTGAAGCTTATGTCGGCGAATATGCCAGTGGTAAGAGTGAAAATGCCGTTAACCGGGCCGTTTATTTACAAAGGCAGGGTTTAGCGGTAACCATTGTTGACCTGGACACGGTTGAACCGTGCTACACGTTGCGACCGATCAAACGGGAACTGGAGAATCTGGGAATTGATGTAGTAGCCTGGGAAACGCGGGATACGACCGGTTTAGGCGAGGCCGGTAATGTAATAAAAGCGTCCATGCGCTGGGTGCTCCGGCGCCAAGGCAATATTATCATGGATGTCGGCTATGGTGTACATGGGGCTAAGATTTTTAATTTAATCGAGGGTGCGTTTGAGAATCCTTATCTGAAAATTATTGCAGTACTTAATATGTCGCGTCCGTTTACCTCTACCGTGGACAATATTTTAGAGTATGTCGAAACCCTGGGAAGGGTGGATACTGTACTTAATAATACACACATGGCGGAAGAAACCACTGTGGAATTGGTGCAGCGCGGAGCCGAAGGGGTGACTGAGGCTGCTAGACGCCTTGGTGTACCGGTGATCGCTACTTCTGCCGTAGCGGAAATTGCCCAAAAGATCGGAAAATTAGACTGCATGGGAAATCCTGTCTGGGCACTGGAACGCTTTATGCCGCGTACTTTCTGGTGACAATTATTACTTTCTCTTTCCTTAATCGCATATAATGAGAAAAAACAAGGGAGGTGTTTGCGGCAATTAAGCCGGATTTTCAAGATGTGCTGGTAACATTTATTTATAACAATCTACCTGCGCTTATGGACCCGACAAGCACAGTGGTTATTGTTGATAACGGAACGGCAATACCGACTACTAATACCATTGTTGTAAGTCCGGGGGATTTACAGGCACTGAAGACGGCCGTATTAAATAATTTTAACCAATTGGGGCTGCCGGCCGATATTCAGGAAATCGTACAACAGTTTTTCGCGCTTAATCCGTCGGTACAAACTATAGAATAACAAAGAGCCGTCCGCTTCGGGATGGCTCCTTGTTGTGGTATCGACACCGGCTTAAGGACAGCCGGATTTTAATTCTTATTGTATATAGCGACGGGCGCCGATATAATGTTCGTCATAATACGTTTCAGAGAGTGAATTAATGGTTACTTGTTTGGCAGCTGAGCTGGCATGAATAAAGTTGCCGTCGCCCATGTAAAAGCCAACATGGGAGGCCCCTGGCTTATAGGTTGTGAAAAATACTAAGTCACCGATCTTTAGATCGCTTTTATTCACAGGCGTTCCGGTATTATACTGTTCGGCAGCTGTCCGGGGAATGGTGATTCCATTTTCCTTCATGACATATTGGGTATAACCGGAGCAGTCCCAGCCATCCGGCGTATCGCCGCCCCAAACATAGGGCACTCCCATATATTTTTGGGCGGTTTGGATCAGTTGGGCTCCTTTTGTCCCGGTATTGTCAACCGTTTTTGAGCCGGTGCCGGATCCCAATGCCGGGGACATGTCGGTAGAACTGTTATTTGACGTACCGAGTACTTTGCCCAGTAAAAGTGCCAGCAAAATATTGAGTAAGCTGCTGGAGCCGCCGCTGTTTTGACTGGAAGTTCCGGTAAGATCTGAAAGTGAGAATGCCTGAGCAGGTGCCGCCGGCATAAAGAGCGTTGTAAAAACGGCAACGAGCAGGACTAAAGTAATCTCACGGGTATAGCGTTTCATATACGCCCTCCTTCGCTGTTCATGATCGTTACAATACCTTTACATAATATCATAACGCAATAATTATGTAAACAATATATATTTGCCAAAGCAATAAAAGACCTCCGCTTAGGCTGGTCGCCGTGAGCGGAGGTCCTGAAAAACATGGACTATTCTTTTTTAGCTACAGCCTGTAATACTAATCTTGCGGTTGAGGCGTTGGTGGCTACCGGGATATTGTGCACATCGCAAATTCTAAGGAGGGCGGTAATATCCGGTTCATGGGGCTGGGCGGTCAAGGGGTCGCGTAAAAAGATGACAATGTCAACCTTTTGGCAGGCGACACGGGAGCCAATTTGCTGATCGCCGCCAAGTGGGCCGGATAAAAAAGTGGTGACACTGAGACCGGCGTTCTCTTTAATGATTTTTCCCGTAGTTGCTGTGGCGATTAGTTCATAGTGTGCCAATTGCTCTTTGTTTTCCAGGACAAAGTTAAGCATTTCCTCTTTCTTGCGGTCATGCGCAATAAGTGCAATCGTTTTCATAGTTCACCTCGTAAAGATTAATCTGTAATCTTATCATACCATAAAATGTTATTTTAACATAGTGGGACAAATATTGCTTGACTTTGGCCGTACATGCTGGTAAGATAATCCACGATATACTGTATACAAAACTGCAGAGTTTATACATAAGCAAGCGGAAGTGCGCCTAGGGTTCCGGCAGATAGTGCTGTGTCTGGACCGAGCGGCGCAAGGCCCATCCGGGTCACACCGTGGGTATAAAAAACCCTAGCGGGAAGTTCCTCCAAGGACTTTTTGCGGGCTTTTTTTTATTTGGGAAAGGGGAGTAAGACATGAACACATACTGGAACAAACCGGCGGAAACAATGGATCGTGGGGAGAGGATCAGTCTCCAGACAGGGCGGCTTAAGGAAATTGTCGCCAGATTATACCGGCAGCAGCCCTTTTATCGTTCCAAAATGCAGGAAATGGGTCTTTTGCCGGAGGATATTGTCACTTTAGACGACATAAAGAAATTGCCCTTTGTCACTAAGCAGGATATGCGTGACAACTATCCTTACGGTCTGTTTGCTGTACCCATGTCGGAAATTGTGCGGGTACATGCCTCCAGCGGTACGACCGGCAGACCTACTGTTGTCGGCTACACCAAACGGGATATTGGCATTTGGTCGGAAGTAGCCGCCCGTGCATTGGTTGCGGCAGGCCTCAGCAGGCAGTCCTGTATTCAGGTAGCTTACGGCTATGGTTTATTTACCGGCGGTCTGGGAATTCATTATGGTGCAGAACTGTTAGGCGCTTCCGTCATTCCCATATCCAGCGGCAAAACTGCCAGACAGATTATGTTAATGAAAGACTTCGGCACCACGGCCCTGGCTTGCACGCCCTCTTACGCGCTCTATATTGCCGAGACGATGCGGGAAATGGGGGTTGACCCCCGGGAAACCAAGCTGAGGACCGGGATCTTCGGTGCTGAGCCCTGGACGGAGCGGATGCGCCAGGAGATCGAGGCCCAACTTGGCATAAAAGCTGTGGATATCTATGGATTAAGTGAAATTATTGGGCCGGGTGTGGCGATTGAATGTTTGGAACAAAATGGCCTGCATATCAGTGAAGACCATTTTTATCCGGAAATTATCAACCCGGTGACAGGGGAAGTGCTGCCTGACGGCGAAAAAGGAGAATTAGTCCTCACGACACTGACTAAAGAAGGCATGCCGATGATTCGCTACCGGACACGGGATCTTTCCGTCTTATATCGGGAAAAATGTGCCTGCGGCCGGACTTTGGTAAGAATGAGCAAAGTTTTGGGTCGCAGTGACGACATGCTGATTATTCGCGGTGTTAATGTGTTTCCTTCTCAGGTGGAAAGTGTGCTGCTTGGTATTGGCAGCACTTCGCCCCATTATCAGCTCATTGTTGACCGTAAGGACAATCTGGATGTCCTGACAGTCCTTGTCGAATTGACTGACGAAATGTTTAGCGATGAAGTGCGTGGCCTCGAAGAACTGGAGGCTAAAATAAAAAGCGAATTGGCCAGTGTACTTAGTGTTTCAGCGACAGTACGCCTTGTCGGTCCTAAAACAATCGAACGCAGTGAAGGCAAAGCCAAACGGGTTATTGATAGACGGCAGTTATAAAGGGGAGCTTATGAGAGACAATAAAAAGGAGGAACAGCATGATTATTCATCAATTGTCAGTGTTTATTGAAAACCAGCCTGGCAAGTTGGCTGAAGTATTAGGGGTTCTTAATACTCATGAAATTAATATTCGGGCTATGTCTGTCGCCGATACGGCTGACTTTGGTATATTGCGACTTATTGTTAATGAGCCCGAGAAGGTGCAGCATATACTGCGTGGCGCCGGCTTTACCGTAAAGGTTACGCCGGTTGTCAGTATTGTATTGTCCGATCATCCGGGGAGTTTGTTTGAACATGTCAGCAAATTGAGTTCCGCAGGCGTAAACATTGAATATGTATATGCCTTTGCAACTACTGCGGACGGGCATGCCCGCGTTGTGCTAAAGGTTGACAACTTGTCTTTGGCCGAACGCCTGATTCGCGGTGAAAGCCAAAGTTCTGAGCCGTACGAGGAACAGTCCGGCAAAGTACCAAACTTTTATTGGTAATAGGTGATTGGATGGTAAAAAATATTAGACTGCCAAGACCTGCGGAATTATCCGCAGGCCTTTATTATGTAAAGCCATTTATCTCTGTATCAAATATTTAAGATCATCCTAAAAAACCTCTTGACAAAATACAGTAGTCTTGGCATAATGTATACAAAATTACATCTTGCGTAAGGAAGTGCGTCTAGGGTTCCGCTGGTTGTCCAGGTCTGGGCCAAGCGACGCAGAGTACAGGGGAGAACCTGTACTACACCGTGAGTAGAAAAGGCTCTGCGGAAAGTTTCTTACTTTTTTTAAAAAAAAGAAACTTTTTGGCAGAGTATTTTTATACCGTTAATCGAATAACTGAGAAAGTGATGATTGGGAGCAAGGCTTGTCTATCCTGCCCAGAGAGCCGGTGGTTGGTGAGAACCGGTGCGGTGATACAGCTCTACTCGCCCAGGAATTCTACTGTTGAACTGTGTATTATGGTTAGCAATATGCACTAGACAGTGGCGGTGCCGGTCGTTATGCGGTAAGTCATGGCAAAGTTCATGACTGAATGAGCCCAAAGTAGGGTGGTACCGCGCATATAGAGCGCCCCTATGGACAGATACTACGTTTGTCCATAGGGGCGCTTTTTATTTTTAGGCGCATGCCCAAACTTACGCGCAAAGGAGAATAAAATGGAGGTGGAAATTGTGCAGTCCAATGTTCTTTCGGTACTAGTCCACAATCAACCTGGAGTGTTGGTGCGTGTGGCTGGGATGTTTTCCCGCAGAGGGTTTAACATTGATAGTTTGACAGTGGGGGTTACCCAGGATCCGGAGTTTTCCAGGATTACAGTAGCTGTTCGGGGCAATCAGGCATTTATTGACCAAGTCAAAAAGCAAATCGAGAAACTGGTGGAAGTGGTAGCTGTGCAAATCCTGCCGCTTGATCATTCGGTGTTAAGGGGAATGGCCCTTTTAAAAGTAAAGGCTGGCGACAATCGTTCTGAAATCCTTAAATTAGCCGAAGTATTCCGGGCAAATGTCGTCGATATTTCCAGCAGCACCATTACGCTGGAGGTAACCGGGGAAGAAAGCAAGATGACTGCCCTGACCGAATTACTGGTACCCTATGGACTTTTGGAAACCATCCAAACCGGCCTTGTAGCGCTGGAGCGGGGTGAAAATACAATATATCAATATGAGGAGAGAGAAAACTATGAGCAAAATGTATTATGAGCAAGATGCACGTTGGGAACTGATGCAGGGAAAAACGGTTGCGATTATCGGTTATGGCAGCCAGGGGCATGCTCATGCGCTGAACTTGAAAGAAAGTGGCATAAAAGTTATTGTTGGTCTTTATGAAGGCAGTAAATCGGCAGCCAAGGCCCGGGAAGACGGCTTAACGGTTACCGATGTTGCCCAGGCGGTCAAGAGCGCCGACATTACCATGGTTCTTATTCCTGATGAAAAACAAGCCAAAACGTATGCCGAGGAGATAGCGCCTAACCTCAAAGCGGGTTCGGCACTGGCTTTTGCGCATGGCTTTAATATTCATTTCAGTCAAATTGTGCCGCCTGCCAATGTCGATGTATTTATGGTGGCGCCAAAGGGACCGGGGCATTTGGTACGACGGGTATTTACCGAAGGCCAGGGCGTACCCTGTCTTATGGCTGTATATCAGGATTTTTCCGGCAATGCGCAGGATCTGGCACTGGCCTATGCCAAAGGGATTGGCGGCGCACGGGCCGGCGTGTTGACAACTACATTCAGGGATGAAACCGAATCCGACCTCTTTGGGGAACAAGCCGTATTGTGCGGTGGTGTAACCGAGCTAATTAAAGCGGGTTTTGATACGTTGGTAGAAGCCGGTTATGAACCCGAAATTGCCTACTTTGAGTGTTTGCATGAAATGAAACTCATCGTTGATCTTATGCATGAAGGCGGCATGGCGCGGATGCGCTACTCAATAAGTGATACCGCTGAATACGGTGATTATGTAACCGGAACGCGGATTATCACTCAAGAAACCCGTGCCGAAATGAAAAAAGTGCTGTCCGAGATTCAAGACGGCACCTTTGCCCGTAAATGGATTCTGGAAAATCAGGCAAACCGGGCAATGTTCAATGCCAAACGCCGTCAGGAAGCCAATCATAAAATTGAAGTTGTCGGTAAGGAATTGCGCGGCATGATGTCCTGGCTGAAAAAATAACGGCCGGTTGTCAGGAAAAGTTTTTCAAAAGAGTTAAACAAAAATACGAGTCAGGGAATTTGCCCTGACTCGTATACACTAAAATGAAAGCGAGGTAATGGCATGGAAGCTCGAAAAATTCAAATATTTGACACTACCCTCCGTGATGGCGAGCAAACGCCGGGAGTAAGCCTGCAAACAGAAGAAAAGGTGGAAATTGCTTTAGCGCTCGCAAAGCTAAAAGTTGATGTCATTGAGGCCGGGTTTCCGGTTGCCTCGCCCGGCGATTTTGAGGCTGTAAGTCAAATTGCCGCTAAGGTAAAAGGCCCTACGATTGCGGCACTTGCCCGTGCCAATGAAAGGGACATTGAAGCAGCCTATAAGGCGATAAAAAAGGCGGAAAAACCACGAATTCATACATTTATTGCCACCAGTGATATTCATCTTGAACACAAATTGAAAATGACCCGGGCGGAGTTGCTAAACCGTGTGGAAAAGGCAGTAAGTTATGCTAAAAGCCTGGTAGCCGATGTTGAATTTTCGGCAGAGGACGCTTCCCGTTCTGATTGGGATTTTCTCTGTCAGGTATATGAAAAAGCTATTGCCGCCGGTGCCAATGTAATTAATATTCCCGATACGGTGGGTTATACCACGCCTGTCGAATTTGGCGCGCTGATCACCTACATCCGCGAGCATGTGCCTAATATTGAGGAAGCCGTCATCAGCGTACACTGCCATGATGACTTAGGCATGGCAGTAGCCAACTCGCTGGCCGCCATCGCTGCGGGAGCCAGCCAGGTGGAATGTACGATCAACGGACTGGGAGAACGGGCCGGCAATGCGGCTATGGAAGAATTGGTTATGGCCTTGCAAACCCGCCGTGAGTATTACCAGGCCTGCACTGCTATCAATACACAGCAGATCTACCGGACTTCCCGCCTTGTCAGCACGCTGACAGGTATTGCCGTACCGCCTAACAAGGCTGTCGTGGGCGACAATGCGTTTGCTCATGAATCAGGTATTCATCAGCATGGGGTGCTCAATAATCCGCTGACTTATGAGATTATGAGCCCCGAAGCGGTTGGTATCAGCCGCAATGCAATCGTGCTCGGGAAACATTCCGGACGCCATGCTTTTGAAGAACGTCTTAAACATTTGGGGTATGAAATTGACACGGATACGATTAATACCCTGTTCGCGAAATTCAAGGAACTGGCAGACAGGAAAAAAATGGTATTTGATAAAGACATTGAGGCGCTAGTTGCGGAAAAAGCTGCGGTAAGACCGGAGTGGTATACGCTTGCTTATCATCATGTGGCAAGTGGCAACCAGACATTGGCCACAGCCTCTGTGCAGCTAAGAACCAGTGCCGGCCTGTCGGAAGCCGCCAGTTGCGGCAATGGTCCGGTGGACGCTGTCATCAAGGCTGTCGAACAGGCAGTGGGATTTCCGATTGGCCTTAAAGATTATCAGCTTAAAGCCGTCACTGCCGGTGAGGATGCACTGGGAGAAGCAACGGTCTGGATTGAACGGGACGATCACACCTTTAGTGGCCGCGGCTTGTCCATCGATGTAATTGAAGCAAGCGCTAAAGCATATGTGAGTGCGATTAACAAGATGCTGGCTGTTTGCGGGTTCCCCGCAGTGGAGCAGGCAGCAGGGAGGTAATGATCATGGCTAGACCGATGACGATGACAGAAAAAATTTTTGCCGCCCATGCGGGATTGAGCGAAGTTCACCCTGGCCAGTTGATTAAGGCCAAACTGGATTTGGTGCTGGGCAATGATATTACGGCGCCGCCGGCGATTAAAGAATTTGAACAAATCAGCGACAAGGTTTTTGATAAAGATAAAATTGTGTTGGTTCCCGACCACTTCACGCCGAATAAGGACATTAAATCGGCGGAGATGGCGAAAACGGTCCGGGAGTTTGCCAAGAAGCAAAATATTACTCATTATTTTGAAGTCGGCCGCATGGGCATTGAGCATGTATTGCTGCCCGAACAGGGGCTTGTCGCTCCCGGCGAGGTTATTATCGGTGCCGACTCTCATACCTGTACTTATGGCGCGGTCGGCGCATTTGCCACCGGCGTCGGCTCGACCGATATGGCCTGCGCGATGGCCACCGGTGAAACCTGGTTTAAGGTTCCGGCCAGCATTAAAGTGGAGCTAACCGGCAAGCTCGCTAAATGGGTATCGGGTAAAGACGTCATATTAAAACTTATCGGCATGATTGGTGTTGACGGGGCGCGTTACCAGTCCCTTGAATTTTCCGGGCCGGGCGTAGCCTCGCTAACGATGACCGACCGGCTGACCATTGCCAACATGGCTATTGAAGCCGGGGGCAAAAACGGTATTTTCCCGATTGACGGCATTACGGAACAATACTTGACCGGGCGGGTTAAGCGGGTCTATACGCCGGTAGCCGCTGACCCGGCTGCCGAGTATGTAAGAACGGTCGCCATTAACTTAGACGAACTTACACCGGTAGTGGCGCTGCCGCATTTGCCGGAGAATGTGCGGCCGGTGAGTGAGATTGCGCCTACGCCGATTCAGCAAGTGATAATTGGCTCCTGTACAAACGGCCGGATTGAGGATTTAGCGCAGGCGGCCGCTATTTTTGACGGCAGGAAAATCCACCCGGATGTACGGGCTATCATTATTCCCGGCAGTCAGACCGTATATCTGGAAGCTATAAAATTAGGATATGTAGAGATTTTTGTCAAAGCCGGGGCTGTTGTCAGCACACCGACCTGCGGCCCGTGTCTGGGCGGACATATGGGCATTATGGCCAAAGGCGAGCGGGCGGTGGCGACCACCAATCGCAATTTCCGCGGTAGAATGGGTCATGTTGACAGTGAGGTTTATCTTGCCGGTCCGGCGGTGGCGGCAGCCAGTGCCGTATTAGGGCGGATTGCCGGTCCTGAGGAGGTAGTACAATGAGATTTACCGGAAAAGTGTGGCGCTACGGCGATAATGTCGATACCGATGTCATTATTCCCGCCCGGTATCTAAATACAGCGAATATGAAAGAATTGGCCGCTCATGCCATGGAAGACATTGATCCGACGTTTGCCGGCCGGGTTGAGGCCGGTGATATTATTGTGGCCGGTAAGAATTTTGGTTGCGGCTCGTCCAGAGAGCATGCGCCGGGGGCATTAAAGGCGGCCGGTGTCGCCTGCGTGGTGGCGGAAAGTTTTGCCCGTATTTTTTACCGCAATGCGATTAATATCGGCTTGCCGCTGATTGAGTTGGGAGAAGGCGATAATAACATCAAAGCCGGGGATACCTTGGCTGTTGATTTGGCTGCCGGGGAAGCCGAGAATCTGGCGACTGGCGAAAAATTTGCCATACCTGCGCTGCCGGGATTTATTCAGGATATCGCCCAGGCTGGCGGTCTGGTACCCTATACGCAGCAATTGCTGGCAAAAAAGAAAGCGTAAAGTGAGACGGCTTAAGTCAGGGGGAGAAGAACATGAGTAGTAAACATATTGTCATAATTCCCGGTGACGGGATCGGCACCGAGATCACAGCCGAGGCCTTGCGGGTGTCACAGGCAGCGGCGGAAAAATGCCGGGTAGCATTTACCTATGAAAATAAACAGGCCGGCGGGGCGGCCATTGACGCCTGCGGCGTACCGCTGCCTGAAGATACAATAGAAGCGTGCCGGCAGGCGGACGGTGTCTTGTTAGGCGCTGTCGGCGGACCGAAATGGGATCAGGTTGCGCCGGAACTTAGGGCAGAAAAAGCCATACTGGGTTTGCGCAAATCGCTGGGCCTCTATGCCAATTTACGACCTGTCAAGGTTTTTTCCGCACTTGCCGGACAATCGCCGTTAAAGCCCGAAATTGTGAAAACAGTCGATATTCTGATTGTGCGTGAACTGAATGGGGGCATTTATTACGGAACCCGCCGGGAAGCAGCAGTCGTTAACGGGATTGAGCAGGCCTGTGACAATGAAATGTACAGCCGCCCGGAAATAGAACGGATTGTCCGTCTGGCCTGTCAGGCTGCGGCGGGGCGCAAAGGCAGAGTTGTGTCGGTCGACAAGGCTAACGTGCTGGCTACTTCCCGTTTGTGGCGGAAAGTGGCCAATGAAGTGGCAGCGGATTTTTCCCAGGTAGAAATAAGCCACATGTATGTCGATAACTGTGCCATGCAGTTGGTGCTTAACCCGGGTAGTTTTGATGTCATTGTTACCGGTAATCTGTTTGGCGACATTTTGAGTGACGAGGCTGCCGTCTTGTCAGGTTCTATTGGCCTATTGCCGTCGGCCAGTTTAGGTGACGGTACCGGGTTGTATGAACCCATTCACGGTTCGGCGCCGGATATTGCCGGCAAAGGGTTGGCTAATCCGCTGGGAACGATTCTGTCCGCCGCCATGATGTTCCGCTATTCGCTCGGAAGTAATCAAGTCGCCGACATGATTGAGGATGCAGTGGAACAGGTGCTGGCCGATGGGTACCGTACCGCAGATATTTATCAGCCCGGTTTTACCAGGGTTACGACCGAAGAAATGGGGCAACAAGTCATTGCCCGCTTAAAGTGAGGTGACCAGCTATGCTCATGACAGGTGCGCAGGCTATCGTGGCTATTCTTGTTAAAGAGGGCGTAGATACCGTATTTGGTTATCCTGGCGGCACAAATTTGCCGCTTTTTGATGCACTCTATGACTCGCCCATACATCATGTGCTGACTGTGCATGAGCAAGGCGCTGCCCATGCAGCCGACGGTTACGCCAGAGCAAGCGGCAAAGTGGGGGTATGTATTGCGACCGCAGGTCCGGGAGCTACCAATCTGGTTACCGGTTTAGCCAATGCATTTATGGACTCCGTACCGGTTGTGGCAATCACCGGGCAGGTTCAGACCAATTTAATCGGCCGGGATGCTTTCCAGGAGATTGATATTACCGGCATAACCATGCCGGTTACCAAACACAACTTTTTAGTCAAAGATATAACAAAGCTGCCGGCGATTATGCGTCGCGCCTTTGCTATTGCGCGTTCCGGGCGGCCGGGTCCGGTGCTTGTGGATGTACCCCGCGATGTTCAGTCCACAAAGCGCGATTTTGCGGGAATAGAAGCAAATTATTCTCATGCAGCCCTTGTCAGACAGTCGCCGGATTTACCGGCCTTGATCGCCAAAGCAGCCGCGGCTGTTAGTGCGGCCAAAAGACCGGTGCTGCTTGCCGGCGGCGGCTGCATCAGCGCCAATGCCGGGGGTGCGCTGTCTGCGTTTGTTGAAAAAAGCAATTTGCCTGTTGCCACGACGCTGATGGGCATCGGCGCTTTCCCCGGAGGACACAAGAACCTATTAGGCATGACGGGCTTGCATGGCCTTAAGCTTGCTAATCAGGCTGTCCGTGAGGCCGATGTGCTGATTGTAACCGGCAGCCGGTTTAATGACAGGGTGACAGGTGACCGTGCCAGTTACGCCGCCGGCAAGACCATTATTCATATCGATATTGATCCGGCCGAGGTGCATAAAAATGTCGATGCCGCCGTGCCGTTGGTAGGGGAAATGAATAGGATTCTGCAAGAACTCTCAGACTCCGTAACCCCGGGAGATTTGTCCGCATGGTGGGCAACAATTAAAGAGTGGCGGCAAGAGTATGCGGCAACTGTTTCAACAGAAACACTTTCAGCTCCCTGGGTTATGCAGGAGCTCAACCGGCAGACGGCAGGGCGGGACGTTATTTATGTCACCGATGTCGGCCAGCATCAAATGTGGGCTGCCCAGTATTTGGAGGCTAAATGTCCGCGCAGTTTTCTGACAGCCGGCGGCCTTGGCGCCATGGGGTTTGGGATGCCGGCGGCTCTGGGCGCGCAGTTGGCCGTACCGGCTAATCGCGTTATTCACATTGTGGGCGATGGCGGACTGAAGATGACAGGGTGTGAACTCTACACCGTGGCAGTCGAAAAACTACCTATTATTTCTATTGTTATTAATAATTACAGCCTGGGTATGGTGCGGCAATTGCAGCATTGCTTTTATGATAAACGGTATGTGAACTCACTGTTGCCAGTGCCAATGGATTTTAAAGCCTTTGCCGGTGCTTTTGCCATTCCGGCAACCGTAACCAATAGTCCGGCTGAGTTTAGCGAAGCCTTTGCGACAGCCTGGCAGAGACCGGGTCCGGGGATGATCGTGGCTAATATTGCCACCGAGGATTTGGTGACGCCGATGATTGCCCCCGGCGGGGCGATCGATGATTATGTGGAAATGGATTAATATTCTCCAGATAAATTTGACGATGCGTAATAAACAAGGATAGAAAGAAGCCTGCAAATCTTGCATAGGATTTGCAGGCTTTTGCCTTATTTTTCTCAAAAACCCTAGAAGGCTTCCGCTTTTGCCAACACACCACCCGCCTGCAAAATTCTTTAGCACGTTGTATATAGTTACATGCAGCATACCGGTTATCATAGTATAAGCACGGAGGAGGAAGGCTAAAGACAAATTTGGCTGCAAATGGTATGATTACATTAGTACAACCGGAAAGGATGATACTGTGAGCACAACCGTTGTCAAGGCGGAAAACCTCGGTAAGACCTATGGCGATTTTCGGGCGCTGAAAGGCATTACCTTTCACATCAATGCCGGCGAATGTTTTGGCTTTCTGGGACATAATGGCGCGGGTAAGACAACGACTATGCGCATGATGTACGGCATGTCCACGATCGAGGAAGGCCGCTTATGGTTATTTGGCGAGTCCTTCCGGCTGACGCCGCCGGCCCTTAAAGCAAGACTGGGCGTTGTCCCCCAGGAAGATAATCTTGATGATGATTTAAATGTTATGGAAAATCTCGAAGTGTATGGGATAATTTTCGGGCTCACACGTGCTCAGGCGCGGATTAGGGGCCAAGAACTGCTGACTTTTATGGGACTGGAAGATAAGGCACACAGTACAATTGAAAGTTTATCAGGCGGTCTGAAACGTCGTTTGGTAATTGCCAGAGCGTTGATGAACCACCCGGAACTTGTCATCTTAGATGAACCGACGACCGGTCTTGATCCGCAGGCGCGGCACCTGGTCTGGCAAAAGCTGCGCAGCCTTAAAGCCGACGGGGTAACGCTCATTCTGACGACACACTATATGGAAGAAGCTGTACAGCTATGCGACAATTTGGTCATTATGCACCAGGGGGTCATTTTAGCTGAAGGCAGTCCACAGTGCTTAATTGAGAAATTTGTGAGGGCTTATGCAATTGAGGTGCATTTGCCGCTGGCACAGGTACCGGCAGGGCTGGCCGACAAGGTAATATCCTGGGGCGGTGAAGTGATCCAGGTACTGGACGGATTGTTTTTCTATGCCGACGACGGGGAGGCCTTATGGAACAGTTTGGATGGCTGGGGAGTACCCCGGCATCTCTGTTTGCTGCGGCCGGCCAATCTGGAAGATGTGTTTTTGAAACTTACCGGTATGGGGGAAGAAGAATAATGGCAGCCATCAGAATATTTGCCCGTCATATGGCCGTATTTCGCAAAATCTGGTTCACTACTATTATGTTTAATTTTATCGAACCATTACTATATCTAACCGCGATGGGCTATGGACTTGGGACCTTTGTCCAGGATATGGAGGGGCTGACTTATCTTCAGTATATCGCGCCCGGCATGGTGGCTTCTTCCGCGATGTTTGCCGCTTCCTTCGAGTGCACGTATGGCAGCTTCATCAGGCTGCATTATCAGAAAACTTTTCAGGCTATGCTGGCAGGGCCGGTCAGGCTTTGCGATATCGTTGCCGGCGAGATACTGTATGCCACCTTTAAGAGCATGGTATTTGGTGTGGTAATTTTGTCCGTAATTTCGGCGCTGGGGCAGGTCCGGTCGTGGTGGGCTCTCGTTATTCCCGTATTTCTTATTATCCCGGGACTGGCATTTTCCCTGTTGGCTATCTGCTATACGGGGATAACCGCCAATATTGACAATTTTAATTACTATATTACCTTGTTTTTGACGCCGGCCTATTTATTTTCGGGTGTGTTTTTTCCGATCGATTCCATGCCCGGCTGGGCGCAGGCAGTGGCTTGGGTAAATCCGATTTTCCACAGCGTGGAAGTATGCCGGGCAATGGCCTTGGGAAACTATCACCCCGGCCTGCTGGTGCATGCCGGGGTGCTCGCGGTGCTTGCTGTTTTCTTACTGCCGCTGGCAGTTCGCTTACTGACGAAACGGTTGATCATATAAAAACAGCTTTTTTATGTAACCCCGGTGCACCCGGGGTGGATATTAATGATAGCTAAGGCGGCGTGCAGGCGTTTTAAGCCGGGTTATTTTAGGGAGCGTGTCTGAGACAAAAGTAACCCGCCCGCAAGTGCGGCAGTGAGTGGTACCGTACATGGTGTGGTCTAAATCTGCCTCAGGGCACCCGCTAATAGCATGCCATAGCCAGCGTATGATCGACATTGTCTCACCCCCTTTATTTTTAGTTTCATCTCATTGTACTCTGGTTGACCCATGATGGCAAAGGCCTGTGCATAGCAAAGGTTTTACTGGCGGCAGGTAACAGGTAATCATTCATGTTCATATCGTCAAATCTCACGAATTGGCCGATTATACGGCTGCTTTCAATAATTGTCAATTTGGCTTAGAATAGAGAGCAGGATATATAGGTAAGAAGGTGATAGGTTGGCAATCAATAATACGTATAAAGCGGGATTGACTTTAGCCGGGGCGGCGGCCGGATTTGTCCTAAGCTATCCCTTTCAGGCTACTTTCTGGGGCGGATTGATTCACAGTGGTTTTAGTGCGGCAATGGTCGGCGGTTTAGCCGACTGGTACGCAGTAACCGCTCTGTTTCGCAAGCCTTTGTCAATTCCTTATCGTACAGCCATTATACCCAAAAATCGTGACAGACTTTTTAATGCGATTGTCACTATGGTCGAAGAAGAAATTGTAACGGCGGCTAATATTAAGGAGACCCTGGAAAAGGCAGGGTTAGCACGGCTGATACTGGGCTGTGTCAACAGCGCTGATTCCCGGCGGCGCCTCTCCTTGTTCATAAAAGATTTAGCCAGGGAAGCAAATTATACAGTTGATGCCGGCCAGCTGGCAGCCGCGCTGGAGTTGCTGCTCGCAGAGCGGCAAAGCTATATACGGCTTGCGCCGCTCGCCGGACAAGCTTTGGAGTGGTCTCTTAACAAAGGGTTTGCCGACAAAATGACGGAACTGGTGATTAGCGAAATAAAGCAGTTGGCAGCTGACCCGGAACTTACCCAGTTAATTGCCGGGATATACAGTCAGGCGCTTCAGGCCTACGCAGTCAGAAACAATCAGCGTAAACTGGTAGGCTGGATATTGGAAAATCTCTTAAATCTTGATCCTATGGCAGTTGCCAGCCTCATCCAGGACAAGTTAATCGGTTTGCTGGACAAAGTGGAGTCCGGGCAGGAACACCCGCTCCGTCTTACGCTTAGGGAATGGCTGACGGAATTTGCCGGTAATCTGCAGCAAAACTCCGTACTTGCCGATCAGGCTGAGGCGGTGTTGCGGCCTTTACTGGTGAAACTGGCTGAGCATCTGGCTAAGATGCCGGCCGCTCATCCTGAACTTACTGTCAGCGGAATTACCTGGGCGGTGAAACAAACGGCAAAACTGGCAGACGAGGCGGTGGCTGATCCGCGAAAGACAGTTTGGTTCGACCGGTACCTGGCTGTTTGGCTGGCAAGATGGGTTAGTCAAAATCACGGGCAGATCGGCCAAATTGTCCGCACCTATTTAGAAAGCTTTAGCAATGAAGAACTGGTAGTCTATATTGAGGACAAAGTGCTTAATGATTTGCAGATGATCAGGATTAATGGTTCTATTGTCGGCGGGCTTGTCGGCATGTTGTTATTTTTGATCGCTTATTCGGCAGGGGTGAGGCTATGAAAGCGGTTAAACGACGGGCCAACGCTGTATTGGCTGCTGCTGCGGTTTTGTTTGTTATTGCGCTAATCCTAAAAATTCAGTATCCGGGCAATGATTTAGTCAACGCCCTGTTAACGGTGACCGAGGCCAGTTTGGCAGGCGGCGTTGCCGACTGGTTTGCCGTAACGGCATTATTTAGGCGGCCGCTCGGCTTCCCTTACCATACGGCACTTATTCCCCGCAACCGGGAGCGGGTTACCAGGGCGCTTGCTCATGCCGTTGAACAGGACTTTCTCAGCAAACAAGCCATTAAGGACCGGCTGAGTCAAGCCAATTTGTTGAAAAAGTTCATTGCGTATAGTCAGGCCATTTCGCTGCGGCCACTGATCAGGACGTTTATTGAGAAAACCATTATAGAATTGGTTGAGACCATTGATCCCCATACTGTTGGCAGACTGGGGGAGCGTGTATGTAAAATCATACTGAAGCGCCAGTCACTGGTGCCCCATGTAGCCGCCGGCATCTCCTGGGCGTTGCGGCAGGGAAAAGATAAGGAAATCTATTACCTGCTTGTGGATAAACTGGCCGACTGGGTAGGCCGCCCGCAAACCCGCGACGCTATTTGGGGGTATTTGGAACACATCGAAAAAGATTCTGCCAATAAGAGCTGGCTGGTCGCGTTGGTCACTGGGTTTATGGAGATGACGGACGGAATTAATTTGGACGATGCGGCTGACGCATTACATCAAGAGTTGATCAATTCTGTAGCTGAGCTTAGAAATGAACAGCATCCCGTACAGCTCTGGTTCCGGGATGAGCTTGGCGGAATTGTCGCCAAGCTGGAGACGCCGGAATGGACAAATGCTGTTGAAAACTGGAAGGATGGGCTGCTGTCCCGGCTTGAAATGGCTGAACCGCTGGCTGCCTTGACCGAAACCGTGCTGCTTGCCTGTAAGCAGCCTACGATTTACCGGGACTATGCCGTAGACTGGCTCACAGTTCAGGCGGCAAGCTATTGGCGGCAGTTTAAAGAAAATTCGCTGCTGCAAAGCCAGGCGGAGGACTATATAAAAATGCTTGTATTGAAAGTCGTTGACCGGGAACATGCTTTGATTGGCGAGATTGCCAGCCGGGCGTTAAATAAGCTATCCGATGAGGCTCTTAACCGGTTTATCGAGGATAAGGCCGGTGAGGATCTGGACTGGATTCGGATTAACGGTGTGATTATTGGCGGGTTGGTTGGGGCCGGACTGGCTGCTGCCAGATTTTTTTAGTAAAATTGTAGTTTTCCGGCCTTGAGAGGGGTGAATTCTTGGATACTTTGGCAGTTTTCTTACTTTTTTTTATAACTCTGATTTGCGGCATTTATCGGGGAGTATCCATACTCTATCCATTGCTTTTCGGACTCTTTTGTTTTACGCTGGTGGCTTTGCGCAGAGGTTATTTATTGACAGACTTGTTGAAAATGATGCTTACCGGTTCAAAAAAATCCTTGATTGTCATTAAAATTTTTGTTCTTATCGGTGTTATAACCGCAGTCTGGCGCGCTTGCGGTACGATTTCCTTTATCGTATATTACGGGATCCTGTTTATGAGTGCCAAATACTTTATTCTATCTGCCTTCCTTCTGTCTTGCCTGGTGTCTTTTTTGCTGGGAACCTCGTTTGGTACAGTCGGAACTATCGGGGTGGTGCTTATCGTGCTGGCCAAAAGCGGCAATGTAGCAATCAATATAGCAGCCGGAGCCATAATCGCCGGAGCATATTTCGGTGACAGATGTTCGCCGATGTCTTCCAGCGCCAATCTCGTAGCAGCTTTGACCAATACCAAGCTGTATATCAACATTGCCAATATGGCCAAAACGTCAATTCTGCCCTTTGCACTTTCGGTCATAGGCTATATTTATTTATCCTATCAAAATCCATTAACTTTTTATAACGATCAAATTAGCAATGAAATCGCAAGCTCTTTTGATATCAGCCTGCTGGTGTTATCTCCCGCGCTTATCATCTTGTTGCTTGCAGCTTTTCGGATTGATGTGAAGCTATCGATGACAGTCAGCATTCTGGTTGGTACGTTGATTGCTCTCTTTGACCAACATATTCCTATTTTTCAAATGATAAAATATATAGCTATCGGCTACAGCATGGAAAACAGCGGCTTCTTTGCCGAGATAATCAAAGGCGGCGGGTTATATTCCATGCTCAATGTTTCGCTGATTGTATTGATTTCTTCTGCCTATGCCGGTATTTTTCAAGGTACGGGTCTATTAAATCAAGTCGAAAAGTCTTTTGAAAGGCTGAGCCGGAAAATTAAGGTATACCCGACAAGCCTGGTAGCGAGCGTTGCCACGGCCGCCTTTAGCTGTAATCAGACACTGGCCGTTATGCTTACCCATCAAACGACTCGTAAGCTTTATGAAAACAGTCGCTTAAGCAACTATCAGCTGGCGCTTGACCTGGAGAATACGGTAATTCTTATATCGGCGCTCATCCCGTGGAATATTGCCGGAGCCGTCCCGGCGGTAGCCTTGTCGGCAGATGACGGCTTCATCCCTTATGCTTTCTATATTTTTTTAGTGCCGCTGACGAATCTGTTTATTCAGGATGATCGATTCATCCGGAGCGAATCATAAACGTGTGCCTGCTAGCCGTTTAAGAAACTTTTTTAGGTAAAGCTTTTGTTTCCTATATTTCTCTTTTAGAAAAAAAGATAGTGCTTACTAAAATGTGTGATAAAAAAATATCAGTAATTTTTTATCACACAGGAGGAATTTATTATTATTTATCGAATGTATGAAATATAAAAGTAATTCTGAAAATAGCAACAGGAGTTAAACTATGCAACCTAAAAAATTACTGGAAACGTATATTCCGTTAGTAAACTTTATTGCCGACATTATTGGTCCGCATTGCGAAGTGTTGTTACATGACGTTGCTGATGTGCAAAATTCGGTAATAGCTATTCGCAATGGCTATATGAGCGGACGGCAGCTAGGCTGTCCGTTGACTGACTTTGGCTTGGAACTATTGGAAAAGAAGGCTTACTTAAACCAAAATGCGGTGGTGAATTATTTGAGCCGCACGGCAAGCGGGGAAAAATTAAGATCTTCTACTTATTTTATTAAAGACGAAAACAATGAACTAATTGGCATGCTGTGCGTGAATATCCTTCTTTCACCGGATAGTACCGTTGTTAAGAATTTGGCGGACAAACTCATGAACGCTCTGTTAGTAAATAATTTGCCGGCAAATTCAGCTGTGGCCGAAGAGGAAAAAGTAGTGGAATCCTTGCAGTCCTCTATCGAAAATGTAGTGGATTCGGCAATCGAAAAAATTATTGGTCAATATGATATGCCGGTGGAAAGAATGTCCAGTGACGAAAAAATCGCGATTGTTCAAAATTTGAATGCCAACGGTATCTTTAAAATAAAAGGGGCTATCACTAAGGTGGCTAGTACGCTGCAAACCTCGGAAAGCACTATTTATAGATATCTATCTAGTAAATAGATAGATAATTTTTTGTGTTAATATAGTAATAAAAAATTACTGTAAGAATAATTTATTATAAAAATATTTAAATCAGCTTTGGCCAAGGTTGTTTTATATAGTCTAAATATGGCATAAGAGGTAACGGGCCCAATACCTTTGCTGCTGTATGGGAGGCAGGTAACTGCTTTTCGGATAAAAAGACTGAATGTTTTCACAACCTGACTATAAATAAAATATCTATTTACATTTAGACTCAGGAGGAATGAACATGAAAGACGTAATTGAAACCAAGCAGGCACCAGAGGCAATTGGCCCTTATTCGCAAGCGCGAATGTCAGGAGATTACCTTTTTACTTCCGGCCAAATCCCGATTAATCCCCAGACAGGTGCGATCGTTGCCGACGAAATTTCGGCTCAGGCTGCACAAGTAATGGAAAATCTTAAACAGGTACTAATTGCTGCTGACATGAGTTTTAATGATGTTTTAAAAACTACGGTCTTTATTACGGATATGAACAATTTTGCTGCTGTAAATGAAGTTTACGGACGCTATTTTACCGACAAATTGCCTGCACGTTCCTGCGTTGCTGTGGCCGGTTTGCCGAAAGGTGCCTTGGTTGAAATTGAAATGATTGCTTGCAACTGCAAAAAATAAGGAGATGCCCAACATGAATGTCTCACTGGCAGAAATAAAAAAAGCCCGGGAATTGCTAAGCGGGATTGTTTGCCGGACAGAATTGGCCTATACAAATACCTTAAGTGATATAACAGGCAATAAGATTTATTTAAAGATGGAAAATCAGCAGCGGACGGGGTCTTTTAAACTGCGGGGGGCTTACAATAAAGTAGCAAATTTAAGCAAAGACGCCAAGAAAAACGGAATTATTGCCTCGTCGGCAGGCAATCATGCCCAGGGGACAGCTCTTGCGGGCACACTCTTCGGCATTCCGTCTACCATTGTGATGCCGAAAAACGCTCCTTTGTCAAAGGTTAAAGCCACACGGGCTTATGGCGCCAGCGTGGTCCTTCACGGCTGCGTTTATGATGAAGCCTATGCGGAAGCGAGACGTATGCAAGCGGAAAAACAATTGACGTTTATTCATCCGTTTGATGATCCGCTGGTCATTGCCGGTCAGGGGACAATTGGCATGGAAATTTTGGAGGATTTGCCGGACCTTGAGGCTGTGGTTGTGCCTGTTGGCGGTGGCGGGTTGATTGCCGGCGTAGCTTTGGCTGTTAAAAGTCTTAAGCCACAGGTAAAAGTTATCGGTGTCCAGACCAAAAATATGCCTTCTATGGCCGAGTCAATTACTAGGCAAAGAATTATCACCTATAATGGCTGCCCGACTATTGCCGACGGGATAGCGGTAAAAACTCCGGGTGAACTTACCTTTGAACTTGTACAACGCTATGTCGATGAAATTGTGACAGTAGATGAAGAAGAAATCGCCGGTTCGATTTTACTTTTAATGGAGCGCATTAAAACAATTTCAGAAGGTGCGGGCGCTGCTTCTGTGGCAGCCGTGCTACATAGGTTGCCGGCATACCAAAATAAAAAAATAGCGGCAATTATTAGCGGCGGCAATATTGATGTCAATATGATGTCCCGCATCATCAATAAGGGCTTAACCAAGTCAGGGCGTAAAGTTGTGTTTAATATGATCATTCCTGATAAACCCGGTTCCCTGTGGCAACTGCTTAAATTGATGGCGGAAACAGGAGCTAATGTATTGACCGTTACCCATGACCGGGAAACCCGTGATGTTGCCTTAGGGCATGCGTCGGTTCAATTAGAGTTGGAGACTGCCGACCAGGAGCACATTGATGCCATTAAAAACCTTATGGAACAACATCAATATTGTGTAAATATTTTGTGATGAGCAGGGGGGAATAACGATAATGGAAGAAAAAGAGCTAACCCGTGGGCTAAAGGCTCGCCATATTGAATTGATTGCCTTGGGGGGAACCATCGGTGTCGGGTTGTTTATGGGATCGGCCAGCACGATTAAATGGGCTGGTCCTTCGGTGCTGCTTGCCTATGGTTTAGCGGGCATCGTAATGTTCTTCGTTATGCGGATTATGGGGGAAATGCTTTATCTCGAGCCTGTTACCGGTTCCTTTGCAACTTACGGACACAAATATATTAGCCCTTTGACAGGGTATATAACAGCGTGGTGTTATTGGTTTTTGTGGGTTACTGTCGGCATGTCGGAAGTTACGGCTATCGGCATTTATATGAATTATTGGTTTCCGGGGCTGGCGCAATGGATACCGGCGTTACTGGGCGTTGCCATTGTTGCCTCCGCTAATTTGCTGGCTGTTAAATATTATGGAGAATTCGAGTTTTGGTTTGCGCTGATTAAAGTTGCTACCATTGTGGCCATGCTGCTGATTGGCTTTGCTGTTATCTTTCTGGGGGCAGGCAATGGGGGGCAAGCGCTGGGAATTGGCAATTTGTTTAACAATGGCGGCTTTTTTGCAGGCGGCTGGCAAGGCTTTTTATTTGCGCTATGTCTGGTAACGGCTTCTTATCAAGGTGTTGAACTTGTTGGTATCACTGCCGGTGAGGCTGAGGACCCGAAAAACACGTTACGCCATGCGATAAAAAATATTATCTGGCGTATTTTGATCTTTTATGTTGGCGCGATTTTTGTGATTGTTACGATCTATCCTTGGAATCAAATCGGTACGATTGGCAGCCCGTTTGTTATGACCTTTGCCAAAGTAGGCATAGCGGCCGCCGCCGGTATTATCAACTTTGTCGTCCTTACCGCAGCCATGTCAGGCTGTAATAGTGGTATCTACAGTGCAGGGAGAATGTTATACACGTTGGCTGCAAATGGACAGGCCCCGAAATTTCTAGGGAAGGTATCCTCGAAAGGAGTTCCGGCCAACAGTATCAAAGTTACCATCGCCTGCCTGCTGGTGGGAGTCTTCTTCAACTATATTTATCCGAATTCCAAACTGTTTGTTTACATTTACAGTGCCAGTATCCTGCCGGGAATGGTCCCGTGGTTTGTGTTATGTATCAGTCAGCTTAAGTTTAGAAAAAAATGGGGAAAGGAAATGGATTCCCATCCATTTAAATCGCCGCTGTTTCCCATTAGCAACTATATAACCATTGTCTTTTTGTGCTTAGTCCTGGTCGGAATGTGGTTCAATGAAGATACTCAGGGCGGATTGATTGCCGGCGCGGTATTTTGCGCAATCATCACACTAGGTTACTACGCTCTCGGTATCGGGAAAAGGCAGCCGGCGGATAGAGCCTTAGACATGGTTGTTAAAGAAAATGATTAGGTAAGTACGTTGCATTTAGCTAACAACGCTGTGATTTCGAATGAGGGGATTTGTTTACATGATGAAGAGAAAAATGAAAACAATGGACGGAAATACGGCGGCAGCTCATGTTTCTTATGCATTTACGGATGTAGCCGCTATTTTCCCGATTACACCGTCCTCCAATATGGCCGAAAGTGTAGATGAGTGGGTGGCGCAAGGGAGAAAGAATATTTTCGGGCAAACTGTAAAGGTTGTGGAAATGCAATCCGAAGGCGGTGCCGCCGGGGCGGTCCATGGCTCATTGCAGGCGGGGGCCTTAACTACTACCTATACGGCATCGCAGGGGCTTTTGCTGATGATTCCGAATATGTATAAGATTGCCGGCGAACTGTTGCCTGGGGTTTTCCATGTTAGTGCCAGGGTTGTCGGGGCCAATGCCATTAGTATTTTTGGCGATCATTCCGATGTTATGGCTGCAAGACAAACCGGCTTTGCTTTGTTGGCCGCAAGCAGTGTTCAGCAAGTTATGGATCTGGCGGCTGTGGCCCATTTGTCTGCAATAAAGGGAAGAGTTCCCTTTCTGAACTTTTTTGATGGTTTTAGAACCTCACACGAGATCCAGAAGATCGAGATGTTGGAATATGACGAATTGGCTAATTTATTAGACTGGGATGCCGTAGACGAATTCCGGCGCCGAGGCCTCAATCCCGATCACCCGGCTTTACGGGGAACCGTGCAGAATGCCGATATTCATTTTCAGCAGCGCGAGGTAACCAATCGCTATTATCAGGCGCTGCCGGAGATCGTAGAAGCCTATATGGGGGAAATCACAAAACTTACCGGCCGGGAGTATCACCTTTTTAATTATTACGGCGCGCAAGATGCCGATCGCCTGATTATTGCGATGGGGTCCATGTGCGAGACTATTGAGGAAGTCGTCGATCATCTGAATGCTAACGGCGAAAAAGTTGGTTTGTTGACGGTTCATTTATACAGGCCCTTTTCTATTAAGCACTTCTTTCAATATATTCCCCGTTCGGTTAAAAAGATGTTACCTTTACGTCACTGTCTTTGGGCGACGACATCGATACTACGCCGGCGGGAACAAAGACATGTAAATTTTGGGGACTGGGCTCGGACGGAACGGTTGGTGCCAATAAAAGTGCCATTAAAATTATTGGCGATCATACCGCTATGTACGCACAGGCCTACTTTGCCTATGATTCTAAAAAATCCGGCGGCGTGACGATCTCTCACCTGCGCTTTGGCAAACAACCGATTAAGGCACCGTATCTAATTCATAAGGCTGATTTTATTGCCTGCCACAATCAGTCCTATGTGGACCGGTATAACGTATTAGAAGGGTTAAAACAGGGCGGCAGTTTCCTCCTGAATTGCACTTGGAATGAGCGGGAACTGGCGGAAAATTTGCCTACCGCGATGAAACGCTATATTTGGGAAAATAAGATTAATTTCTATATCATAGATGCTGTGGGCATTGCCCAGAAGATTGGCCTTGGCGGCAGGATCAATATGATCATGCAGGCGGCCTTCTTTAAAATTGCCGATATTATTCCCGTGGAAGAGGCTACTAACTATTTGAAAGAAGCGGTCCTCATGTCATATGGCAAGAAAGGCGACAAAGTGGTTGCTATGAACAACGCGGCTATTGACACCGGTGTAAACGCCAGTGTGAAAGTGCGGGTTCCCGCTTCCTGGGGAAATGTTCAGGCTGTTGAGGATAGGGAAAAGCCGGTCCCGGCATTTGTGAAAAATATCCTGGTTCCCATGAACCGCCAAGAGGGAGATGCGCTGCCGGTCAGTGCCCTGATTGCCGTTGAAGACGGTACATTTCCCCTCGGTACTGCCGCTTACGAAAAACGGGGGATTGCCATAACCGTGCCTGCCTGGCAGGCGGATAAGTGTATTCAATGCAACCAGTGCGCTTATGTTTGTCCGCATGCCGCCATTCGACCGGTACTTGTTGACGAAAAAGAAATGGCTAAGGTTCCGGCCGCCTTTGTGACAAAACCGGCTACCGGCATAAAAGATATGAATTTCAGAATGGCGGTATCACCGCTTGACTGCACAGGCTGTGGCAATTGCGCCCAAATCTGTCCGGCTCAGGAAAAGGCTTTGGTGATGGAACCGCTGGCGACTCAGCTGGGACAGGCGGAGCTATGGGAATATGCCTTGTCTTTAACTCCGAAACCAAATCCAATTAAAAAAGAAACTGTTAAAGGCAGTCAGTTTGAGCAAGCGCTGTTAGAGTTTTCCGGTGCTTGCGCGGGGTGTGGAGAAACGCCTTATGCTAAACTGGTGACACAATTGTTTGGCGACAGAATGATGGTAGCCAATGCTACCGGTTGTTCTTCCGTATGGGCAGGCAGCACGCCCTCTATCCCGTATACCACAAATCATTGCGGCCATGGCCCCGCCTGGGGGAATTCTTTATTTGAAGATAATGCCGAATATGGCCTGGGGATGCTGCTGGGTGTGAAACAGCTAAGAAATAAATTATCGCTGGATATTGAACAGGCCGTTCAACTGGATTTGGGGGATGAATGGAAGGCAGCGTGCAAAGAGTGGCTGGAACATAAAGATAGCGGACAAGGTACCCGGGAGAAGGCAGACAGGTTAATTGCCGAACTGGAAAAGGTAAAGAGTAATGAGCCGCTTATACGGGAAATCTACAAAAATAAAGACTTTTTGGTGAAACGGTCACACTGGATTTTTGGTGGCGACGGCTGGGCCTATGATATCGGGTTTGGCGGACTGGAGCATGTGTTAGCTTCAGGTGAAGACGTTAACGTGCTGGTATTTGATACGGAAGTATACTCCAATACTGGCGGTCAGTCTTCGAAAGCCACGCCAACGGCAGCTATTGCCAAATTCGCGGCTAGCGGCAAACGTACCGGGAAAAAGGATCTGGGAATGATCGCCATGAGTTATGGTTATGTCTATGTAGCGCAGATTGCCATGGGCGCCGATAAAAACCAAACCCTGAAAGCCATTGTGGAAGCGGAGGCCTATCCGGGACCATCGCTGGTTATTGCGTATGCTCCTTGTATCAATCATGGCCTGAAAGCAGGCATGAGCTTAAGTCAACAAGAGGCTAAACGAGCGGTCGATAGCGGCTATTGGCTACTCTACCGGTATAATCCGCAAGCGAAAGAAGCTGGGCAAAAAACTCTTCTAATCGATTCAAAAGAACCAACCATTGATTTTAAGGAGTTTCTTATGGGCGAAGTGCGCTATTCGTCCCTGCAAAAGCAATTTCCGGATGTGTCAGAGGTCTTGTTCGAGAAAACCAAGCAGGATGCCAGGGCGCGTTTAGAAAGATACCGGCAGTTAGCAGGCCGGTAACAATGTCGGCGGCCTGCTTTCATGGCAGTCCGTAGCCGTCGGGGCTCTAAACGGTTAATAGCACCAGACTCAGTTGAGTCTGGTGCTATTATTTATAGTCTGAGCGATGCCTCGGCGGCAAGCGGCGAGCGTTCACACTCATCATGGTTTAAGGTTACCTGGAAACAGAGCTTGCTGCCTTTCATTTTTTCGGCCGCATAGACCAGGCCATTAGTACGGCTGTCAAGGAAGGGATGGTCAATTTGTTCAGGGTCGCCCAGGAGAATGATTTTAGTGCCCAGACCGGGGCGGGTAATCACCCCTTTGGCCTGACGCGGTGTGGAGTTTTGCATTTCATCAAGGATAATCCAATATTTTTGGAGTGAGCGTCCGCGCTGATAAGCAAGTGCCTCTGTTTGCACAATGCGTTTGTCGAACAGCATTTGCACAGTGTCCTCGGCTTGTTCGATTTCCTTAGGTTCGGTCATCGAGTGGCCGGACATCAGAGTAAATAAGTTGTCGCGTATGGCCCGCATATAAGGATCAATTTTATCTTGCTCCGAACCCGGCAGGTAACCAAGATCTTCATCCATTGGTACATTAGGACGGCAGATTAAGAGGTGATGATAAGCGCGGGGACGGCAGTCCATATGATTATAGAGACCGACGGCGAGTGAGTAGAAGGTTTTCGCTGTACCGGCAGGCCCTTTAATAATAACAAGCGGCGCCTCTTCCGCGCTCAGCATAAGGCATTCTTGCATGAATACCTGGCCGACATTACGCGGTGAAACGCCGAAGGGGTTGCGGTTTCTGTATTTTAAATGCACAACTTTTTGACCGTCAAAACGCCCGAGCGCGGTATGGCGGTCTTTGTCCGTAGAGCGAATGAGCAAAAATTGATTCGTTACCAGATTAATCGGGGTCATTTTGTGGCTGGCTTCGTCAAAAGTCCGCAGACTGTCAGGGTCTAAGACATGAGTGTCATCCTGGTGGAATGCGTCGATAGTCGCCGATGAGGTATAGACAACGGCGCGGCCGGTATATTGTTCTTCCACGCTGGCAACCTTTTCATTGCGGAAGTCTTCGGCCTGAATACCCAAAATAACGGCTTTTACCCGCATGTTAGTGTCCCGGCTGACTAAGATGGTAGGCAAACTGTCTTCGAACAGCCCTTTGCATACTTGTAAAATCCGGTTGTCAGGCTTACTTTTATCCCAGTGTGGCGGCAATTGGGTGTCAAGGTGGTTGGCTTCAATGCGCATAAGCCCACCCTGTTCATTTATGGGAACACCGCTTAAGAGATCACCCAGGGTCCGGAATTTATCAATCATTCGGCTGACCAAACGGCTATTAGCGCCGCGTTCGCTGGTTTCAGACTTAAATCTGTCCAGTTCTTCAAGCACCACCTCGGGAATGATTACCGTGTGTTCATTGAAAGTAGTCATTGCATAGGGAGAGTGTAATAACACATTGGTGTCTAACACATAATACTTAATCAAGAAGCAATCCCCCTTTTTATTTACACGTTACTAAATAGAATGTGACAAATGGTTCGAAAGTGTAGCCTATATAGTAAATTGTACGGGTGGCAGGGCGCGAGTATGTTATCATTTTATTAATTTGGGATTAAAATTGTTAAAACAGGCTTCGCACCACCAGCCACCTGGAGGCATATATTACAAGAACCTACTGTATTGTATGAGTGATGGATAGGGAACGTAACCTAGTGTAGACGAGGTGCTTAAAACAAATGAAACAAATTGGATTAATCGGTGTAGGTCGCATGGGCCGGGTATTGGCAAGTAAATTATCCGGGTATGTCGAACTTAAAATTTTTGACCGTGACGACAGCCGCTTGCAGGTAGTATCGGAGGAATTGGGAATTCCGGCGGCTGCTAATTTGGAGGAACTGGCGAATTTGGGTACAATTATTCTGGTAGTACCGGATAGAGAAGTAATCAGCCTGATTAAAGATTTTAACCAGTTAAAGCAACCGGTTTCCATTATCAATGTTGCCACCAATGTTGCGCAACATGTGCTGGAATTAACTGCCGCAAAACAAGTTACATGTATTGGGGCAAAGTTTGTTGCCCAGGCCAGGGAAATGGCTGCGGGTGCCAAGCCTGTGATTATTGTTAATGAGCGCCCTGCCGAACTTGCGTTGGTGGCGCAGGAAATTTTCGCGCCTATAGGAAAAATCATGCTTGGTAATGCGGACGTTGTAACCTATATCAATACTCAGGCAGCCGAAAAAGCCTTAACAGCTGCTGTGCTGATTGAAGAAACGTTACGTTGTCAGCCTTATGCGAATGCGGAGGTTATAAAAAGTGCTATCCGCCAGGTTGCCGCCGGTATATTGAAGGCTTACGCGGATGACGACCTGGGGCCATTCGCCCGTGAAATTGTGAGGGCGATAAGAGCTAAGCTGCGAAAATGAATCTGTGAAAAGCAAAACACCCTGACCGGTGGTCAGGGTGTTTTCAGGCTGTACAAGACTTTTCGATGCCCAAGCTTAGCGCCCCGTCTGCAAAAATAGCTGGTGTGCGGTATCTGAAAAAGGGCGGTTGCGTTAGTGATGATTTCAATAATCGGAAAAATTAGAGGATTTTGAATTAACTTGTTGAATAATTCACAAAGTACTGGTTTTATAAGTAGGGGGGATAGATTTGCACAGTATCCAATTTAAACAATCAGTGTACACTGGAATTATTATCCTTATAGTAACCGTTTTATTGCTAACTGGCAGCAGTTATTTTCTTTCCAGCTATGCCGACGAAGTCAACCGGGAAGCTGCCATGCAGGGAGCGCTTGGTTTAAACATGGTGCTTGAGGACGCCAGGGAGCGGATGCAGGCTGTAGCCGGCGCGTTTGCAAGCCGGCCTGATATTTCCCAGGCCTTAGCGGCAAAGAATCCTGTTGTCGCTGCACAGGTGGTAAAGGGAATGAGCGGTCAGGGAAGTATTAGTTATATTCAGATCCTGGATAGTGAAGGCCGTGTGTTGGCGGTTGACGGGCAACACACAGGCAGTCAAGCAACGACAGGGTTTGCCCGGCAGGGGACGGCGGCTGCTTATTATGAGGCCATTCCCGGCCAAATGATCATGACGGTGGCGGTTGCGCCTGTGAAAGGACCGGATGACAGTATGCTCGGAGCCATTGTAGTAGGCTTTAACGTCAGCCAGGACACCGTTGTTGACCGGATAAAGGCTGCTTATAAAGTGGATGCCACAATATTTGCCGGCGATACGCGAGTGACAACAACCATAGAACAGGAAGGCAAGCGGGCAGTTGGTACCAAGCTGGACCCAAAACTGGCTGCCGTTATTCTTGAAGATGGTCAGCCATTCAGCGGAGCCGCCAACATACTCGGTATGCCTTATGTTACGTATTATCAACCTATTCTTGACAGAGAACAAAAGCCGATTGGCGTACTGTTTGCGGGAAAATCGGAAGCGGCGGCTGATGTCGTGCGCAATAGAAGTCTTGTTACCCAGGGGACTGCAGGACTTATTGTTTTTATTTTAGGGGTTATGTCGTCTATCTGGGCCGCGCGCAAGCTGACCAGACCGCTGCGGCAGCTTGAGGTGTTAATGGAACATGCCGGCCAGGGCGATTTAACTGTGAAGGCTGAGGTTACTTCTCAAGATGAAATTGGGCGTTTGACCCAGTCGTTTAATAAGATGATCCGCAACCAGGCAGATCTTGTTAGTGCCGTATCCCGGGCCAGTCAGGATATTGCCTCGGCCTCGGAGCATTTGGCGGCATCAAGCGAACAAATGAGTTCGACAGTCAATGAAGTAGCCAGTAATGTGGGGCGGGTGGCTAATAATGCTCAAACAGGCGAGGCGGCTGCCAAGACGGCGGCTGAGGTGCTTGCGCGGCTGGCTGAACTTATTACTACGGCCAAGGAGCGGGCCCTGTCCGCTCAAAATACGTCTGCCGTTACTTCACAGGCAGCCACAACCGGGCAGTCGACGGTAGCGGGAACAGTAGCTAATATCCAGGGGATGCAGACGAAAATTCAGGAAACGGAGGAATTAATTAACCGGCTAAATGAGTACTCCCACCAAATTGGCGTGATAACGGAAACAATAACCGGTATTGCTGCGCAAACGAATCTGCTGGCACTTAACGCGGCAATTGAGGCGGCTCGTGCCGGTGAGGCCGGACGCGGGTTTGCGGTGGTTGCCGAAGAGGTGCGTAAGCTGGCTGAACAATCCGGCCAGGGAGCGCAGGAAGTAGCGGCACTGCTGGGAAAAGTTACGGTCAGCACCGCTGCTGCAGTAGAGGCTGCACAGCATAGTCATTCTGGGATGGACCAGGTCGTAAAATCAACAGATGAGGCCAGTGACGCTCTTGTTAGTATCTTAACCGCTGCCGCTGAAACGGTTACTGATATTAATAAAATTATGACAGTTGCGGATGATGAAGTAGCAACATCAGATCAGGTTGTGGCGCTTATCAGCAGCCTGTTGCAGGGGTTGCAAGAAACCGCCGGGCTGAGCAAAGAGGTTGCGGCAGCAGCGGAACAGACAGCCGGTGCGGTGGAAACCGTGGCAGCCAGTGCGGAACAGCTAACCAGTATGGCGGCTGAACTAAAGAGCATAATTGTAAAATTTAACGTGTAAGAATAAAAAAGACGGTGAATGTCAATCAAAACATTCGCCGTTCTTTTGGTATATCCCAGTCATAATGAAATAGAAGATGAGTTCTTGGTCCGGCTCCGGTAGCAACCAGACAAATGTCTGCATATTATGTAACAGAGAAGGTGGAAAGGAGGAACTTAGATGGCCGGTAAAAGACGTCCTTATTGGGAAGAACCTGAAATTGACGACTGGGACGATGACGAGGAGGATTGGGAAGAAGAGTCCGGTGCGAGAAGTGACAGACAAGTACTGCCTTTTGTTATTGGGTTAGGGCTAGGGCTGGGATTCGGGTGCCGTCCGCGGCGGTACTGCTATCCCCGTGATTGTTATCCCCGTTATTATTGTTATCCTCGTTCCTATTGCTACCCCCGTTATTATTGCTATCCCCGCCCGTGCTACCCATTATAATAGATGTAGTTGGCTTCCGAAAGGAAGCCAACATTTATTTAAGATCATTAAAGGCGTCCTGTATCAAGGGTCGGCCGGTTGAAATGCACGGAAAATATAGTTGCGGCAGGGGGTGAGTCGATTGCAGTTCATTATGGCCGGATTGTGCTCCTAATGCTATAATAACATTCATGACAGGATTGCTATATGGGACTTTTGGACTAGGCAGTACGGAGTCTGGCAGGAATTTACCATTTTTATGTGGAAAAAAGATACATTATTGCTGAGTGAGGGTGCTATGATCTCAATAAAAGGTTTAGTAAAAAAATATGGTGAGCGTACAGCTGTAAATAATTTGAATTTGACTATTGAGCCGGGCGAAACGTTCGGTTTGCTTGGACCAAACGGGGCGGGAAAAACAACCACAATACGAGTTTTAACTATGCTTACCCGTCCCACTGTCGGCGAGATACATATTTATGGCTATTGTCTGCCACAGGAAGAATTGGCTGTTAAGGCGGTTATCGGCGTTGTGCCTCAGCACTTTAATCTTGATACGGATTTAACCGCCAGGGAAAACCTTAACCTGCACGGCCGCTTGCACCATATGCCCAAGATTGAGCGGCAGCAGCGGATTGAAGAGTTATTGGAGTATGTCGAACTGCAGGAACGGGGCAATGATATGGTGAACACCTTTTCCGGCGGCATGAAGCGACGGTTGATGATTGCGCGGGCATTGCTGCACAAGCCCAAAGTGCTTTTCCTGGATGAGCCTACTGTGGGACTAGACCCACAGGTCAGAAGGCGGCTATGGGATCTGATCCGCCGGTTGAATGCGGACGGCTTAACTGTACTATTGACTACTCATTATATTGAAGAAGCGGAAAATTTGTGCCAACGGGTGGCCATCATGGAAAAAGGGCAATTGATCGCGCTTAACACTCCTACGGCACTATGTAAGCGATTAGGCGGTTATGTTGTAGAATGGACCGAAAGCGAGGGAACACAATACCGCTTTTTTGCTAGCCGGGCGGAGGCTGCTGAATTTGCCGGTACACTGGCCGTTAATGCAACATTGCGGCATACTAACCTGGAAGATGTTTTTGTTGAATTAACCGGTCGCAGGGTAAGTGGCTAGAGGAGCAAGTTGCTATGAAAACGGCCAGAAAAATTATGGCGGCACTTAGCGCCGCCGGTCACGAAAGCTATATTGTCGGTGGCGCTGTGCGCGATATGGTGCGGGGTGTCCGGCCTGCCGATATCGATATTGCCACGAGCGCTATGCCTGAGCGCATAGTAGAGATTATTGGGCAACAAGGCTGGAAAGCCATCATGGTCGGCGTGGCGTTTGGCGTAGTCGTAGTCGTGGCTGCCGGCCGCAGTTATGAGGTAGCCACGCTGCGCAGTGAACAATATGGCCGTGACAGCCACCGGCCTGAGAAAGTCATCTTGGGGGTAAGCCTTGCCCAGGATTTAGCCAGAAGGGATTTTACCATCAACGCGATGGCGATGGATTCCACCGGACGGCTTATTGATCTGTTCGGGGGACGGGACGATTTAGCAGCCGGGATTATTCGGGCTGTCGGCGATCCGCGGGAACGGTTTGCGGAAGATGCACTGCGCATGTTCCGGGCGGCTCGCTTTGCCGCCCGTTTTAATTTTACGCTGGAAGGCCGGACATTAAAGGCCATACCGGTGGCACTAGAGCGGGTAAACGGATTGTCTGTCGAACGAGTTCGTAATGAAATCGAGCAAACCCTGTTGGCTGAATTTGCTTCCCACGGTCTTGACATTATGCTCAAAACAGGCTTGCTGGCGGCCTCTTGCCAGGCAAAAGAGCAGGGACAGATTTTTTCTTTGCCGATATTGCCCGAACTTAGCCACCTTGACGGGGTGCCGCAAAATCCCTGTTATCACTGCTATGATGTCTGGCACCATACACTGGCGGTTGTTGACCTTGCGCCACCTTCCCCGGTGCTTCGCTGGGCGGCACTCCTTCATGATATTGCCAAAGGCTGGCCGGAAGTACGGACTCTAAACCGGCAAGGTCAGCCGTCCGACCCTGGGCATGACCGCAAGGGGGCAGCCGCGGCTGCGGTGATTTTAGACCGTCTAAAGGTTGAACGGCAAACGGTGGCACAGGTGACCTGGCTGATCCGTCACCACCTGTTTTTACCGGCACTCGCAGAAAAGGCAGTTATCAAATGGCTAAAACGCTTGAGCCGGGATTTTAAAAAAACAGGAGAGTTGGAAGCGGCATTATTGCAGTTGTTTGAGCTGCATGAAGCCGATCGACGCGGCGGGCATACTCAGCCTGATTTGGCCGGATTAATGGCAGTGCGGGAAATGGTACGATCTGTTATGGACCGTATTCCCTTTTTTCCGGATCAGCTTACGCTCAGCGGCCGGGAGATTGCGGGCAAGCTGGGAAACGGCCCGGAAGTCGGCCGCTTTCAGCATAATTTGTTAACCAGAATCCAAGCCGGTCAGTTATGTAACAATTCGGCTGCGTTAATGATGGCACTTGACGCCCGGGTACGGCGTTTGGCCAGGAAAACGCGAGAGTGATTTTGCTGGTTTTTGTACAAAATACACTTGACTGCCGGTAGCGCATATTGTATAATCGAAACCAAGTTAAATAGCTTCTGCACGATGAACAGGAAGTTGATTGTTAAGACCTTCAGAGAGCCGGCGGCTGGTGTGAGCCGGTGCGATTAACAGTAAATTCCGCCTGGGAGTGGCTGATGATGAATCTGACGGGTCCGCCCGGTATAGCGGCAAGAGTTGGCTGAAAAGCAACCTGGGTGGCAACGCGGGAGAATGCTCTCGTCCCTATAGCGGGATGAGGGTTTTTTTATTTTTCTTGTCTCACCTATTGCTGGCAGCTTGAACCTGGGTGGCACCGCGGGATTTCTGTCTCGCCCCGATAGTTTTTATTTGGGGCGAGACTTTTTACTTAATTTTATGAGGTGATTTTGTGAATAAGAATAGTAAACGAGCTTATAATTTTAATGCCGGACCGGCAGCTTTGCCGCTGGTCGTTCTGGAAAAGGCACAAGCAGAACTGCTTGATTTTAATGGTACAGGTATGTCTGTCATGGAACTTAGTCATCGCGGCAAAGATTATGAAGCCGTGCATAACCGGGCCATTGAACTCTTGAGGGAGCTAATGGCAATACCCCAGGATTACGAGGTTCTTTTTCTGCAGGGCGGCGCCAGTCTGCAATTTTCTATGGTGCCCATGAACTTTTTGGCGGCAGGAAAAAAGGCAGGCTATGTTATGACCGGCTCCTGGTCGGAAAAAGCCTACGCCGAAGCCGCGAAGCTGGGCGAGGTATTTGTGGCGGCTACTGCCAAGGAAGGCAATTATCGCCGGATACCGGCTTGGGAGGAAATAAGCTATGGTGCGGATAGCGCTTACCTGCATATTACCTCCAATAATACGATTTTCGGCACCGAATGGCAGGCCTTCCCCGATACAGGCGCAGTCCCCCTGGTTGCCGATATGTCCAGTGATATTTTGTCAAAACCGTTTGCTGTGAAAAAATTTGCGCTTATTTATGCCGGCGCTCAGAAAAACCTGGGACCGTCCGGTGTAACTGTTGTCATTATCCGCCGTGATTTCTTAGAACAGGCTAATAAAAATTTACCGACAATGCTGTGCTATGCAACCCATGCCAAAAATAATTCTATGTATAATACGCCGCCCACTTTTGGCATTTATATGATGAAGCTGATGCTGGAATGGGTTAAGGCGGAAGGGGGAGTGCCCGCTATTTATAAACGCAACCGGGAAAAAGCCGCACTTATTTATGACGCCATTGACGCCAGCAACGGCTTTTATGTGGGGCATGCCCAGCCTGAGGCCCGGTCATTGATGAATATCACCTTCCGTTTGGCCGAAGAGGAATTAGAAAAGAAATTTTTGGATCAGGCCAAAAAGACCGGATTTGTAGGCCTTAACGGTCACCGTTCTGTCGGCGGCTGCCGGGCTTCCAGTTATAATGCCGTACCGTATGAATCCTGCCAGGCACTGCGTGATTTTATGCTTGCCTTTCAGAAAGAAAATGCGTAAACTTTATAGATGCACTATATAAAAAAAACATAGAGGAGGAAAACATGGCAACAACCCGCTTTATCTTAGTTCGTCACGGGGAAACAACCTGGAATAAAGAAGGACGTTACCAGGGGCAAATTGATACACCGCTTACGCCTTTTGGTCGCCAGCAAGGTCAACTGGCTGCCGCAGCCCTCAAAGATGTCCCTATTGATGCTTGCTATGCCAGTCCGCTCAGCCGGGCTGTTGATACCGCCATGATGTGTGTGGCGGCCCACGGTTTGCCGGTAAACACCGATAACCGTTTACTGGAGATTAATCATGGCGAATGGGAAGGCCTTCTTAGTGACGAGGTCGGTAAAACGTATCCCGAACTCCTTGTCCAATGGAAAACTACCGTAGTGGGAGTTACCATGCCCGGACCGGGCGGTGAAGATATTACTGCTGTTCGCGACCGGGCGATGGCTGCTTTTCGTGAGCTGGCCGCCAAGCACCAAGGCCAGACCGTACTGGTAGTGGCCCATGATGCGGTCAACAAGGCGGTGCTATGTGATATTTTAGATATTGATCTCACTCATTTCTGGCAGATCAAACAAGATAATACCTGTATTAATGTATTCGAATACCAGGACGGCAAATGGCGGTTGGTGCTTATGAATTCAACGACTCACCTTGGTTTTTTGTACAGCGGTATTGAGCAAAAAGGCTTATAAGGGAAAAAGGCGGGATTGCCACTTTAGCGTGAAGCAATTTCGCCTTTTGCATCTATGACAGCTAATAAAGATTTGCATTGGACAGGGGGGCAACGCTTGACTGTTGATTTATACTAGCGTCCTGCCTGTAAATCTTTATTGGAGACGGTATAGTGGTTTCCCCTGATATTTTTGGCAGGAATTGCAGGGATTGTAATACAAATCGCGAACATAACCTAGTAGTTAATAATAATTATAAACTCAATAAAGGAGTTGTGGATATGCATCAAGATAACGGTTGTAATGAGACTGGTTGCGGGCCGTCCTGCGACTGTGGTTGCTCCGGGTGCGGCTCTGTTGAGGAAAGTCAATTTAGTCAAAATATGCAGGCACTTTACGATGCCGGACAAACAGCGGATATAGTGGCAGCCTGCAATAAAATACTGGCTGAAGAGCCGGACAATAGTGATGCCTATTTTTGGCGGGGTGTAACGGCTGCTGTAGCCGGTAATTTTGAACTGGCCCTGACCGATTATAACAAGGCCATTGAACTTAATTCCCGCAAAGGGTCTTATTATTCTTATCGCGGCAGTGCATATGCTATGCTTGATGACATAAAAAAGGCGATCCTGGATTATTCTCAGGCGATGCTGTATGCCCCCAACGACTGGATGAATTATGCAAACCGTGGCGTACTCTACCTGAATAATGGCATGTTTGAGCATGCGGTTGATGATCTTACAAAAGCGATTGAGTTAGAGCCGGAGGATATGGGTTCTTACATTAATCGGGGGGACGCTTTTGTTGGCCGCAATTTATATTCAGTGGCCATTGCCGATTATAATAAGGTGATTGAACGGTTTCCGGAAGAAACCAATGCCTTGGCGAAAAGAGGGCAGGCCTATTTTGAAATAGGTCTTAACGAGGAAGCCCTGGCCGATTACAATAAGGTAATTGCTTTGGAGCCTGATAATATGCAGGCGGTTGCTATCCGCGCTTCCATCTATATGGGACAGGGAAAACCGGATGAAGCGGTTGTCGACTTTACCCGCGTGATTGCTGCCGATCCTACTGACGGCAGACCCTATTTTTTCCGGGGAATCGCTTATGCGACCAAAAAGGATTATGGTGCGGCTATTGCCGACTTCAGCCATGCGGTTGAACTTAATCCGGATAATGCCCTGGCCTTTTATAATAAAGCACTATGCTGCGAACTGGAACAACGCACCGATGAAGCGATCGTTGCTTATAAAGCATTTTTGGCAATTGCCAAGCCGGACACGGCGGAAGCCAAACATGCGCGTGACCGTTTGCAGGCATTAGACAATAAAACCGACAGATCTAATTTGCAATAGGGGGAGTAACAGATGGAAAAAAGAAGATTGGGTCGTACCGGACTCATGGTAACACCGATTAGCTTTGGCGCGTTGCCGATGCAACGCTGTACGATGGAAGAAGCGGGCGAAGTGCTGCTTGCCGCTTTGGCTGCGGGAATTAACTTTTTTGATACGGCCAGAGCCTATACGGACAGTGAGGCCAAAATCGGCGCCTATATAGCGGGGCGCCGCAACGAATATATACTGGCGACAAAAAGCATGGCCAGAACTAAAACCGCTATGGCCGAAGACATTGAAACAAGTTTGGCTACGATGAAAACCGATTGTATTGATATCTATCAGGTGCACAATGTTAAAACCGAACAGGATTGGGAAGGCGTTATGGCGGCAGACGGAGCACTGGCCGCATTAAAAGAGGCCAAAGCGGCCGGAAAAATTCGTCATATTGGCATAACCGGCCATAATGTGGACATCCTGATAAGGGCGGTCAAAACCGGCGAATTCAGTACGGTGCAGGTTCCCTTTAACTGTGTGGAGCAGCGGGCCATGAGCGATTTGTTCCCGCTGGCAAGGTCGCTGGATGTTGGCATTATCGTGATGAAACCCTTAGGAGGGGGCCTCATTGACCAGGTTGATTTAGCTTTGCGGTTTGTATTGCAGCAAAAAGATGTTGTAGCGATACCTGGTATGGACAGGGTCGAGCATATTGCCCAAAATTTGGCTCCTGCCAAAAACTTTAAGCCACTTACTCCGGAAGAGACCGCTAAGCTGGAAGCCCTCGCCAAGGAACTTGGGCCTAATTTTTGCCGCCGCTGCGGCTACTGTATGCCTTGCGCTGCCGGCATTGATATTCCCCAAATGTTTATTTTCCACTTACAATATACAAGATATGGTTTAAAGACTGCGATTCCCAAGCGGTACCAAGCTTTTAAGGTCAAAGCCTCGGCGTGTATCGAATGCGGGGAATGTGAGGCCCGTTGTCCTTACAGTCTGCCCATTCGCGAACGGATGAAGCAGGTGGCCAAAGATCTCGGCTAGAGACAAGGAGGAAGGAATATGGCCGAAGACGACAAGTTTGACATTGCTATTATCGGCGGCGGCCCTGCGGGGCTGTCTGCGGCTCTGACAGGCCGGATTCGTAATAAAAAAATTGCTGTGTTTGAACATCTGGACTTTAGTGAAAAATTACAAAAAGCGCATTTGGTTGATAATTACCTGGGATTGCCGGAAGTATCGGGCAAAGGTTTGATGCAGCATTTTTCCGGTCATGTGCTGGCTCATAAACCCAGGATTGTGAAAGAAAAAGTAATGAACGTGTTTCCCGGTGAAAATATGTTTACATTACTTACGCCAAAAGCAACCTATGAGGCTAAGGCTATTATTATCGCTACCGGGGTAGTCAGTACGCTCTTGTTTGAAGGTGAAAGGGATTTGCTGGGCAGGGGGGTTAGCTACTGCGCTACTTGTGACGGACGGATGTTTGAAGGCAAGGATGTAGCTGTAATTTCCTATACTGCGGAAGGGGAGAACGAAATAGAGTTCTTAGGCGAGCTTTGCCGCAGTGTTTATTTTCTGCCGCAGTATAAAGCTGATTTTAGCCGGATGCGGGCGCCGGTTAAGGTGCTTGCCGCGAAGCCCAAGGCCATTGTGGGCGATGGGCAGGTGGAAAAGCTGGTGACTGACCAGGAAGAACTCAAAGTGCATGGCGTATTTATTATGCGTCAGTCCGATCCTGTGGAGAATTTGTTACCCGGGCTGGAACTGGACGGGGAAGTCATCAAGGTCAACCGCGACCTGTCGACCAGTATTCCCGGCGTATTTGCCGCCGGTGACTGTACCGGCAAACCCTGGCAAATCGCCAAGGCCACCGGTGAAGGACTTGTTGCCGTGCTTAGTGCTATCACCTATATTGATAAATTGTAGGCAGTCGAAAAGCAAAATGGCAGACAGTGGTTAGCTGTCTGCCATTTTCCATGGATACTCTTGTGAGGCATTTTGACTGCCGCTGTTTTCTTGTTCAGGAGTTAGGCGCTTGGCCCAAGCGGTTCACCTTTCTTTCCTCGTACAACTCCAGCAAGTCCGGCATGTTCTCGGACTGCAAATGATTGCCGGGAGCCAGTTCCAGGCATTTTTCCACGGCCGCCTTCATGTCGTAATATACCTCCCATTTAGCTCTAACCAGATCTTTGCCTGTCAGTCGCAGGAGGTAAGCCGGGTGATATGTGGCGATGGCCGGGATGTTATGTTTGGTGGTAAACCAGTGGCCCCGGTCTTTGGTAATACGGGCTGTAGGCGCAAGCAGGTATTTTAACGCTACACTGCCTAAAGCAATAATAACCTTTGGCTGGACGATGGCGAGTTCCTGATCCAGCCACAGTCCGGCGCAAAATTGTCCTTCTTCTACGGTAGGTGTTCGATTTCTGTTGGGTCGGCATTTTATGACATTTGACGTATACACCTTATCCCTGGTGACACCTACGCTCCATAAAGCCTTATCCAGCAATTGGCCGGATGGCCCGACCAAAGGCACGCCATATTCATCCTCGACGCCGCCGGGGCCTTCGCCGATAATCGCCAGTGGGCTGGAAGCCAAACCATTATATGATGTTGGGCCATGATTATTTTCTTGGCACAATTTGCATTGATCGCAGGCTAATAAGGCGGTTTCAAGATCAGATATGGACGAGAACATTTAGGAAGCCCTCCTTGCTTTGTGAATTACTCCATTTCTTTTAGTTCGCGCAGTTTGGCGAAATCCCTTTGCCTGCCGGGGTAAAAGTAGTTGCCGGGCAGTTTTTACTTTACAATAATTGTGTAATTTGTATAACTGTGTCTTGACGTTGTGGAAAACGCAAATTAGAATAGAAATTAGTTGAACAGCATGAATCAGTTGTCTCCATGCCTCAGAAAGGAATAGACCCTATGAGCATAATCCAAACATTTTGTCAGGCGCTTGGTGAACGGGACAGCTACACAGGTGAACATTGCAAAAACGTGGCCCGCCTTATGGCCGGTTTTGCAGAGTACGCGGAATTTTCCGCAGAGGATATAACCCTTGCCTATATCGTGGGCATTGTCCATGATGTGGGTAAGGTCAGCATGCCGAACCATATTTTAAATAAACCGGGGCGGTTAACAGAAGCGGAGTTTGCCATCATAAAGCAGCATCCGGATATCGGGGCCAGTCTCTTAGCGGAAGTGGATGGCCTGGAAAAGGTGGCTGAAATTGTGCGCTTTCACCACGAACGCTTTGACGGGCGGGGTTATGGCAAAGGCCTTGCAGGCCATAGCATACCTTTTTTTAGCCGGATGCTATCTGTGTGCGATACGTTTGATGCCATGACAAGTGCCCGCTGCTATCGCCGGACACCGCTGACTGTATCCCAGGCACTGGCGGAAATCGCCAGTTGCGCCGGTACGCAGCTTGACCCTTCCATCTGTGAATGTTTTATTGATTTTATCAGGTCATTTCAGGAGCGTGCTCTGCCATAGACGGCATGTAATACCTGTACAGCCAGTACTTTACATTCTTTGGTGAATAATGTATAATTTTAAAATACATAATATATATTGTAGCTTGATATCGTTAGATGCAGTGACAGGGAGCGCATAATGGAGAGTTTTCAGAGAGCTGGCGGCAGGTGCGAGCCAGTAACGGCATTACGGCCATCCACCCTACGAGCATGCGGCGAGGAGTCGCACGGTTCACACCCGTTATGTGTGCCGAGTGGACGCTTTTAGTCAATCAGGGTGGCAACGCGGGAGAACAGACTCCCGTCCCTATTACCGGGGACGGGAGTTTTTTATGTTAAGGAGGATAATGGATTATGTTAGACATTAAATTTGTACGGAGCAATCCCGAAGTAGTGGAACAAGCCCTTAAAAACCGGGGATCGGCTATGAGCTTGACGGAGTTTATCAACCGGGAAAAAGAACGCCGGGAACTCTTGGCTGAGGTTGAAGCACTAAAAAATAAGCGGAATACGGTTTCGCAGGAAATTAGCAAAAAGAAGAAGGCCGGCGAAAATGCCGATGATATGATTGCCGAAATGAGAGAAGCCGGCGATCAAATTAGTGAAATGGATGCCAAAGTTAAGGAAGTCGAAGCAGCGCTTACGGACATTATGATGAGCATACCCAACGTGCCGCACGCCTCCGTGCCGGTAGGCAAAGATGAACAGGATAATCAGGAGATACGCCGCTGGGGCACACCACGGGAGTTTGCTTTTGAGCCGAAACCCCACTGGGAGATTGGCGAGAAACTGGGGATTCTTGACTTTGAGCGGGGTGGCAAGGTAACCGGGGCCAGATTTACCTTCTATAAAGGACTGGGTTCCCGGTTAGAACGTTCACTTATTAACTTTATGCTGGACTTACATACAAAAGAACACGGCTATACTGAATTTTTCCCGCCGTTTATTGTCAATGACGCCAGTATGCTGGGAACCGGCCAATTACCTAAGTTCGCCGAAGATATGTTTAAACTGGAAGGCCTAAACTATTATCTTATTCCTACAGCCGAAGTGCCGATTACCAACCTTCACCGCCAGGAGATTTTAGATGCCAAAGACCTGCCGCTTTATTATACTGCCTATAGCGCCTGTTTCCGGGCCGAGGCCGGTGCCGCCGGCCGCGATACCCGCGGCCTTATTCGTCAGCACCAGTTTAACAAAGTTGAAATGGTTAAGTTCAGCCTGCCGGAAGAATCTTATAACGAGCTGGAAAAGTTAACCCTTAATGCGGAAAAGGTTTTGCAATTGTTAGGACTGCCATACCGCACCGTACTGTTATCCACAGGTGATATGGGCTTTTCTTCGGCCAAAACCTATGACCTGGAAGTATGGCTGCCCAGCTTCAACACCTATCGGGAAATTTCATCCTGTTCCAATTTTGAGGATTTCCAGGCCCGCCGCGCCGAAATTAAATTCCGCCGTGGGCCCAAGGACAAACCGGAGTTCGTACATACTCTGAACGGTTCGGGCGTCGCGATTGGCCGGACCGTTGCCGCCATCTTAGAAAACTACCAGCAGCCGGACGGTTCGGTCATTATTCCGGAACTACTCCGCCCCTATATGGGCGTGGATATCATTAAGTAAAAATTTGTATTGACAGCAAATCCTGTTCCTTGTTAGAATGAAAATAACAATCAAATAATTTCGGGATGATGGTTATAGGAGAGACCGCGAAAATTGCGGCGCCGAAGGAGTAAGTTCTTTGTCAAACTCTCAGGCAAAAGGACTATAACCGGACTATACTCTGGAGAGCACACCTGCCGCGGCGGGTGTCACCGATGGGGAGCCCCGCCTGCAGGGGCAAATCTCTCAGGTATAACGGACAGAGGCAAAGGGAATCGTTTCCCTTTGTCTCTGTTTTTTTATTTGTCCTATTTTTTAAATTTAATTCTCAATAGTTTTTGACAGAGCAACAGGCAAAGGGGATAGTTTTGTGCAAGAGTGCCATAGTAAGAGAAAAGGAGTGATTGGTATGACAGCAAAGCAGACGCCGCTGTACGAAACGCATCAAAAATATGGCGGTAAGATGGTTGAGTTCGGCGGCTGGCTGCTCCCTGTTCAGTATACGGGGATACTGGACGAACACAAGACCGTACGGGCGAAGGCGGGCTTGTTTGATGTGTCTCACATGGGGGAGGTACTTGTTAAAGGGCCCGACGCACTTGCTTTTTTGCAAAAGCTGGTGACAAACGATGTCGCCAGGATTGCCGATACCCAGGTGCAGTATACACCGATGTGTTACCCTGATGGGGGGACGGTTGATGACTTACTTATTTATAGACGCAGCCAGGCTGAGTACTTTTTGGTGATTAACGCCGCCAATATTGATAAGGATTGGCAATGGCTGCAGGAAAACAGCGCCGGCTTTCAGGTTGAACTGACCAACCTCTCGGCGGTAACAGCCGAATTGGCATTGCAGGGGCCAATGGCGGAAACGATCCTCAGCAAACTGACAGACGCTCCGCTGGCCGGCTTACCGTACTACTGGTTTATTCCTGAGACGATAGTTGCCGGCAAAAAAGTCATGGTTTCACGGACCGGTTACACCGGGGAAGACGGTTTCGAAATCTATTGCCATCCCCAAGAAGCCGTTGATCTATGGGAAGCTGTCATGGAGGCCGGTAAGCCGTATGGCCTAATGCCTGCCGGACTTGGCTGCCGCGATACGTTGCGTTTTGAGGCCGCATTGCCACTCTATGGGCATGAATTATCGGCGACAATTACGCCTATGGAAGCAGGTCTGTGCAAGTTCATTTCCCTGGACAAAGGTGAATTTAACGGACGGAACGTTTTGGCACAGCAAAAGCAAGCGGGGTTGAAACGGAAAATTGCCGGGTTTGCTGTTACCGGCCGTGGTATTCCCCGGGCGGAGTATCCGGTTGTCTGTGAGGGGAAAACGATTGGCAGCGTAACGACCGGGTCGTATGCGCCGACACTTGACAAAAATATCGGGTTGGCTCTGATGGAGGCCGGGTATGCCAAAATCGGCCAGAAAATTGCTATCGAAATACGCGGCAAACAAGTTCCGGCTGAAGTGATTCCAAAACCATTTTACAGAAAGGGGAAACAGTCATGAATATTCCTAAAAATCTTAAGTATACCGAGGAGCATGAATGGGTAAAAGTGGAGGGTAATATTGCGATTATCGGGATTACTGATTTTGCCCAGTCGCAGCTTGGCGATGTTGTATTTGTCGAATTGCCAGCAGCCGGAACGGAAGTCGCTGCCGGGGCAGGCTTGTCGGTTGTTGAATCCGTTAAGGCCGTATCCGATATTTATGCACCGCTTTCCGGCAAGGTTGTTGCCGGTAATGAAGATTTAGCCGATGCGCCTGAGAAGGTAAACCAGGATCCCTATGGGGATGGCTGGATTGCTAAGATTGAAATTACCGGGGGAGAGGAATTGGGAAAGCTTTTAGATTGCGAAGCCTATGAAAAACTGGTGGCCGAGGGAGGTCATTAATATGCCTTGGAGTTATCTGCCGCATACTCCGGAAGACCGTAAAGCCATGCTGGCAGCTATCGGTGTGGACGGGGTTGAAGAATTATTTGCCGATATTCCTGCCGATTTACGGCTGAACCGGCCGCTTAACTTGCCGGCAGCGCTGTCGGAACCGGAATTGACTGCGCATCTGGCTGCCTTGGCCAATAATAATGCCAACTTGACAGAGTATGCCTGTTTCCTCGGCGCCGGCGCCTATGACCATTACATACCCAGTGTTGTTGACCATGTACTCAGACGTTCGGAATTTTATACAGCCTATACCCAATACCAGCCGGAGATATCGCAAGGGTACCTTCAGGCGCTGTGGGAATATCAGAGTCTGATTTGTGAAATAACCGGTATGGCGGTAGCCAACGCCTCATTGTATGACGGCGGTACCGGTATGGCGGAAGCAGCCATGATGGCAGCCGGAGCTACCAGACGTACTGAGTTGCTGGTGGCGAAAACCGTGCACCCCCATTACCGTACTATTCTGGCTACCTATGCCGTTGACCGGGGGTATACCGTCGGCGAGATCGGTTATCAGGACGGGCAAATTGACATGGCCGAACTTAAGGAAAAATTGAGCAAGGAAACGGCGGCCGTACTGCTGCAGACACCGAACTTTTTTGGCTGTATGGAAGATTGTCAGGCAATCGCCGATATGGCGCACGCCCAGGGAACGCTGGTGATTACCGCGGTTGACCCGATTTGCCTGGGGCTTTTGGAAGCCCCAGGCAAACTCGGGGCCGATATTGTCGTTGGCGAAGGGCAAAGTCTGGGCCTGCCGGTGTCGTTTGGCGGTCCGTATCTGGGATTTTTGGCGACCACGGAGAAACTTATGCGGAAAATGCCGGGGCGGATTGTCGGGCAGACAACCGACCAGGAAGGCCGGCGGGGGTTTGTCCTGACATTGCAGGCGCGTGAGCAGCATATCCGTCGGGAAAGAGCCACGTCGAATATTTGCTCAAACGAGGCTTTATGCGCACTGGCGGCAGCCGTATACCTCAATACCGTTGGCAAAGAAGGCTTTAGAAAAGTTGCGTTATTAGCTTGCCAAAAAGCGCACTATGCCTATAAACAGTTGACAACGGCTGCCGGCTGCAAACCGGTGTTTACAGCGCCGTTTTTCAAAGAATTTGTCGTGCGCCTGAACAAACCGGTGGCTGAAGCCAACAAGCGGCTGCTGCAGGATAAAATTATCGGTGGTTTTGATATCGGTACCTATTATCCCGAACTTGCCGGCTGTATGCTTATTGCCGTAACAGAAAAGCGTACGCGCGGGGAAATCGATAAATTTTCCGCCGGATTGGGGGCGTTGGCATGAGCGGAGAAACCGGGAAATCATTGATTTTTGAGCAGAGCAAGCCGGGACGCTGCGCAATTGACTTGCCGGCTTGCGATGTGCCGGAAGCCGATATCGAAACCATGATTCCACAAACCTTTTTAAGGAAAGAAGCAGCCGAGCTGCCAGAAGTCAGCCAGCTTGAGTTAATGCGTCATTACACGGAATTATCCGCACGGAACTTTGGGGTGGATTCAGGCTTTTATCCACTGGGCTCCTGCACCATGAAATACAATCCCAAAATAAATGAAGATGCTTGCCGTCTACCTGGCTTTGCCTTTATTCATCCGTTGCAGGACACCGAAACCGTACAAGGAGCACTTGCCGTACTTTATCACATGCAGCAATATTTGGCGGAGATTGCCGGTATGGACGCTGTTACCATGCAGCCGGCAGCCGGCGCTCATGGGGAACTGACCGGACTTAAGCTGATTAGGGCCTATCACCGCCACCGGGGAGAGAATCGTACAAAAGTCATTGTGCCGGATTCGGCTCATGGCACAAATCCGGCTTCGGCGGCTGTCTGCGGGCTGGAAATTGTTGAAGTCAAATCACATGCCGATGGATCGGTTGATTTAGAAGCATTACAAGCTGCGGTCGGCAACGATACGGCGGCCCTTATGCTGACAAATCCCAGTACGTTGGGCTTGTTTGAAAAAAACATTAGAGAAATTGCGCAAATTGTCCATAACGCCGGCGGCCTTTTGTACTATGACGGCGCCAATGCCAATGCCATCATGGGTATGACCCGGCCGGGCGACATGGGTTTTGATGTCGTGCATTTTAATCTTCATAAAACCTTCAGTACGCCGCACGGCGGCGGTGGTCCCGGTTCAGGGCCGATCGGCGTAAAGAAAGAACTTATGCCTTTCCTGCCGGTGCCGCTGGTTGTTGAGGAAGCGGGACAATACCGTTTGCAAGAGGATTTGCCGCTGTCAATTGGCAAGATTCAATCCTTCTACGGCAACTTTGGCGTTATTGTCAGAGCCTATGCGTATATCCGGGCAATGGGCGCCGCCGGTCTCACTGCATCCAGCCAGGATGCAGTACTTAACGCCAACTATTGTCTAAGTCAGCTCAAGCAGAATTTTTATGCGCCGTTTACCCGTTTTTGCATGCATGAGTGTATTATTACCTCCAAAGAACAAAAAGCCTTTGGCGTGCATACGCTCGATATTGCCAAACGCCTGCTTGATTATGGCTATCATCCGCCGACAATTTATTTTCCGTTAATCGTGGACGAAGCCATCATGATTGAACCGACGGAAAGTGAAAGTAAGGAGACGCTTGACGGCTTTATCGACGCTATGCGCCATATCGCCCGGGAAGCCAAAGAAGAGGCGGCCCTGGTTACAAGTGCGCCGCATACGACGGTGGTAGGCCGGCTTGATGAAACGGCGGCGGCCCGCAAGCCGATTGTCAGATGGCAAAAGTAGTACGGCTGCCGCTGCCTGAGACCATCCGCTTCGTCTATCCTGGCAAGACCAGGCCGGTTAGTGTTACAGGTGAAAAATGCGAGTTAAACTGTGCCCATTGCGGCGGGCATTACCTAAAAAATATGAAACCGCTTGCCACTATCGCGGAAACTGGCGCTGACACCAGCGCCAGCTGGCTGGTGAGCGGCGGCTGCCGGGCCGACGGCGTTGTACCGGTTGCAGAACATATCAGCCGGCTAAGCGCGCTAAAACAGAACCGGCGCTATAATATGCATGTCGGGCTGGTAAGTGATCAGGATATCGAAGAATTGGCAACCATAGCCGATTGTGTTTCTTTTGATTTTGTTGCTGACAATGCCACTATTCGGGAAGTGTTCGGTACCAACCGCACGGCAAACGATTATATAGCCTGTTATCAGGCACTGAAACGCAAAGTTAAGGTGATGCCGCATATTTGTATCGGTCTTAAAGGCGGTGCGATCAGCGGTGAGTATCATGCGTTGGAACTTTTACAGACCCTAGGCGCCGCGGCAGTGACTTTTATTGTATTTATGCCCACACCCGGAAGCCGGTATGCTAACAGGCAGCCGCCTGACCTGGCGGCGACAGCACAACTGTTGAGTTACGCACGGTTAAGCTTTCCCGCAATTCCCCTGCATCTCGGCTGTATGCGGCCAGGCGGGCATTACCGGGAAGAATTGGACAAATGGGCTGTCCGCATCGGTTTTGATACCATCGTCAATCCGGCACCGGCAGCGGTTACGTTAGCCGAAAAGCTGGGACTTACTCTGGAACGGGGAGAGGAGTGCTGCGTACTGTGAATGTATGGAAACTGTCGGCAGGTACGGCCTGCGTAGTGGGCAAGAAACCACTGAAAACGGATGTACTCCCAACCACCGCCTATATTATGCTGGGGCAAAAATGCCGGAACAATTGCCTGTTTTGCGCCCAATCCCGGGACAGCTCCGCCCGCGCGGATAGGTTATCCCGGGTAACCTGGCCGGAATACCCGGAACAGGCGGCGGCAGAGGCGATTGGCACCGCTTTTCGGGCAGGCAAGCTACAACGGGCTTGTTTGCAAATTGTTAAAAGCAGCCAAAGTTGGCAAACAAGCATGAAGGCGCTGACAGCATTAAAGGGGACATCCAGTGTGCCTGTCTGCATTTCTGCCGATATCGAGACGGTAGCCCAGGCAAAAGAACTTCTCGCCCAGGGCGCGGACCGCATTTCCCTTGCGATGGATGCCGCTACGCCGGAGCTTTACCGACAGGTAAAGGGCGGCCGGTGGGAGAAACGCTGGGAACTTTTGAAAAACTGTGCCGCCGAACTGCCAGGCAAGGTTGGCACCCATCTGATTGTCGGCCTTGGTGAAACCGAGGAGGAAATGATTACGGCACTGGTAGCCTGCCGGGATAACGGCATAAATGTGGGGCTATTTGCCTTCACCCCCGTCAGGGGTACCGCCTGGGCGGAGAAAGAGCCGCCTGCCATATGCCATTACCGGCGTATTCAGATCGCGTATTACCTCCTGAAAAAAGGCTATGCCTTTGAAGTATTTCAGTTTCAGCAGGGCAAACTGACCGGCATAAATGTGCCGCCGGCAGAAGCAAGCAATGTGGTAGCCGATGGCAAAGCGTTTGAGACCAGTGGCTGTAGCGGCTGTAACCGGCCTTATTATAATGAACACCCCGGCAGGACAATGTATAATTACCCGCGGCCCCTTACTATGTTTGAAATCAGACAGGCCATAGCGGAGAGCGGCTTGCCGGTGAAGATGCTTTGACCGGGGCATCACGCTGCTTGGTGTGGTCGGGGAGAGAAAGGGGGGGTTGCTCGTGAAGTGGCGGGTTATTAATAGCGGTATAGGCCGGGCTGCTGATAATATGGCGGTGGACGAAGCCATGTTAAAGGCTCATGCAGCCGGCAAAGTACCGCCAACACTTCGTTTTTACGGCTGGCAACCGGCGGCTGTCAGCTTAGGGTATTTTCAAAAAGCGGTGGGTGAAGTCGATATGGAAGCATGCCGCCGCCAGGGAATTGACGTCGTCCGGCGCCTGACCGGCGGTCGTGCCGTGCTGCATGACGCCGAACTCACCTACAGTCTGGTGGTCAGTGAGAAGCAGCCGTTGGTACCGGCAACGATTACCGCCTCCTACCGTTTTTTCTGCCAGGGATTATTGGCCGGACTTAAAGAACTTGGCGTTGAGGCGCAAATGAGCATGCCCAAGGCCGCCTACGGTCAGGTAAAGCGCCAGCCGGCTTCTGCCGCCTGTTTTGATGCCCCTTCGCACTATGAAGTATCCTACAACGGCCGGAAACTAGTAGGCAGCGCCCAGGTTCGTAAAGAGGGTGTGATCTTGCAGCATGGGTCCATTTTATTAAGATTTGATCCCCCAAGGCTTGCATCATTGCTGCGGTTGCCAACCCCTGAGGCGCAGGAAGCATTTGTCGCTATGATCACCAAACGCGCAGTCTCGCTTCACGAGGCTGCCTGCCGGGAAATCAGTTGGGATGAGGCCCGCCGGGCAATGGAGGCAGCCTTTGGTCCTGCTCTTGGTATTGAACTCACGGCCGACAGTTTGACGCGAGGGGAGCAGGCGGCTGCGAAGGAACTAGCGGCGGTTAAATACATGCAAGATTCGTGGAATCTATTACGCTAGGGGGGGTTGAGTATGGATTACGATATAGCCGTAATTGGCGGTGGTCCGGGAGGCTATGTGGCTGCTATCCGGGCCGCGCAGCTTGGCGGCAGAGTATTATTAATTGAGAAAGAGAAGATCGGCGGGGCTTGCCTGAACCGAGGCTGTATTCCTACCAAGACATTACTGAAAAGTGCGGAAAAGTGGGAGGACTTAAAGCATTGCGCTGAATTTGGCCTGCGGGCCGACAATATTGGCTTTGATTTTAGTGTTGTGACGGCGCGGAAAAACAAAGTGGTTGCCGGCTTGCGGGGCGGTATTGAACAACTTGTTAAGAGCAATGATATTACCTTTGTGCAAGGTGCCGCAGCCTTAACCGGCCCCCGCCATCTGGAGATCAGCACCTCTAGGGGACAGGAAAATTTTGAGGTAAACAAAATCATTATCGCCACCGGCTCCGTACCCGGCAGTATTCCGGTTCCCGGACATGCTTTGCCTGCTGTTCTTACCAGCGATGAACTGCTGGAACTGACGGAAGTACCTAAGAGCCTGCTGGTTATTGGCGCCGGTGTGGTCGGCATGGAATTTAGCGCTGTTATGAGGGCTTTTGGCTGTGAGATAACCGTGGTGGAAATGCTGCCGAACATTTTGCCAATGGTTGACAGTGACATCGTAAAACGGCTGGGACTTAGCTTACGCAAAAAGGGCATTAACATATTGGCTTCAGCCCAAGTGACCGGCATCGAAGAGGCTGCTGGCGGTGTAGTGGTAAAAGTCGATACCGGCAAGGATTTGCGGGAATTTGCCGTGGAAAAGGTCCTTGTTTCCGCCGGGCGCCGGCCTGTGACGACAGGGCTGGGCTTAGAGACGGCCGGTGTGGAATATGACCGTACAGGCATTAAGGTGAATGAACATCTGGAAACAACTATACCGGGCATATATGCCATTGGCGACGTTACCGGCAAGAGCATGCTGGCGCATACGGCAGCGGCCGCCGGCGTCGTGGCGGCGGAAAATGCAATGGGGCTACATGCGGTTATGGACTATCGGGCGATACCTGCTTGTATATTTACTACCCCGGAAATTGCCGTGGTTGGTTTGACCGAAGAAGAAGCCAAAGCGCAGGCGATTGCTATTGTGTCCGGCAAATTTAACTTTGCCGCCAACGGGAAAGCGGTGACAATGGGGGAAACGGACGGTTTGGTAAAGATTATTGCTGAAAAAGATACCCGTAAGATAATCGGCATGCATATTATGGGGCCGCATGCCAGTGACCTGATTATGGAAGGCGCTTTGGCAATAAGAAACGGCTTAACGGCGGAGGCGATTGCCCAAACCATTCATCCGCATCCCACGTTATCAGAAACGGTTATGGAAAGTGCGCACGGTATTTTAGGAGATATGATTCATCAGATTAAGATGAAATCTAGGAAATAGAAATTGCAGCAGGTTCCGACATAGCGTCATAATATGCTTGACTTTTCTCACCGTTAATCATACAATTTAAGTAACTAAATAGGAACAGGTGCCCAATTGGGCTTAATAGGGAAGCCGGTTCGAAGCCGGCACGGTCCCGCCGCTGTAAGGGGGAGCAACCTGCAGAAAGCCACTGAAATAGCATGCTATTTTGGGAAGGCGCAGATTAGCTATGATCCTAAGTCAGAAGAACTGCCTGTTTGACAATCACCGTTATAACCTACGAGCGATGGGGAGGGGATTTGCGTGCCGGTCTTGAGGCAAACAATTCTCTATCATCCGTCGTGTGGTGATAGAGAATTTATTATTTAAGGAGTTGTTACTCACATGTCAGGAACTTTTTATGGTGTCGGCGTTGGGCCTGGTGACCCGGAATTATTAACTTTGAAAGCGATTAATGCCATTAAGACCGCAGATGTTGTGATTGCTCCCCGAACCGAAAAAAAAGATGAAAGTACGGCACTATCCATTGCCCGGCCTTATATCCAGGAAGGCTGCGAGGTTTTGGAACTGGTATTTCCCATGAACTACAACTCGCAAGCGTTGTCTGATGCCTGGGTCAACAATAAAAAGACCATTCTGGAATTACTGGATGCCGGTAAAAAGGTAGCTTTTCTGACACTGGGCGACCCCATGCTGTATAGTACCTATATGTATGTTTACCGTTTACTCGAAGATTCCAGGCATGAGATTGTCAATATTCCGGGGGTCAACTCATTTTCGGCTATTGGCAACCGCCTGGGCATGCCGCTGGCCGAAGGCGGGGACATTCTGAGCATCGTGCCGGCAACCATCAACGAGGAGCGGCTGGAAAAAGTGCTGGCCATCTCTGACAATGTGGTGCTTATGAAAGTTTATAAAAATTTCCCGGATATTATTGAAAAGCTGGATAAACACGGCATGGTGGAAAATGCCGTAATGGTTTCCAAATGCGGTTTGGAAGGCGAAGAGATTATTCATGACCTGGCTGCTTCCGGCAGCAAAAAAGTTAACTATTTGTCCACTATTCTCACCAAACGCTCCAAAGTGAGTAAACACGCATTGGCATGACCAGTAGTTCCTTAACAGCGCTGCTCCAGCGCAAACAGGCCAAAATCCGCATGGCGAGTTTTATACTCTTAGCGGCTATGATTTTGTTTACTTTAGCGGCTATTGGCTTTGGCCGGGCGGACATCAGCATGGCCGATGCCGCTGCCGTTATTTACGGCAAGCTGTCAGGCAATGCGGACGCCTATAGCCATATTAATGCGGCCAAACTCGCCATTATCTGGGATATTCGCCTGCCGCGCATTTTGGCGGCTATTGCCGTTGGCGGCGGTCTGGCGGTTGCCGGAGTTGTTTTTCAGGCATTATTGATGAATCCTCTGGCAGATTCGTACACTATGGGCGTATCGACAGGCGCGGCTTTTGGCGCCAGTGTGGCCATTTATCTTAACATTTTTGCGCAGGGCGGTCTGCCGGTAACGCTATTTGCCTTCGGCGGGGCTGTGGCCACTTTGCTTGTCGTTATGTCTATGGCCCGGGTAGGCGGTTATGTGACATCCGCTAATTTGGTGATTGCCGGGATTATTGTCAGCAGTATTTTGTCGGCAGCTATTAGTATGGTCAAAAGTCTGGCCGGCGAACAGGTTTCGGCGATTGTAGCCTGGCTGATCGGCAGTCTGGCGGCAAAAAACTGGGAGCATGTAGTCTATGGCTGGCCGCTGGTGCTGGCTGCCTGTTTTCTATGCTATTACTATGCCGAAGACTTAAACATCATTTCTTTGGGCGACAGGGAAGCCCGCAGTCTGGGAATCAATGCATCCCGTCTTCGCATCGTGCTGTTGGCGGCCGGAGCACTGATAACCGCCGTTTGTGTGGCGATAGGTGGGATTATTGGTTTTGTCGGCCTGATTGTACCCCATATGGTGCGCATGCTGACAGGCTCGGATAATAAGGCGCTGATTCCGTTGTGCGGCTTGACAGGCGGGATCTTGTTATTGACCGCCGATACTTTTGGCCGGACGGTCGGTAATGTGGAGATACCTGTCGGGGTATTGACAACACTCTTAGGCGGTCCTTTCTTTATTTATATTTTTAGAATGCGCAACAAGACGCTGGGGTAGGGGCGTTACTATGATACATGTAGACAATATACATTTTGGTTATGCGTCTAAACCGGTGCTGCAGGGCATCACCTTAAGCATCAGACAAGGCAGTTTCTGCGGTATTGTCGGACCCAACGGTTCGGGTAAAACAACACTGTTAAACTTGATTACCGGCCAGCTTAAGGCTGTTTCCGGCAGTATCAGCATCAAGGGGCGGGATATCGGTTCTTACCGGATTGAAGAACTGGCCCGCCATATTGCTGTTGTGCCGCAAAATATGGATATTAAATTTCCCTATACTTGTCTGGAGATTGTCGGCATGGGCCGTACTCCCTATAAATCCAGGCTGCAGGGCCTTACTGACCAGGATGTGGCGGTTGTCGAAAATGCAATGCAGCTTACGGATACGCTGGATTTTGCCGGACGTCTGGTAACCGAATTAAGCGGCGGCGAGCGGCAGCGGGTGCTGTTTGCCAAGGCGCTGGCGCAACAGCCGGAAATTCTTTTTTTGGACGAATCCTTTTCCAATATGGATATTTACTATAGCATTAAGTGCCTGAATTTGCTTAAAGAATTGTGCGGGCTACAGGGACTGACGGTGGTGTCTATTATTCATGATCTGAATCTTGTCAGTACGTTTTGTTCCGAGGCCGTTGTTCTGCAGGCCGGCCGTCTGGTCCAGCACGGGCCGGCACCCGTTGTGCTTGCCCCTGATCTTATTGAGAAAGTATTCCGCATCAAAGTGGTGCGGGCCGGCGAGACAGGTCTTGCCGTTCTTTCCAATCTGTAGAAATAGGATAGGGCCGTTCATTCTAAACATTGTTGGGGGATATATGTGTATGAAAAGCAAAGCTGTCTATCTAATTGCTGTTGTTTTACTGATAATGGCATTAGCCGGCTGCGGCGTTTCCAAGCCGGCTGCGACTGTGAGCGAAGGTGAAATAAAGATTACCGACGACCTTAACCAGACGATTGTTCTTAAGCAGCCTGCCCAACGAATTATCTCCTTGTATTCCGCGCATACCGAGAACTTGCTGGCGCTGGGGCTTGAAGCGGAAATAATCGGTGTCAGCCCGGCCGAATCTGATCCGGCGGCCAAGCGTAAGCCGGTATTTGATTACCGGGCCGACCCGGAAAAGATATTGGCCGCCCAGCCTGACCTGGTTATTATCAGGCCGTTTATCAAGCAAAGCCATCCTGACTTTGTCAAAACGCTTGAGCAGGCTAATATTAAAGTGGTTTGCCTGTATCCGGAAAAGTTTGACGACTTTGACAGCTATATAAAAAAGTTGGCAATCCTGACAGGCAAAGAGCAGCAAGCTGCTGACAAACTGGCTGCTTTTCATGCCAAACTGCAGCAAGTGGCGGAACGTACAGCTAAAGCGCAGCAGAAAAAACAGGTGTATTTTGAAGCAACAGCTACCGAATATCGCACGATTACCCCGGATAGTATGCCGGGGACAGTACTTACACTGGCCGGCGGCTTAAACGTGGCTGCCGACGCCCAGCCGTTAAAGGCCGCAAGCAGCATTGCCGCCTATGGCAGTGAACGTTTGCTCATGAAGGCGGAAACGATCGATGTCTTTCTGGCACAGCGCGGTCCGATGAATCCCGGCATAACGCCGGACAGTATTAAACAACGGCCTGGCTTTGACAAAATTAAGGCAGTCCGTGAAGGCAAGGTTTATATTATTGATGAAAACCTTGTGTCAAGTCCGACCTTCCGCCTGGCTGAAGGGGTTGAGCAATTGGCCAGACTCATCTATCCCGAAGTATTTGTCAGCCAATAAAAAAATAGACGAAAAGTCAATCCCTACTTGACAAGTGGGGATTGACTTTATTACAATGTAAATGATAATAGATGTCAATTATACGTCATAAAATGACGCGAATTTTTTGCCTAAGCGTTGATAACGATTATCACTATTAGAGGAGGAATTTATCATGACACTCGCACAAGCTAAGCGCGGTCAACGTCTGTTAATTGCCGCCATTCCGAATCCAACTATCAGGGCTCAGGCCATTCGCTTCGGTATTGCTGAAGGCGCAGAGGTAGAATGTTTTGAAAAACTGCCTGCCGGTCCGGTGGTAGTCGGCAGAGGTAAGCAGGAAATTGCGATCGGGCGCCGTTTAGCCGAAAACATTGAAGTGCAGCTAGCCGGATGATGAAGGAAATGATCTAGAAAGGCTGTACAGAACACAATAAGGGGTTAGTCAGCCGACGGAGGAGAAAAATGAGTCACTGTCATAATAATCTTGGTCACATTGATGTTCCAGAAGGCGCTAAAAAGATTGTTCTGGTTGGCAATCCCAATGTGGGAAAATCAGTATTTTTTAATGCATTAACAGGCATGTATGTGGATGTATCCAATTTTCCCGGTACCACTGTTGACATATCGCATGGCCGCTATGGCAAGGATGTAGTGATTGATACGCCTGGTGTATATGGTATTTCTTCTTTTAATGATGAAGAAACAGTGGCCAGAGATGTTATTTTATCAGCGGATTTAATCTTGAATGTTGTGGATGCCGTGCACCTGGAACGCGATTTATTTTTGACGCTGCAGGTGATCGATACCGGCATACCCACTATTGTCGCCATTAATATGATGGATGAGGCTGCCGAACAGGGCCTTAAGGTGAACAGTGAATTGCTTGAACATCTGTTGGGCGTACCGGTCATCGAAACAGTTGCCGTAAAAGGCAAAGGGGTTGACGAAGTTAAAAAAAGGCTCTATGAGGCTCGCACCGGGATTATTCCACCTGAATTGAGCAATCTGCTGCAGGCGATGCTGAATCGGATTGGTTCCCGGGGAGAAGCCTTGCTGGTTCTGGAGGGCGATCCGCATGTGGCTGAGCGCCACGGTGTACCGGCCGGCACGCAGCGGGAGGAGATTTATCAGGCCCGCCGCCATAGGGTTAATGATATTATTAAGCATGTGGTAACAGAGACGCAGGAAGGTGCGACCTTTACTACCAAACTGGGACGGTATATGCTGCGGCCCTGGACAGGAATCCCTATTTTTGTTGTTGTATTGTATGCCATGTATTATTTAATTGGGGTTATCGTGGCGCAGGATATTGTTGGCTTTACAGAAGAGACGCTTATGCAGGGAATGTATGAACCGTTTGTCCGGGGGATTGTGGGCCGATTTATTAGTGAACAATCGGTTATTGGTACCATTTTAATCGGTGAATTCGGCTTATTGACCATGACGGTAACCTACGTCTTGGGTCTGTTGCTTCCTTTGGTCGTCGGCTTTTACCTGGCACTGTCAATTATGGAGGATTCGGGTTATTTGCCAAGACTGGCAACGCTTGTTGACCGGGTGATGACCAGTATCGGCTTAAACGGGCGTGCCATTATTCCTTTGATTCTAGGTTTTGGCTGTGTAACCATGGCAACCATTACAACCCGGATTTTAGGGACGAAACGCGAACGGACCATTGCTACCGCTGTATTGGGACTGGCTATCCCGTGTTCAGCCCAGCTAGGCGTGATTGCCGGCATGCTTGCCGGCATCGGGACAAAATTTATTGCGATCTACATTGTGGTTATTTTATTGGTTTTAGGGATAACCGGCAAGATTCTCCATAAGGTGCTGCCAGGCGAGTCTTCCGATCTTTTGATTGATTTACCGTCAATCCGTCTGCCACGCGGTGAAAATGTGCTGAAAAAGACGGTAACCAAATCCTACGCATTTCTTTTGGAAGCCACGCCGCTGTTCATGCTGGGAGCTCTTATTATTTCAGTGCTGCAGCTTAGCGGACTGCTGGAAGGAATTCAGCTAGCCCTGGCACCGGTGACAGAAGGTTTGCTGAAGCTTCCCAAAGAGACCGCTACTGCCTTTATTATGGGACTGATCCGCCGTGACTTCGGGGCAGCCGGATTGAGTGATATGGCTCTCACGCCGGCGCAGACGCTCGTGGCGCTGGTAACCATTACCCTCTTTGTTCCGTGTGTTGCCACTGTTATGGTTATGTTCAAGGAGCGCGGCGCGAAAGAAGGCGGATTAATCTGGATTAGTTCCTGGGTATTTGCTTTTCTCATCGGTGCTATTGTCGCCGCTTTTGTGATTTGATAGGTAAGATGAGGTGATTGCTATGCAACAGCAAATTTGCCCTCAGTGCAAGCTGGCCTGTGAGCCGGGAACGATACGCTGTCCCCGCTGTTACAAGCTGCTGTTAACCCAATGCAATGGGAATTGCAGCAAATGTAAAGAAAAAAATAAGTGTTCAGGCTAGACATAAAAAGAACCCCGGAGTTCCACCCATGGAACTTCGGGGTCTGTATTTCTTATTTCGGTATATCTGCCGGATCGGCAATCGCGATATCGCCTTCTTCGCCGGTACGGATGCGCACTGCGTTCGCGACAGAGTAGACAAAAATTTTGCCGTCACCAATTTTGCCGGTTCTGCATGCTGCTTTAGCGGTTTCCAGTACCCTTTCGACAGGTACTTCGCAGACGACAATTTCAATTTTAACCTTGGGAACCAAGTTGATGCTGTATTCCTGGCCGCGGTATACCTCGGTATGCCCTTTTGTCAGGCCGCAACCATACACTTGCGTTACCGTCATACCGGTAACACCAATTTTATTCATGGCTTCTTTTAGTTCCTCAAGTTTTTCCGGGCGGGTAATAATATCAATTTTAGTAATGGGTCTCATGATATGTCCTCCCTTTCTAGAAAATCTGGATAGTATCCCAATCGAGATTTACAGGCAAGGTGTCAGGTAAAACGGGAGTCGACGCTAGTGGTGGAACATAACACCCTTCAGAAGTAAATCATTATTGGATTTCCTATGATAGGTACAGTTTACGCGAGAGTTGTCTTTTTCGCAACTGTTTCCTGAGCAGAAATGCCTGTAGAAGAGGCAAAGCCGATCGGCGAGCCTGTCAAAAAATCCTGATAGGCATAACCGCGCTCACCGTGTTCGGTAATATCAAGGCCTTGAACTTCTTGTTCGCTAGTAGCACGAACTTCCATAAAAGTACCAATTAGTTTAATGATCAGGAAGGTCATAATGGCAGCGACTGCCCAACTGGCAGCAACGCCGATTGCCTGAGTGGTCAATTGACTGGCATTGCCGTAGAACAGACCATCGGCACCAGCAGGATTAACGGCCTTGGAGGCAAATAATCCAGTGGCAAGAGCGCCCCAGGTACCGCCTACTCCATGTACGCCAAATGCGTCAAGGGAATCATCATAACCGAGCCTGGTTTTCAGTACAGCTACGGCCAGGAAGCAGATAATGCCGGCGACTAAACCGATGATGACTGCCGGAATAAGGCTGACAAAGCCTGCTGCCGGTGTGATGGCTACAAGACCGGCTACACAACCGGAGGCGGCACCAAGAATGGTCGGTTTACCATGATTAATCCATTCAGTGAGCACCCAGGAAACAGTGGCGGCAGCAGCGGCCGCATGGGTTACAACGAAAGCGTTGGCGGCAAGACCGTTGGCGGATAACGCACTGCCGGCATTAAAGCCGAACCAGCCAAACCAGAGGAGGGAAGCACCGATAACAGTCATTGGCAAGTGATGAGGCATCATGACTTCAGAACCATAACCTTTGCGTTTGCCAATCATAAGCGCAATTGTGAGACCGGATACACCGGATATAATATGAACAACAGTACCGCCGGCGAAGTCCAGTACGCCCAGTTCACGTATCCAACCGCCTACACCCCATACCCAGTGGGCAACAGGATCATAAACAAAAGTACTCCAAAGTAAGGCGAATACAACAAAAGCGCCAAATTTCATTCGTTCGGCAAAAGCACCGGTGATTAGACCTACCGTAATTACGGCAAACATTGCCTGGAAGATCATAAAGGCCAGATGGGGAATCGTAGCGGCATAATCAGCATTGGCTTCCTGACCAACACCGGCGAGGCCAACCCAGTCAAGGCCGCCGATGAAACTGCTGATGTCAGGGCCAAAAGCGAGGGAATAACCGAAAAGAACCCATTGGACAGAAATTAGACCAATAACAAAAAAACTTTGCATGATGGTACTTAATGCATTTTTAGTTCGTACCATACCGCCATAGAATAAGGCCAAACCAGGGGTCATAATCATAACAAGTGCAGCACTGATTAGAACAAATGCGGTATCGCCGGTGTCAATTTTGGCCGCTTCGGCCGGAGTGTCGCCATCAGCGAAGGCTGCTGGTGCAAAGATAAGCATTAACAATAAGCAAACCGTAAAAATAGTCCAGAGCTTTTTCATTTTACATCCCTTCCTTTATTTACTAATATTTTAAAAATAAAACCTAACTGTTGAATAAGAACATCCCCCCCTAGCAAATTCCGGGAAACGCCAAAAGGCGTCCAAAAGGAGTAAACCTTCAGGACGCCTTTGTCCGGAAACAGACAGAAAAAGCCTTCGCATATTATTGCGAAGGCTTCATTGCCTAAATGGATTAACTTGATGTTGTTACTATAGCAAATAGTACAGAGCACTGTCAAGTAGAAATTTTCGGTTTGTGTCAGAAATGTGGACTAATGAGAGCGAGGTATGCCATGAGTGAAACTTGTATAAAGAGGCTTGTCATGATATAGTATATACGTAAATATATATGGGAGCGGATGAGGCCTGGTGGCTTCTGCGGTCTTCAAAACCGTTTGCGGGGCATTAACCTGTCCTGGGTGGGTTCGATTCCTACACGCTCCCGCCAGAGAGAAATCAAAGGCTTCACGGCTTTTTTGGAACGTGAAGCCTTTGATTATTTTTGTTATAACTCTAGTATTTTGCCATGCTTACCGAAAGTATGAGTTGAAATATATCTGTTTAGTCATTGTGATAATGGAAGCAAGTCTTGGCCAATATATTAACCCATTAACAGGTATGTTATTAGGTGTAATCGTCAAGGAAGTAAGTAGTATATAAAAGGTATAGCCAAAATTAATTTTTTGCAAGCAAAATCAGTTTCGCCTTTAATAAGATTGAGCAATTTGAACAGGAATCCGCATGTACCTTAATTGGTACATGCGGATTTTTATTATGATTGAAAAGTATCAAATTAGGTACAATATAGGGAATATTAACTTGCATTATAACGACAAAAATGCTGCAAATCGGTGCATCGGTAGTGTTGGCATAAAATTTGCTATTAAATATAGTTAATAAAGGAAATGAAGTATATTAGAATGCATCAGAACCAAAAAGAAGGTAATTGCTGCCATACCCAAGGAAATATATGGAATTTCGTGCAGGGCAATTGTTAAGCCGGTATTTGATGAAAGTCGACAGTTAATTGGTGTTGTTGGTGCTGCTGTTAATATGCAAACACATGAAATTTTGCAAAATGCGGCGCAGACGATAGCAATAACATCTAAGGATTTGAGTGTGACGGCTGACGATCTAAGCACATTAGCAAACCAACTTTCCAGTGATTTAGCGCAGGTTTGCCAAAACGGCGAGAAAGTTCTGGAAGATATAAAAAAAACGACAGATATTTTGCGTTTTGTAAGCGACATTGCTGCCAATTCAAATTTACTTGGTTTAAACGCTGCCATTGAGGCAGCGAGAGCAGGAGAGCATGGTCGTGGTTTTGCTGTCGTAGCGGAAGAAATCCGGAAAATGGCAGTAAATAGTGGTAAGTCTGTTGAAAATATAGCGACTATTCTAAAAACCATACAACATGAAACATCAAAGGTAGTAAGTGTTTTAGTAAAAACTACCGAGTTAGGTAATACTCAAGCCAGTTCTACTGGTAGGATTTCGGCGTCAATACACCAATTAGCCGAAATTGCGGCTAATATACAAAAAGTTGCAGACTCAGTGTAATATATAATAATATAAATTATAAAATCAAATGCTTTTTTCGCATGAAGTACTTTTTGGTATAATTTTGCTTGTGTTCCTAATTGTACCCTAAGCTAGTACTCATGCGAATTTTTATATTCTTATTGTACTGTTTTAAGATTTCTCTGGTATGGTAGTATTAGCAACTTCGTGCTACATAATGGCTCTCACAATTTTGCCAGAACATTATCTGGCGAATTTTTAATTATAGATAATATAAATCGTAAAAACGAGGGGACCAAATGAGTATTTTTAAAAAAACAGCTTTAATTACTTTAGCCATCTTATGCGTGAATATCCTGTTTTTTTTTGTATCCCATCAGGTTCTGTCATATAGATTTCTATCGCTTGAAAAAGAATTTAGTTCACTAAATGTATCACGTGCTCTGGATGTCATTGAATACTATGCTTTTGAAAATGAAAATTTATGTATTAATTTGGCTAATGCTAGCGACTTTAAATTGTTTATGGATAGTAGGAACCACCTTGATTTCAAGAATAATTATTTTGGAGTAGATTTTTTTGAACCTGCTGATTGCAATATGATGCTGGTATATAATATGCAGGGGGAATTGATTTATGGAGAAAACTATGATCTTATGCTGCGGGAAAAAAGACCAATTCCTGATAAACTAAAGCAATTGGAGCGTCGGCATCTTCAAGGACTTTTGCAAGGAGAGCTATCGAGAGGTGTCTTATCTCTGCCGCAGGGGCCGTTTCTGTTTGGTGCACACGTGATTGCCTCGGAAAGAGGAGATGACGAACCCAAGGGTATTTTGTTGACTGGAAGGTATGTTGACAATGAAGAAATTCAAAAAATGATCCAAATAACAAAACTGCCTTTTGAGATAATACCGGCTGATCAATTGCCGGTTAGCTTTCAGTTAACCGATGAGATACAGAGCTCTAAGAAAAATGGAGTATTTCTTGAGACTGTTGATGAAGATGATTTTGTTGGCTATGGTGTTATCTCAGATGTATACGGTCAGCCTGCTGCTGCCGTTAAGATGGTCATTCCAAGAGACTTTTCCCGTCAGGGAAAGCTGATCATCAGTTTTTTTCTGTGGTTTAGTAGTTTAAGTGTTTTTATTTTAGGTTGGATCAGTTTTTTGTTACTCCACAAGTTTCTTTTAAGTAGAATTGCAAAACTAACACAAACAGTAAGCGATATTGCATTAGACGGAAATCTCAAGATAAAAATTGAAGAGCAAGGAACGGATGAGATTGCGGTTTTAGGAAGTGCTATTAATCGTATGCTCAAAGCGATATCAACCCAGACGGAAGAATTAAAAGGAATCCAGCATGAATTAGTGCAAGCTAAAGAAAATGCAGAAGCTGCTTGCAAAGTAAAAGATGTATTTGTAGCCAACGTTAGTCATGAAATTAGGACACCTATGAATGGCATTAGTGGTATGGTAAAACTTTTGTGTAAAACTGAGTTAACAAGCAGGCAAAAGTATTATGTTAATCTCTTAAGCTCCTGTGCCGAATCACTCTTGTCAATTTTAAATGATATATTGGATTTTGCCAAAATTGAAGCTGGAAAATTAGAAATAGAAGAAGTGGCGTTCGATTTACGGAAAGTTATAGAAAATACAGCACGGGTGTATTCTATTAAGGCCAGTGAAAAAAATCTGGAGTTAATACTTGATATCGATTTCGCACTACCGGCAAAAGTAATAGGGGATCCTGTACGCATTAATCAGGTTCTTAATAATCTATTGAATAATGCCGTGAAGTTTACCGAAAAAGGAGAAGTGAGTATCACCATTACGGTTGAGAACTTTAACCTAGATACGGCATTGATACTTTTCCATGTTAAAGATACTGGTCCGGGAATACCGGAAGATAAATTTGAACGGTTATTTAAGGCATTTTCCCAAACAGATAATTCTATAACCAGAAAGTACGGCGGTACCGGGTTGGGTCTTGCGATTTCCAAAAGTCTTGTAGAAGAAATGGGTGGAAAAATTGGCTATCGGAGCGAATTTGGCTGGGGGAGCGAGTTCTATTTTTCAATTCCCCTAAAAATTTGTGGTTACGCAAATAAATATCAGGTTAATGCGTCTTCAACCCGTGCTTTGGTTGTAGATGATAGTATTTCAGTGCTCTCGACTATCCGCAAGCAGTTGGAATACTATGGTGCAAGCGTGGAAACGTGTAGTCACTTTGTGGAGGCAGTTTATACTATTCGATATAGGGGTGAAGACGGGAAGCCATATGATTTAATTTTATTAGACGCAACTCTATTAGCAAACCAACAATCTAGAGTAGTAAAAGAATTTTGTGAGTTGATTTCGAGCGGGGTTAAGGCCGATGTTGTTTTAATGGCTGCGGCAAAAGACAGTATTGATTTGGACAGGTGGCAAGCAGTTCCGCCTATTGCTGGATTCATTAATAAACCGGTAACGTTAGAGTCGATAGAAAAAATATTACGTAAAGAAATGGTTTTGGAAGATGGCAGTTTTATTGTCTCCTCATCATCTGATCTAGATGCAGGATCAGGTAGTGGGAAAATTCCGCAAAAATCCAATAGGGTGAAGTTAGAAATTCTTATTGTCGAAGATATGGAAGTAAATCGCCAGCTTCTCAGCTCATTTTTGGAAGCTGATGAATTTGAATTATACTTTGCCTATAATGGGTTAGAGGCCTTTGAAATGGTGCAGTTACATGAAGTGGATGTAATATTGATGGATTTGCAAATGCCGGAAATGGATGGCTTCGAGGCAACCCGGAAGATTAGGAATTTGCAGGAGAAGACTAAAGCTACAACCCCAATTATTGCCATGACCGCCTATGGTGACAGCACTAGTGTGAAAAAATGTTTTGACTTGGGTATGAATGATTATATAGTTAAACCTATTGAACCTGCCCTATTACAGGATAAATTATTAAAAATTAGGTTTGACAAGGATTTGACAGAAAATAACGATAAACCACAAGCAGAAAGTAATATTTTTCATGTTAAGGAAACCATTAAAATTCTTGAATCCATGGTACAAAATGACAGAGCTTTTTCTATTAAATTACTTGAAGCTTTTCTTGATTTATATCCTGAAACTATCGCAACCGCCAAAAAATATGCAGCAGACGGCAATTTAACAGGGGTTCATAATAATCTACATTCATTAAAGGGGACGATGTTAAATTTGCATATTTCCTTTGGAATCAACGAAGTGGAGAATATGCTCCAAAACTATAAAAATTATTCAAAAAAAGATTTATTGAGCAAGCTTGAAGAAATTGAGAAACTGCTTGGAGAATTTAGGCTAGCTTTTGCAGAAATACAGGTTGGATCGGCTACACGCAGCTAGATTCAGCAGAGTTTCCTAATATAAGGATTTCATGTTGATATATATGCAAATTTTATGCCAGAACAAGATTAATGGAATAGAAAAATTAATGATTTCTGAAAAACCTTCTATTCATTTACTTCAGGCATAAAATTAAAGGGCTTTTTTTGTTCGAAAAAAAAGGCCTATAAGAAGCTTAGTATAAAGTTCCTGTAATAATTACCGGATTAATACAGAAACTTTTACTGCTTATTCAGCGGATGCGTATAATTAAAAACTCGCACAAAGAATGGAAAAACCATTGATGACTCTGAGAATATGTTGACTGAACAAATATTGACAATCCAGACAAAGGTTTTGATGAGTTGAAGGTTCTTAGAAGGGGTGTTTGCATGAATACAATTTTCATTATTGATGATTCACAACCTACGTTGGATCTGCTGCAACGAATTATTACCCAAGAAGGGTATGCGGTTGAAGTATTTGTGAGTGCCGTCAGCGCAATTAAGCAAATGGCAAAATGTAAGCCTGATCTAATTATTATGGACGTGGAAATGCCAGGTATGAACGGTATTCAAGCTATGGATGTTATTGCGGAAAGATTTCCTGATAGCAAGATTGTGATTATGACTGCTTTTGCAGATAATACTAATAGCCGGTACTTTTTGGAAAAAGGGGTTGTGGATTTTATCGCTAAACCTTTTTTACCGGTAAATATAATTAACGTCATTAAACAAAGTCTTAGTTCTGAACAGACAAATTCTTTTTCAGCCGAATATTTCCTGGATAAACGATTGAATATTGTCGGACATAGTAAAGTAATCAAAGAGTGTATGGATAAATGCCTGAAAGTTTCCAATGCCAATTTGCCTGTTCTAATTTTAGGGGAGAATGGCACGGGGAAAGAAATGTTTGCTGATTTTATCCATTACAACAGTATCCGCAAATATAACAATATAGTTAAGATCAACTGCAGTTCTATTCCGGAAGGTTTGGCGGAGAATGAACTGTTCGGCCATGAAAAAGGAGCTTTTACCGGCGCTAATGAGAGAATAATCGGGAAGGTTGAACAGGCTCACAAAGGCACATTGTTTCTTGATGAAATTGGTGAAATGGATATGGCTATGCAAAAAAAGCTATTGCGTGTCCTGGAAAGCAAATCTTTTGAAAGATTGGGGGGAAACAAGACTCTGCAATCAGATTTTCGTTTAATTTGTGCCACCAATCGAATTTTAGAAGATGAGGTCAACACTAAAAGGTTCAGAGAGGATTTATATTATCGCATTAACTCTGTCACGATTACACTTCCGGCTCTTAGAGACCGGCGTGAAGATATTCCCGAGCTTGTTCGGCATTTTTTACATAAATATAATCAGGAATATATCGTAATGGCCGAAATAATTTCAGATGAGGCAATGGATGTATTGCAATGCTATGATTGGCCAGGGAATATTCGGGAGTTAAAAAGTACCGTTTATTCGATGGTTTCGCTATGCACGGATGAAAAAATTACAGTAAGAAACATTCCCGAGCATATTATTTCTGCTGTCAAAAGGAATAGAGATAATATAGACTCTAATGATTTTACTATGTCTTTAGATGAGGTTGAAAAACTTCACATCATTAAGGTGCTGGAACAGACCGGCGGCAATAAAAGCAGGGCTGCCGCTTTATTGGAGATATCGGAAAAGACCTTGTATAATAAACTTCACAGATATCAACTTAGTTGATTAAACTAGCGGTGAAATAAAATGCCAGACTAGCTAAATATCTCAAAAAATTTCGGAAGACTGAATTATTTACAGAACTATTTTGTAAATAATTCAGTTTTTTTTACATTGGATGGAATTTCTAAAAATTAAGATATTCGGTTATTGCCAATCTAAATTATTATTAAGTAGTAAATAATAAAGCTAAAAGTATATAATTTTTAAGAAGTTTGCGGGCTGGTAGGTTGTCTTGCCAGTATTTCATTTTTAACTACCCACAAGTTGGCATAAATTTTGCAAAGTTCTAAAACTGGATGCGTACTCAGAATAGAGGAACCCTTAAAGAAAGGAGCTGTATATTAGTCTATTGGTCATGTTGATAAACATTTTTTGGGGAGGCTTAGGTTTATGGTTAGAAAAAGCAAGCTTGTGCGGTTACAAGTAAAACAGAGGCTGGCACCCGTGTCTGGAGTCCGGAGCACTACATAAACAGTAAAGGGCAAAAATCAACAGGGAGCACGGACGAGAGAACAGAAACAAAAAGTCTAAGATGCAAAGCCTTGAACGAGATTCTCGGGTTTCTAATAGAGTACAACGAGTAGAGGGGATGAATTATGAATAAGAAAATATTTGTCAAAGCAATGATTGGAACATATTTGATGACTACCACAGGTCTTGCGTCAGCGGCTCCTATTGGCGATACAGTTAGTATTTCAGGTGATTATCAAGTAGAAGGGCGTGTCATTCATGATCGTATCAATACGAATGATCCTACTCAGCCTAAATACAACAGTTCTTTTTTTCACCAAACTGTTCGTGTAAATATAACGGCAAAAATCGATGATGATACTACGTTTTTTACTCGTTTTAGCAATGATAAGAACACTGGTAGCAACGCTCGTTCATACGAGGATGGAACCAGTGAATTTGATTGGTATGGGGTAAAAGGTAAATTTAATAATTGGAAATATAGTCTGGGGAGACAAGCTGTTACGTTAGGAAAAGGAGCTATTATTAATACTGGTTACTCAGCTAATGGAATCCAGCTTATGTTTGACGGGGCCATATTGTCTCGACCTATTGGCACTGCAAATATTCAGGTGATAGGGGGCAAAACAACAGGACCAGCTACAAACTACAATTATCCGAGTAAAGAGTGGTATGGCTTTGATGTTACCAACCAGTTTAGTGATACGATTCAAGGAGGAGTGGCATTTGCTAACTGTACAACGGATCAGCGGCGTTACTATGCTTTAAACGCTAATGTGAAGCTATCGCCAAGGTTTAACTTAAGCGGTGAATTTGTAAGGTCGAGTGCAGATACGTTAAATCAAGGATATTTTGTTGCAGGCACGTATGCTTTAAATCAAGATACTAATTTTACTGTGCAATATAATCATGTAGAAAGGAATTCAGCCGATACGATTGTCAGTGGTATTAGTGCATGGGGGTACCCGTTTTATGGGAATGGCTTGATTAGCGGGGATAGTTACAGTGGATTGACTTATGCCTATGGAAAAGCCTTAAATAAGAACTTGTCTTTTCATGCAGTATATTTGGATTTAAAAAGTAAAGGGTTCAGTGGTCGTGACAGAGAATTCGCCACGGGGCTAACTTGGTCGTTTTAAGGAAAAGTTTGAAAGTTGGTAAACAGAAGCGGGGATTGTCGTTAAGCTGATATTCATTCGTACGAAAAAGAGGAGAGATAAAAAGTGAAAATAAGTAATCATAAGAAAAAAGTAGCATCCCTTTGTTTAGCAGCATGCATAGGGCTTTCTATAACTGCACCAATGACCGTGACAAATGCCTGCTCGCGTGCACTCTATACGGGCGATGACCAGGTAGTTGTTACAGGCCGTACTATGGATTGGGACCAAGATGATGTATTGACTAAAATATGGGTGTCTCCCCGTGGGATGGAGCGAGATGGTGATGCAGGAAATAATTCTATCCAATGGACTTCACAGTATGGCAGTGTATATGTTTCAACATTTGATTCAGATATTGTCGATGGCATCAATGAAAAAGGCTTAGTTGTAAACAAACTTTACCTAGCAGGGGCTGACGTTGGCACAACGGACGGAAAAGCTGGCTTGAATATCAACGGCTGGGTACAATATATCCTTGATAACTATAAAGATGTTAATGATGCTGTAACTCATCTTCAGGAAGAGCCATTCCGACTGGTCCCCTCGAAAAATACCCTTGCACCGACTACTCTTCATGTAAGTATTTCTGATCCAAGCGGTGATAGTGCGATTATTGAATATATTCAGGGCCAGTTGAAAATCCATCATAGTAAAGAATATAAAGTTATGACCAATGAGCCGGATTTTGATGCGCAACTGGCGATTAATGATTATTGGCAGCGAAAAGGCGGCCTGAATTTTATGCCAGGCACACCGGATTCAGCAGATAGATTTTCAAGATTAAGCTTTTTATTGAATTCATTGCCCAAAAATCTTTCTAAGAATGTTAAATCTCGTATTCCTGGAGGAAAACATGATACGCAGGCAGTGTTGAGCGTTCTGTCCACTATGCGTAGCGTATCGGGACCATTGTCTGATGTTTCACCAAATCTTCCAAATCTTGGTCCAACCCTTTGGCGGACTGTTTATGATCAGAAAAATTTAATAATGTATTTTGATGCAGCTAATTCCTTAAATGTATTTAAATTGAATATCAATGATTTTGACTTTTCTCAGGGAGGTCCAACACTGATGTCAGACCTTTTGGTAAACAATCCAATTTCGGATAGTGTCAAAGATAACTTTAAAGTAGCTGCCCCACTGAAGTATTCAGGACAATAAGCTGGTTTATGCCAAAGAATCCCCGCGGGTATTGATAAAATATTTGCGGGGATTTGTTATGGGCTTTTGGAATTTGAAAGTGGCTTCAGCAGCCGCATTATCGTATGGACATCCCTTACGGCTTAAAGAGGACGATGTTTTCTGATACGGAAGCGGAAAGTGTGATCAAAGATGTTGTTGCAGGCCGGATCACCGATAAAATAGTGCAGGCTTACACTATGCCAATCAAGAAATTACGTTGAAGGAAGAGTGGCAGGCTGATATTGACGGTTTAGATTTTGCAGCAGCCGCTGGTTATAACCCGGGGGGCGGTGCTGTCGCAATGATAAAACCTTGAGTGCTGCTCATGTTGAGGCCAATGGGGACATTTATATAAAGCAAAAACTGATTTTTAGGCCCGCCTATGGCGATATGGACAGTAATCAACTAGCAGTGAAGTTAAATGATAGGATAGTAGAATACGTTAAAGAAATTTCAAAAGACTGAATTATTTACAGTCTACTCTGTAAATAATTCAGTCTTTTTTTTACATTGAATGGGATTTCTAGAAATTGAGATATTCGGATCTTAACTATCTAAATTATTATTAAGTATTAATTATGAAAGCTAAGAGTATACGAATTTTAAAGAAGTTTGAGTGCTGGTAGGTCATCTTGTCAGCACTTTTATTTCTGACCATTTGCAAATTGGCATAAATTTTGCGAAGTTCTAAATAAGAACATAAATAAGAATAAATCACAAAGGGGAGGGATGCTTCGTTTGCTGTTTGGATGATTCTACGGAATAAAGGGAGGAGTAATTAGTAATGAAGGTACAATCCTTTTGGACAAATACTGTTAAAAAAATTATGCTAATTTTGGCAGTTATCACCATTACCTTGGGAAGCGGGCAACTGAATAATGTTAGGGCAAGTGTATTGCAGCCAGACACGGAGGTAACAGCAAAAACTCAGTATGGGGACGTAATTGGTAAAAGGGACCGGTATGGAATTGCTATTTTTAAAGGTATTCCGTTTGCCAAGCAGCCGGTTGGCAATTTGCGGTGGAAAGCACCACAAAGTCCGGAGTATCATTCTGAACCGATCAAGGCGTTTGAATTTGGAAAAACATCTATACAACCAGTTGATACTTCTCCTTATATGGCAGCATCCACACTTCCTCAGGGAGAGGAATGCTTAACACTAAATATATGGACCCGCGACATACAAGCTCAAAACAAGCCGGTTATGGTGTTCATTCATGGCGGGAGTTACTTGGGAGGGGGATCTGGTGATCCATACTATGATTTGGAACAATTTGCCAGAAGAGCAGATGTGGTTATGGTTTCCATCAATTATCGTGTTAATACGTTGGGCTTCCTGAACTTGGAGGAGTTTGGCGGCAGTGAGTATGCTGACAGTGCCAATTTAGGTATGTTAGATCAGGTTCAGGCATTAAAGTGGGTTCGTGAAAATATTGCAGGTTTTGGCGGTAATCCTAATAATGTTACGATCTTTGGCGAATCCTGCGGTGCCGGCAGTGTTTCGGTATTAATGGGTATGCCGTCAGCGCAAGGCTTATTCCAGAAAGTAATCGCCGAAAGTGGTTCAGCTGGTCTGATAAATAGGGATCCGGAACATAGTAAACAAGTAGCCAGAGACTTTATAAAGCTTACTGGCGCCAAAACTATGGATGATTTATTGGCTCTTAGCCCTGATCAGATTAGAGAGTATCAAACGAAATTTGCTGAAATGAATGTGTCTAGTGAACAGTATTGTTTTCCTTTGGTTGATGGAAGAAATATACCGGTAGATCCGTTTATTAGCATAAAAAACGGCCTTGATTCGGGAGTAAAACTGTTGATTGGCTCGAATCAGGATGAAATAAATTACTGGAAAATCTACATGGGCGATTCTTTTTATAAGGGAGCTGTAGACGGTTTTGGTAAAGCTACTTATAAAGCGGCTGGGCTAGACCTAGACAAGCATAAAATTGAGATTGACAGATATTACAAATTAAAGAACTCCCTAAATCCAAAAGAGAAGCATCCTGATGTAAACCTGGTTAATGATCTTGGCTTTAGAATGCCTGCAATCAAGATGGCCGAGTTTCAAGCACAATACAACGATGCCTATATGTACTATTTTAAATGGAAATCGCCAGTTAGAGGAATGGGCTCCAGTCATGCAATGGAATTACCATTTGTATTTCACAATTTAAATGTACAAGATGATAACTGGCTAGGACGTCAGCCTTTGCCGGAGGGTTTGGCCGATAATATGCAGGACGCCTGGATTGCTTTTGCAGCGACGGGTAATCCCAGTATCCCCCAAGCACCTGTTTGGAAAAAGTATGATCCCAATGGTGATCGCGCTACCATGGCTATTGATGATAAAAAATGGGAATTGGTCAGTGATCCGGGTAGACAAGAGCGGTTAGTGTTAGATCCTCTATACGATATTTATGAATAAGTATTAATAACGGCCGAGGACGGCTCAATATTTGCATGGGAGGTTATTGTGAATACAAGAAAACTGTAGACAATATATTAGCATCAAGTATATTGTCTACAGGTACTGTCGTGGCTGCTTCTATTGGCAATGTAGTTGATATTAGTGGCGATTATCTACTTGAGGGACGGGAATTTTAGCATGAGCGGAGAATAGCCAGCAAGCTGAACCAAGGGTATTTTGTTAGCGGGACCTATAATCTTAATAAAGATAGTACCTTCTCTGTACAGTATAATAATGTGGAGCAAAATGCAGTAGATAAATATAACGGCGGCCTAGGCATAATGGTGTATCCCTGGATGGGGAGGGGGACAGCTGATAGTTATTCAGGGATGACTTATTCTTATAATAAAACCTTTAGTAAGAATCTGTCTTTTCCGGTCGTATACATGGACTTGCAAGCTAAAGGTTATGGTGGACGCGACAAGGAGCTTGAATCGGCTGTTACCTGGAGTTTCTAGAATTTTTTAGTATAATATATCTTCTGTGTGGTTTATAGTTATTCATTCAGGACATGATGTGTGAAACTTCAGCAAAATATAACGATATTTGTTAGAGTTCCTTTTTGAATGTTTCAAAATATTACAATTAGCCGGTGATACTTTGAAGTTTTCAAATTGTAAATAAACAAATTCTTTCCAAAGCGTAAGCATTGCAGTGTGCATGCTTGCGCTTTGGCATGTCCAATAGGATCAAGCAATTTTGACTGTTATCATACACATAATAACGAGAGGGTGATTCCGGTGCCACGTGCTTCCAAAAGAAAAAGGCGCAGTTTTCAACTGGCAAAACAAAATTTAGACCTAATATTTGATAATTTGCCGGATCCTATATTTGTAACAGACTGTTACGGAAATGTCTTGCTTTCTAATTCAACGACGGCATTAACTTTGGATATGTCTTTGGATCAGCTATTAAAATCAAATATTCACGATCTGGTTGCTAAGAATTATTATTCGAAATCCTATGCGGTAGAAGCTGCCGAAAAAAAGTGTGTGGTGCAAGGCGAATTGATTACTAAACTTGGTGTGAGGCAGATATCTACCAGTACACCCATTATGGATGATGAGGGAAATGTAATTTTGGTTTTAACAACAGGCAAAATGGCGGAGTATACGGACAAAGCTATTAATGCCGAGGAAAAAGAAAATGCTAAACGCCGCAAAAGAGAAATAGAATATCTGCGGAGTTATGTTTTAGATAAGGATACGATTGTGGCTGAAAGCAAGGCTATGAAACAGTTGCTGCTGCAAGCGCATGTTGTTGCTCAAACGGACGGAACTGTAGTGTTGTATGGTGAATCGGGGACAGGTAAAGAAATTTTAGCAAAATACCTGCATCGCCATAGTAAGCGTTCCGGCGAGGCTTTCATTGCCGTTAATTGCGCCACGCTGCCTGAGCATCTTGCTGAGTCAGAATTATTTGGATATGAGAAAGGCGCATTTACGGGAGCGAATGCGGAAGGAAAAGTTGGTTTGTTTGAAGCGGCTCACCGGGGTACGTTATTTCTGGATGAGATTGCGGAAATGCCCTTGCCACTCCAAGCCAAGCTCTTGCGGGTACTGGAAACTTATGAAATCAGAAGACTTGGCAGCTGTGTGGACCGAAAACTGGATTTTAGGTTGATTTGTGCGACACACAAAGATTTGCAGAAGATGACGCAAGAGGGAACTTTCCGCGCAGATTTATTTTATCGGCTTAATGTCATTCCTATTCAGATACCACCATTGCGGGAGCGCCCGGAGGACATTGTGGCGTTAGCGTTTAAATTTTTTGAGGATTTCAAAAGAAAGTACGGATTGGAAATGAGGATGACGCCTGACACTATTGAATTTTTGCAAAAACATAATTGGCCGGGGAATGTGCGGGAACTTAGAAATGCTATTGAACGGTTAATCATTAATAATATGCAAGGCTGTACCTTAGAGCAGCTGGAGATTGAACGGCATTTACCAGGATCTGTGCCGCAATGTAATTACGTGTTGACACACGGTATGCATGGAACGTTAAAAGAAGTAACGAAGTTCGTGGAAAAACAGTATATTTATCAAGTTCTCAATGAATGTGGTGGAAAAATGGGGGAGGCTGCGGAAAAGCTTGGAATTTACCGTACCGTTCTTTACCGGAAGTTAAAAGCTTATGAACAAGAAAAAGCTGATGAAAGATGATACTGCTGCATGAAGAAAAAATCCGTATGTACTTTTTCTGGTACATACGGATTTTCCTTATAGATTTAGTTAATTGAAGTGATGGTACTATTAATACCTGTTATACGGGTGGGTAATAAAAGTTTCGGGAAAAGTGCTGAACGAAAAAGAAGTCTTTCGTTCTATTTAATTTAAAATGGAAAAAGATTTTTTCCATTTGTATGCTGAACTACGGCAAATGTACCAAAAAAGGTATATAGCCGCTTTTTTTTATTTAGATAAAGTAAAAAAAGGTTCAAAAATACAAGGCAGTATGTGGGTAAACATGCTTTTATGTATTGGTTTTGCTCACTTTTTCGAATTAAAAACTGATTGGCACAAGATATGCTATATATGTTTATTGGTATTAATAAAACAACTGTAAAGGAGTGCAAATAAAATGTCTAAATTGATAACCGCAGATCAGGCAGCGGCCTTATTAAAAGACAATATGACTGTAGCAACTACCGGTTTTGGTCTTGCAGGCTGGGCGGAAGAGGTTGCGGAGGCTCTTGAAAAAAGATTTACCGAATCAGGCCAGCCCCAAAACCTAACCCTGGTACATTCATCGGCTACAGGAGATTGGCATGACCGCGGGACGGTTCGAATCGGTTATGAAGGTTTAATTAAAAGATGGATTGGTGCTCATATCGGCTCATCGGCGACCATGTCAAAGCTGGTATCAGAAAATAAAATTGAAGGCTACTGTTTGCCGCAGGGGGTTATTGTCCAGCTTTATCGTGAAATCGCAGCAAAAAGACCGGGTGTGCTAACCAAGGTGGGAATGGGAACTTTTGTTGATCCGCGTCTGGACGGCGGTAAGATGAATTCTGCGACAAAAGAAGATATCGTTCAATTAGTGGAATTTGATGGTGAACAATGGCTGTATTATAAGACATTTCCTATTGATGTCGCCATTGTCCGTGCAACTACTGCTGATGAAAACGGTAATCTTACTACCGAGAAAGAGTCGGTTATGCTCGAAATGCTGGAGTTGGCACAAGCTGTTAAGAATAATGGCGGCATAGTGATTGCGCAGGTGGAATATCTGGCCAAAGCCGGTTCGCTGCATCCGAGAGATGTTAAGGTTCCCGGCATCTTAGTGGATCACATTGTTGTGGCTACAGATCAAAGATGTTGTTGGCAAACCGAAGGACTGTATTTTAATCCTGTATTTTGCGGCGACATTAAGGTGCCTTTGGACAGTATTCCGGAACTTCCCCTGACAGAACGTAAGATTATTGCCCGGCGCGCTGCCATGGAGTTAGTACCGAACGCTATTGTTAACCTTGGTGTGGGAATCCCCAGTGACATCGCCGCTGTAGGAGCTGAGGAAAAAGTTTCAGACATGATGACTTTTACTACAGAGGCAGGCGGAATTGGCGGAGTACCGGCCAGTCTGCCGCATTTTGGCCAGTCGTATAACGGGGAAGCCGTAATCGGCCATGCCAATCAGTTTGATTTTTATGATGGCGGCGGTCTTGATGTGGCATTTTTGGGATTGGCGCAGGCAGATGAAGCAGGAAATGTTAATGTTAGCAAATTTAAAGGGCGGGCCATGGGTCCCGGCGGTTTTATCAATGTTAGCCAAGGAGCGAAAAAAGTAGTCTATTGCGGTACCTTTACTGCAAAGGGGCTCAAAGTTGCCATTGAAGATGGCAAACTTAGCATTATCCAGGAGGGAAAAGAAAAAAAATTCATCAAGCAGGTGGAGCAGATTACTTTTAGTGGAAAGTACGCTGCTGAGAATAACAAGGCCGTGGTTTATATTACCGAACGCGCTGTATTTACCCTGGAAGACGGGCAAGTAACCTTGGTGGAGATTGCTCCCGGCATTGATTTGGAAAAAGATATTTTGGCTTTGATGGACTTTAAACCTAAAGTTTCACCGAATTTGCAACAAATGCCAAGCGGGATTTTCATGCCACACTGGGGACAACTCAAGCAAATTATCGTAGCAAAGACGAAAGGTTGATGAGACAATGGTTGATAAATCTCTTACTGTTGAGCAACAAAGATTACAGCAGTTAGCCCGTGACTTTACAAAACAGCACATCATTCCGGCAGCGGGTGAATATGACAAGACTGGCGAGTTTCCGATGTTTATTTTCGAAGAGGCCAAAAAGGTTGGACTGAATTGTATGGCTGTGCCGGCGGAATACGGTGGACCCGGTTATGATTCTGTTGCCCAGTCGGTGGTTGTGGAAGAGTGGGGTTATGGTTGCGCTGCATTTGCGACAACACTTAACGGTAATGGCCTAAGCGCCTATCCTGTCATAATTGCTGGCAATGCTGAACAAAAGAAACTATTTTTTGGTCGCCTTGTCAGTGGAGGATTGGGAGGTTTCGCCCTTACAGAGCCGGGAGCAGGGTCTGATGCCGGTGCTGTTTCCACTATTGCAAAATTAGATGGAGATGAATGGGTCCTTAACGGAACGAAGTGTTTTGCGACTACTTGCGGTTATGCCGATATCATGGTGATCATTGCATCAACCGATCCCGGTAAAAAGGCTAAGGGCCTTAGCGCATTTGTTGTGGAAAAAGAGCGTGAGGGGCTGACTGTTGGCGCGGTAGAACACAAAATGGGCATCCGCAGTTCCAATACGGTGGAATTGTTGCTGAAAAATGTAAGGATACCTAAAGGCCATCTGCTGGGCAAAGAAGGCGAAGGCATGAAAATTGCCATGAAAACGCTGGATTTGGGACGTCCGATGGTTGCAAGCATCGGGGTAGGAATAGCTCAACGAGCTTTGGATGAAGCGATTAGCTATGTTAAAGAACGTTTGGACATTAACGGTAAGCCGTTGGCAGCCCACCAGGCTGTTGCTTTTAAAATAGCCGATATGCAAATTCAGGTTGAGGCGGCCAGACAGCTTGTGCGTAATGTGTTCCGCCTGAAAGAAGCCGGATTGCCTTATACCAAGGAAGCGGCTATCGCGAAAACCTTTGCGACTGATACGGCCATGCAGGTAGCCGCCACTGCCGTTGGGTTGATGGGATCTTTTGGCTATTCTCAGGATTCTATTGTTGAAAAACTCATGCGGGATGCTAAGGTGACGCAAATTTATGAAGGCACAAATCAGGTTCAACGAATTGTCATTTCAGGACATCTGCTGCGGTCTTAAAAAACAGGTGATAAAGAATAGGAGGGGAACGCATGAGCTACGTATTGACAGAAGAACAACAACTAATTCAGCAAAATGCCCGGGAATTTGCCGAGGAATGTGTAGCGCCGGTGGCTGCAGAAATCGACAATACAGGAGCATATCCGGCAGATATTGTAAAGAAAATGGTTGAACAAGATTTTCTAGGCATTTTTTTACCAGGTAAATTTGGTGGCGCTGAGGCCGGTTATCTTAGCTATGCCTTAATTATTGAAGAGATTTCCCGAGTTAGTGGTGCGGTGGCGGCTATTTTGCTTAACCATGCTTCACTGGCTGCTTACAGTATCAATTCTTGGGGATCTGAGGAGCAAAAACAAACCTATTTGAAAGCATTATGTCAGGGTGAGAAACTGGGGGCCTTTGCTCTTAACGAACCGGAAAATGCTCTTGGTGTTGGTGAGCACAAATTAGTAGCCGTCAAAGACGGCGATCATTACATATTAACAGGACGTAAATGTTATGTGGCTAATGGTGGGGTTGCCGGCGTATATATTGTGATCGCTCAGACCAATGCAGAAGCAGGTGCTGAGGGAATGAGCGCTTTTATTGTGGACGGCACCGCACAAGGCTTGTCAGTTGCGCGGACGATTGATAATATGGGACTTCGCGGCTGCCAATCGGCGGAATTAATATTCGATCAAGTAAAAGTACCGGCTGCAAACTTGCTAGGTACAGAAGGCAAAGGCTTGGCCATTGCAGCTAAAGCACAGGCTGCTGCCAATATTGCGGAAGGTGCCATGGTTTTAGGTATTGCGCAAGCAGCTATGGAAGATGCCGTGAAATACGGTAAACAAAGAATTCAATTCGGCCGCCCCATCGCTAGTTTTCCGGCCATTCAAACCATGCTGGCCGAAATGGCTGCCCATATTCATATGCTACGCTTAACTGTATATGATACTGCTGTCCTTTTGGAAAATGGCGAGCCGTTTTCTGTTGAAGCGGCTATGATCAAGTTATTTGCTGCCCGTATCGGGCAAAGTGCTTTGATTGATGTGATTCAGATCGAAGGTGGTTACGGCTACAGCCAGGAGATGGTAGCTTCTCGCTTCTATCGTGATATTAAAGGAGTTATTGTCAATAACAGTTCTTTTGATTTTCCTGAGAAAAGTATTGCTAAAAATCTGTTAGCATAAACAAAGCCGTATTATGTTGAATTAATGACAGTGTGGGAGAGAATGCTCTTTCTCCCACACATAATGAAAGGGGTAAACCATGGAAAAGCTTCTTGTTTGCTACAAATGGGTATTGGATGAACAAGACATTAAAATAGCGGGAGATCTTTCTCTCGATACCGGCAGAGCTAAATATAAAATCAGCGATTATGACAAAAATGCGATAGAAGCGGGAGCGCTTTTAGCGGAGCAGCAGGGTGCCTGCGTGGAAGCAGTTACTTTTGGCACTGCTGCCGTTAAACAATCGTTAAAAGATGCTCTGTCCAGGGGTCTTGATAAGGTATATTGGATTGGTGACGCAGCAGCCGAACAGGCCGATGCATTTGTAACAGCCAATGTATTAGCCGCCGCCATAAAAAAGATCGGACAGTATGATTTAATTCTGTGCGGCGAAGGCAGTTCTGATTCCTATAGTCAGCAGACAGCCCCCAGATTGGCTGCTTTGCTGGGGATTCCGGCTGTTACCTTTGTGCAAAAGCTTACGATTGACGGCGGTCAAGTGGTTGCTACCCGCAAACTAGGTGATTGCACCGAAGAAGTAACTGTCACAGGGCCTGCGGTTATTAGTGTCTTACCGGAAATCAACAAACCGCGCATACCTGGGTTAAAACAGGTTATGGCTGCAGCTAAAAAGCCGTCAGCGGAAGTAAAGGTAACCGATCTTGGTATGGCGGCCGAGGAATTATTCCCTAAAGTACGCTGCCTGGCCATCAAAGGTTATGTCATGGATCGGAAAAAAGTCATCTTTAAAGATGACGATCAAGCCTACAATGTCGCTAAACTAGTTGCCAGTCTTGCCAAAGAGGGCCTGTGCTAGAGGGATAGAGGAAAGGGGTAATAAATATGCCAGGAATTTGGATTTACTCAGAAGATAGCGTTGTTGCCAGACAACTGCTGACTGCCGGTCAGGAACTTAAAAAAACCATGCAGCAACCTGTTAATATAATCACACTCAATGACGAAGCTGTACAATGCTTGGCCAGTGCCGGGGCCGATAAAGTTTTCCTGTTAAAAGGAGCTAATCCTTGGCCTGAAAGTTATGCTGCCGCTATTGCTGATATGTTAGACAAAGAACAAGCCAGTGTCATGTTAGTAGGCGCTACATTGCGCGGCAAAGATCTTGCTGCCAAAGTAGCGGCAATTCTAAAAGCCGGTCTTGTTACCGATGCGTTAAGCATTCAATACGCGAATGAGGCAATTGAAACTATGCGGCTGATGTACGGCGGTTTAGCTGTGCGTACTGAGGCAACCGCCCTGCCGGCCCTAGTTACGATACCGCCCCGGACTTTTGCCGAAGCTGCTGACGCCGCCCGATGTGAAATTACTACTGTCGAAGTTGCGAATGAAGATTCCCGGGTTACGATTAGCAATGTTTGCCCAATTGTCCACGAAGGGGCTGACATTGTAACTGCTAATAGGATAGTCTGCGTTGGACGCGGTTTAGCTAAGCAAGAAGATCTGTATAGAGCGGAGCAACTGGCAAGCGCAGTTGGCGCTGAAATTGGCTGCACTCGCGGTATCGCTGAAGATTATCATTGGTTGCCTAATGAACGCTATATCGGTATTTCCGGGCAGAAAGTCAAACCTGAGCTGTATATTGGTATGGGAATTTCCGGTCAGGTACAGCATGTGGTCGGCATTAGGGATTCCAAAATCATTGTTGCTATTGACAGCAATGAAAAAGCCCCGATATTTGAAGCAGCCGATTACGGGATTGTAGGGGATTTGTATAAAGTGGTACCCTTGCTGACTGCTGCCCTGCAAAAAAAATAAATTGGCAAGACTCATAAAAATGGGGGAACATTATGTCGTCTGATGAAAAATTTGATGCGATAATTATCGGTGCCGGCCCGGCCGGCACCGCCTGCGCCTATGTACTGGCCAAGAATGGCAAAAGCGTTCTGTTGGTAGAGCGAGGTACAAGTGCAGGCAGTAAAAATGTTACTGGCGGCCGGCTGTATACGTATGCCTTGGAACTGGTCGAACCCGGTCTGTATCAAGAGGCGCCGTTTGAAAGAAAAGTGGTCAAAGAGCAGATTATGATGCTTGGGGCCAATGGGGCCATGACAATGGAGTATGTTGATTACGATTTTGGGGAAAAAGTTCCCCAGTCGTATTCCGTGCTGCGGGCACCTTTTGACGAATGGTTTGCAGGTCAGGCAGAAGCTCAGGGTGCTATGCTGGCACCTGGCATCCTGGTTGACGAACTCATTGAAACTGACGGAAAAGTCGTTGGCGTTAAGGCAGGGGACGACGAGATTTATGCAACAGTGGTCATTGCTGCTGACGGTGTAAATTCCTTTATTGCGCAAAAAGCCGGCTTGCGGGACGATATTGCTGCCCAAAACGTTGGCGTGGGAGCAAAAGAAGTTATTGAATTGCCGGAAAAAGTTATTGAAGATCGCTTTAACTTAAACGGCAATGAAGGAGCAGCCCGGGTATTGATAGGCTGTGGGGACGGAGTGCTTGGCGGCGGTTTTTTATATACGAACAAGAGCAGTGTTTCACTGGGTGTCGTATTAAATCCCGCAGACCTTGCCTCTCATGGGAAATCCATCCATGAGATTGTACAAGAGTTAAAAATGCACCCGGCAATCTATCCGCTGGTCAAAGATGGTACAACCATAGAATATGGCGCACATCTTGTTCCTGAGGTCGGTTACCATGCTATGCCCAAGACACTGTTCAAGGACGGGCTAATACTGGTCGGTGACGCCGCCGGTATGGTGGTTAACACAGGTACGATCATCCGGGGTATCGATCTTGCTATAGTGAGCGGTGTGGCAGCCGCCCGCGCCATTATGAAAAATGAGAATGTAAGCAACGTGGGTCCCGCTTACGTTAAAGAATTGCAAGACCTGGATTTGCTGCCAACCATGAAATTGTACGCCAATTTCCATGAACTCATGAGCAACAGGCGCATGGTTTCCGTGTATCCTGCAATGGCGAATGAGATGATGAAAGTTCTATTCGCCGTGGATGGCAAACTGCCTGAACGGATGGATAAGGCTATGTTAAAAGTTCTGAAAAAGCATGTTACTTTCGGGCAGTTGCTTGCCGATGGTTGGAGGGGGTTCAAAGCCATATGACAATCAAAAAACTTTCACCGGAAGAACTTCTCGGGATCAATAAGTTCGCCGTTGACGAAGACGAAGCTCATATTGTGCTTGATAAAGCTATTTGTGCTACCTGCAAGGAAAAGCCGTGTCTGGTCGTTTGTCCCGCTGTGTTATATACCCTAAAGGGCGGTGAAGTCAACTTTGATTACGCCGGCTGCCTGGAATGCGGTACATGCCGGGTGGTTTGCAAAGACAAGGGAATTATCAAGTGGACTTATCCGCGGGGGACATTCGGAGTGGCCTTTCGCTGCGGTTGAACCCAAATAAGTAATAAGGATGATGATATATGAAGAAATTGGAAGCAATTATTGCTTCCGCTGAGGTTTTTAAAAATATAAGTGCACTTGATTGCGATATCGTAGTATGCGATGCAGAGGCGCGATTTCTTCATCACGTACAACCACGAACTTTTTCTACTACAAATGTTAAGATTGGAGATATTGCCTCAGCAGGGCCGATTAAGCAATGTATAGCCACAAAGAAAATCGTCAGCAGTATGATTCCTGAACACGTTTATGGAATAAAACTTTGCTCAACGATTTATCCAATTTTCGAGGATGATGGGCAATTTGCGGGAATCGTTGGTATGGCTACCAGCTATAAAACACAAGCGGCACTGCAAGACGCTGCTCAAATTATAGCGGCGTCATCTCAGGAAATAAGCGCCACCTTAGAAAAATTGGCAAATTCAGCGAACCAATTGGCTGAATTTTTGATCAAGATAAGAAAAGGCGGAGAGAATGTTCTGGCCTGGATTGATAAAACCAGCGATATTTTAAGGTTTATCAGCAATGTGGCGGCCAATTCCAACTTGTTAGGGCTCAATGCTGCCATTGAGGCTGCCCGGGCAGGGGAACAGGGGCGTGGTTTCTCGGTAGTTGCTGAAGAAATTCGTAAAATGGCTGTAAACAGTGCTCAGTCAGTGAAGGAAATAAGCGGTATCTTACAAAACGCTCAGAAAGAAACTAAATTTGTGGTTGATACGATAATAAACACGGCAGACTTAGGGGAAAAACAGGCAGCGTCTACGGAAGAAATAGCGGCAGCTATGCAACAGTTAACGTCATCAGCAGCAGATATTGAAAAAATTTCCAAAACATTTTAACTGTTTTGCATAAGAGTACTTCAATATCGTGCAAATTTTTAGCTATCTTTAGGCGACGAAAGAAGAGAGGATAAACGTGAGGGGAATTGGGCAGTGGGTGGTAAAGAGAGCTCAATTGAGTCATGGCAAAGTAGCTTTAGTATTTAACCAGCATAAATTGACATATGATCAATTTAATAGTAGGATCAATCGCCTGGCAAATGGGTTAGTGCAGACCGGGGTTCAAAAAGGCGACCGAATAGCGGTGTTTCTAATGAATGGAAATGAGATTTTAGAGGCTATGTTTGCCTGCGCTAAGATCGGAGCTATCTTTGTTCCCATTAATTTTCGTTTAAGTTTGGAGGAAGTGGAATATATTCTGAATGATTCCGGCGCTACGGTATTTTTTTATCAAAGTGAATTTGTGCTATTAGCTTCTGAAATTCGTAAAAGAGTACCTATCTCATGTTGGATCAGTGTTGGCAGCCCGGTGTTGGAGGATGATATCCGATATGAAGATTTTTTGCTAAAGTATGCTGACCAGGAACCCGAATTTGATGTACCGGGAGAGGACGTGCATATGATTTTGTACACCTCAGGAACCACTGGCCGGCCAAAAGGGGCAATGCTTACCCATGCCAACACATTTTGGAATATTACTCAGATCTTACTAGCCCAACCCATTTTGGAAGAAGATATAACGCTCACCGTTGCGCCCCTGTTTCACAGCGGGGCATTGACCATTTTAACGTTAACATTATTATACAGAGGCGGTACGGTAATCATAAAGGATAGGTTTGATCCGGTTCAAGTACTGCAAACTATTCAGCAAGAAAAAATAACATGTATGTTTATGGTGCCTTCCATGTGGCTGGCAGTAACGCAAGTACCGGATTTTTACCATTATAATCTAAGGTCATTACGTTTCGGGATTTCCGCAGGATCCCCCTGTCCTTTAACAATAATTAAAATACTGAAAAGAAGACGTGTGCCATTAATCCAGGCATTTGGCTTGTCTGAGGTGGCACCGGTAGCCATTTTAGGTATTCAAGACTGCATGCGAAAAATTGGTTCTGTCGGAAAAGGGGCCTTTTATGTTGATATAAGGATCATAAATAAAAATGGCCGTGAGGCTTTGGTTAAAGAAGTTGGAGAGTTAGTCGTTCATGCTCCCAATGTAATGAGCGGATATTGGAAAAAACCGCAGGCAACCCGGGAAGTTTTACAAAACGGTTGGTTTTTTACTGGTGATTGTGTATGGAGAGATGAAGAAGGCTACCTATATGTAGCGGGAAGGAAAAAAGACGTAATTATTACTGGCGGAGAAAATGTTTATCCTGTTGAAGTCGAACAAGTTTTAGATCGTCATCCTAATATCGCAGAAGCGGCTGTAGTTGGAGTACCCAATGAAAAATGGGGGGAAATTGTAAAAGCGGTCATTGTTCTGAAAGATTCAAGCCAGGAATTAAGTATTAACAGAATAAAAACTTTTTGCGAGGGTAAACTGGCCCGCTTTAAAGTGCCTAAAATCCTCGAATTTGTTTCAGCACTGCCACGCAATGCTGCGGGAAAGGTACTGAAAGATTTTCTGCAGTAGTTTCAAACAATGTACTGCTGCTGAAATTACTCAAGACAGATAAATATTAATGGTATTGATAAGAAGATTTGTCGAAAAAATTATTGATGAGATTAAACGATGGGCAATGACTAAATTTTTATGGGTGGAAATTAATCGTGGCACTGTGAGTTTTATATCTTTTAACTATAGGTTTATAGAGATCGCCAATTTTTAACCGGAACCCTAAATTTGGTATAGAGGTTCTAAGTAAATTTTACCTAGAAGGTAGAACATCATTCTTTGTTCTTTTAGGATTAATTTGATATTGTTGTCTAGAGGACTAAAAGTCGGATGTTTTGTCTTTAGACCCTAGACTAAGGGCACTTCCACAAACGAATATGTAAGTGCTTTTTTGTTTTGTAGGAGGGAATTTTCCCGTTTAAAGATTGGCAAAATAGTTGCCAGGTATCGACCTTTAAAATTTTACGGTAATATGGCTAAGTACAAGGAAAATAAAACCAAAGAATAAGATAATGCAATTTACCGCCACGGAGATTTAAGTCTGTCAAAATAGGCGATAACCAAGCCTACTATAGTAATTGCGATAACGATAGCAATAATTGTCATGGTTTGTCTCCTTGACCGATTTTTCCTGCGTTATTGTGTGCTGATCCAAACTATTTATGCGGGGTAATGGAGGGGAGATTTTAGTTTTTCTTGCATTCTTGAAGACAAAAATTATAACCGGGACAGATTTTGGTCTGCTCCGGCTGTTATAACTCAGGTTTCATTTTTTTAGTCAACCTTTCTACAAGGGGCTGCTAGGCTAATGGCTTTTATTAATGGTATTGACAATTGGCACATTTAGTGCCTGATATAAAATTGGGACAGCTGTATTCATGGGTGATCTGCTCGGGAGATAGTTTCTGGACGATATCCTGCACCGTCTGCAGATGGTTGTTTTTGGCACACCTTACAGTTTTAAAAAAAATTTCTCTGACAATCATGGTAATTCTCCTTTTTGCTGTTCTTTAACTAAAAAATACGTGTATCCCTCCTTTGAAAAAAATAAAAGACAGGTATGCGGTCTTAGCCGTACCTCATCTATATTTAATTATATCATAAAACTGTAAAAATATCCATAAATATACATCGCCTTTGGAGTAGTCATTGAAAGGCTTGACATATTATCAATTTGTTTATACGCTTTTTTATAAATACATCTAGCATTGATATTAATCTGGCGGAAATGAGAGAGGGTAAGAAATGTGCGGGCGATGACAAAAGACTCCGGTAAACGTGTAGCTGCTGAGTCGGGTGCCGATAAAAAAGATTTGGCTGTCAAACTGACAGATGCGGAAAAGCAAATATTATTATATCAACATGTTTTGAATTTATTAGATGTCGGCATTCATGTCATTAGCGGAACAGGTTGTTGATTTGCAGGGAAATCTTCATGGCCGAAGGAAAAAGACCGATACTTCGCATCATCTAAATACCCGCTACACGATCCAAAATATTTTAGGGCAAGGAGAAATGTTGCAAAATGCGGTGCGTTATGCCAGGCAGGCGGCGCACACGGCATCGAACGTGCTGCTTTATGGAGAGACGGGCACGGGTAAAGAATTATTTGCTCAAAGCATTCATAACTTAAGTCCCCGCAAAGACAAGCCTTTTGTTGCAATTAACTGTGCGGCGTTACCTGGACAATTACTGGAGGGATTGCTTTTTGGTACAGCAAAGGGTGGTTTTACCGGGGCTATTGATCGCCCTGGTTTATTTGAACAAGCAAATGGCGGGACGGTTTTACTGGATGAAATAAACTCTATGGAACTTGATTTACAGGCGAAACTATTGCGGGTTATCCAGGAAAATTCGGTAAGGCGTTTGGGAGCGAGTAATGAAATTAAAATTGATGTACGAATCATTGCTACTATGAATACTACTCCCGCAACCGCCATTGCTCAGAAAAAACTGCGAGAAGATTTGTTTTACCGACTGAGCGTTGTTACGATTCATATACCACCATTGCGCGATCATAAGGAGGACATTGATTTATATATAGCAGCATTTATTAATAGATATAACAGCGAGATGGAACTCAATGTGGGTGGTGTCGACGTCGAGGTGCGAAGAGCGTTTCATGCCTATAGCTGGCCGGGAAATGTCCGGGAATTGCAGCATGCCATTGAGGGAGCTATGAACCTAATGACTGATCGCACTGTGATTAGTTTTGAGCAATTGCCGATGTTGTTTCGCGATAAATTACCCCGAATGGCAGCTAATATGCCTATTGAAAATGTGAACTTAGATACAAGAAACTGGAATTTGAACAATAATCTCAACAACCTGGAACGAAATATGATTATCGCCGTGTTACAACAAACAAAGGGGAATATTAGTGAGTCAGCCAGAATATTAAAACTTACCCGTCAAGCGCTGCAACACAAAATTAAAAAGCATAAACTCAAGTAATAACAAACAAACTCCGGCAAAAACCCTGCAAAAAGATTTGCAGATGATGCCTGGGTTTTTTATTTATCCGTCATAATTCTTGCGCAAGATATCCGATATCAAACTGTATGAATTATTTGCATTGCAAATAAATTTGCAGTAGCTTTGTTTTTTTTTGCCCGAGAAAAAGCCTTTATTCGAGAAAAAGTGATTGCTAATTTATAAAATTCCCGATTAAAATGGACAATTGCAGTCACGTAAGCGGATTATTTTGTTTTTAGCGCGCTGGCACAAATCTTGCAATAGAAGATATTGGATTTTAGCTGTTATTTAATGAAGATGATAAGGAGAGATCAGTATGGCATTATCGGATCAAATTATTAAACAAACTGAGTTAATGGGGGCGCATAACTACCAACCGCTGCCCATCGTAATTGCCAAAGCCGAGGGTGTATGGGTAGAGGATCCGGAAGGAAAGCGTTATATGGATATGTTAAGTTCTTATTCCGCTTTGAATCATGGACATAGACACCCCAAAATAATTCAGGCACTAAAAGACCAAGCAGATAAAGTTACTTTAACATCGCGGGCCTTCCATAATGATCAATTGTGCCGTCTTTATGAAAAATTAGAGAAACTGACGGGAAAAAATATGTTTTTACCAATGAATACCGGGGCGGAAGCCGTTGAAACCGCAATCAAAGCAGTGCGGCGCTGGGCTTATCACTGTAAGAAAATACCGGCCAACCAGGCGGAAATTATTATTTGTAGGGGTAATTTTCATGGCAGGACAGTAACCATTACCTCTTTTTCTTCCGAGGAAGAGTACAAATCCGGTTTCGGACCGTTTACACCCGGATTTACGCTAATTCCCTACGGAGATATGGAAGCGTTGCAACGGGCAATTACCCCCAATACGGCTGCCTTTTTGCTGGAACCGATTCAAGGTGAGGCTGGCATTATCATACCGCCGGCGGGCTTTCTCCAAGCGGCGTATAAAGTCTGTAAGGAAAACAATGTATTGTTTGTCGCCGATGAAATTCAAACCGGCTTTGGCCGAACCGGAAAATTATTTGCTTGTTCATGGGAAAACGTTGTTCCCGATGTCTATCTTTTGGGAAAAGCGCTAGGTGGCGGCGTTTTTCCGATTTCCATTGTTGCGGCAAATCGTGATATTTTAGGTGTATTTAATCCAGGCTCTCACGGTTCCACTTTTGGCGGTAATCCACTGGCTTGTGCGGTAGCGGTAGCCGGTTTGGAGGTATTGGAAGATGAGCACCTTGTGGAAAAATCATTAAAAATGGGTCAGTATTTTCTTGGCAGACTAAAGCAACTGCAAAGTCCTGTCATCGAAGAAGTGCGCGGCAAAGGTTTGTTTATTGGTTTGGAATTGAATGTTCCCGCCCGCCCCTATTGCGAAAAACTAAAGGATCATGGCTTGCTTTGCAAGGAGACACACAAAATGATCATTCGTTTTGCACCGCCGTTAACGATTACGCAAGCTGAACTGGATTGGGCTTATGAGCGGGTAAAGCAATGTTTTTAAGATGCCCTATACTAATCGGCACGAGTCAAGTCCTTTTCTATTTCTGCGATTGTACGCCTACCGAGTACAATCAATAATAATATAATAAATATATAACGGTATTTATTTATTTGAATAAAATAAATAAATTTTACTCCTAATTATATTGATAATGTTTATTTTACAAGGTATAAATAACAAAATTTAAAAACTTAGTACGACTTATACATACATTATGCATTTTTCGGGGATGTATACAGTAATACAAATCGCCATGATGAAAATGATCTGGGAAATAATGTATTGAATGCGAGCGCACGACATGATATAATCTGGATAAATCAAGTAAATAAGTCCGATTATCGAATGTAACCTCTGTTCTTAAAAGAAGGATTTTAATTAAAATTACAATGCTTTTGGTTTATTAGTTTTTGAATTATACAATTTGCGTGTTTAAAGCAATGGTGCTTATTTGAAGATTAACTTCGAGTAAGCACTTTTATTTTTTATAGTAAGTTTGGAAAGGTGTGTGATGGTAATTAAAGTCGGATTATTTGCAATAGGCGTATTCTATCTTTCTTTGTAATTTGGATTAAGCGGGAGGGAAACTGTTTGAACCTAAAATGTACAGTAAATAAAACAACATTTCATTTCAAATCTGTACGAGATATACTCGCCAAGGCCAATGAAGAAAAATCAGGCGATTTTCTTGGCGGAATTGCCGCAACAACGGCTACCGAGCGGGTGGCTGCAAAACTTTGTCTTGCAAATCTAACATTACGGGATATTTACGAGAATCCGGTAATTCCTTATGAGAAAGATGAAGTTACGCGCGCAATCTATGACGGACTTGACAGCAGTGTATATAAAAGCATTAGCTTGATGACTGTTGGTGAATTGCGCGAATACATTTTGCAATCAGGTACGCAGCAACGTGAATTGCTCACCTTAAGTGGTGGTTTAACGAGCGAAATGATTGCCGCTGTTGGAAAGCTTATGTCCAATATGGATCTTGTTTATGCTGCTAAAAAAATTAGAGTTGAGGCAAGCTGCAATACTACAATCGGAAGTCCGGGTACGCTGGCCTTTCGCAATCAGCCAAACCATCCTACGGACAGCATTGAAGGCATTCTAGCCTCTACGAAAGAGGGGTTGTCCTTTGGCTCCGGTGACGCGGTAATCGGTGTTAACCCCGTCGAGGATAACATTGAGAATTTTACCAAAATCACAAACGCTCTTCATGAACTCGTAAATAAATATAAAATTCCTACACAAACCTGTGTCTTGGCCCACGTTACTACGCAAATGCAGGCATTGGAAAAAGGTGTGCCGGTCGATTTGGTATTTCAGAGTTTGGCCGGAACAGAGTCAGCAAATAGTACATTTGGTATTACGGTTCCGATGCTTGACGAAGCTTATGCAATGGCGCAACGACTCTGTGTATCTAAAGGTCCGAACTTCCTGTATTTTGAAACAGGGCAAGGATCTGAAATTTCATTAGATGAACATCATGATGTTGATGAAATGACGCTCGAAGCACGCTGCTACGGACTGGCAAGACGGTATCATCCATTTATGCTTAATAATGTTTCCGGTTTTATTGGGCCGGAAACTATTTATAGCGGACGTGAGGTTATCAGAGCAGATCTTGAGGATTTATTCATGGGGAAAATGCATGGCCTCCCGATGGGAATAGCTCCTTGCTACACTAACCACATGAAGGCTGACCAAAATGATCAAGAAATTGGGACAATGCTTTGCGCTATGGCGGGGTCCAATTATTTTATGGGGGTACCCGGCGGCGATGACTGCATGTTGAGTTACCAAGATACCAGCTATCATGATGATGCGACAATTCGAGAGATTCTTGGCCTGCGGCCATTGTCTGAGTTTGAGCGGTGGCTGGAGAGCTATGGTATTATGCAAAATGGCTTTCTGACTACTAGTGCCGGTGACGCGTCCATCTTTACTTGATTAATTCTGAAGAAAAGAGGGAACTATAGTTGATCAATTTAGAAGACTTCCAAGGCGAAAAGACTGTAAATGGTTGTGTTTTTGAATTAAATAACGCCAATAAGGTATTTGTTAAAAATCCCCGTAGTATGGAAGCGCTTGCAGTAATGAAAAAAACCACACCGGCCCGGATTGCCATTGGACGGTGCGGAACACGCTATAAAACGGCTACGCTTCTTGATTTTTTAGCGAGTCATGCTGCGGCGCAAGATGCAGTGGCGCTAGAGGTTTCTGACGATTTTATTAACCGCTGTTGCCTAATGAAAACGAAGACTAGGGTATCGGATAAAGATGAGTATCTAAAAAAACCGGCTTTCGGCAGAAAACTTGATGATGCGTCAAAGAAACTGGTTTTGGAAAATTGCGAAAAAAGGAAACAGGTTCAAATCATTATTGTTGACGGGTTAAGCGCTCCCGCAATTGAAGCAAATGCAGAAGATACAATGGCGGCATTAATCCAAGGACTCGAGGTTGAGGGTTTAAGTGTCGGAACCCCTTTTTTTGTAAAGTATGGCAGAGTTGCGGTGCAAGATGAAATTGCCATGCTGCTTGACTGTGATGTTATTGTCGAATTTGTCGGTGAGCGTCCGGGACTTGTTACCGCAGAAAGTATGAGTGCTTATCTTATTTACCGTCCAAGTGAGAATACTGTCGAAGCAGACAGATCGATTCTTTCTAATATTCACCGCGGCGGTACTCCGCCGGCAGAAGCAGGCGCACATCTTGCGACATTGGTAAAAACAATCCTTGATAGTAAAGCGAGTGGTACTAAGCTTGCAGAAATATTGAAGAATAAGGGGAAGGTTGAATGAAAAACCGGTTATGGCTGCTGCCTCCATATCTCGAAACACATTTGTCGAAAATAGCTTGCCTCTTGTGTTTTGGAGTATGGCAATGAACGACGATAGCAGCTATAAGATCAAAAGTGTCGGCATAGACATTGGAACAACAACAACGCAGATGATTGTTAGTGATTTGACAGTGCGAAATATTTCACCGGGCTCACTTGTCCCCCGGCTAAAGATTACGGATAAAGCAGTGAGATATAAGAGCAATATTTATTTTACCCCCCTAAAAGGTGATTGCTTGGTCGATGAAGAGGCAATAGCAAAAATTATAAGTTCAGAATATCAAAATGCAGGCATTGCTCCTTCGGACGTAGATACCGGTGCCGTTATTATTACAGGCGAAACAGCAAAAAAAGAAAACGCGAGACGTATCTCACAGAAAATAGCTAATCTTGTAGGAAATTTTGTCGTAGCTGCCGCCGGTGGAAACCTGGAATCGGTGATAGCGGGCAAGGGTTCCGGTGCCGCTGAATATTCACGCCTTAATCATTGTGTCGTTGCCAATATTGATATCGGGGGCGGGACGGCGAATATTGGAATATTTGGCAATGGCCAAGTCATTGATAGTTGCTGTATTAATATTGGCGGCAGACTTCTTGAATTTGATAAAACCACACAAACGATTGCGTATGTTTCAAAGCCAATGGAAAAAATTTGCCGGCATTTGGGTCTGTCTTTGTGTCCGGGAACCATGATCGAACTGTCTGCGTTGCACACGCTGGCAGAGAGAATGGCAGAGGTAATCAGGGATCATCTTGTCGGAAAGAAAACATTGCTTTCGCAAGAATTATTGATGACAAAATCTTTGCGGCTTGACTACCCTCTTGCTTTCATCATGGCGTCCGGTGGAGTTGCCGATTATATTTATCATGATATAAGAGCAGATACGTTAGACGATGTGATTGAATTTGGCGATATGGGTCCGTTATTAGGGGAAAAGCTGCGTCGGATTTTTCATAACAGCAGTTTTACACTGCTTAAACCTAAGGAAACGATTCGGGCGACAGTTATAGGAGCAGGTGCGCAAACTGTCGATGTAAGCGGCAGTACTATTTACGTTGATAACGATATACTTCCGCTAAAAAATGTTCCTGTAATTATTCCTTTTATAGATACGATTCCGGATACTGCTGATTCGATAGGAACGGCTATCAAAAATGCAGTAGGCAATTATCTGGAGCAAGGGATAAATGAATGTTTTGCAATTGGCCTGACAAGTCAACAGTATCTTTCGTTTAGAAGAATTAAGGAAATTGCTAAGGCAATCGTCAGGGTATGGAATGAATTAACGGAATACCGGCAGCCAATCATTGTAGCCATTGAACAAGATTACGGAAAAGTATTGGGGCAAACATTGCACTTACTCTGTCCGAAGACCGAAATTATTTGTATTGATCAGTTATGTGTTTGTGATGGGGATTATATTGATATCGGCAAGGCGATTGCAGGAGGAACCGTGGTGCCTGTAGTGATAAAAACACTTGTTTTTGAAACCGATCAGAGGTAGTTTTCATTAAATTCATTTGGCGGATAGCGGTGAAGGAGTGATTGATTGTGGAAATGGTAGGAAAAGTAGTGCTGTATATTATTATGGCATGTGCGGTTATTGGGGCATTTGCGTCAATATTTAAAGAGGATTCAGAATTGGGTAAGGAATTTTTAGAAGGACTGTATTCGATTGGGCCGATCTTTGTACCTGTAGCAGGGATAATGGCGGCAACACCTTATTTGGCTGCTCTTGTAAAAACGGTTTTCGGTCCGGCGTTCGGCGCTATCGGGGCAGATCCGGCGATTGCCGCAACGACATTTATCGCTGTTGATATGGGCGGTTATCAGTTGGCCGATATTCTCGCTCAGACAAGAGAAAGCTGGATAATGGCAATGGTTACCGGCTATATGGCCGGCGCAACAATTGTTTTCAGCATTCCCGTAGGATTGGCGATGCTTGAAAAGGAAGACCACAAATACATGTCGCTCGGCGTCATGTCAGGTATCCTGACAGTTCCTATAGGGGTCTTTATTACCAGTGTTCTTCTTTTAATTAGTAACACCAAGGTAAGAGAGGCTGTTTCAACAGACGCCGAGGCAGGCTACCAGCTTGCCTTAAGTTTTGGGGGAATAATGACCAATCTAATTCCTTTAGTTATTATTTGTGCCGCAATTGCAATTGGCCTACGCTTTATTCCTGACACAATGATAAGAGGCTTTATGTTATTTGGTAAGATTATGGACACCGGTATTAAAATAGTGCTTGTATTCAGCATTGTTGAGTACTTCACCCATATTTTCAGCGACCTGTTCGGCGCATGGGGCTTTAATCCCATTATTGCCGATACGGAAGATCAATTTCGGGCCTTGGAGATATCAGGTTATATCGGGGTAATGCTGTCCGGTGCTTTCCCGATGGTTTACATGATAAAAAAATACCTGGCGAAGCCTTTGGAGGCAATCGGGAGACAATTCGGCTTTAGTTCAACCGGTAGTGCGGGAATTCTTGCAGCCGCAGCTAATATCCTTGCCTTATTTCGGATTATCAAAGATATGCAGGCTGCCGATAAAGTAAAATGCATTGCCTTTGCAGTGTGCTCGGCGTTCCTTTTTGGGGATCATCTTGCATTTACCGCAAATTTTCAGCCGACTATGATTGTGCCGGTTATGGCTGGAAAACTAACTGCCGGGCTTAGCGCGGTTGCTTTAGCGATTTGGTTATCAGTTCCGACAGCGGTTAAGCTTGAAAAGCAAGCGCTGACTCAAGAAAATCCCAAGAAAGGGGTTCTTGTTACGGAGGCCTAATTATCTTTTTATTTTTAATTGAGCAGATTTTTAGATTGACCATTTTTTTAGAAAGGAAGCTGCCGGTTGATTTGACCGGGATAGAGAATATTGAACAAGTTTGGGGGGGTGATTTAGATGGTGTCGGATTCTGACATAATTGAATATGCTTATAAGAATGCTTTGCGTGGGAACGCATTGGACCGGGAGACTGTTATTGCGTTACTGGAAATTCGAGCGGAATCTGTGGCGGCCGGGAAGCTGGGAGAAGCGGCCAGAAAAGTTGCCGCCGAGATAACGGAAAATTCCGGACGGGTGTGGGCATCGATAGGCGTCGATTATGCTCCGTGCCCCGTTAGCTGTCATTTTTGTTCTTTTGGTGAACAATGGGGAGTGGTTCGGGAAGAATACAGATGGAGTACTGCGGAAATTGTTGATTTGGCTAAAAAATTTTTATATGGTGGCGCCAAATGGATTACTCTGCGCACTACGGAGTATTATAGCCTTGCCGAGTTGACTGCGCTTGCGAAACAGATAAGGCAAACAATTCCGGGTAATTACGGTATTGTGGCGAATACCGGCGAGCTAACAGACCAAACAGCCAGACTGCTGATGAGCAGTGGCGTTTCCGTTATTTATCATAGCCTTCGTCTCAGAGAGGGGATTGATACGGGACTGTCAATCAAAAGCCGCTTGGAGACGCTTGCTGCTGTCCAAGCATCACCTCTGGATTTAGCCTTTTTAGTCGAGCCTGTAGGAAGTGAGCATACTTCCGCGGAACTTGCTGATGCTTTTTTGACGGCAATGAACTATGATGCAAGCCTGACTGGGGTAATGGCCCGGATTCCCGTTCCGGGGACACCACTTGGACATATTCCGGTTGTTTCGGAGCGCAGGTTAGCCCAAATTGCCGCTGTTACAAGGTTGGCAGCCGGTTGTAACGCACCGGATATTTGTATTCACCCCGCATCCCTGTTAGCCCTGGAATGGGGGGCCAATGTAGTAGTGGTAGAGGTTGGGGCGATACCGCGGGATACCGGTAACAGTAAAAAGGAGTGGAATAATTTTGATTTGGAAACGGCGTTCACCTGGTTTAAACAAGCCGACTATAAAGTGGACAGGGGAGTGTAACATGGTGGAGATGCTAAAAAATAACTATTCGAGACAAATTACCTATAAAATTAGTACTTTATTCTTAAGGATGTATAGGAATCCATGACGAAATAAATTCCAAATACTATTATAAGGTGATCGGATGATTGACGAAATTTACTCATTAATTGAACAGATGTTGCATTTGGGTTACTCTGCCGGAGAAATCGATAAATGGATACGACATGTAATGGGCGACATACCCATAGAACAGCTAAATGAGCAGGATTGCGCCGAATTGGTTGATCATTTACATGGTTATATATCATATGCAAAAAACAAGCTAGCGCCCTCTTAGGGCGCTAGCTTGTTTTTCTTCTAAGAAGAATTCCAATTTTGGTATAAACGTTAGGCTGCCGGCATTTCAGGGAGTTGGCGCAACCGGGCTTTTTTTAGTAGCTGCAGCGATTATCCCAGGTATTTTACTACACTGGGGTCGTATAGAGGCGCACAATGCTCTTTGGTTATGATCAGACCACCGCCGTAACACTGGCCAAAGTGTAGGTCAGGAACGTGCCAGCGTTCAAGCAACTCTTCGCCGGAGAGATAGGTATAATTTCCGAGAGTCCAAGGGTCCATAAAAAATATTCGGTTTTCGTCATAGCCGCAAGCAATTACATAGTGTGAGTCTTTCCAGTCCGAAGCATAGTCAACGCCATTTTCCGCCCAGGCTTGTATTTGAAGCAGCGGGGTTACCCCGTCATTGATAAAAGATTTTAGATTGTCAATGCCCATGTTCTTTATATAAACAGCTTGAAAGCCAAGCATCTCCATAAAGAGGATGATTTTCTGGTAGTTTGTTCCCAATATCGGCTTCGAATCCAGTATTTGAGCTAACTCGTCCTGGCGGTAGTCCATGCCGTAGGCTCCTAAGATTGATTGCACGCAGGCTACGCCGCAAGTATATTCTGTTTCCTGTCTGCACAGCGGCACTGAAATAAAGCGGCAGCGGTCACGGGTTTGCTTATCCGACAGCGTAATGTTTTCGGGTGTCATCGCCATGTATCATCCCTTATGCTAAAGTTAGGGAAAGTACCCTATGTTACAGTATATGGCGATAGCACGAAAACGTGCAGAGCCCTTGGCATTTTCTGCCGTATACGGGGAAAATGTTGATTTATCATTGACAGAGAGTGAATATGCAAAAAAATAACCCTAGTAATAAATACTAAGGCTAACATCACATAGTGTTAAGTGAGTTTTTAATGCGGGCGATAATGTTGTCTTTGGTTTCCTGGCTAAGGGTTGCCCAGTCTTCCGATGAATAGGTGATTTCAGGATTTTGTGATATTAATTCTCGAAAAAGTTCATCGCGATTTTTTTTGGAATGAGTGAATGCATAATCAAACTCACTGATAACTTGAGAAACAATTTCTTTGTTTAGCTTGAAATTCATATGATTCAACTCCTTTTGACTATTCTAACACAAAAGAGAGCGATAATGAAAGATATATCCATTTATAGCAGGAAATATTCTCTTCCCGGCGAATAGCTGTAAATAAATGGGTGGAGGGAGGCGAACCGCATGGATACCGATATTAATAATGTCTTTGAAGGTTTGTTGGGATGTCCTCAATTGAAAGGGTTTGTAAAGGTAGTCGGCATTTGGGAATTGCTATTAACAGATCAAACGGTTAAAATTAAAGTCACGTATGATTATAGGACAAAGTACTACAGTTATTCGGTGAGTCATTATTTTCAGGGACCTGCAGAAGATAAGCCCGGTATTCCGCGGAAAATTATTGACGAAACGCCGACAGGAATATTAAAAAGGGCCGTGCGGATTATTCTCAGTATCTATGACAAAGAATATGTTGGCGGGAAGTGGGTAGTCAATAAGGACTTTTAGTTACCGGCAGGTTCATTTTGTTAGGTGTTGGGCAAAACAGCAAAAGCTTCTGACAGTTGATCAGAAGCTTTTGTTGTTCTGCCGGCAGAATAGCTTTCCGGAGTATGGATATTTTAGAGGTTGCAAGCAAGCGGAAGTTGCGCGGTTTTTGCCAATTGGAGTAAGAGATAGCTACATTGTTGAAATGAAGGAGTGGAGATAATGGTTCGCGGCCATATTATAACAAGAGTATCTGACGGCAATATTTTGCGGGAGCGTGTATGGCATCAATGTGAAAAATGCGGGCATAAGTTTGAATATTACACCAGCCTATTTACTGAGGACACTGTCAATTGCCCCAAATGCTTATGCAAGATTACGAAAGACAATACGGATTTTCTTGATTAGTTTTTTATATGTCTGGATCTGGGTTATATCGGTCTAATTCGTAATCATCTAAATTGAGCGAATTGTTTATAAAAAAGGTATTGACAAACAGCTGATTTTTAAGTATCTTAAAGATGAGGTTGTTAACCGGTTTCAGAAATCGGTTTCTATAATGAGTTGTATGGGAGCGTTCATGGTGGTCAAAAACAAAGCCAATATTACTATCGCCGATGTGGCAAAAAAAGCTGGGGTTTCCAAAACGACAATATCTCGTTATCTCAACGGGAAATTTGAATTTATGTCCGATGAATCAAAAAGCAGGATTCAGGAGGTCATTGAGGAACTGAACTTTCGCCCCAACAAATTGGCCAGAAGTTTAAAGTCCAGTAAAAGCAGACTTATAGGTGTCCTTATTTCTGATATTAGCAACCCATTTTTCTCGATATTAGTACAAGGAATTAGCGATACCTGCAATCAGCACGGATATCATGTTTTGGTAGCCAATACGAATAATGCGACCGCAAAAGAACAAGAATATATTTTGTCGATGATTGATCAAAGGGTTGAAGGTTTCATCGTAAACACGACAGGATTTAATACGGAATTTTTGCGTGAAATTGAGGATAATTATGTACCGATCGTATTGGCTGACAGACCGGTTTTTTCCGACACGTTCGACACAGTCAAATCCGATGATCAACAAGCGACAATGGATATCATTCATTATCTTGCCGCGAAAGGATTTTCCCGGGTCGGTTTTTTTTCAGAACCAATCCTTAATGTGGGAACAAGGATTATTCGCCAGCAGACATATCGGCAGGCCTGTAAGGAAATTTTACGGATCGAACCGCAGGAATATGAAGTGGGCGTTAAGGAAAAGGAAAAGGCTCAAAGGTTTGCCCGGGAATTTGTAAGCAGAAATGAAGGCTATAAGAAGGTTATATTTACCGCGAATGGCCTGACAATGTTAACTATGCTGGAAGCAATTCATGCACTTGGCCTGCGCATGCCGGAAGACGTAGCGATCTGTGGTTTTGAAAATTGGCCATGGATGGAGTTTGTTGGTTCATCCGGTATTACGGCAATATCGTTGCCTTCCTATGAAATCGGGGTTGAATGTGTGAACCGTATCATGCTGCGTTTGGAAGCAACCACCAAAATAAAACCGGTGACGATTAAGCTGCCGACCAAATTAAATATCAGAGGATCTACCGAATAATCAGTTTACACGGTTTCGTTAACATATAGAAACCGATAGACATAAATTTGCTGTTATGGTTCATGTGGATAAAAAAGAAGTAGAAGGAGGCGGTAACTACCTATAGAACCCGATGAGTGAAAATTCGGCTATTTTTGCTTAATGGGTACTAAGTTATATAAGGAGGCGGTAACTAAAAAAATTTTTTTGCTATAGAAACCGGTAAACGAAATCGATAAACGAAACTTGATTTTTAAGTAAGTTAGAGACCTGACAGGTCTGAAACAGAAAGGAATGATGGATGATGGAAATCAGGCACAATGTGCATCCGACCGATGTAAAGCGTTATACAACAGATGAGCTGCGGGAAAACTTTTTAATTCAGGACTTATTCCAACCTAACAAAATAAAAATGGTTTACAGCCATGTTGACCGTATGATTGCCGGGGGTGTTTGTCCGGTAGAGCCGCAGCCTTTACAAGTTGAGGCCGGTATGGGAGTGGATTATTTTCTGGAGCGCCGGGAGATCGGAATTATCAATGTAGGCGGAACAGGCTATATTGATGTTAATGGCCAGCGGTATACACTTAACCGTACAGACGGCCTTTATATCGGCAAAGGTGTAAAAGACGTCGTGTTTTACAGCCAAGACAGCCATAAACCGGCTAAGTTTTATTTCAATAGCGCACCGGCCCATGCCACCTATCCGACAACTAAGATTGAGCGGAGTTCGATTGCCGGCAACCATTTAGGCGCTATTACTCACTCGAACGATCGCACCATTTACAAATATATTCATCCGCAAGGTGTTCAGAGCTGTCAGTTGGTGATGGGAATGACTGCGCTGGAAAACGGCAACATGTGGAATAGTATGCCGAGCCACACTCACGAAAGACGTATGGAAGTGTATTTCTATTTCGATTTACCTGAAGAAGACGTTGTATTCCATTTAATGGGCCAGCCGCAGGAAACCCGCCATATCGTTATGCGCAACGAAGAGGCTGTAATTTCGCCAAGCTGGTCGATTCACTCCGGCGTAGGGACTCATAATTACACATTTATTTGGGGTATGGCTGGTGAAAACCAGGTCTTTGATGATATGGATGCAGTGGCCATGAAAGATATTCGATAATAAGGGGGAAGAAAATTGGACTTATTTAATTTACAAGGAAAAGTTGCTATCGTTACCGGGGCGGTTACCGGCCTCGGCCAAGGCATGGCACTCGGACTGGCGCAGGCCGGGGCTAATATTGTAAGTGTCGGGATTGGCGACCATAGTGAAACAGGCGAAAAAGTACGGGCCTTAGGCCGGCGTTTTTTAGCCATTGATGCAAATTTAATGAGTATTGATGTTATTCCGGGGGTTATGGAAAAGGTGATAGCTGAATTTGGCGGTGTGGATATTTTAGTGAATAACGCCGGAATTATCCGCCGGGCCGATGCTGTCGACTTTACTGAGAAGGACTGGGATGATGTTATGAATATCAACATCAAAACCGTGTTCTTTTTCTCCCAGGCGGTTGCTAAGCAGTTTATCAAACAGGGGCGTGGCGGTAAGATTATCAGTGTTGCCTCCATGCTTTCCTTCCAGGGCGGCATACGGGTGCCTTCCTATACAGCCAGCAAAAGTGGCGTGATGGGCGTGACCCGGTTAATGGCAAACGAATGGGCCAAATACAATATTAACGTTAATGCGATTGCTCCCGGCTATATGGATACCGCTAATACAGCGCCGTTAAAAGCTGATCCGGTACGCAGCGCCGACATATTAAGCCGTATACCGGCCGGAAGATGGGGACTGCCTGCCGATTTGGCCGGCCCGGTTGTATTCCTGGCATCGGCAGCCTCCGATTATGTAAGTGGCTATACCATTGCCGTTGATGGCGGCTGGCTGGCCCGGTAAGAAAAGCCCGGGCCTAGCCGGGCTTATGCTGTAAAATATTTCAATATTATAAAGGCACGAAAGATTTTGATAAGTAACCCAACTCCAAATTTTGGCTAAACAGAGGGAAAGGATGTTAGCGTTATGAAAATAAAGCAAGCGATTGATAGGATTCCTGGAGGTCTGATGCTCGTACCATTATTTTTGGGTGCACTATGTCATACGTTATCCCCGGGGGCTGGTAAATATTTTGGGTCATTTACCAACGGACTTATTACTGGTACGGTACCTATTTTAGCGGTTTGGTTTTTCTGTATGGGGGCGGCCATCGATATCAGGGCAACCGGTACGGTGCTTAAAAAATCCGGAACGTTAGTCGTGACAAAAGTAGCCGTAGCCTGGGTTGTTGCCATAATTGCCTCTAACTTACTGCCTGGCGGCAGTATACAAACCGGTTTCTTTGCCGGCCTGTCGACGCTGGCCCTGATTGCCGCTATGGATATGACAAATGGCGGACTTTATGCATCCATCATGCAGCAGTATGGCTCAAAAGAAGAAGCCGGGGCCTTTGTTCTGATGTCAATCGAATCCGGTCCGTTGGTTACCATGCTGATTATGGGCGGAGCCGGAATCGCAAGTTTTGAACCACGGCTTTTTGTTGGCGCCGTATTACCGTTTTTAGTCGGTTTTGCTCTTGGCAATCTTGACCACGAGTTGCGTGACTTGTTTGGTAGAGCCACTCATACTATGATTCCGTTTTTCGCATTCGCGTTAGGAAATACGATTGACCTTATGGTTATTACAAAGACAGGCTTGCTGGGTATCACGCTTGGAGTGTCCGTTATCTTCATAACCGGTATTCCTTTGATGCTTGCGGATAAATTCATTGGCGGCGGTAACGGTACTGCCGGTCTTGCCGCATCAAGCACTGCCGGTGCGGCAGTAACCAATCCGCTCATTATCGCTGAAATGCTTCCTGAATTTAAACCTGTTGCGCAGGCAGGTACTGCTCTGGTTGCAACATCCGTAATTGTTACGTCGATCTTAGTACCGATGCTGACGGCATGGTGGGCCGGGCATATGAAAAGTAAAGAAAACGATACACAGGACGCTGTGGCGTAGTTCTTTGTTGACATAAGTGCAACAGTAAGCGGCATTGACAGGCTTTTGCCGCTTACTCTATTCTAAGGAGGAACCACCGATGGCAAGAGATATTGTGATAAATTTGCTGGCCTTTGCGAGTGCTGTTGAAAAAGGAAGCAGCCAGAGCGAGTTTTTTGCCGAAGCCGTCTCTCTGGGAGTAAACAAAATAGAAGTTCGCCGGGAGTGGATTAAGAATTTTGCTGTAGAATTACCGGCGATGCGGTCTAAGGCTGAGGAACAGGGTTTGGAATTGTATTATTCTGTTCCGGCAGGCCTTTTTCAGGCAGGCCGGGCTAATGCCGATTTTTTGAACCAAATTTTTGCAGAGGCTAACATACTGGGAGCGGTCCGGGTAAAGTTCGCCGTCGGGGAATTTGACAGCTCGGCCCCAAAAGAGCTAGCCGTACTTAAAAGCATCATTAATGAAAACCATGTAATGGTAACTGTTGAGGGTGACCAATCGCTAGCGAATGGCCGGGTTGAACCGATCATCTCCTTGCTGGAAGCATGCCGGGCAGCGGATGTCCCTGTATTTAGCACTTTTGATGTAGGCAACTTTGTCTGGGTAGGTCAGGAACCGCTGTACAATGCGGTTAAATTGGCACTGTACGTTAAATATATTCATGTTAAGGGTGTTAAAATGACAACGCAGGGACCACGGGTTTGTAATTTGGAAGATAGTCATATTAACTGGCGGGCAGTGCTGGCTCTGTTGCCGCAAGATGTTCCGGTGGGTATTGAATTTCCCTGCGGCGAAAATCCCCTAAAGCTCCTGGAACGGACAATACACCAGATCCGGGAAGTTTAGCCTATAATTCCACATTAAAGAATATTGCAGGCGCACGCGAGTGGTGTATTCTTGAAGAGTCTTTAGCATGTTGTATATAGCAGGAGAAGAGGAGAAACTAATGAGTAAGATACTAACAGTTGGTGAACCAATGACATTATGGGTAGCTGAACATGAAGGTTCACTGGAAGAAGTAAATCGGTTTTCCCGGTTTGTAGCAGGGGCTGAAGTCAATTTTTCCATTGGGATGGTGCGGCTGGGGCATGAGGTGACCTATGTAACCCAGCTTGGCGATGATCCTTTCGGCCGGCAGATTGGACAGTTCTTCGAAGAAAACGGGATTGACACCACCTATGTCCACTATAATTCTCAGTATTTCACCGGTATGCAATGGAAACAGAAAGTCAAGACGGGTGATCCGGAAGTATTCTCGTTGCGCCGGAATTCAGCGGCTTCGCATATGGATGTCGACACAATAAAAAAATTATGCTGGGACGGCTTTGCTGTTGCCCATCTGACAGGCATACCGCCGGCCTTATCAGGCGGCTGCCGGAAAATGATGTATGAAATAATGGACCAGGCGCGGGCCCGGGGTATTCAGATATCTTATGATCCCAATTTGCGGCCGGGTCTTTGGCCCGATAAGCGGGAGATGGTTGCAGTCATTAACGATTTGGCAAGCCGCGCGGATATTGTTTTCCCCGGTATTCAAGAGGGACAGCTGTTAACCGGCAAAGATGATGTCCAGGAAATAGCTGACTTTTATCACGCTAAAGGTGTAAAAACCGTAATCATCAAGCTCGGCGCTAAAGGCGCGTACACCAGTACGGCCGGCCGGCAGTTTTATACGGACGGTTTTAAAGTAGAACACGTCGTCGATACCGTGGGCGCGGGTGACGGTTTTGCCGTTGGTGTGATCAGCGGCATTTTGGAAGGCTTGTCGTTACAGGACGCTGTAACGCGCGGTACTGCGATCGGGGCTTTGGCCGTAATGTCACCGGGCGATAATGACGGCTTGCCGGATAGGAAAGGTTTGGCCGCGTTCATGGCCAAGGAGGTTTAACATGGATAAAGAAACGGTAATACAACAACTTTGTGAAGAGAGCTTGGTAGCCGTAATCCGGGGGGCCAACAGGGATGAAGCCGGCCGGACAATTGAAGCCTGTATAAAAGGTGGCATAAAGTTTATCGAGGTTACCTTTACAATCCCCGGAGCGCCGGTTTTAATGACCGCTTTGACGGAGAAATATGCCGGTAGTGATGTCGTGATTGGCGCAGGAACAGTTTTGGACGCAGCAACGGCGCGAATCGCAATTTTGAGCGGGGCCCAGTTTATAGTCTCGCCATGCCTGGATGTTGAAACAGTTAAGTTGTGCAATCGCTACCGCATTGCGGCTATGCCCGGCATTATGACAGTGCGGGAAGCCGTAATGGCGATGCAGGCTGGGGCCGATATTCTGAAAGTTTTTCCAGGTGAAATTATGGGGCCAAAGTTTGTCAAAGCGTTGCAGGGGCCATTGCCGCAGGCGCGTTTAATGCCGACCGGCGGGGTTGATCTTAATAATGTGGGTGACTGGATTGGTGCCGGTTGTGTCGCAGTGGGTGTCGGCGGCAATTTAACCCGCGGGGCGGCCAAAGGCGATTATGAACAAGTTGCCGCCGCGGCGCGGCAGTTTGGCGAAGCAGTCCGTAATGCTAAAAATAGCAAGTAAAGCAACCAATGATTAAGAAATTATAATACAAACAGGCACTTTGCAATTTATGTAAAGTGCCTGTTTGTATATAATGACAATATTAGCATTTCACGGCTACGAGCCACAGGTACAATTTTCGCCACAAGTGCAATTATCGCCGCATGAGCAGCCCTCAGCCGAACCGGCATTATCCCTTGGAGAAATCTTCGACACCGTGGTAGGAGGTTTCTCCTGTTTTTCTTTTTTTCTGTTGTAGCTGTTTATCCATCCGAATATATCGTTCAATATTGGGATAAAGCTTTGTCCGATCTCAGTCAGCGAATATTCAACTTTTGGCGGTATTTCTTTATATACCTCTCTAAACACAATTCCGTCCCGCTCAAGTTCTCTGAGCTGTTGAGTAAGTATTCCCTGTGAAATATGGGGTATTTGCTTTTGGAGTTCATTAAATCTTCTTGTCCCCTCACTTAGACGCCAGAGAATGATAAACTTCCATTTGCCGGTGACTAATCTCTGGGCAACTGTCAGTGTTGCGTTAGTTACCGGGCAAAGACCTCGCAAGGTCTGTGCCTTTGCCATTTAACACGCCTCCTTTCCCAATAGTACTATATTTATGAGTATGTCATACAAAAGTGCGTACTTGTATTTCCATTTGTTTTATTATATCATTTTTACAAACATAAACAAACATAAGCGATGATAAAAATTTGTTTATGTTTGTTTATGTTTGTAATATTATTGGAACATTTGCAGAAAGGGGGCGAAAGAATGGAGCCATCAAATCAAATTATCTTGAAGATTGAGGGAATGTCATGCCATATGTGCACAGGTAAAGTGGAAAAAGCACTTAAACATATTGCAGGCGTAACAAGTGTTTCTGTTGACCTGGGAAAAAAGGAGGCAATTATCATCGGTTCCGCGGAATACGGCCTGCTTGCCAAAACTGTTGAAGATCTGGGATTTAGAGTAATCTGATTAACCGTAGGGGTAGGGGAGAAAAGGATGAAAAATTCAACATGGAAGCCATTTTGCAGTGCTACACTTGCCGTTGCCATGCTTTTATACGGACCAGGTATTGCCGGGGCGGAAAACGCCGCAACACAATCGGAAAGTACTCAAAAGACTGATAGTGATAAGCAGCAGCAGGAGCAAGCCGCCAATCAACAGGCCAAACATGAAAACACCGCAAGCTCCGCGGCAGCGGCCTCCTCTGAAGCCAAAGTTCCGGTCGCTGAGGTGGAGGTTACTGCGGAGAAGGAGAAGAACGCGGAAAAAACGAAAAACAAGCTGACAATTGGGCAACAGCCTGATGCCGAAGGGGTAAAAAATTATGTTATTACCCAAAGCTCCACCGGCAGCAAATCTGATGTGGCAAATAAGGATTTACCGCAATCGATTACCTCAGTCGGGCAAAAGATCATTGAAGAGCAGAGCAGCCTTACATCGACTGATGCCCTGACTAACATCGCCGGGGTATCTTCCCAGATTTATCCTGCTTATGCGGATGTATTGCTCGGTTATAATGTCCGTGGTTTTAGCGCTACTGACTATGTCTATGTTAACGGATTATGGGATCGCAGTTCTTCCTATGCCGGCTGGCTCGGCAACATTGACCGGATTGAGGTACTAAAAGGACCGGCTTCGGTGCTTTACGGCAACGTGACGGCTGGCGGTCTCATCAACTATGTCACCAAAAAACCGCTGCCATATGCAGCGTTTACCTATGGCGTGAAGTACGGCTCCTGGGGAACGCAATCGGCCAGCGCCGACATGTCTATTCCTTTGACTGCGGACAAAAAATGGCTGTCGCGGCTCATTATCGATAAAACGAATTATGCATCCTTCAAACGTAATACTTCCCTGGACAAACGTGATAATATCAGCTTTATCGTCCAGGGTCAGCCGCATGAAAATACCACTTATACCTTTGAAACCCAGTTTAATGATAATTATAATCCGGCGACCGGTTCCAGTTATTTGACACTGGCGGGAACCATCGGCGACCCGGTCGGTCTGCTGCCGTACGAGGCATCCTATGTTGATCCGCGTTCTTATACCCATGCCATCAGCCGTACGGTTTCGGCCAAGGTGGACCATAAATTCAATGATATTTGGACAGTCACTTCGGCCTTGCGGTATGGTACTTATAACTATGATTCGCGCGCTAACTACGGGTACCAGCTTTATACAGACAGCAACACGGTAAGAATGTATGCATCCGCTATGGAGCGGTTGAACAGAACTTTTACCTGGGATACCACGGCCAACGCAAAATTTAAAACAGGCGGGCTGACCAATGATTTGACCACCGGTATTACCTATGGCCACTTCAATCAGTACCTAAAAAATAGAGGATTCAAGACCTCGTCTTACGTAGATATTTTTAATCCGGTGTATTCTGATTTCGTAAACGTTTCGCTTACGTCCGGCTGGCGCCATACCAAGGAAGACCGCTTTGGCGCGTATGTAAATGATGTGATTACCCTGTCGCCTAAATGGAAGGTTAGCGCTGGTACAAGCATGACTAGGAGTTCAACCAGTTATGCCGGAAATTACTCGGGTGTTCGTACCCACGCCACCACCCCCAGGGTGGGGGCTACGTATGAAATCTCGCCGGGGATAAATGGCTTTGTCGGTTGGTCGAAATATTATAATCCGCAGGGACCGTATATAAACGACTATAATGAATACCAGAGCCTGCCTGCGGAAACCGGTGATCAGGTTGAAGGTGGCGTAAAAGTCGATATAAGCAATCGCGCCAGTGTGACATTATCGGTATACCGGATCAACCGGAACAACATGGCTTATTATACTTATGATGCCGCGGGTTACGGGGTATATGACACCATCGCCAGGCAATGCAGCAAAGGCGTTGAACTTGACGCCAGCTATGTTATCAAGCCGGGCTGGAATTTGCTGGCCGCCTTCTCGCATTGCAACGCCAAGGTTTTAAAGGACGACAGCTATGATCCAGGCAGCGTCATGCCGAATGTGCCTGAAAATTCATTCCGGTTGTGGAGTACTTACGAATTCCAGGACGGCCCCAGACAGGGCTGGGGGTTTGGTGGCGGCCTGACTTATGTAAGTAAACGCGCCGTTTCTTATTATAACAGCATTGGCTGGATGGACGGCTACACAACGCTGGATGCGCTCGTGTACTATAAAACCAAGAATTATCGCTGGGCGCTCAATGCATATAATTTGACCAACAGGCATTATTGGGCCGCAAGCAATTACAATACAAGCAATGGCAATTCGTCCGGCATTTACGCGGGGACGCCGCGTAGCTTCGTCCTTAGCTACGAACGAACCTTTATGTAAGTTTATAGTGAAAGGATGCTAAAATTAGCTGAACACCGTAATTGGGATGCTTTTTTAATTGTTAAAAGATATCAAAAGGAGCTGCGCTAAGTGAGGCTGCTGTTTGCGAAAACCAAATCTTTCTTTCATGAAGCAGAAGACATATTGCGGCCTTACTGGCAGTCGGCAGAACGCTGGCGGTCGGGGGCGATAGTGGCCGGGATATTGGCTCTGATTGGTGGACAAGTCTATATGAGCGTTTTATTTAACAACTGGTGGAAAGATTTTTTTAACGCCATTCAAGCAATGAACTATGCTGATTATATTCACCAATTGATGACTTACGCCCTGTTAGCGCTGCTCACATTTCCCCTGGAAGGTTGCCAGAATTACTTCCAGGGGATTCTCCAACTGCGCTGGCGCCGGTGGCTGACCGAGGATTATATTGGCCAGTGGATGTTTGGTAAAAATTATTATAATGTGCAGCAGATTGCCGGCGATGTGGACAACCCTGATCAACGCATTGCGGAGGATTTGCGCTTAGTTACGGAGGATACCATTGCGCTGATTGTCAGTTTTGTGCACACAAGCGCGTCTTTATTGGTGTTCTCCTCCATCTTGTGGAATTCGCCGGGGACGCTGAAAATTGGCGGCATAACGATCCCGGGAGCCATGTTGTGGCTAGCGGCAATTTATGCCCTGGCCGGATCATGGATTAACCATCTCCTGGGGAAGATACTGGCCGCCTTAAATCGTCGGCAACAGAGGTTTGAGGCCGATTACCGCTTTTCCTTAATGAGGGTGCGCGAAAATGCGGAAACCATCTCTGCGTACTATGGCGAACAACGGGAAGAATGCGGTTTGGCCGAACGATTTGCCAAAATCATGGAGGCACAGTTAGGAATTATTAACCGTAAAAAAATAATGGATTGGTTTTTCCGGGCCTATTTTTTACTGGCTGAACTGCTGCCTTATTTAATACTGGCGCCTCTGTTTATTGCCGATAGCATTCGCCTGGGAGATATGCAGCAGACCGCAATGGCATTCGTCAGAGTACGCATGTCATTTTGGTGGTTTATGATGAATTACGAAAAGCTGGCTAAATGGAAAGCGACAATTGATCGGCTGATTGGTTTTAAAAAAGCGATGGCCCAAACGGCAGCGTTACAGTCTGGCGAGATAACTCGCCAGCAGGGGCCGCTTTCAGAAGGAATACGGATTGCCCGGCTCGACCTTTGGCTGCCTGACGGTCAACCTTTATTGCAGAACATTACCTTTGCTATCCCTCCGGCAAGCCGCATGCTCATTACCGGTCCCTCAGGCTGCGGAAAAACAACATTATTTCACGCTTTGAATGGAATGTGGCCGTTTGGCTGTGGGAGTATAACAGTGCCGGCAAAAGGCCGGTTGTTGTTTATTCCCCAGAAACTGTTTGTGCCAATTGCCACTCTGCGACAGGCGCTTGTCTATCCTGATGCGTCCGGGGACTATTGCCCGGATTCTATGAAGCAGACACTGGCCGCTGTAGGGTTACCCCATTTAACTGGTCAATTGGACACAGAGCAGCACTGGCAGCAACAGCTTTCGCCAGGCGAACAGCAGCGGCTGGCATTTGCTCGGGCCTTACTGATCAAACCGCAATGGCTTTTCCTGGACGAAGCCACTGCGGCATTGGACGAAGCCGCGGAAACGCAGCTTTATCAGTTGCTATTGGACAGGCTGCCGGGGACAGCCATAATAAGTATCGCTCATAGACCGTCTTTATTACGCTTTCACGACCAGCAACTGGAACTGATCAAGTGGATGGCGACGATTGGCTAGCTTGATCGATAGCGGTTGGACTGAGCCCAAAAATTGGAGGATCTGATTTCATGGAAAACAATAAAGTTGGACTACTTCATCCTGTCGGAGAAGTAATTAGTGAATGGGAAGATGCCATTCGGATTATTAAAATCAACCCGGAATATCTGCCTGCAATGCAAAACATGAACGAACACAGTCATTTCTGGATTTTATGCTGGTTTCATAATGCTAATAGATCGTTGCTGCAAATGGGTTACACGGCTCTTAATAAAACCTACGGTGTTTTCGGTGTGCGGACGCCGGCAAGACCTAATCCGATTGCGTTGACACTAGTTAAATTAGAAAAAATCGCTGGGGATGAAATTCATGTTTCTGGCCTGGATGCGGCACAAGGTACACCGGTGCTGGATATAAAACCGTATTTCGAAGCCGATATCGTTTTTTCACCGAAAACACCGCATATGCGGCTTCATTCGCGGCAGGAAGTATTCTACAAACAGGCATTGCGTCATCATGGCGAGGCGTGCCCCGGTCTGGAACTGGGAGTGAAGATGGCTGTATTGGCAGAGGAACGCCTGGGACAGCTTCAGGCTCCTGACGTAACCCTCATGCTACAAGGAGATGCCTGTCTGGCCGATGTTTTGCAAGGATTGACCCGAGCGCGGTTGGCTAACCCCACCCGGTTTACTTACAACGGCAAGGCGGAACAAACGGAAGTCACCTGGACAAAAAACGGCAGTATTATGCAATTTACTGTACGCCCAGGCTTAACCCCAGCGGACATAAAGGAGAAGAACGCGGAAAAATTATTTATCATAACAACATTCTCTGCATGATACTTACAAAAAATATAGAAAGAAACAGCGGAATGCCAGGGAATCATCAGCATTAGCGACGAATTACCATAAAATTTAAATAGGATGGTGTGCGAATGATTTATATAACAGATGAAATGTTGGACCGCTTAATCAAAGAAGATGTACCCTATATCGATTTAACGAGTACAGTAATGGGGATCGACGGGAAAAAGGGAATCATTGAATTCCGGGTAAGAGAGGCGGGCGTGGTTGCCTGTACGGAAGAAGCAGCAAAGATATTACAAAAATTAGATATTAGTGTCCGGCAATGCATTCCTTCGGGCACGTCTGTCAGTGAAGGCACGGTAATTTTATCAGGGGAAGGCATGTCGCAGGCTTTGCATATGGCCTGGAAAGTTTGTCTGAATATACTTGAATACTGCTGTGGCATTGCTACTCATGCCAAGAAACTGGTTGATAGTGCGAATAAGATAGATGCTAATGTGGCCGTAGTGGCAACACGCAAATCTTTTCCCGGAACGAAAGAATTAATTAGTAAGGCTGCTTTAGCCGGTGGTGTGTTGCCGCATAGATTAGGCTTATCAGAAACGATCCTGGTTTTCAAGCAGCATATGTGTTTTTTGGGCGGGATAGATTCGCTTGTAAACAGGCTGCCTGATCTGAAAAGAAAGTGTCACGAGAAAAAAATTATCGTTGAGGTTGACAGTATTGAGGAAGCCAGGAAAATGGCTGAAGCAGGCGTCGACGGGATTCAGTTTGACAAAACCCCCTGTAGTGATCTTGCTAAATACGTAAAGATAATCAAACAAATCAATAGTAATATAACGCTAATTGCCGCCGGCGGAATTACTATTAATAATATCGAGCAGTATGCAGGAACAGGGGTAGATGTGATTGCCACTTCGAGCCTTTTTCACGGCAAGCCGCTTGATATTGGTGCAAAAATGAGCAGGTGTTAGCCGAATTGGGCCAGATGTTCAATCTACCGGGATTTGGTTTTGTGGGCGCTTAAGCGTTGCAATACCGATTAGCAGGCTGGTATAAAGAGAATTGCCGACAATATTTATTTTCGCGGAGGCTGCAATGAAGTTTGCTAACAAAATAACCTATACCAAGGCAACCGGCATATCCTTGCTTCTTCATGGTACATTGATGATCTGTCTGCTTATTTGGAGACCCTTTGCACCGGTTGACAAACCAACGGAAATCGCTGCTGTGGAAGTGGATATCGTTCCTGCCGGTATAGTGGACAGGGGGGATGCGGCGCCTATGCCGGCAGGTCCGGACAGTCCGGTGACGCAGGTTCATGTTGGCAGGCCGCACGTCAGCTCGGCGCAAACTGTTACCCAGCAATTGCTGCCGCCAGCCATGCCGGGGGAAGTGAATGAAACCTCGGTGGCTAAGGAAGTTGCCAGAGGGGTTGCTATTCCGGCAGCCGATACGGTTCCGGCTGCCGGGATGGCGGGTGAAGTGGAAGCCACGGCGGCAGCAGTCGGCGAGGTCAGTGGGGCGAATGGCGGAACGGGCACACAGACAGACGCAAGTTGTCAATACAGTCCTAAACCTATTTATCCTAAGGCGGCCAAAAAGGCCGGCTGGGAAGGAACCGTTTTGGTACGTGTCCTTATCGACACCGACGGTTTGGTAGCTGCGGCCGCGGTACGGGAGGGCAGCGGCTGCGACATTCTGGATGAAGCAGCCATGGTTTCGGCGAAAAAATGGCGGTTTACGCCCGCCCAAAAAGGCGGGGTTGCGGTAACCAGCTTTTATGACATAAGAGTCCGGTTTCGTCTTGTTGATGCGTAATGGAAAGAGAGTTGATAGAGTTTGTACGAACTGTTAAAAGGCGGCTGGATTATGTTTCCCCTGGGTATTTGTTCGATAGTAGCGATAACTGTTATTATTGAACGATTCTTTTTCTTTCGGCGTATCCAGGCGACGGCATTAGCTGAGAAAGTCTTGAAGATGGTTGAAGGGCAACACATGGACGAAGCGCAAGCGATTGCCGGACAATCTTCTTTGCCGCTTATTAAAGTGTTAGCAGCTGGAATAAATAACCGCCTCCATCCGGCAAAAGCGATGGAGGCGGCGGGAATCACCGAGATGTCTGCTATGCGGCGTGGTCTGCCGGTGTTGGACACCATTGTTACCTTATCACCACTGCTCGGGCTGCTGGGAACCATTATCGGCATGATTAATTCCTTCCAAATCATGGCCGTATCCGGGATAGGGCAGCCACACGCCGTTACCGGCGGGGTGGCGGAAGCATTGATTGCTACCGCCACCGGCATTACCGTAGCGGTCATTGCCTTGATTCCCTATAATTACTTTCTCGCCCGGATTGAGCGGGAAACGGAAAAGATCGAACACTATGCCACCCGGCTGGAAATTGCGCTTACCACGCCGCCGGTGAAGGAGTGACTGCCATGAAGTTTCCGCGAAAGCCGCTGAAAAGAGCACGCATTGAGATCATTCCCATGATTGATACCATGTTTTTTTTGCTGGTATTCTTTATGATGGCGACTTTAACGATGACCAACCAGTACAATCTGCCGGTAAACCTGCCGCACGCGACCGGGACCCAGGACAAACAGCAGCAGGTGATTACCCTGACTTTGACGAAAGACGGCAGTCTTTTCTATGACCAAGAGCTGGTCGGCAGTCCGGCGGACGCAGTCCTGCGGCTTGTCAAGCAGCATAAGGGCGACAAACAAACCGCGGTAATTATCAACGCTGACCGCAGTGTGGAACATGGACAGGTGGTGGAACTGATGGATGCCATCCGGCAAAGCGGAATTACCAGGATTGCTGTAGCCGTCAGCCCTGCAGCACAGGCAACTACGGCAAAATAATGGCTAAGGCACCGACGGCTTTTGCCAGCGCAGCCAAAAGACTTGGCATAAACCAAGTCTTTTTTCATACTCATTTGCCCGCTTTCCAGCCAATTTTTTTGGCTTCGTTCGTTGCCGCGCCAACCGCTAATTCATCACAGCGCTCATTCAGCGGGTTGCCATGGTGCCCTTTCACCCATTTCCACATAACTTTATGAAAACAATTCAGCCGGTCAAGCTCTTGCCATAGCTCTTTGTTAAGGACAGGTGTGCCGGCTTTTGTTATCCAGCCGTTGCGCTTCCATTTTTCCACCCAGCCGTCGGCAAGGCCCCTGCGCAAATATTGGCTGTCGGTATGGAGAATGATCGTGGCCGGCTGGTCAAAATAAGAGAGCGCCGTAATGGCGGCCTTCATTTCCATCCGGTTGTTGGTTGTTGACGGTTCCGAGCCGGTAAGCTCCTTAACCGACTTACCTTGCTGAATAATTGCGGCATAGCCGCCGGGCCCGCCGGGATTTTTCAGGCAGGAACCGTCTGTATAAACAATAATACTGTCAACAGGATAATTGGTTGGTTCCGGGGGCGTATCCGGAAATAAGGCGGTTTTCAACGGTTTTGAGTTTCCTGATTTAGAGGCTAGGCAAGGTTTGGTTTGCAACGCAGAGCCGGCCAGGTATTCTTTAGCCTCACTCTCGATGGCAAAGCCCTTATAAACAGCGCCGGGGTAGCCATCAACCTGTTGTTTGCATTCATCCCATGAACGGTAAATTCCGGGAATCCGGCCGTTTTTTACAACATAGAAACGTTTAGCCATATGATCTCCTTCCAAATGGTTATACTATTATTTATTATATGTGGAAAACAATACGCTGTCCAAATAAATGAGTACCTATTAGGGAAAAAACGGTTTTTGCTGAACTAATAAAGTTTCCAGCTACTGTCAAATGAGCTGGGAACTTTATTGATTTTTATTCTTCAACCTGCGGCCCGGGTGGGGTAGCAGTCAGGCATTTTGAATTCTGATACCTGGGTTAGTTGTTATGTAAATGGTTACTGTCTGATGTATAAACCGGGCGGGAGAAAGTCTGGACGGTAAAATTCTGTGCTGGAGAAATTTTCAACCTGGCCGGCTGGACTTTTCCGGACAAAATAAAAGGAAAGGGGGTTGCCTGTGTCAAATATTGCTGAATAAGTAAACGGTTATATTGGGTGATGTTGATGCAATGGGTGATTGGTATAGATGGTGGAGGCACCAAGACTGTGGGCTGGGCGGCAGATCTCACCGGCAGGATTTTAGGGCAGGCGGAAAAAGGATCAGGCAATTACCATACAACCGGGCTGCCTAATTTTAAGGCAGTTATTGCCGGTATTGTCGATGAACTTGCCGGTAGCTGCCGGTTAAGGAAAGATGATTTGCAAGTCATCAGCCTGGGCTTGGCCGGCGCTGACCGGCTAAAAGACAAGCAAATCATTACCCAGGCGCTCTCTGAACTCGGGCTATCCTGCCGTTATTTAGTCAACAGTGACGCCAAAATTGCCATGGTAGCAGGCTTAGGAAAGGCGGAAGGCATTGTTTTGATTGCCGGGACCGGTTCCATTGCCTATGGGCTTAACCGCCAGGGCGAAGTGTTTCGGGCCGGTGGCTGGGGGCAGCTTGCCAGTGACGAGGGCAGCGGTTATGCCATTGGCCGGCAGGCATTGGTGCGGGGGATTCGTGCCGCCGAGGGCCGTGATAAAACTACCGGATTACTACCAATGATTATGGAATATTGGGGCCTGGCTAGCTGGAATGAAATGATTGGCTATATCAATGCCCCTGCCATCACCAAAGCGGCTATTGCAGCGCTGGCGCCACTGGTAGCCGTGGCTGCCGAAAGACAGGATGAAGTGGCCCAGGAAATATTATGGCAGGCGGGAGATGAGCTTGCTTGTTTGGTGGAGTCAGTCATCAAGCGGGGGTTTCATCAACAAGGAAGCATTCCGGTGTGTATTTATGGGGGGATTATCAGCAACATACCGCTGGTTCGCCGCCAAGTAGAAGCAGCATTAGCGGGGAAGGCAGTCATTGTCGTTCCCCAGACTAAACCGGTGGCAGGGGCAGTGCGGTTTGCTCTTAACTCAATTTCAGGCAGTTGCTAATTTTTTTGCTGGGAGCGATAACATTGCAGGTGGAAATAGACGGACTGTTGACGGAAGCAGTAAACGCGCAAACAACGAATATTGACCAACTGGACACAAGCCAATTGCTTGCCGTTATTAATCAAGAAGACAAAACGGTTGCCGGTGCGGTGGAGCAAGAGATACCTCATATTGCCGCGGCGGTTGATACCATAACGACAGCCATCCGCTCCGGCGGACGGCTCATTTATCTGGGAGCAGGCACCAGCGGGCGGCTGGGAGTGCTGGACGCCGCCGAGTGTCCGCCTACTTTCGGTGTTCGACCCGGTCTGGTAGTCGGCTTGATTGCCGGGGGTGAACAGGCTTTGGTAACGGCGGTAGAAGGGGCCGAAGATCAATATGACGGTGCTGTTGAGCAATTACGGACAGTCTGCCTGACGGCCGGGGATGTCGTTGTGGGGCTTGCTGCCAGCGGCCGGACGCCCTATGTGATTGGCGGCTTGGAGTATGCCAATACAGTTGGTGCCTTTACCGTCGCCATCAGTTGTACACCGGGGTCGGCAGTGGCCAAAGCGGCTAAACTGGCGATTACCCCGCTGGTAGGGCCGGAGGTCATTACCGGTTCTACCCGGATGAAGGCCGGAACCGCTCAGAAGTTAATACTCAATATGCTGACTACGGCCACCATGATTCGTCTCGGCAAAGTGTACGGCAATTTAATGGTCGATGTTCAGCCAACAAATGCAAAACTTATTGAAAGGGCGAAACGCATTGTCGCCCAGGTGACAGGGGTAAGCCGCGAGCAGGCGGGAGAGGTGCTGGTGCAGGCCGGGCAAAACCCAAAAACAGCCATTGTCATGATCAAGCGGCAGTGTACTGCCGAGCAGGCTTCACGCTATCTTACGGCAGCCGGCGGCTTTATCCGCAAGGCGGTCACAATTCAGGAAAGGGAGATAACAGAATGAAAATATTATTGGTATGTTCAGGCGGCATGTCCAGTGCGATTGTTGTTAAGGCCATCGAAAAGGAGGCCGTTAAAGTCGGTCTTACTGTTACGGTTAAGTCGGTAGGCAGCGGTGAGTTTGGCGAAGAAATAAAAAATGGCTGGGATATCGCGCTGGTCGCGCCCCAGGTACGTCACCGGCTGGCCTTTTTCCAGGAGGCAGCCGCCGATTACCATGTCCCGGTAACAACGGTTACACCCCAGGGTTACAATCCGCTGGGTGGTGCGATTATTCTTGCTGATATCAAGAAGGTATTGGGTTAGACAGGAGAAATAAATGGAAAAATTGTTTGGACTGCTGGATAAATACCTGATCCCCTTCATGACAACGCTCTCCGAGCAACGGCACCTGCGGGCCGTGCGCGATGGTATTATCTCAACCATACCATTAATTATTGTCGGCAGTTTCTTTTTGATCCTGGCTTTTCCCCCGGTCCCTTCCCTGGCGGCTGCCGTTAAACCCTATGCCGGCCAGATTCTTATACCGTTCCGGCTGACGATGGGGCTGATGGCGCTGTATGCCTGCCACAGCATCGGCTATTATTTGGCAAGATCGTATAAATTGGACGGTGTGTCGGGCGGTGTGCTGGCGATGGCCGCCTTTGTGCTGACAAGTGTCCCTGTGGACTATCCGGATAAGGGACAAGCGCTTTTGCTGGAGAACCTGGGGGGCGGCAGCATGTTTGTCGCGATCATTATGGCGGTTTTCGCCGTCGAAGTGCTGCGATTTGCCAAATCAAAAAAAATCACCATCAGGATGCCGGAGGGAGTGCCCGATTCTGTCGCCAAATCCTTTGAGGCGCTTATCCCGGCGGCTATCATCATTCCGGCAGTCTGGATAATCCGCGATTTTCTGGGCTTTGATATTCACCATTTTGTGCTGCAGTTATTCCAACCGCTGGTGCTGGCAGGCAATACGCTGGCCGGTATATTAGTTCCCATTTTAATCATAACCTTGCTATGGGCTACCGGTATTCACGGTGATTCCGTGGTTGGCAGTGTCGCGCGGCCGGTCTGGCTGGTGCTGCTTGACCAGAATATTGCGGCGGCGGCCGCCGGTCAGCCGATACCCAATATGGCGCCGGAGCCTTTTTTCCAATGGTTTGTCTGGATCGGCGGATCGGGAGCCACTCTTGGCCTGGTGCTGATCATGTTATTTTCGAAGGCGCCGTATCTGAAAAGTATGAGCCGGGCAACCTTGCTGCCGGGAATCTGTAATATTAATGAACCAGTCATCTTTGGCGTGCCGGTGATGTTGAACCCGCTGTTATTTGTACCGTTTGTCGTGAGTCCGGTGTTGATCGCGCTGCTTACTTATTTTGCCATGGATATCGGGTTGGTAGGTAAGCCTTATATCCTTGTGCCCTGGACACTGCCGGCGCCGATCGGCGCCTATTTGGCAACAGGCGGCGACTGGCGGGCAATCGTGCTGGTACTTGTCAATATCGCCATTACCGCCATCATATATTATCCGTTCCTTAAGGCCTATGAGCGCAAATTGATACGCGAAGGAGCCGCCGGGGACCTGGAGGAGGAGATGCAATGACCGAAGAAGTAATTTTTACGATTATTTTACACGCCGGCAACGCGCGGGCGGAAGCGTATGATGCGCTGCGGGCCGCACAGGCGGGGGATTTTGCCAAGGCGGCCGAGCATTTACAGCAGGCGGAGGCAGAAGTCGGTGCCGCCCACCGGGCGCAGGCCGATATGATTCAGCAGGAGGCCCAGGGCAATAAGGTGGATATAACCTTGCTGTTTGTTCACGCTCAGGACCACCTGATGACCGCATTATCAGAAAAGAATCTGATTGAGAATATGGTTGAAATGCATAAGACGATTAAACAGCTTGCAAATAAATTGGAGGCGGCGCAATGCCAGGATTAAAAGTAGTAGTTATCGGCGGCGGCAGCAGTTATACCCCGGAATTAATCGACGGTTTTATCCGGCGCGCGGCAGAACTGCCGACGGCGGAAATCTGTCTTGTTGACATTCCCGACGGGCAGAAAAAGGTGAGAATTGTCGCCGACTTAGCCCGGCGAATGGTGGACAAAGCAGGGCTGGCGACTGAGATCACGATATCCTTTGACCGCCAAGCAGCATTGAGCGGCGCCGACTTTGTGGTGACCCAATTCCGCGTCGGCGGACTGGATGCCCGGGCCCGCGATGAACGGTTCCCTTTGCCATACGGAGTTCTTGGCCAGGAAACTACCGGGCCGGGCGGGTTTGCCAAAGCGCTGCGCACCATGCCGGTTATCTTGGCTATTTGCCGGGACATGGCCGCGTGCTGCCCTGATGCCTGGCTAATCAACTTTACCAATCCGGCAGGGCTGATTACCGAAACTGTGTTGAAGCACAGCCGGATAAAATGTATCGGTTTATGTAATGTGCCGATCCATATGAAAATGAATATTGCCAAATTGCTGGAGGCCGATCCCCACGATATTTTTATTGATTTTGCCGGGCTCAACCACCTGGTATGGGGCCGCACCGTATGGCATAAAGGCATTGATGTAACCGCCGGGGTTTTGGATAAAATGCTGGACGGGGCGGCGCTTACGATGAAAAATATCCCGAATCTTAAGTGGGACGGCGATTTTCTAAAATCACTGGGCATGCTGCCCTGTCCGTACCACCGGTATTACTATATGACCGATGACATGCTTGCCGAAGAGCAGGCGGCCGCGGCGCCGGGCGGCGGCGGCACGCGGGCTGAGGTGGTCAAGAAGGTTGAGGAAAGGCTGTTTCAATTGTATCAAGATCCTCAATTGGCGGAGAAACCGGCCGAACTCGAAAAACGCGGCGGCGCCTACTATTCGGACGCGGCAGTATCCTTAATCAGCGCTATTTTTAATGATAAGCGGGAAATCCATACGGTAAACACCTCCAACCGGGGAGCCATTAGCGATTTGCCGGACGACTGTGTGATTGAAACTAATTGTGTGATTGGCAAAAACGGTGCTCTGCCGTTAACGGTAGGGAAACTGCCGCCGGAACTTGCCGGACTGGTACAGCATGTTAAAGCCTATGAAATTTTGGCCGTTGAGGCCGGCGTGCGGGGGGACCGCGGTAAGGCGCTGCAGGCGCTGGCCAACCACCCGCTGGTACCGTCGGTCGGGGTTGCCAAACAACTGTTGGCTGACCTGCTGAAGATCAATGCGGTGTATCTGCCGCAATTCAGGGATTAGCCTAAGTGAGGGGATAGCTATGTTGAATTTGATTATCAATGCCGACGACCTGGGGCTGACACCCGGTTGCAGCAAGGGGATTATGCAGGCGTTAACCGCAGGCATCGTTACAGATACGACTTTGATGGTGAATACTGATTTTACGGAAGACGCCTTGGCGCAGCTCAAACAGCAGGGCATCACCCGGGTGGGGCTTCATCTCAATCTTACCATGGGCCGGCCGCTTCTCGCCGCTGATCAGGTTCCCAGCCTGGTTGACGCGCAGGGACGTTTTCGGCGCCGGGTTGCCGAAGCTGTGCCGCTGATGAACATGGCTGATGCGAAACGCGAACTGAGCGCCCAGGTGGATAAATTTTTAGCAACAGGACTGGGACTGACTCACCTTGACAGCCATCATCATGCGCATACATATCCAGGCATTCTCGAGATCGCAATCGAGTTGGCGCAGCAATTGCAGGTGCCGCTGCGCCAGGGCAATGACGCCGTGAGGCAAAAGATAACCCAGGCCGGCCTGGCAACCACGGATGCGATTGCTCTGAACTTTTATGAACAGGGGACAACGCTCGATAACCTGCAACACATTATCCACAGCCACCCGACGGGAACGCTGGAAATTATGTGCCACCCGGCTAAACCGGATCAACTGCTTTATGAGATTAGCTCCTACAACCATTGGCGTGAACAGGAACTGACGGTTTTAACCTCACGTGAAATTCGGGCTTTTCTAACGAACAGCGGCGTCCGGCTGGTGGGGTTTGACGCTTTGCAGGCGTGAAGATGCAGCGCTTGTTGCAAGTGGCCGAAAAACGGGAGCGGCTGGTAGCCGGGCTCATGTCAGGAACTTCCCTTAACGGGATTGATGTGGCCTTAGTCAGGATTACAGGCAGCGGGGTACATTCGCAAATCAAACAGATCGCGTTTAAGACAGTGGGCTATGAACCGGCAGTCCGCCGCTCTATACGGGAAGCCTGCCGGCCGGCCGCCTCCAATGCGGCAATAATTTGTTCGCTGAACTTTGTTTTGGGAGAACTATTTGCCGAAGCTGTGGCCGAAATATGTAAAGATTCCGGTATAACCCCGGCTGAGCTTGATCTGATCGGCTCGCACGGACAGACGATTTGGCATCAGCCGGGGAAAAGTACGTTCCAGATCGGTGAGGCGGCCGTTATTGCCGAGCGTACCGGCGTTGTCACGGTGGCTGATTTCAGGGTGCGGGATGTTGCCGCCGGCGGCCAGGGCGCGCCGCTGGTGCCGTATACGGAATATCTGTTGTACCGCCATCCGCTGAAAACCCGCCTGTTGCAAAATATTGGCGGCATTGCCAATGTAACGGTGCTGCCGGCAGGCGGCGGGGCGGCGACAGTAACTGCCTTTGACACCGGCCCCGGCAATATGATGATCGATTATGCCGTAAACCGGCTGACGAACGGCGAACAACAATATGACAAGGGCGGGGAGTGGGCCGGCCGGGGCGGCGTAAACAAGCCGATGTTAGCCGAATTAATGGCACACCCCTATCTGAGTTGCATCCCGCCCAAGACGACCGGACGGGAAGTATTCGGCGACGCCTATACGGCAGAACTAGTTAATCGCTATATTGCCCAGGGCGTAGCGGCCGCCGATATCCTGGCGACACTTACCTGTTTTACCGCCCGCAGTATGGCTGATGCTTACCGGCGCTTTATTCTGCCGCAGGTCCATGTTGATGAAGTGATCGTCAGCGGTGGCGGTGTTCACAACCGGACGCTGCTGACCCTGCTGCGCCGTGAACTGCCGGACATCCCGCTTTTGTCACAAGAGGAACTGGGCTTTTCCAGTGACGCCAAGGAGGCGGTTGCCTTTGCCATGCTGGCCAACGAGGCCATCAGCGGCCACGCCAATAATCTGCCGGCTGTGACCGGCGCCCGGGCGCCGGTCATTATGGGAAAAATTTCATTGTAAGGAGACAAGCATGCTGGAACAAACTGTAACTGTAGTAAATAAAGTGGGCTTACACGCACGGCCTGCCGCCCTGCTGGTCAAAACCGCCGGCGAGTTTGCCTGTGAAGTGGCATTGGTCAAAGATAATAAGACCTTTAATGCCAAGAGCATTCTGGCCATTATGAGTGCGGCCATCAAGCAGGGTGATCAAATTGTCGTCAGGGTAAATGGCGACGGCGAGGATCAGGCATTGGACGCGATGGTGGCCCTGATCCATTCTGGGCTGGGGGAAAAATAGTCAACAAACAGACGCGACAGGGAGGAAAGCAGTTGAAGACCAAATATTTTGGCTTTGTAATCATGTTCGTGATGGCAGTATTGCTTGGCGGGGTTGCCACCGGCTGTGCCAATTCTACCGATCGCGACAAGCAAAAGGTAAAATTGGGTATTGATCAGATTGATGAGCACCTAAACATTTTTGCCGGTAAACGTGTGGGGCTTATCACCAATGCCACCGGCATGAACAGTCAGTTTCAAAGTTCGATTGATGTCTTGCAGGCTAAAACCCAGCTTGTCGTCCTGTTTTCCCCGGAACACGGTATTCGCGGGGCAGTCCCCGCCGGTGATAAAGTGAGCGGTCAAACCGACGGCAAGACCGGGCTGCCGGTCTACAGCCTGTATGGTGCTACGAAAAAACCGACGTCGGATATGCTGGAAAACCTGGATATCCTGGCTTTTGACATCCAGGATGTCGGCGCCCGGGCGTATACCTATATCTATACCATGGCTTATGCGATGCAAGCCGCCAAAGAAAATGGCAAGACCTTCGTGGTTTTTGACCGCCCCAATCCGGTGGGAGGCATGGAAGTGGAAGGCGGCCTGATTAAACCCGGCTTTGAATCGTTTATCGGGCTGTACCCCATTCCCATCCGGCACGGCATGACGGTTGGCGAACTGGCCGGCTTATTTAACAAGGAATTCGGCATCGGCTGTGATTTGGTGGTTATCAAGATGAAGGGCTGGCACCGTGACCTGTATTTTGATGAAACAGGACTGCCCTGGGTGATGACTTCGCCCAATATTCCCACACCGGATACGGCCCTGGTCTATCCTGGAACCGGCATTTTTGGCGGGACAAATATTTCTGAAGGTGTGGGGACGACCAGGCCCTTTGATTTTGTCGGCGCTCCCTGGCTTGATGCGGAAAATCTGGCTAATCGCATGAATGCCATGAAGCTTCCGGGCGTAGTATTTCGTCCGGCGCACTATCTTCCCCGTTTCGGCAATTTTGCCGGTGAGACGTGTAATGGCGTGCAACTGCATATCACTGACCGCAAGGCCTTTCGGCCTGTGCGCACAGGCTTAAGCTTGCTATTTACCGTACAGGAACTGAGCGACGGGCAGTTCGCCTACAACTTTAACGGGAAAGGCGCACCCATGATTGATTTGATTACCGGCGATGACGGCTTGCGGCTTGGCCGGCAAACGCTGGCTGAGCTACTGGCCGATTGGGACCAGGAGGCCAAACAGTTTAAAGAGATGTCCAAGGCGTATTATCTATATCCAACGCACTGAAGATTTTGCAGGCACAATACACCACCCGCCTGCGCCTGCAAACTGATTGATGGTGATTCAAATGAAAGTAAATAACAGGGAAGCGTGTTCACTTGTTGCGGTATTTCAACAGGCAAGCCCTGATTCACGCAAGACATTGGCCTCTGTTGGCTCGCTGCGCCATTTGACCAAAGGAGAGCATTTATTTTTGGCCAGGGAACCGGTTACGATGCTGTATATTGTGATTAGCGGGCTTGTCACCCTCTATACTATTGACTCGCAGGGCGAGAAAAAGGTTATCTTCATGTTGGACAAGGGGAAAATGATTAATGAAGTGATTTTGCAAGGCAATACCGACTCCATGAATTGCGAAGTATTTGAGGATGCGGAAATTCTTTGTTTTGACCGGGCGGATTTTCTGCAGGTCATGGAACAGGATTTTGCCCTGACTAAGGGCGTTTTGGATTCGCTGGCCATGAAAGTGAGGCGCCTTTACCGTCAATTAAAAAACACGCCCAATTCCGTACGCGGCGACAAGCGCGTTGCCGCCAAACTGTGGAAGCTGTCCAGGGATTACGGGACTGCCTGCGAACAAGGCACTAAGATCAATGTGGATGTAAGTATTACCTACCTGGCGGAGATGCTGGGTTCCAGGCGTGAAACCGTTTCGCGCCAGTTAAAAGCTCTGGCCGGGAAAAGTCTCATTCAAATCGATGACGGCCATATCCTGATTCCTGACCGTGATAAACTTTCAGCCTATTTTAAGCTGCCGTGATTTCCATCACAGCGGCTTTTTTGCTTTTGTAATACAATGGTTAAAAAATACACAAATCTGGCAACCGTTTTGTACTATAGGAATTCCAATAAAGATTTTCTTTCAGGCATGGGGTTAGTAACCTCTATATATCAAGTAAAAAGGAGAGGTGTAAGCATGGGGTATTGCTTGGATAAGGCAGGGTTTGACCAGGTATTGCAGGAGTTGTCCCGCGAATATACGGTTTATGCTCCGAAAGTATTCAAAGATGGGGGCAGTTTTTCCGATACGGACCGTATCCGCTACGGAGAAATTCAGACAATTGATGAGGTCGTTTTTGACCGCAAAGCGGAGTTTTCCTGGAAAGAAGTACTGCTGCCCTTATCGCAAACATTGTTTTTCTTTACGGAAGATCATATAAAAGAAGCCGATCTGCCGAAAAAAGGAGCCGTTATTTTGCTGCGCAGCTGTGACTTGCAGGCGGTGAAACGGCTGGATGCCATTTACCTGGAAAACGGCGGCAGGGATTACTATTATCAACAGCTGCGGGACAGAGTAAAATTTTTGCTGATAGGCTGCCGGCATTCCTTTGATAATTGTTTCTGCGTCGATATGGGGACAAACCGGAGCGATACGTATGATGCCTACCTGGAACTTAAAGACGGCAGGGTCTATGTGGACAATCGCACTGCTGCGTGGGAAGCGACCTTTGCCGCCCGCAGCCTGGAGGCAGCGGCGGTAACTCCCGCTTATGTAACGGAAAATACCAAGCATGTCCAGCTGCCTGATCAGCTGACGCCGGCTATTCTTTACTCGACCATCTGGGACGAATACGATAGCCGCTGCATCAACTGCGGCCGCTGCAATTTTGTTTGTCCTACCTGCACCTGCTTTACCATGCAGGATATATTCTATACCGATAACGGCAAAGTCGGCGAACGGCGCCGGGTATGGGCATCCTGCATGGTGGACGGTTTTACGGATGTCGCGGGCGGCGGCAGTTACCGGCAAAAAAACGGCCAGCGAATGCGTTTCAAGGTGCTGCATAAGGTGTATGACTACAAAAAACGCAATGGCTATCCTATGTGTGTCGGCTGCGGACGCTGTGATGATATCTGTCCGGAATATATATCCTTTACTGCCGCCGTCAACAAGCTTACTGCTGCCTGTAAGGAGGTGTCCGGCAATGCTGGCAAATGAGTATTTGCCGTTTCTGACTGAAATTAAGGAAGTTATTAAGCATACAGATATTGAATATACCTTTCGGCTTACTTTTGCGGGAGACGTAAAACCCGGACAGTTTTTTGAGGTTTCGCTTCCCAAATATGGTGAAGCACCGATTTCGGTCAGCGGAATCGGCAACGGGACGGTTGATTTGACCATCCGCCGGGTGGGTAAGGTGACCAACGAAATTTTCGAGCACTTTGTCGGGGATAAACTGTTTATGCGCGGTCCGTACGGCAATGGCTTTGATATCGGCAACTACCAGGGAAAAGAGCTCGTCGTGGTTGCCGGTGGCACAGGCCTTTCCCCGGTAAAGGGGGTAATAGACTATTTTGCCGGCCATAGGGATGAAACCAAAGGAATGACTCTGGTTGCGGGTTTTAAGACACCGCGGGATATTTTGTTTCTTGAGGATTTTGACCGGTGGCAACAGCGGCTGAATGTCATTTTGACGGTTGATTGTGCGGCGGAGGGGAGTGCCTGCCGCACAGGTTTGGTTACCCAGTATATTCCGCAGCTAAAGCTGAACAAGATTGAAGAGGCGGCCGCTATTGTGGTCGGGCCTCCCCTGATGATGAAGTTTGCTACCCAGGAACTGCTTAAACGAGGGTTTCAGGAGGAAAACATGTGGATCTCGCTGGAACGGAAAATGTGCTGTGGTATCGGCAAATGCGGTCATTGTAAAATTGACGATACGTATGTTTGCCTGGACGGGCCTGTATTCAACTATAAAAAAGGTTGTCAGTTGATTGACTAGAGCAGGGGGGGATTTACATGGATATCAACACGAAAAAGCTGAAGAAAAACGCGTTTCGGGTGACAAAGCACAGAGGCTTGACCGCTTCCAGAGTCCGTGTTCCCGGCGGGCACCTTGAGGCAAAATATCTGGGAATGATTCAGGATATTGCTGAAATTTACGGCAATGGCCTTGTTCACATGACAACCAGGCAGGGCTTTGAGATTCCGGGCATCCGGTTTGCGGATATTCCCAAAGTGAATGAAATGTTGCAGCCAATTATTGACGGCCTGGGTATCAACCAAAAGGTTTCCGGTCAGGGTTATCCCGCTGCCGGTACTAGAAACATTACGGCCTGTGTGGGAAATCAGGTTTGCCCGTATGCCTGCTATGATACGTCCGGTTTTGCCCAAAGGATTGAAAAAGCGATTTTCCCTAATGACTTGCATGTTAAGGTGGCCCTTACCGGTTGTCCGAATGACTGTGCCAAAGTCAGAATGCATGATTTCGGCATTATGGGGATGACCATGCCACAGTATGACAAAGAGCGTTGTGTCAGTTGCGGCGCCTGTGTGAAAGCGTGCAGCAAAAAATCGGTTGGCGCGCTAGGCACGGTCAATTATAAGGTTGTCAAGGATGCCGGGAAATGCATCGGCTGCGGAGAATGCGTTTTGCATTGCCCGACAGGCGCCTGGACGCGCAGTCATGAAAAATATTACCGGTTAACCCTGTTCGGCAGAACAGGAAAGAAAAATCCCCGTTTAGGCGAAGATTTTATCAAATGGGCGGATGAGGCCAGTATCATAAAAATTATTGGCAATACGTATGCCTATGTGGAAAAATATATTGATCGGTCTGCTCCCGGCGGCAAAGAGCATATTGGTTATATTGTGGACCGGACCGGCTTTGAGGAATTTAAGAAATGGGCATTGCAGGATGTTGAACTGCCTGTACAGGCTGAAGTGTATACACCGCTTTACTGGCAAGGTGTCACCTACTAGCCTTACAAAAATTTTAGAAGATAAGGAGCGTGAAAAAATGCCGGCAGGTTATCAGCAAGACTATATTCATGAACTTAAAGGGTATTTTGGCCAAGACGCCAGAAGAATAGCGCATGCTTTGAAGGTATTGGCCTATGCGGAAAAAATAATGAGCGAACAGCCGTTAACCGACTGTGACCGGAAGATCGTGACAATTGCCGCCATCTTGCATGACATTGGCATCAAAAATGCGGAAATCAAATATGGCTCGGCCCAGCCGCGCTACCAGGAGCTGGAGGGTCCGGGGGTCGCCGCGCAAATGATGAAAAAATACCAGGAACCGGCTGAGATTAGGGAGCGGGTTTGTTACATCATTGGCGGACATCATACCGCGGAGAAAAATGACGGACTGGATTTTCAAATTATCTGGGAAGCCGATTTATTGGTGAATATCGCTGAGGAAGGATGGGCCAAGGATAAAGACAGAGTAAAAAGAATCATAGCCAAACACTTTAAAACTGCTGCCGGCATTGATATTGCCAACAGGACGTACCTTGCATAGCAGAGAAAATCTTTATTGGATACTATAGCAATGGCTATGGATTGAGGATCATCTTAAGCGAAATCATAGGCAAGAGCCCATAAACGGATTGGCTCTTGCCTGTTGTTTTGTACTGCTGATAGAGGAATTTATCACTTTTAACAGAATATTCTCGGAAAGTGGTATTTGAATTGGGAGTAGAATTATGGTTTTTAAAAACAGTCTTACTGTCAAGTTTATGGTGGGTATTGCCGTTATTACCATTGTGCTCATGTCAATTAACCTCCTTTGGAATATCCGGCAGTATAACTCCCAGGCCGAGTCCGAAATGAAAGAAAAGGCCGCCGTTATTGCCCAGCAGTTGGTGGCTACCAGGGCGTTTATTGCTCTTAAACAGGATACGATTAACATGAACGCCAATGGCGGTTATGAATTCAAACATTTGAATCCCGCTGCCGTTGGCAAGGGAATCGGTGAAATATTTAATGGTTATTCGGGCTATAAATTTAAGCAAATCAGGCCGCAGGTGCGCGATCCTTATAATGCTCCCGATAATTTTGAACTCGAAGCCATGAAACAATTGGCTGCCGATAAAAACCTCAAAGAACTCTGGGGTTATGATGAGATTGACGGCAAGCGGGTATTCCGCTATTTGGTGCCGCTATATTATGACGAATCCTGTTTGTCCTGCCATGGCAAACCTGCCGGCGTCAAGGATATTTCGGGCTATGACAAGGAAGGTTTCTCCGCAGGCGAATTTGCCGGCAGTATTAGTGTTGTATTTCCTATGGCGCGTTTTGAAGCCGCCCAGCGCACCAATGTCAGCAGCCAGGTTGTTTTTATCCTGTTTATGGTCTTTGTGAGTATCGGCCTGACTTATCTAATGATGGAGCATATCATTATTATGCCAATCCGTGAGTTGACAAGCAAAGTGGTGGAATTAGGACGGGGAAATTTATCGGCTCAGGTCACAGAGATTCAAACCTATGACGAAATGCGCAGTTTGGCGGAGGAGTTTAATACGATGGCCAGTAAACTTCATGAGCTTTACAATAATCTTGAGGGAAAAGTAGCAGAGCGGACAGCGCTTTTATCTAAAGCCAATCGGCGGCTCTTAGAGCAAGGCAATAAGCTTCAGGCCATGAATGCCAAACTGACGGAAGCCGACCGCCTCAAATCTGAATTTCTGGCCGTTATGAGTCACGAGCTTCGGACGCCGCTGACCGCCATTATTGCATTTGCCGAAATTCTTTTGGCTGAGGGAGATACGCTTAGCAGCCTGCAACGGGAGTATTTGCAGGACATCTTTGAAAGCGGACACCAATTACTCAGTCAGATCAATGATATTCTTAACATGTCCAAAATTGAAGCAGGACTTGTAAAACTGAACTATAATCAGGTTAATATCAGCGAAGTGCTGGATCATCTGAGGCATAGTATTTCGCCGCTCCTAAGCAAGAAGGGACTGGCATTTGCTGTTGATATTCCGGCAGATATTCCCGGTATTGTCGCTGATCGCGAAAAAGTCACGCATATTTTCCGCAATTTAATTGGTAATGCAATTAAATTTACGCCTGCCGGCGGGGCCATTCGTATTACGGCCACTCTGGCGGATGATCAGCAAAACCTGCCGGCGGTTGTCGTCAAAATACAAGATACCGGTATTGGCATCAGCCGGGAGGATCAAAAACATATTTTTGATAAGTTCCGTCAGGTTGATAGTGCCGAATCCAGGGAGTATCCGGGCAGTGGTCTAGGGCTGGCCCTGGCCCGCAATCTGGTGGAGATGCACGGAGGTCGGATCTGGGTGGAAAGTGAAGTCGGCCGGGGCAGTACGTTTACCTTTGTTTTACCGGTCATTGCGAAGGGGTGTTAGGATGTCGGGCGAGAAAATTTTGGTTGTCGATGATGATGCGAAAATCGTTAAGATTGTGAAGCATTGCCTGGAAAGGGAGAATTTTTTAGTGGTCTCGGCTGTGGATGGCGAGAATGCGCTGACTGTCGCCAAAAAAGAGCAGCCTGATTTAGTAATTCTTGATTTAATGCTGCCCAAACTCAATGGCCTGGATGTTTGTAAAATATTGACTGCGGAATATGGTGTTCCAATTATTATTTTATCGGCCAAGGGCGATGAGTTGGACCGGATCGTAGGCTTTAGACTAGGAGTAGATGATTATTTAACAAAACCGTTTAGTCCGATTGAACTGGTACTCAGGGTACAGGCCGTCATCCGCCGGGTACAAGGCTGGCGGATGAATCAGGCCAGCCAGGCGCTTACGTATGGATCGCTTTCTATTGACCCCGGGACCAGGGAGGTTACAGTTAACGGCACAGCCGTTAATCTCACCAGTAAGGAATTCGAATTGCTTTGGCTGCTGGCTAGTAATCCTCAGCAGGTTTTCACCAGAATGCAGCTTTTGAATAAAATATGGCACAGCGATTACGAAGGCGATGAAAACACGGTGACCGTTCATGTCCGGCGATTGCGGGAGAAAATTGAGCCCACGCCATCAGCTCCCACATATATTAAGACCGTATGGGGAGTGGGCTATAAGTTCGTAGGGGAGTAGTTTTTAGGGAACTTCATAGGGATTTTGCAGACAGGCCCTAAGCCGCCAATTTTAGTTGGCGGCTTTTTTAATGTATCAGTTAATGGGTTTTGTCTGTATATTCACCATATCATACACTAGAAATTATAAATTAGGTGCAATTATGACAGGTCCTTATAAAACAAGGGGTGTCAAGGTCAAAGCCCGGCGCAGGCGGCCGTCATACAACGCTCCGCCGCTGGCGCTTAACCTCCGCTTATGCAAAACGGCCGCCCGCGCCTCAGTACGGTGTACGTCCGGCTTGAGCAAGGAGAGGGTGACCCCAGCAACCCTGGTAACTCCCGTACCCCTCTGGCCTTTGCCGGAAAAAGCGTTCCGCAGGAGAAAAGCCGGGCGGTATTCCGTAAAAAAATCCGTACTGTTTGAGCGTAGCGAGTTTACGGATTTTAGGAATACCGCCCGGCTTTTCAGCTTTTTGAGGCTTCGGGCCTAGACTTTTTGTTACTTTTGGGGCAATGCCAAAAGTAACCCCCCTCCCCTTGTATTACGGGATTATTTGACGTGCGCAAAGCCAAAAGGACCGCGCCAACGATTTTTCTTATGGTGTGCATGCGGCGAAGCCAAACAATATTTATGGGTTAAAGTTTCCTGCCGGTAAGCGCCAAGGTTCCAGGCTGTTAATCACGGTGATTGCCTATTGAGTCTACAAATTAAACGAATATTTCCACAGACGATACTTTTCAGTGAAAAATATAGAAATCGTTTTTGGTAGCCCCCCTATTTTGCTGGGGATCGCAGGTATCACTAATTGGCATAGATTTTGCAAAGATAATAGTTGGACATAATGGAGGATAAAAAATTTACATGGGGTGACGAGAGAAAAGTGACGATTAATGTCAGGTATAGGGTCTTTATCCTTCGTCAATAAGCCAAAAAGGAGGGATGTATGGATGTGCTTTAGACCACCAGGAGCAGCAAAGGCCGTAAAATGCCCCGCATGCGGATGTTTTAATCCTCCGACTTTAAAGAAATGCAAGAAATGTGGAGGGGATATGCCATCACCGGATGCAGCAAGAAAGAGCACTTGATAACTTCTTTGACTAACATATCACATTTGCCGGTATTTCTCGCATTAATTGGTGATTGAACTGTAGACTTCCGGTTAGGTAAGGCGGCTTGTTGTAAAACTGGGGACCATCAAATCACTGGAAGTCTGTAGAAACATCGATATAAAGGCAGGTGACAGAAGTAGAGAAGGGTAAGGGTATGGCTTATTTAAGCTCATGGTAGTGGTAAGAAAATATGAGTTATTAAGGAGGTATTAAGTATGTCTGGAAAGGTTCAATGGAAAGAGGGCGAGTACACAGTAACACGTACTTGCCAGTGGACAGCCCCCGGATGCCATGACGGCTGTCAAGTGCTTTATTACACCAAGGGAAATAAATTGGTTAAGGTCGAAGGTGATCCCGAAAGTAAATATAATTTCGGCAGACTTTGTATGCGATGCTTATCTTTACCAGAGTTAGTCAATGAACCGAATCGAGTAAAATGGCCGATGAAGCGGGCCGGGGAGCGCGGCGAAAATAAATGGACGCGGATTACCTGGGATGAAGCTTTCGATATGATTGAAGATAAAGTACGTACCATCTGGAAAGATTATGGACCGGAGTCGATTGTCACTGCCATCGGAACGGGGCGCAACACTTGGTCAATCGTACCCAAGCTAACCTATGATGGATTTAAAAGTCCAAACTTTTCTATGGGCTTTTTACCGGGCGACTCCTGCTATCTTCCCCGGGCAGCAGCCATGGGAACAATGATCGGCGATTTCTTTATCATTGATGCTTCGCAGTTGGACGAACGTCGCTATGACAATCCTGAGTGGAAACTTCCCGAGGTCGTTATGATCTGGGGCAACAACCCGCTCATTAGTAATGGTGATGGCTTCCTGGGCCACTGGATTGTGGATATGATGAAACGTGGCACCAAGTTGATTGTTGTCGATCCATATCTTACCTGGCTGGCATCCAAGGCTGATGTTTGGCTGCAGCTACGCCCCGGTTCGGATGCCGCTCTTGGTTTGGCAATGCTCAATGTCATGATTAGCGAAGGCCTTTATGATAAAGAATTTGTAGATAAATGGACCTACGGTTTTGATAAATTAGCTGCGCGGGCTGCGGAATATGACCTGCAAAAAGTAGAAAATATTACTTGGGTTCCTAAAGAAAAGATCGCCGCTGCGGCCCGTTTGTTCGCTAACGCAAAGCCTGCCTCGATTCAGTGGGGTTTGGCAGTTGATACGCAGGTTGCGGGCGTATCCGTCGCTAATTCCATTTGCGCCATGGTCGCCATTACCGGCAACCTCGATGTTCCCGGTGGTCAGCATATTATCCGTCCAGCTTTTGGCGTATCTAAGCTTGCCCATGTATCCTCTGACTGGGGTTGGGCGGAAATGCCGGAAGAAATGCGGCAAAAACGTCTTGGTGTTCAGGAATACCCATTATTCAAGTATGGCCTTGCTGCTACGGCACGTGGCGATTCCGTCCTGGAGACAATTGAAACAGGTAGGCCATACCCAATCCAAATGTACTGGATGGAATCTACCAACACTTTTGCTTGTTGTGGCGGGGAAGCAAAACGCGTTTATGCTGCTTTAAAGAAAGTACCATTCAATGTCGTGGTTGATCCTGTTTTGACTCCAAGTGCGGTTGCCTTTGCTGATTTGGTACTGCCTGCTGCCATGAACGTGGAACGCGATTCATTGAGAAACTGGTGGACGCCGCTGCGTTCCATTTCGAAGGTTACCCAATATGAAGAATGTAAAACTGACGAAGAAATCGCCTTAGCACTTGGCAAGCGCCTTAATCCGGAAAAGTGGCCTTGGGAAAATGTTGAGGCAATGATTAACCATGCACTTGAACCCGCCGGTATTACCTTTAAAGAACTAGAATCCAAAGTTCAAATCTGGCCCGAAGTTCATTACAAGAAATATGAGAAAGGTCTTTTGCGTGAAGACGGGGAACCGGGATTTAACACCGATACCGGTATGGTTAATCTTTATCAGGATATTTTTGTTGAGTGGGGCTTGGATCCGCTTCCTTACCATGAAGAACCGCCCTATGGTCCGATTTCTACGCCGGAATTGATGAAGGAGTATCCTTTAATTCTAACCACTGGTAGAAGGCCATGGGAATTCTTCCATTCTGAACATCGTCAGAGCGGAACTTTACGTGAGTTCCACCCTGATCCTTTATTAACTATTAATCCGGAGACCGCTGCTAAGCTTGGAATTAAAGATGGCGACTGGGTATGGATCGAGAACAAGAACGGTAGAGTAAAACAGGTTGCTACACTTGATCCCGGGATTGACCCTAGAGTTGTTCATGGTGAACACGCCTGGTGGTTCCCGGAAAAAGAAGCCGCCGAACCGACACTTTATGGTGTGTTTGAATCCAATATTAATGTCCTGACAACGCAATGTACAACCGGTCCGACAGGCTACGGCGCACCATTGAAAAACACAATTTGCAAGGTCTATAAAGCTTAATTTCGGAGGTGTAGAAAAATGTCGCGTAAGGGTTTACTAATTGATTATGAATACTGTACTGGCTGTCACAGCTGTGAGGTAGCCTGCAAAATGGAAAAACAGCTTCCTCATGGCCAACACGGTATCCAGTTAGCACATAACGGACCTTGGAAAGTCAATCCTGACCAATGGGAAAATACGTATGTACCGATTCCTACGCAACTTTGTGACTTGTGCGCTGATAGAGTCGCCACCGGGAAAAAACCGTCCTGCGTCCAGCATTGCCAGGCGTCGGTTATCGAGTATGGCGAAGTGGAAGAATTGACAGCAAAAATGAATAGTCGGAGTAAGCGACAAATATTGTTTGCTTTCTAGTAAACGAACGTTTATTGTTTTACGACTAAATAAGTTATTGCCAAGACGGGCCTCTTTATACTAAGAGGCCCGTCTTGGACTAACATTTAAAGATTAAGGAGAGTGTTTCGATTTATTTTTTATATATCATAAGAATTGTTGAAGTACGAAAATGTGGCTAGTTGTGCTATTTTGAAATTTTTTCGCTTTTGGTCAGGTTCTTTTGTATAATAAAAGTGGTAAGAAAAGGATTCTGTACTTGAAGGGGTGATTGAATAACATGAAACCATTGGAGCAAATATTAAGTCCGGCAATTATGACTAAAGAAGGCTTAGATCAAAATATGAGTGAACAATATACACTCTTGTCGGAGAAGATTAACAGGTTCAAAATGGATATTGTCATTAACCAGCATACGCATTATCCAATGGATGTTGTACGCCCGGAAATCATTGATTCATGGATCCGTTCTTATAACTATGGTCTTGATTTATTTCACATTTTTTGTCCAGCGATTGATCCGGATGCTCTTAGTCAAATAAACTTAAAAAAACGGCAGTTAATGAGAGTGGCAGCTCCTTATCTCCATCAGTTGGATAGCGTTTTTTCAAGAACCAGGTGTTTTGTCATGCTGACAGACGAACAAGGTGTTATCCTGCAAGTAGTAGGCCGCAACACCAAGATTTCCAGGGCATATAATCTGGAGCCCGGAGTTATTTGGAACGAAAGGTCTATAGGTACTTGTTCTCATGGACTGAGCATTCTCTATACCATGCCTATTCAAATTTGGGGACCCGAACACTACAATCGGAGCTTCGATCAAAGTACGGGGTCATCGGCGCCAATCTTTGACGCGTTTGGGAATTTGGCGGGAACGCTAACGATTGGCAGTGACGAAAATTTTCATCAAAATATCCATACGCTTGGTATGGTTGTTTCTATGGCATGGGCTATTCAAAACGAATATCAGTGTGCTTTAAAAGATGAAGTATTAAGTGCTATCTGCGAAGCTGATGATGAGGCAGTCATTATTATTAATAATAACAGTGTTATCATACAGGTCAATGAAAAAGCCCAAAAGATGCTTAATTGTTCACAATCAGAATTGTCGGGTCAGCCGTTGGCAACTATTGTGGGTGACCAGCCTCTGATCAAGTCGGTTATGGATAACGGGGAATCGCTATATCATACGGAACTGCGGATTAGGGGAAATAAGAGGATAAACCTTTGTTCGGCGCAGCCAATTCAGGATAAGTTCGGCAATAAGTATGGCTGTGTAATTCGGTTAAGAGCCATTAACGGGGTTGGGAAAACATTACACCCATACCCAGTGCAGCAAATAGGATCACTAGCGGCATTTGATAATATCATTGGGAGTTCCGACCGGGTGGAAAGAATCATTGAGCGGGCCAAGCATATTGCCGCAACCGATGTAAATATTCTGATTCAAGGGGAAAGCGGGACTGGTAAAGAAGTATTTGCGCAAGCCATTCACCACAGCAGCCGGCCGGCAGGGCAGCTTGTTGCCGTAAACTGTGCTGCGATCCCCCGGAGCCTGATTGAAAGCGAATTATTTGGTTACGAAAGTGGAGCGTTTACCGGCGCTGAACGAAATGGCAAACGGGGAAAAATTGAAATGGCTCACGGCGGTACCCTGTTCTTGGACGAAATTGGCGATATGCCGTTGGAAGTTCAGCCGGTGCTTCTGCGGGTGCTTGAGGAAAAACAGGTTACGCGTCTTGGCAGTAATCAGCATATCCCGGTAGATTTTAGATTAATTGCCGCCACCAATAAAGATCTTTTGCAACTAGTAAATAAAAATGAATTCCGTCAGGATCTTTATTATCGATTATCTGTTTTTAAACTTTCTCTGCCGCCCTTAAGAGAAAGAGAGTCTGATATTATTGAACTGGCCCAGCACTTTATTAGTACTACTGCTGCAAAATTGCAGATACCTGCCCCATCCCTGAGTGATGCGGCGAAAATGGAGTTATTGGAGTATGCTTGGCCGGGTAATGTCAGACAATTACAGAATGTGATACTTTATGCGGTTCACATGTCTAAAGACGGAGTGATTTGGCCGGAAGACCTTCCTGATGAGATCAATGCTTCCGCAAAAAGTCAAAATCGTGAGGAACATGGTGCAAAAGTAAACCCACTCGCGAAAAGAAGGAATCTTTCTATTCAAGAAATTGAAAAATTGGCAATTACTCAGTCTCTGTACCAAACGGGTAATAATGTCTGTGAAACAGCTAAGTTATTAGGATTGGCGAAATCTACCTTGTATAAAAAAATTAAGAAATATAATCTCTTGGATATCAGACCAGACAAACATATTAAATAATAATTAACTGCCATTCGTTTTGATTTTGCGGAACATAGGGGCTTGGCGATTATGCCAAGCCCTATGTTTATGCAGTACGTCTTGTCCGGTTGACTATAATTGGATAGGCAGGCGATTTAAGAAAAACGTAATATTTTTCGACAAGGTTTTCCGGCAATATCGTACAAATATATCAATGTTTGAGCAAAATCGATTTGGGGGGATTATTATGAATAAGTTATAAGGTATATGATTTGGGAATTGTTGCCCTGGATGAGATGCTCAAGACACGGATCGAAGGGTACGAGAAGATCCGTTCAGCAGCCATCGCTGTTGCTGTAGCTGTATTTTTGCTGGTGCTTTATCTTTTACGGGCTTTCTATCTTTCGGTCAAAGATACGGTAGCCAAACTGGCATATACGGCAACTTTGGTCGCGGACGGAGATCTGACCGCACGGGTTGAACTTCAGACACACGATGAGCTGTCCCTGGTAGGTAAGGCGTTTAATAAAATGACACAGTCGCTTCATGAAATTGTGAATACTGTGTACCAGACTGTTGATCAGATGTCCGGCGCATCCAGGGAGATCGCCGCAGCAACGGCGGAGACAAGTGAAAGCATCGGCGCGGTTGCCGAAAGTATCCAGCAAGTGGCTTTGGATGCGGAGAACGGTGGCCAGTCGCTTGGCGAGGCGTCCCGGGTTTTGTCAAGCCTTGCTGCTCTTGTGCAAACGGCGAAGGAACAAGCTGTTGCAACAGCGGCTGAAGCGGACGCAACCCTGCAGGCGGCGGCTAAAGGAAGGACAACATCCGAGGAGGCCATGGCCAGGATGGCGGACATTAAAGCAAAAATGCTGGAAACCGAAGGCTTAATGAATTCCCTGAACGATTATTTAACGCAGATTCGCCTGATTAACGAAATGATTACCGATATTGCTCACCAAACAAATTTGTTGGCCTTAAACGCGGCAATTGAGGCAGCACGGGCCGGCGTGCATGGCCGTGGTTTTGCCGTAGTAGCGGAAGAAGTGAGAAAGTTAGCCGAGCAATCGAATCAAGGCGCAAGCGAAGTAACGGCTATTATTGCCAAAATTGCCCAAGGGACGGCGGCCGCTGTCTTGGCCGCACAGCAAAGCAGAGCGGAAGTGGAGTCGGGAGTAAATGCCGTTAATCAAGTGGGACAGGCACTGGCGGATATTGTTGCAGCCGCTCGCCGCACACAAGACAATGTACATGCTATTGTCAGAAATACGGACGAGGAAGTGGTGGCGTCCGCAAAGATCGTCAAGCTTACGGAATCAATCGCAACCGGAATTACCAATACGGCCAAACAGAGCCAAGCGGTATCTGCGGCAACTGAAGAGACCAATGCCACAATGGAGACAATTGTTATCAAGACAAAGGAGACCGGTAAAACAGCCCAGCAGCTGCAGCAGGTTGTGAGCGGTTTTAAGATATAAGGATGAATTTACAAAGCTGCCGGTTGGCGGCTTTTTTTTTTCCAGTCAGAAAGTATAACTTTCGACTGGATAAGTACAACCTGTGGCTAGCGCTTTCGCCAAAGGCTCGGTGTTAGTAGGGTTTTCTAATCATTTAAGTTGATGTCGAATTTAAGTTTGCCGGACAGGCTTTGAAGAAATGTAATACTTTTGTAAGAATTACTTAATAATTCTGTTATCATCTTTCGGTATGATGAAAAAGAGATGAATCAGGGAGGCGTTTTATGGAAAGGGGTGTCAAGGTAGCTTTGTTTGTCGGTGGTGTTTTGTCGTTGTTGCTGTCCGGCTTTACGGATAATAAGCAGAAGAATGCCTTGCTGCGGCCGCCGGGGGCACTGCAAGAACCTGAATTTTTGGCAACTTGTCTCCGCTGTGGCAAATGTGCCCAGGTCTGCCCGCAGCGGGCGATTAGAATCGGGCAGGGCACTAACGGACTGGCCATTGGTACACCCTATCTCGTACCGCGGGAGGCAGCCTGCGATTTATGCCTAACTTGTACTACTGTCTGCTCCAGCGGTGCCCTGCGGCCGGTCGAAAAAGCAAATGTACGGATGGGACTGGCGGAAATCGACCATGATGCTTGTCTGGCCTGGCTGGGTGATGAATGTAAGATCTGTTATACCAGTTGCCCGTTTTATGACCAGGCCATCAAACTGGAAGATCATAAACGCCCGCTGGTTGACCAGGCGGTTTGTGTCGGCTGTGGCATCTGCGAACATGTATGTATTGCCGAACCGGCGGCAATCACAGTACAGGCGGGAAACGCCGATGAAGGTTAGAAGTGCACGGCGGACGGTTCAACTTTTAGCCTTCTTGTTGCTGTTATTGCCGTTTGTTTGGCCTGCCAACCGGCTGTGGTTCGGAACTTATTTATCCTCACAGGCAGCAGGGATTGCCCTTACTGATCCCTTGTCAGCGATTGAGGTTATACTGGCCGGCAGGCTGATTTGGTGGCCGCTTATCGGGTCGGTCATACCGCTCGTGATTACAGCGCTGCTGCTGGGAAGGGTGTTTTGCAGTTGGATCTGCCCGTTAAACACGGTTTTGGAATGGGCGGCTGTCATTAAGGCTCCCAAAGTTCGCGGGACAAGAAACGGCTGGCTGCCGTTTGGCATATTGGCCCTGTTTTTATTGGCCGCTGTGCTAACAAGCTTACCGCTGTTTACTATCCTCTCGCCCATTGGCATTTTGTCCAGAGCAATTGCCGTTGGCGCCGGGCTGGAATTCCTTTTCATAGTGGCGCTTGTCGCCCTGGAATGGCTTTATGACCGCAAAGCATGGTGCCGTAATTTATGCCCGGTTGGGGCGTTATACGGCCTGCTGGGAAAATGGCGGCCGGTGTCAATTGGTATCGACCATTCCCGGTGTTTGCGTTGCCAGCAATGCAGCAACGCCTGCAGCATGCGGGTCGCTGTCGGCAGTGGCAAGCTTCTCGATCAACTGACCTGCACGAATTGTGGTGACTGCGTGGATGCCTGTGCGGCAAAAGCGGTCTCTTTTACATGGAAAAACAAACAGAAGGGAGGTGCCGTACAGCGTGAATCTATGGAGGGTATTACGAGGTAAAGAAAAATTGACAGGACGGCATATCGGCGTAATTGGCGCTATCATTGTTTTTTTGCTCATCTCTGCCGGCTGGTCGGCGGCTTACACATCCCGTCCCGAGTTTTGCGGTACTTGTCACGAAATGGATTCTATGTATCAGTCCTGGCAAATGTCTGCCCATAAAAATGTTGGCTGCGAGGATTGTCATGGCGAACCGGGAGCACTCGGGCTCATAAAGACCAAAGCCAAGGGAATGCGGGAAGTCTATGTGCATGTTACCAGTGACAAGATTGAGCCCAAGGCAAATGAGCGTGACATCAATTGCTACAGCTGCCATCAGGATAAGGTAAAACTCAATGCCGATAAGGCGCTGGCAGCAAAGGATCCGCATACCGTCAAACACTTTGATAATGGCATGACCTGTGTTACCTGTCATAGCGGCCTGGTCCATGATACCAAGCTCAACAATGCAGTACCCAGCCGCGATAGTTGCGCCAGATGCCATTTGGATGCCATGCGGAAATAACACTAATATTTTACCGGGAGGTCAATTTTCATGAAGTTTTCTCGCCGGGATTTTTTAAAGGCTATAGCCGTTAGCACAGCTTTAGCAGGTTCTGGCTGTTCGTTTGGCTCTGGCAGCCGGGGGGCGCAGGGGACAACCCCGCAGCACGACGCGGAAAAATGGGTCAAGGGGGTTTGCCGTTACTGCGGTGTAGGCTGCGGGGTGTTGGCAGGCGTCAGCAAAGGAAAAATAGTTGCTGTCAAGGGTGATCCGGATAATCCTGTTAATAAAGGCCGGCTGTGTGTTAAAGGGATACTTTTGCCCAAAATTATGGATACCAAAGACCGGTTGCTTCATCCCATGGTCAAAAAAGACGGTCAGTTTGTCAAAGTTTCGTGGGATGAGGCACTTAATCTTATTGTCGCAAAATTTAAGGACGCCATTGCGCAATTTGGCCCGGATTCAGTTGGGTTTTACGGTTCCGGCCAGAATATCGCGGAAGAAGCTTATGTCGCCAATAAGCTATTTAAGGGCGCGATTGGTACCAATAATATTGATGGGAATCCCCGTACCTGTATGGCCAGTGCGGTAGCGGGGTATGTAAGCACCTTTGGCGAGGACGAGCCAATGGGAACCTATGCCGATATCGAAGAGGCCGATGTTTTTTTCATTATCGGCGCCAATATGGCCGAAGCTCACCCGGTTTTGTTTTCCAGGCTGGTTGATCGCAAAAACAGTAACCCGAATGTTAAGATTATTGTCGTCGATCCCCGGCGTACGCGCACGGCCGATATAGCCGATATGTTCCTGCAGTTTGTGCCGGGAACCGATTTAGCGCTGCTAAACAGCATGGCGTATGTCATTATTGAAGATAATTTGGTTGACAGGGATTTTGTTAGTCAACACACAAACTTTATGCAAGGTGAGAAAAAACTGACCTTTGATGAATTTAAGGCCTTTCTCGCCGATTATACGCCGGAAAAGGTAAGCCCGCTTGTTGGGTTGCCTGCGGAACAAATCCGCGAAGTGGCCCGCTTGTTTGCGGCCAAGGACCGGAACACGATGTCAATGTGGACCATGGGTCTCAATCAGCGGATTCGGGGCACCTGGGCCAATAATCTGGTTCATAATCTGCATCTTCTTACCGGCAAGATTTGCCGTCCGGGCAATACGCCGTTTTCGCTGACCGGTCAGCCGAGTGCCTGTGGCAGTATCCGGGAAGTCGGGGCATTATCCCATTTGCTGCCGGCCCATCGGGTGGTAGCTAATCCCAAACACCGTGAGGAAATCGCCAAAATATGGGGAATAGATCCCGCTAGAATGAGTGCTAAGCCGGGCTATCATACCATCGAAATGTTCCGGGCGGCGGCCAGCGGTGCGCTCAAGGTGTTATGGGTTGTTTGTACCAATCCCGGACAATCTATTCCTAATCTTAAGCTTTACCGTGAGGGGATGGAAAAGACGTTTATGATTGTTTCCGAGACTTACCATCCGACGCGAACCAGTGAACTGGCTGATGTTGTTCTGCCGGCGGCGCTGTGGATGGAGAAGGAAGGTGTGTATGGCAACGGGGAACGCCGTACGCAGCATCTTGCCAAGGCAGTGGAACCGCCGGGTGAGGCCAAACCGGACGTTTGGGCTCTCTTAGAAGTAGCCAAGCGGCTGGGGTTTGGCGATCTGTTTCCGTTTAAAACAAATGATGAAATCTGGGAAGAATACCGTAAATGTGCTAGCGGCACGAAAATGGAGTTGTCGACCTATGACAGGCTGAAAAAAGAACGGGGCCTGACCTGGCCGGTGCATGATCCAAACGGCCCGGATACTTATATCCGCTATGCCGCCCCCTATGATCCGTACGTTAAGGAAGGCATTCAGTTTTACGGCAAGCCTGACGGCCGGGCGGTTATCTTTGCCAGGCCTCATGCCAACCCGCAGGAAATGCCAGATGCCGACTATCCTTTCTATTTGTCTACCGGACGCGTTCTCGAACACTGGCATACCGCCACGATGACGATGAATGTGCCGGAACTCAAGCGGGCTATGCCGGAAATGTATGTGGAAATAAATCAGGCTGATGCCGAAAAAATCGGGGTAAAAGATGGCGAACTGGTGACAATAACATCCCGCCGCGGGCAATGCCGGCTGAAGGCTAAAATTAACGGCCGTGGTCAACCACGGCCGGGGATGGTATATGTGCCATTCCATGACACGGAAATGTCCAGAATGATTAACTTTGTAACAATTGACGCCTTTGACGATGTTTCCAAACAGCCGGAATATAAAATATGTGCCGTACAGTTGGCAAAGGCCTAGTTGACTTCATCTTCTTGTTCGTCTGCTGTCGTTATGTATGTGGGGAAAACACCGAGTACGCCGGGGATGGTTTCCAGGGTGCGGGCGACCTCGCTTATCTGTTGCAGCGAGGCCGCTTCCACAACAATGATAATTTCTTGTTGTGGCGTAACCGAATGAACGGTAACTCCTTCTATGTCTGACAAGGCTTTTGCTACTGCGCTGACGGCATCTGTCCTTGGTTGAATAAGCATACCTGAAATAGCCATGGAATTGTATACCTCCTTAAGATTGCAGCCTTTCTTCAGTTAAGTATAGAACGCTCTTTCCGGAGACGCAATGGGCCATATCTTACGAAAGTATTACAAATGAGCTCGAAAGGGATTCCGTGATCTTTGTCACGGAATCCCTTTTTGATGTAAAAAAAAGAGACAAGCGTCCCAGGTTCTCAAAAAAGAAGACAATCAATTAATTTTATTGGCCACATTCTAAGTATAGCCGAAAAATGTGAAGGAAATATGAAGCTTGGGAAAAAAACGAAGATTTTTCCAGTGGACGGAATGTTGAGGCGACTGCGACAAGATTGACCCATTTAGGGACAGGCATGTCCCTGTTTTCTATAAAACAAGGCGTGTCAAGGTCAAAGCCCGGTGCAGGCGACCATTATACAACGCTGTGCCGCTGGCGCTTAACCTCCGCTTATGCATAACGGCCGCCTGCGCCTCAGTACCGTTTACGGTTGTAAGGACCGCACTAGCGGTTTTTCGGTGACTATAACCTTTCTGATAATAAGTAAGAACGACTAGCGCCCTGAAGAACTTGGCACAAGTATTGCATATAGAATAGTTGAGCCTTCACGGGAATCACCCTTTCAAAAATCATGGAACAGGAGGAGCGTATAATGTCTAAAGAGTATAAGCAACGGAATCTACGTTTGAATCACGGTTTGGGCTGGTTGGCCCTCGTTTTTTCGCTTGCCTTGTTTACCACCCCTATTCTGTTTCCCATTTGCCAGGGATTAATGGAAACCAAGGCCGGGATGCCAATTCCCATGAAATGCCATTGGTCTTACCGGATAGAGACTGTTCTCGCTATGTTAGGTATTGGACTTTCCGGATTGTATTTTTGGGTGAAAAACGCCGAAGTCAAAAAGTACTTTGGCCTAGGGTTTCTGATTATCGGGCTTCTGGTGATTTTCGTGCCTACGAATCTGATCATTGGTGTTTGTAACAGCGCTAAAATGCCCTGCCGCGCCACAACATCATGGATGTGGACCTGGGGTGGCTTGCTTGTTCTTACCGGACTCAGTATGATCGTGTATTGGCATCAACAGTCGCAGGCGGAAAAGCGTTTGCCGGGAGCGGAAACCGGAGGCGGAATGCCGCCTGGGCGGGAGGTATGACCTCCTGCCAAACTTTACGCAGCCATTCTGATCAAGACTTCTTTGTCCCGCCTTTGCTGGAAGGCGCCGGGGCTTTATTTTTCTTGTATTTACCAAATCAACGATTTAGAATAAAGGTAAGAGGGTGGGACAAGCTGAGACCAACAAGGAAAAAGGTGAGATGAATGGCAACGCTGGATACATTGATTACTGCTGTAGTCGAAGGGAAAAACAAGCTGGCGGTGAAAACAGCCGAAGAACTGGTTCAGGCGGGAATGCCGGTTCAAATCATTATTCAGGATGGGTTGACGGCGGCACTGACATCACTGGATTTAAAGTGCACCTCGGAAGAATTCAACTTGCTGGAACTTATTTTGGCCGGCCGGGCCATGGTGGATGTCATGGACAAAGTGGTGGGACGCCGCCTTCCCGAATCAAGCGAAGCCTCTCTTACCGGGCCGACGGTGGTGCTGGGGACGATCAAGGGCGACATCCACGACTTAGGCAAGCACATTGTCAATATTGTATTAAAGGCGGCAGGCTATCGGGTTGTTGATCTTGGCAAGGATGTGGAACCGGCTCTCTTGGTGCATACGGCAACGGTAGAGAAAGCCAGTTTCATTTTGGTATCCAGTCTGATTACCGTTTCCATTCCTTACATTCGGCAGATCAGAGAATTATGTCGAAAGGCTGGTATTTCTGTTAAAATCATGGCCGGGGGGGCTGCGCTGCAACAGGCCCGGGCAGAGGATTTAGAGGTTGATTATGTGGCCATGGACGTCTTTGACGGGCTTCGTTATTTAAATAGGGAGACGGGGAGGAAAATATGAATAGTCTGGAGCGTTTTCTTGCCGCCGCATCCTTTTCGCCGGCAGACAGGATTCCGTCGGCGCCGCAAGTGTACGGTTTGGCCGCCGTCATGGCCGGCGTGACCATATATCAGTATATTCATTGTGGTAAAGTAATGGCTGATTGTCAATGGGCGGCCCAACAAACTCTGGGTTATGATGCTCTTTTCGTTTATGGCGGGAATGCGGTGGAAGCCGAAGCCCTGGGGTGCTCTCTGGCTTATCCGTCCCATTATTATCCCCACATCGTAAAACCGGTTCTGGAGTCCTGGCAGGATTGGGGCAAGCTAAAGCCGGTACCGAATTGCCAGGCGGGCATTTTTTCTGTCCTGCAACAAGCGTGTGGAATTTTACGCCAAAGGGCTGAAGATAATATTCCGGTTATCGGAATTGTGACCGGTCCGGTCACTTTGGCCGGGCAAATCCTGGGCATTGAAAAACTGCTTTTTACCCTTGCCGATGAACCGGAAGGCTTTTTGCGCCTGTTGAAAAGAACAACCGAGGCGTCTTTGCAGTTTGCCCGACTCTTGTTGCGGGCAGGCGCTCACATAATTATGCTGAATGACCCCTCGGCATCGCCCAATCTGATTCCTAAAAATATGTATGCCGAAATGGTTCTGCCTTTTCAGCAAGCCATCCTGCAAGAGCTGCGGAGTTTGAAGCCGTTTTTGCTTTGGCTGCAAATTGTGGGATATACCTGGGGAATCCTGCCGGGCATGGCCCAAGCAGGGGCCGATTTGCTGACAGTAGATTATCAGGTGGATTTGGCGGAGGCTCGGACGCTGGCTCCCGCTGCCGCTTTGGCAGGAAATTTGAAACCGCTTTCTTTTGTTATGGACGGCCCGGAATTTATCGCTCAAGAAATAGGGGCGCTGTGTAAAAAGATGGGCCATGATCCAGGAAAAAATGGCTGGATTCTTAGCTCCGGCTGCGAGATACCACCGGAATCACGGGTGGAAAATATTCGGATGTTAGTGGAGAAACCAGCGGGAGAGAAACCGAATAAACCGATTTAAACCAAGAATTTGTAGTGCATATTCCGTATCTATGCGAACGATTCATGGTTGAGATTAAATGTAGGATCCTGGAAGAAAAAAAGGGGGGAGCGGTTTGGCACAACCAGTGTCGCAGGAACAAATCGTTAAATCGCTCATCAAACTCAACAATTTGCTGGGGTTTTTACCGCAGGATCTGTCGGCCAGCCTATCTGCCATCCAAGGCGAGATCAAAAAGTTATTAAACCCTGATCGTCTATGCGTTTCCATAGCTGAATTCGGTAACATAGGGGAAGAAGTTTCGGTCTGTCCTTGCAAGTCGGGGAACCGGTGCAACTGTCCGGTACGATCGATGGAATTTCGGAAGTGCCAGGTGGTACGGGATGTTTTGCCTGTGGTTGTGCGGGATACGGACAAAGAGGAGGGCTGTCCAAATTGTGGAATAGCTCTGGAGTTTCACTCCTACACCTGTTTGCCTATCGTGGCCGGCAAGAAGATCCTGGGCGTCCTATCCTCAAGCAGCTTTGAAGCAGACTTTTATGACCGGGAAGCTCTGGAAATTCTTCTTGTCATGGCGAACTTGATGGGGGTAGCCATTCAGCGGGATTATTTGATACGCCACCTTGAAGCGGAAAAGCAGGAGTTACGCTGCGCCAATACGGAAATGCACCAGATGGCCAGGGATTTGGCCAACATGCTCGAAGAGTTGAAAACCACCCAGACCCAGTTGATTCAGTCGGAGAAACTGGCGATGGCGGGTCGTTTGACGGCAGATTTGGCCCATGAGATCAATAATCCCGCCGGGGTAATTGTATCCCGGGCTGAGTGTATGTTATTGGAAAAAGAAGGATTGTCGGCCGAACAGCAGGAAGACTTGGAGATTATTATCAAGCACGCTAAAAAAATAGGGACAATCGTACGTTCCATGCTATCCTTTGCCCGGCCAGCGTTAAAAGGAAAAACATGGGTTGATTTACGGCAATTGTTGGAAGAGGTTATATCCTTTGTCGCCAAGCAACTGAGTAAAAATAATATCCGGATCAAAACAGAATTTGCCGGCAACGTCAAAATTTCAGCCAATGCGGATCAATTGCAGCAAGTATTCCTGAACTTGATCAACAATGCCAAAGACGTTATGCCCGAGGGGGGAACCTTGACAATTCGCACTGGCAGGTATAACGCCCAATGGCTAAAAGTTGAGATTCAGGATACAGGCTGCGGCATTCCCGAAAATCTCCAGGATCAGATTTTTGAACCATTTTTTACGACAAAGGAACGGGGCCGGGGGACGGGGTTGGGACTGTCGATCAGTTATAGCATCATCCAGCAGCATGGCGGACAGATCCAGGTATTTAGTGAAAAAGGGCAGGGAAGCACTTTTGCCGTTCTTTTACCGAGCAAATCGAAACTCTAGGGGATAATTGCGATGGATTCCATTCTGATTATTGACGATGAACCGGAAATGGCCCGGGGTTGTGCCCGGCTGCTAAAGCCGCTGGGATTGGAATGTTTAACTGCTTTTGATGGGGAGCAGGGTGTACAGATCATCAAAGAAAAGAAGCCGGCCGTCGTGTTGACCGACTTGAGCATGCCTGAATTCAGCGGTATGGACGTATTGACGGCTGTACAGGATTATGATCCCGGCATTCTCGTTTTGATCGTTACCGGCTATGCTACCATTCCTGCCGCCGTTGCGGCGATTCAGGGAGGGGCCTTTGATTTTATTGCCAAGCCTTTTTCCGGGGAACAATTGCGGGTTGTGGTAAAACGGGCGTTGACACAAAAGCGGTTAACTGAGGAAAACCGGCGGCTTCGCTGCCAGGTAGAAGCTTTGACCCGCTCGGAACAGGTGATCGGCAACAGTCCGGCCCTGATGAAACTGTTCAAAATGGTCAAAAAGGTGGCGCCCACCGACCTGAATGTACTCATTTTGGGCGAGAGCGGAACCGGCAAGGAGGTTTTTGCCAGGAGTCTGCATGAAAATAGTCTCCGCTGTTCCCAGCCTTTTATTCCTGTAGACTGCGCGGCTATGCCTCATGACCTGTTGGAAAGTGAACTGTTTGGATATGAAAAAGGGGCCTTTACCGGCGCGGTTCAAGCCAAGCCAGGGCTCTTGGAAATGGCCCATGGCGGTACACTCTTTCTGGATGAGTTGGGAGAATTGGATCTTCACCTGCAGGCAAAACTTTTGCGGGTGTTGGAGGAACGTTCTTTCCGCAGGCTGGGAGGAACCCGGTTTATCCAGGTGGATATCCGGATTCTGTCAGCCACGAACCGGGATCTGCCAACAGCTATCCAGGAAAAACGTTTCCGGGAGGATTTATACTATCGCTTGAATGTGATTACCATGACTTTGCCGCCCTTACGGGAGCGTACCGGCGACATACCCTTATTGACCCATCATTTCCTCGCCCGGTTCAATGAAAAATCTTCCAAAAAAATCAGCGGCTTTTCCCGAGAAGCTATGCACGCTTTGGAAAGCTATTCTTGGCCCGGCAATGTTCGGGAATTAAAAAATATGATCGTGCGGGCTGCTGTCCTGGCTGAAGGGGAGTACATTACGCTTATGGATCTGCCCGGTCCTATTAGTCAGGGAACGAGCGACCCTGGTTTGAACAGGGTGCAGGGGGCGGAGGAGTTGTTGTCTGTTCCCTTTCTTGACGCCAAGGCCCAGATGGTGGAAGCCTTTGAACGAAGCTATTTGCAAGCCTTGCTGGAACGGTACCGGTCCAATGTAAGCAGAGCAGCCGCGGCGGCTGGCATCGACCGCAAAACGATCCAACGCATGATGAAGAAATATAATCTGGTAAAATAGAAACAATACCTCGGATTTCATAAACATGGGACACAAATGCCTCATTTGAGGCAATCGTGTCCCATTTCACATTTTTTCAGGAGCTGCTGCAGGAGGCCCAGTCGCTCTGGAAAAGGCCTGAAAATTCAGAGGAATGCGACCGGCGGCGGCCGGTGTTTTTTTTTCGTGCCTATTGGCATAATATTTGCATTTAACTAAAAGTGAACTGCAGAACTATTTCCATTTTTGAAAGGAGGGCATTTTGTTGACATCACCAGCAATGGGAAAAGTATTATCCAGGCGAAAATTTTTCGCCAACGGGATCATGGCCGTTATCGGTGTTTTTGCCGCGGGGTTGGGGATTCCTCTTGCCGGTTTCGCTATTTCTCCCATCACCAAAAAAGGGGAAGAAACCTGGATTTCCATCGCCGATGTAGATCAGCTCAAGGACGGCGAACCCTTGCAAGTAGCCTACAGTTATACCCGCAAAGACGGCTGGAGAACCGTGGAGGCAAATAAAACTGCTTTTATCCTGCGAAAAGCAGACGGCACGCCAATCGTGCTTTCCAACATCTGCACTCACTTGGGTTGCGCTGTCGCATGGGATGCGCCGGCCAAACAATTTGTTTGCCCCTGCCATGGGGGAGCGTTTGATGCGGAAGGCAAGGTGACGGGCGGGCCTCCTCCCAAACCGTTGCCCCAATTGGTCGCCAAGGTTGAACAAAACAAGATCTATGTAAGGGAGGCGTAAAATTGGGACGCATTTACCGATTCCTTGATGAGCGCCTGAACCTTAGTCCGTTAATCGGAGCGGTAGCGGATCATCCGATACCTGATCACGTTAATGTCTTTAAAAGCCCCTCGGCTTTTGTCTACTGCTTCGGCGGAGTCAGCTTTCTTCTGATTGTTCTTGAGGTTCTCACCGGTATGTTTCTGATGCTTTATTATGTTCCGTCCCCGGATCATGCTTATCAAAGCGTGAATTACATTCAAAACGAAGTGCTGTTCGGTAATCTGGTCCGGGGAATTCACCGGGTTGGTGCCAGCGCCACCGTATTAATGGTTTTCCTGCATATGTTGCGGGTTTATTTCACCGGTTCATACAAAAATCCCCGGGAACTGAACTGGATAGCCGGGCTTGTCCTCTTTACCGCTATCATGGGATTTGGCTTTACCGGTTATCTCCTGCCTTGGGATCAAAAAGCGTACTGGGCCACGGCAGTTGGCGTGAATGTGGCCGCTTCTGTTCCCCTTGTAGGCGATTTCCTGGCAAGCGTTCTGCGCGGCGGCTCGGAGGTGGGAACCTTGACTTTATCCCGTTTTTTTGCCATCCATGTCATGTTCTTGCCGGCTTTCCTGATTATCTTCCTGGCCGTTCATTTCTTCATGCTGCGCCGCCAGGGCATTTCCCGACCGCTTTAATCAAAAAGGAGGACGCGTAATGAACCCCATACATACACTACAGCCTTCCGGCAGGCAGGAGGAGTTGCGGTACGACTTTTATCCCCATCATTTATTTGTGGAAGCCGTCGTGTCCCTTTTTGTTCTCCTTGCCGTCGTGAGCATTTCCTTCCTTTGGCAAGTTCCTCTGGAAGATATGGCAGACCCTAGTGACACCAGCTACGTGCCCAGGCCGGAGTGGTACTTTTTGTTTCTCTTTCAATTACTCAAGTATTTTGAAGGCTCTTTGGCAGTGGTAGGAATCGTCATTGTACCGACAATTGTTTTGGCAGCCTTGGTGGCACTGCCTTTTCTGGACAAAGGCGACGCCACCGGTTTAAGAAAGCGGCCCAAGGTGGTTGCCGCCGGCATTCTCGGCGTCTTTTCCGTCGTAGTGCTAACCGGGCTGGCGTTGGTAGAAGATGTCCGGCATGCACCGGCCAAAATGGATTTGCCGCCCATCACCGAAATGCAAGTGGCGGAAGGCAAGCGGTTATTTGAGACCTTCTGCCTGCAGTGTCATCAGATGAACGGCAAGGGCGGTTTTATGGCCGGCGATCTGAGTCAAATCGGCGCCCGCCGCAGTCGTGCCAATATTGAGCAGATCATTCTGGAACCGACTACCGTAAGTCAGACAAGCATGATGTCTGTTATTCCTCTCAGCGACGATGAACGCCATGCTGTTTCCGCCTACCTGTCGCAAAAGAAAAAATAAGTTGTCGCCAATTACCATAACGTTTTTACTGAAAAGGGGGTGATTACAGGCAGGAAATATAGGGACTCCCAAAATCTGCAGGAAAGGAGGGCGGGGAAAGGGGGAACAGATTACGAGACAAAAGTGTTCCGGTTGTTCTCAACAGAAAAAGGAGGACATAATTCACATGAAAAAAAATATGTGGAAAACCGCAGCCGGTTTACTGGCCATTGCGGCCGTACTTGCTACATTAGCAGGATGTTCCGGTGGAGGCTCAAAACCAACGGACAGTAAATCTCAGGCAGGCGGGTCCACCGGCGATGCGGGTAATTTCGGCCCAAGCTCCGGGAATTTAACCGCCAAAGACCAATATATTGCGTTTGCTTCCGGCGGGGTTTCGGGAGCCATGCAGGTTATCGGCGTACCCAGTTTGCAGACCCTTAAACTGATTCCTGTCGGGGTGGATACCCACGAACCTGTCTTTTCCGGTTCCAACAAACCGGGTACCAACGGAACTCCTGACGGTAAATACGTTTATTTAAACGACAAAGGTGATTCGTCGGTGGGAATCGTGGATATTTCCACTCAGGAGCTTATCCGTAAGATCAATATTCCCGCTCCTTTTGGGCCGCACCACATCGCCCTTACTCCTGACGGAAAAACTCTTTTCGCCACAGGCGAATTGTCCGGTAAAATGGCCAAGATTGACATAGCCAGCGGTAAAGTGGAGGTAATTGACGTCTCCGATGGCCAGGAATCGGCCCCGGACTATCCTGTGGTGACCCATGACGGCAAGTATTGCCTGGCCACTGATTACTATCGTTCCGGCGTCCATGTTATTGAAGTGGACAGCTTTAAACGGGTCAATTTTATTCCCGCCGGAAAAAACCCACACGGGATGGATTTGACCATCGACGGTAAATACGCTTTGGTTGCCGGTAAACTTTCCGGTAACATTCCGGTCATTGATATTGCCAAGATGGAAGTCATCAAAAACATTGATCTGACTGCGCCTGTGTCCGGTTTCAACAAGAGTCCGGCTCCCGGACCGCTGCACACGGTAGTTACCAATGATGGCAAATGGGCCTACGCCACCTTATTCGTGGATAACGCTCTTGCCAAAATCGACCTGGAAAAGATGGAGATGGTCAAAAAGATTCCCGTCCATTTCCGTCCCGGTCATCTGCAAATTACTCCTGACAGTAAATACGTGACTGTTTACAATAAATTTTCCACCGGGTTGTTTGCCGGCGCTATTTCAAACCAAGACCCCACCAACGTGGAATTGATTGATTTGGCTACCGATCAACTGATCGGGCGGGCGCCTACCGTTCCCGAACCGCATAACGCCAAAATTATAACGGCGGACGCAGTAAAAGGGTATCTGCATGCCGAGCTGCCGCCAGGAGGCCATGGCTCACTCTGGCCGCTTCACCGCGACCCGAGTGTAAAGGCTCAGCTTATTCCTGAAGATACGGGGGTTCCCGGCATTACCAGAACAGACGAAGGAGTGGTCGAGGTTCGCCTTCAAGAGTTCAGTTATGGCTTCAAACCGGAAACGGTTACTGTCAAAAAGGGTGATCGCGTGCGTTTCATCCTAACTAACATTGATAAGGCTACAGGTCTGACTAATGATCCGGCTCCTGTCCATGGTTTCATCATAAATGAGTACGGCTTGCAAACCAACTGGGGGGTGCCGCAAGGAAAGTCGGTAGTCTTTGAATTTCCAGCCGATAAGGCCGGTAAATTTGCTATGTTCTGCTCCTACTTCTGTGGACCGCTGCATCTCGAAATGCGCGGCTGGTTCATCGTAGAGGAATGAGGTTGATCGCCCGTTCGGTTGCAAGAGGGGGATTCCCCCCTTTTTTGCAACGGGCGAGAAGGAGGAATTCTGTAGTGACGGTATTGGGATTCGGGCAAAAAATTTATGGTTGGCTGGACGAGCGGCTGGGTTTGCAATCTTTTGCCACTCAATTTTTCAAGCCGGTGCCCAATTGGGTCAATTGGCTTTATTGTTTCGGCGGGATTACGTTTACGGTATTTTTGTTCCAAGTATTGTCCGGCGCGTACATGAGCATGTTTTTCGATCCTTCGCCCCTGGGAGCATGGAACAGCATTGAATTCATTGAAGCAGAAGCCCGCATGGGCCATTTCGCCCGGGCCCTCCATCGCTGGGGAGCACTGCTGATGGTATTGTTTATGAGTTTTCACATGCTGCGCATTATCTGTCATGGTGCCTATAGGCCCCCGCGGGAGCTGAACTGGGTGACAGGAATTGTTCTCTTGCTCTTAACCATGGCTTTTGTAGTCACCGGCTATCTCTTGCCTTGGGATTTCCGGGCCTATTGGATCGCGCTTACCATTTTGAACTGGCTTGATCAATTACCTCTATTCGCCGGGGCTCTCAGATGGCTCTTGTTCATGGAAACTGTTAACGGCATTGTGCCGGTGGGACGCTGGTTCGCCATTCATGTATTTGTCCTGCCCCTGCTCAGCGGCTGTTTCCTGGCTGGTCATTTTTTTATGGTACGCCGGCAAGGTGTCGCCAAACCAATGTGAGGAGGACAGAAAAACATGGTAAAACAAAACCCGGACCCTCTAAAATCAAGCCCTTTTTGGCCCAAACATGCCATCTTCCATGCTATTGCGATTGGCGTTACTGCTTTAGTACTTCTCTGTCTGTCCCTGTTCGGCCTGCAAAAGCAGGATCCTGCTGATCCGGTTTTTACTTCCCCGGTTCCCCAGCCTGATTGGCTTTTCATGATGCTCTTCCAAGTCACCCGTTACTTCCGGGATCGTATGGAGATAATCGGCGTATTCTGGCTGCCTGTAACTATCACGGTGGGACTTATCCTGCTGCCGTTTATGGATTGGGGGACTACTCGCAAACTGTGGCTAAAGAGAAGTATTATTGCGGTCAGCCTGAGCATCTTTCTGGCATTGACGGTTTTTTCGTTTCACACATGCAGCACTACTCCTCTGTGGGGTTGTAATGCCTGCCACAAAAAAGGCTTCGGCAATACCTTTGCCAGTGCCCCGGAAAAAATTAACGAGTTCTACCTGATTTATGACAACAAATGGCTGGCGGTTCATTACCAGTATCCTCAATATTTTTGGATGATGGATGCCGATCCTCCCGCCTGGTAAACTCCAAGAACCAACAGGCCAAGCCTTAATACCGGGAAAAATAATAAATTGAAGGAAAAGGTTGTTGAGCAATGCTACGGAAAACCTTTTATCTTGCCAAACAAGGTTTTAAACGGAAAAAATTCCGCACCTGGATCATGATCATGAGTATTGCCCTGGCATGCAGCACACTTTTTTTGGCAGCGGTACTGTCCAAAGGGATTCAATATACCATTGAGACTGCCCGGGAACGCCTCGGCGCCGATCTGGTTGTGGTTCCGAGCGAGGCCAGGCAAGAGGCCGAATCGGCCATTATCTCCGGAAATCCTACCGCCTTTTACATGCCCCGGGTGCTGGAAAACCAGGTTGGCAGGATCCGGGGGGTCAAGTTGACCAGCCCGCAAGTGTATCTGCGCAGCCTGGATGCTCCCTGTTGCGTGGCTCAGGTGGCTTTGGTGGGTATTGATTCCCAAAGGGATTTTACCGTTACGCCCTGGCTTTTACAAAAAAGCGGGGAACCATTAAAAGATAATCAAATTATCGTGGGCGCCAAGGTAATCTCGGCTGTAGTCGGCATCCCCAGTCAGGCCATCGGCATGCGCCTGGTATTCATGGGAAAGCCTTTTTCCGTGGCGAGTATTTTGGAACCCACCGGGCTGGGGACCGATTACACCGTCTTTATCAATATGAACGTTGCGTATCAGATGATTCAGGACTCGCCGCTTTATCCGGTTCCGGTGCAAAAAGATCAGATCTCCACGATCATGATAAAACTGGAGGATGGCTTTGACCCGGAAACTGTTGCCCAGGATATCCGGCAGTCCATTCCAGGTGTGGAACCATTGACCGCCGGGCAGTTAACCCGTTCGCTTAGCCGGCAATTACAGGGATTAGCCGATATTGTGTATGTCATCGGCTTGGCCCTGACCTTACTGGCTGTCATCCTGGTAGGTATTCTTTTTACCCTTTCGGTACGCCAACGTATGCGGGAATTTGGACTTTTTGGCGCTATGGGGGCCAGCCGGAACATGATCTTTCGGCTCATTCTCCTGGAGGCAATTCTTATTGCGGGGACCGGCGGCTTAATGGGCGTGACTATTGGTTATCTCGCTGTTTATTTTGGCCGTGATATCCTTACTGCCTTCATCGGTAATTTATATACCTGGCCGGGCAATCCGTACTTTTTGGCAGTGGCGGCGGTCGCGCTGACGGGTTCCCTGCTGGCCGGGGTCATAGGCGGGCTGTACGCTGCCTTCTCAATCAGCCGTCTTGAACCATATGACGCCATTCGAAGGGGGAATTAGCGGATGATCCGTGTGGAAGCCGTTATAAAACAGTACCAAGACCTCACCGTACTTGACAGGATCGACTGGCAAATCAACGAGGGAGAATTTATGGTTTTAACCGGCCGGTCAGGGGGCGGGAAAACGACTTTGCTCAGCATTATCGGCGGTTTGACAAAGCCTGATGCCGGCAGGGTCCTGATCGGCGGAACAGATATTTGGCAGCTTCCTGAACCGCAGTTGGCCAGGTTGCGGAATCAAAGGCTGGGATTTGTGTTTCAGTTTCCCAGTCTGGTGCCTACCTTGCGAATCCTTGACAATATCTTGTTGCCTATTGCCTTTGGCGATAGGAATCCGCTGCCGCAAGACAGAGATTATGCCATGGAATTATTGACAATGGTCGGGATGGCCGATAAAAGCAATAATTATCCGTTTCAGCTTTCCGGCGGACAACAGCGCCGGGTGGCGGTTGCCCGCGCTCTGATTAACAGACCTGCCATCATACTGACCGATGAGCCGACCGGCGACCTTGATGAAAAAACAGAAGCAGAGGTTATGGAACTGTTTCAAAGGATCAATCGCCAGGGTGTTACGGTTATCATGGTTACCCATGCTTTAAAGTACATTGGTGTCGGTCAGGCATATACGATAAAAAACTGTAAACTGGTTCCTTTCGCAGCGGAAGAATTCCGGACAAAAGCGATGCACCACCTGTGAGAAGGAAGGAAGGCGGCGATATGGTAAAAAAGACGGTTTTGAGCGCATTGGCGCTGCTGGTCTTCCTCGGGCTGGCGGCAGGCGGGGGATTCTACTATTACGAAAACATCAACCCCCCGGACTTAACTCCGGGGCAAGTGATTGAACAGTATTTTGCGGCAGTACAAAAGGGCGATTATCAAAAGGCCTACCAGATGGTGAGCCGCCAGCATTACCATGACTCTTTTAATCAATTTATCGACCGGGTCAGTATGTACTCGCCGGAGATGACGCTGCAAGTGCAGGGAGAAACAATTGACAACAACAAAGCCGTAGTCAACCTGCACATTTTCATTCCGTTGGAATTTGGTCCTTACAGTTCAAATACCAGCATGGATTTGATCCGGGAAAAGCGAGAGTGGAAAATTGTCTGCCCGTAACGAAGGGATAGGAGAGAAAACCTCATGGGAAGAAGAATTGTAACTGTTTTTCTGGTCGCAGGATTGTTGCTGATGCATGCCGCCACCGGGTGGGCGGGTGAAGATGTTTGGCATAAGCTCGCGCTTGACAAGACGCATGTGATATCTATAGTCAGTGATCCGGTGCGCCCGTCCACTCTTTATGCCGCCACTTCCCGGGGCGTGCTGAAAAGTTCCGACAACGGGGCCGGCTGGTCGCCGCTTAATCAGGGTTTGCCTGGGGAACAACCGCCCAGTTGTGTGGCTGTCAATCCTTTCAACAGCAAGGTGCTGTATGCGGGATATGACGGATTGGGCATTTTTCAAAGCATGGACGGTGGCGTTACCTGGCAGGCCATCAATGAAGGGTTGCCCAATTTGTATGTACGCTGCATCACCGTCAGTCCCAAGGATTCAAATCTGATTTACGCCGGTATTCAAGGGGGCGTGGTTCTGAGTACCAATGGCGGCAAAGCATGGCATATGTCATCCGGGTTTAGAAGGGCCACAAACGTTAACACCATCGTTATTGACCCGAAAAATCCTCAGTATCTGTTTGCCGGTACAGGCGGTTCAGGCGTATTTAAAAGCGGCAACGGGGGCGTTTCCTGGAAAGATATTAACCAGGGGTTAAGCAGTCTGAGTATTTTAACCCTTTATATTGACCCGGAAAATCCGGATCGGGTGCTGGCCGGGTCCTATCATCCGGCTACGCCGACCGATCTGTATGTAGGCGAAGCGGTGGGCGGGGTTTATCAGACTGTGGATGGAGGGCGTACTTGGCATGGGACCAACCTGGTGGGTGTGACCGTATTTTCGTTGGCCGGCAACCCGCAACACCCCGGTGTACTCTATGCCGGCGCCTGGGGGGGAGCCTTCCGCAGCGTTGACGGGGGAGAAAACTGGACTGATATCAATGCCGGTTTAGACAATGCTTTTGTGCACAAAGTACATATCGTGCCTGATCGGATGCCTACTGTTCTGGCCGGTACTACGTATGGAATATTGTCTTATACCGACACCCAGGTATTAGATTTGCTGAAAGGGCAAAGGAGTACGCCCTGGCTCATTTACGGCCTGGCTGGGGTGGGATGTCTATTGACTTTAATCGGCATTGGGTTATGGCGTAAGAAAAAAAGAAAGTCAGCCGACGGCAATCAGTCTGTTTGGTAACAAAAAGAGCCGAAAGGCGGGAAACAGCATGTGGCATTTGCTTCTGGAAAACGTACGAGGGCGTGTTTCTTATAACTTTATTATTGTGTTCGCCGTAACCCTGGCTGTGACTACGGTGTTGCTGACCCTGTTCGTATCCCGCAGTATCCAGCTAGGCGTTCAGCATAACAGCCAATTGCTGGGGCCGGATATGGCCCTGGTACAGCCAGGCACCAAGGCAAGCGGCCACATTTATGTCGCCAAGGGACCGCCTGCTCAGGGAAAGCTCCCAATGGCTATTATCAAACAGCTTCAATCATTCCCGGAAGTTGAAAAAATTTCCGTCCAGTCCTGTTTAGGCGCCATTCCTTTGGGAACTGCCCATATCCGGGTTATTGGCTTTGATCCCGGCACAGACTTCATGGTTCAGCCTTGGCTGCAGAAAACAAAGCATAAGGACTCGCCCGCAACCGATGAAGCGTTGCTGGGCAGCAATGTGGAACCGGGAAAGAGCGGTGACATCCATATTGGCGGCAAAAATTATAAGCCTGCCGGCCGGCTGGCCGAAACCGGTTCCTTCATGGACCAGACAATTTTCGTGCCTTTATTAATGGACAAACTGGAGGAAGTATCCTGGATTTTGGTTCAGTTGAAACCAGGCACATCTTTAGACATCATGGCCAATAAACTTGAGACTAACCTCCCCAATACAGAGGTTCTTACCCGTACAGAGATGTTAAAAACGATAAATGATCAATTGCACGGACTGCTGGCCGGAAGGGGATTCAGTGCGGCGGCGTTGTTTGTCATTGCCGGCTCTATGTTGACCATGGGTGCCGTGTTTAGCTTGATGATGTATGAACGCAGGCGGGAGTTTGGGCTTCTACAAGCCATGGGAGCCAAAAGAACGTTTATATTGCGTCTGATTTTAGGTGAGGCCCTGGTTCTTTGTTGCCTTGGAATTCTGACCGGCGTGGTCTTGGCAGTTATCATTCTCCTGTTGTCTCTGGCGGGCATGGTTCCCTTGTTGACTTTGACTTTGTCTCCGGAACCCGGCTATATTTTGGCGAGGATTCTGGGAACTTCTCTCGTTGCTTTAATAATCGGGGTTTTGGCCGCCCTGTATCCGGCTCTTTCAACCATTCGGCTGGAACCTTATGAAGCCATTCGCAGCGGTGAATAGAAGCTTTGCTGTTTTGCACAATAGCCGGCAAACAAAGGCGGTGATGCAATTTGGAGAGGAGAAGTCGCTTGATTATAATCGAAAAAGTAAGCCAATGCTTTATGACGCCCGGAGGGACGATTGAAGTCTTGGACGGAGTCGACGGAATGATACAGCCTGGCGAGTTTCTGGTGATTGCCGGTTGTTCGGGAGAAGGAAAAAGCACCTTGCTCCATATTCTCGGCGGCCTGCTCAAACCCAGCCAGGGAAAAATATGGGTGGAGGGTCGCGATATCTACTCTTTGGATGATCGCAGCCGGGCAAAATTACGGGCGGAACAATTCGGGTTTATTTTCCAAAACCCTAGTTTGCTGCCGGCGCTTAACATACTTGACAATATATTGCTGCCTGTGGCGCTCACAGGCCGGCGGGTGGGAAGTCAGGACCGCGAAAGGGCGCTGAAGCTGTTGCAACAGACTGGCTTAAAAGAAAAAGCGAGTCTGTTCCCGGCTCAGTTGTCCGGGGGACAGCAGCGGCGGGCCGGCCTGGCCAGGGCATTGATGTTGGAGCCGCCTTATATTTTTGCTGATGAGCCTACGGCGGATCTGGATAAAGAAACCGAACAACACATGCTTGGCCTGCTGTCAGAGTTGAACAAAGCAGGGACTACCATCATCCTGGTTACGCATGCTGCCGGACAGCTTGCCTTGGCAACCCGGGCCTTAGAACTCAAGGGTAAAACGTTACACCCGCGGGGTTCCGCCGGGGTTCCGCCGACAGGCAGCGCTGCAGAAGGTTAATCTTTACAGGAGGAATGCCCATGTTGCGGCTGATTTGGGCTGCGCTGAGAGCCAGAAAAACCCATTATGGCGTTATTCTGGCGGCAGTTTTCTTTTCGGCAGCCACCATTGCGACTGCCTGGCTTGTCAGTCAGACCATAAGCGCTGGTGTTGTGAGGGACCGGGAGAGAATGGGCCCTGATGTCATCATCGTTTCCCAGGGTGCCGCTTATCCCGAGGGCCAGCTGGATTATGCCATTCCCCGGGAAACGGTATTTCCGTTGCTTCAAGTTTACACTGGCGACCCTAAAATTTTGGATGGCATTGCCGCTATAACACCTCAACTGTTTGCCAAAGAGCTTCAGGCGGGCAATCAGCGGCTGAAGCTGGTTGGCTTTGATCCAGCCAGTGACTTTATCGTAACTCCCTGGCTGCGAACCGGACGAAACCCACAACGGTTCTGGAACCGGAATCATGTGATTCTGGGGTGCAATGCCAATAAGGCCTTGGGAGAACCGGGCGAGATGGTTACAATTGAGCAACGGACTTTTCGCAATGGCGGGGTCCTGGATAAAACGGGAACAGACATGGACAATACCGTTTATCTGGACTTGGGGGTAGCCCGGGAATTCCGTCCCCTGTCACCGGCAGATGCAGTTTCCTGGTTGTTGCTGCGTGGTGAAAATAGCGGCTACCTCCGTGAATTGACTGCTGATCTGAACATTCGTTTTCAACCCTTACAAGCTGTTGGCAAAGGGGAATTTACCGGAGCCGTCGGCGGCAGTTTAAGGCAGCTGTCCCAAGGTACGCTCTTTACCCTGGTTATTATTTTCGTGATGACCGCCACTTTGCTGTTAACCGGAACACTCTTCATTATTAATGTCTGGGAGCGGATGCGGGAGTGGGGTATTATGCTGTCATTAGGCGCCACCAAAGCAGAACTGATTAAGCTGACTGCTCTGGAAGGGCTGCTTTTGGCCTTGGGGGGAGGAACCCCGGGGTTAATTGCCGGCATACTCCTGGCAAACCATTTCGCCAGTTTCCAGCAATTACCGGAATTGAATTTTCCGAGCGCAGCCTGGATTGGGGGAGGGACATTGGCGTTAGTTTGTATCCTGTGTCTTTTGCTGGCGCTGATTCCCGCTTGGCTGGTCCTGCGCTTTGAGCCGGCGTTACTGATGCAAAAAGGATACAAGTAGGAGTGGAGGCTGGTCGTATGCTGAGAAATATAGCGGTGCTGGCTTGCAAAGGTTTGAGGGGCAAACCGCTGATCAGTCTGGTGATTTTGTTTTCGGTTTTCTTGTCCTCTCATGCCGTCTATCTGGCAATGCTTGTCACCACCGGGCTTGGCGACACGTTGAACATCGTTCAGCGGCGAAGCGGAGCCGACTTGTTTGTGCTGCCGGCCGGAACCAAACAATTGGCAGAAGAATGTTTTTGGCTCGGATTGCCGACTACCTTCTATATGGATGCCCAAGTTGAGGAGAAAGTGGCGCGCCTTCCCGGCGTGATGACCACTTCGCCTCAGATTCTCCTGGAATATATTGATTCCGGGCAGAACATTCCGGCAATGCCTATTATTGGGTACAAGCCCGAAACCGACTTTGTGGTTGCCCCCTGGCTGGCAGTCCATAAAGAGATCACCGTGACCCGCTCAAGTCTGATCATGGGAGCCAAACTAGCCAAGGAAATATCGATTACCGATCTGCCCCGGGAAGGAAGCATTCAAAATTTTTACGGGATGCCTTTTAAAGTAGTCGGCACCTTGGAAGCATCGGGTACCGGATTGGATGCGGCTGTGTTTATGCCGATGGAAACGGCGTACAAAATCGTAAGGGATTCCCCTCTGTACCCGGCGAAATTTCCCACCAATATGATTTCACTAGTGGCAGTTAAAACCCGTCCGGAAGTGAATCCGGATGCTCTGGCGGCGCAAATTTTTGCCGAGATTTCGGGAGTGGAGGTTATGTCAGGCATTGATGTCAATCGTAATCTGGCTCAGCATTTGTACCGGATTGCCGGAATTTTGTATTTGGGAGCCGGACAAGTGGGAATAATCACTCTGGCGCTGGCAGGGATACTGTTCCATTTTTTGCTCAAACATCGACGGCGGGAGCTGGGGGTGTTACAAGCTTTGGGCGCGTCGGGGGAAACCCTGACCGGGCTGTTTGTGTGGGAGGTTGTTTTACTGCTGGGATTGGGGAGTGTGCTTGGTGCGGGGACAGGCCTATTGCTTGCAACCGTCGGCCGACCCTGGCTGGCAATCCTGACCGGGCCCATGTTCGCCTGGCCTGCCTGGTCAACGATGGCCGGCGTGGTTCTTGCCATTTGGCTGGGCTATATCCTGGTGGGGGTAGCAGGCGGTTTGCTGCTCGGCAGAAGCCTCCGGCAGGCGGATCCTTTTTTTACTCTGCAAAGAATGGACTAATCTTCTAAAAGTGGGAGTTAAAGAGCGGCTAAGTCCCTGGATAAGGGCGAGTTAATTTTGCAGGAGAAAGGAAAAAGTGTTTTACTGAAGAATAAAAAGATGATAGAAGTGATTGATTGGAATTATAGAAACTGGTAGAAAAGCATCTTTTGGGCGAACCGTTTGCCTTATAATTATTGAATATTTTGGAGAATTTTTGTTGAATAAGATGGGTTGCTAGGCTACCTATAGGGAATTGAAACAATTAATCAGCCGCCAGGCTTGGAACTGGCGGCTTTGTTGCTAGGATACCTATAAGGAGGTGAAACCCCTACAGTCATGTTGACTACTGAAGTCAGCCACAGGGAAGACGCCAAGGGATGTCAGGCTGTGTAAAGTATCAAATTATTCACCAGTCGCTCATTTCGAAGAACGGTACTGGCGGAGGTGAAGAGGACAAAAAAGAAAAATGTAATAGATTTGTAATATTTGCTTAATATCGCTGTAATCACCTTTCGGTATAATGGTCGAAAGAAATGAAGCATCGGCGCCTTTTTATGATAAGCAGCGCTGGCATTATACCGGTATAACAGGAGACTTTCGTTTAGTGAAAGTCATTTCTTTACATAAGGACAAAAGTAACAGTGGCTTGCTGGGGGAATGACATTGCAGGAAGTTGTTGTAGAACTTATTCGCGTTTCCAAAAAATATGGCCGCCGGCAATTATTTGCTGATATCAATCAGCTCATTTGCCCGGGAGAGTGCATCGGGGTAACAGGGCCCAACGGTTCCGGCAAATCTACGCTGATTAAGGTAATCGCCGGTTTGCTTAGACCAAGCACAGGTGAAGTAAACGTACGGATGGCTGGCAAGGAGCTTGCCGCTGATCAACGAATGTCCTGTTTTGGCCTGATATCACCGGAATTGATATTTTATAATGCGATGACCGGCTATGAAAATCTTAAGTTCCTGGCGCGGGCCCGCGGCTGGGAGTTATCTGACGAACAATTACAGAATTGTCTTGAAACAGTGGGCTTAAACGGGCGCCGGCATGAACGAATCAGCACCTATTCAACCGGAATGCGCCAACGGTTAAAGTTTGCGCTGCTAGAAGCGCTAAGACCTCCTGTTTGGCTGTTGGATGAACCCTCCTCCAATCTTGACGAGGAAGGTAAACAACTGGTAAAACGGCTGGTAGATAAGGCTTTGGCGCGGCAGACGGCAGTTGTCATAGCCACCAACGACCTTGAGGAGGTTCGCGATGCAAGACAGAAAATTGCCTTGGCATAGTGTGATGGGGGCGATGGTTCATAAGGATGCGCTGTGTGAACTGCGATCCAAGTATGCGTTTAGCGCTCTGGCAATGTTTGCCCTGACTACGCTGGCCAGTATCAGCATGAGCTTGGCCGGTGCGGCGGTTAGTTCCGCCCTGGCTGCTGCCCTGTTATGGATTATCCTGTTCTTTTGTGCGATGGCCGGTTTATCCCGGATATTTGTACAGGAGCAGGAAGCGGGAACCCTGTTTACCCTCCGGCTGTACGCCGGCGCCCAAGCGGTATATTGGGGGAAAACGATATTCAATGGATTATTGTTAATCGCGTTAACTGTACTTGTCCTACCGTTGTTTATCATATTGCTTAATTTTTCCGTATCCTTGTGGCCGGAACTTGGGCTTGTGCTGGTTTTGGGTGACATCGGCATTGCCACCGTGTCTACACTGACTGCGCTTATGATTTGCCGGGCAGGGGGCAAGGGTTCGCTGTATACGGTTATTACGTTTCCACTGCTGCTGCCGCAATTTCTGATGGTGATTGCGGCTACTATCCGGGTATTTGACGGTATCCTGCCCGGAATACAGGATTTCGTGTTTATGGCAGGTTATGATATTGCGGTTTTATTTGCAACATCCATTCTTTTCGATTATCTTTGGTACGACTGAAAGGGGGCTTTCCGGTGAAACGCAGTTATCTAAGTATCTGGGGTATTGGCATTTGGACGGTTGGCGTCATTTACGCCGTACTTACGATTATACCACCGGCCGAGGGACTGGGGAATTTGGTCCGCATTGCCTTTTTCCATATCCCGGTGGCGTGGGTTTCGGTGTTGGCCTTTTTATTGTCCGCTGTTTGGGCGTTTCAGTATCTGCGTACCCGCCAGCCGGAGCACGACTGGAAAAGTTCGGCGGCCGCATCCCTGGGCTTTGTTTTTTGTATTCTGGCAACAGTGAGTGGCGCCATCTTCGCAAAACTGACGTGGGGTGCGTACTGGAACTGGGATCCGCGGCAAACTACGATTTTTATATTGCTTTTGATTTACGGAGCGTATTTGGCGTTGCGTTCCGCCATTGAAGATAAGGAACAGAAGGCCCGCATTGCCGCGGTATATTCGCTTTGTTCCTTTATCACCGTACCTTTTTTGGTGTTTATTATTCCGCGTTATTATTTTTCGCTGCACCCTGCACCGGTCATCAATAGTGCCGCTAAGGTCGATATGGACTGGGGTATGCTAATCATATTGATTGCTGCCTTGATTGCCTGTACGGCTATTTTCTGGTGGCTATTAAGCTGCCGGGTTCATTCCCAATGTCAGTACGAAGCCGCGCTGCTTGACGGGGAGGAGGGCTTGAAACAATGAAGAGGCGGCATATCGTTGGACTGGTGGTCATCGTGGCGTTTATCGCCTATAGCTTTATTGCCTTTCAATCTTCATTAACGCCGTATGTCAGTTTCGCCCAGGCTAAATCCTCAACCGGAGCGGTTCAGGTGCGCGGAGTGCTTGCCAATGAAAAAATAACGGTGACGGAGAACGGCAAGACGATTATGTTTTTACTAAGAGACGAAGCCGGTGAAGAAGTGCCGGTCATCTATCAGGGAACGAAACCGGAAGGGCTGAGTCAGGCCACTAGCATTGTGGCTGTGGGTAAATTCCAAAACGGTCAGTTTACGGCCGAAAAATTGTTGATTAAGTGTCCATCGAAATATCAGGGGAGCGTGAAACCTTCATGATTGGCTATGCCGCAATATTTATGGCTTTGGTGACAACAGGCATTGCGACGTTTTGTTATTTGAACGCCCATATGGCCTCCTCGACCCGCCGCTCAGCACCGCGGTTATCAGGTAGCCGGGACAAGGGGCTGTTTTACTATCGGTTGTCCGCTTTGTTTATCGTGATTACAGCCTTGTATCTGTTTTATATTATTGTAAACGATCAATTTCAGTTTGCTTACGTATTCGGCTACTCTTCGCGAGACCTTAGCCTGATTTATAAGCTGTCGGCCTTTTGGGCCGGACAGGAAGGGTCTTTTTTGTTATGGGCGCTGTTCCATGTCGGTTTCGGTTTGGTGTTAGCCAGAAAAAAACAGCCTTGCGCCATGGCGGTATATGCCGGCATACAAATCATGCTGCTGTCCATTTTGCTGGTTAAAAGCCCGTTTATGATGCTGGCAGAGCCCCGGGCGGACGGATTTGGCCTTAATCCGCTATTGCAGGACCCCTGGATGGTGGTTCATCCGCCGGTGCTGTTTCTTGGCTATGCGGGACTGGCTGTGCCTTTTGCCTGCGCTATTGACGGTATTATGACAGGACGCCATAAAAACTGGGTTAGCCAGGCGCTGCCCTGGGCGCTGTTTGCCTGGGCGGCTTTAGGGGCCGGTATATTTTTGGGCGGTTTCTGGGCCTATAAAGTGCTGGGTTGGGGCGGTTACTGGGGCTGGGATCCGGTTGAAAATTCTTCCCTGGTTCCCTGGCTGGCTACCGGCGCGATGGTTCACCTGTTATTATTGGCGCGTGTCAGGTTAGCCGCTGTCAAACCGGCCGGTTTTGCCGCGCTGTTTACGTTTGTGCTGGTGATGTATGGCACCTTCCTTACACGCAGCGGCATGTTAAGCGATTTTTCAGTTCATTCCTATAGTGATGAAGGGGTAGGCGGAATATTGGCCAGTTTTGTGCTGCTTACGGCGGTAAGCGCTCTGAGTATCCTGATTATTCGCTGGCCCAGCCTGCCTGAGGGAGAGTTGTATCCGGCTGTTAAAAGCCGGGAATTCTTTCTGGCAGCCACGGCTATTATCTTTACGGCATTAGGAATTATCGTACTTGTCGGCATGTCGACCCCGCTTGTGGGCATGCTGCTGGGCAATCCGCAAAATGTCAGCACCGCTTTTTACAATACAACGACGCTGCCGCTCACCGCCGCTTTGGTCTTGCTGCTGGCGGTTGGCTCGTTAGTCGGCTGGGGCGAAGACAGCAGCCGGTTATTTGCCCGTTACCGGTGGATCGCGGGAATTGCCGTTATCGCCGTGGGGCTTGCGGCTGCGGGCGGAATCCGTCAGCTAATTGCCCTGGTGACGGTCGGCCTGGCTGCGGCAATTGTTGTCGTCAGTATAGTAGCAGTAAGAAATAAGAAAATGAGCCATGGTGCCGGACTGACTCATATTGGCCTGGCGATTACGCTGATCGGCATTCTCTTTTCGTCACTGGCGAGCCAATCTGTTTATGTAAGTTTCCAACAGGGAGAAAGCCAGGAGGTTTTTGGAACCAACTTTACCTATACGGGAACACGGTTAGATCCTGAAGGGCAAGGATTTTACCAGAGCTTTTCCTTGGCCGGGGAAGCCAATACGGTTTTAGAGCCGTATACCAAGCTGAACAAGGAAGGCCGCCCGGCCGCCCGGGAACCCGGAATCTACCGTATGGCGGCTGCCGATATTTACTTAGCGCCAGCTATGCAGCAGGAGGAAATTTCTTCTAAGGAAATGACCTTGCATAAAGAAGAACAAAAGCAGGAGGCCGGTTTGACGGTCAAGTTCATCCGCTACGGCATGAGCGGCAACGGTACCGGTGGCGACGTTCGCGTCTATGCGCTGCTGGCGGTTACTAAGGACGGCAATACGGAAGAAGCCAGGCCTGAATTACTATCACGCAACGGGCAAATGATACCGGCACCTTTTAAAGTATTCGGGCAATACGAACTCCGCCTTACCGCGGTAAGCATGAAAGACGGAACGGCAACGGTTGGTATAAAGGATTTAACCGCGCCGCCGGAGCAGCCGCGGATCGATGTGGAAATCAGCCGCAAGCCGCTCATTAACCTTGTTTGGCTGGGAACTGTTTTTATTACGGTCGGCACGATATGGGCGGGTGTTAATCATATAGAAAAAAGGGGGAAATTCACATGATTGGCTGCACGAAACTACTTTGTGGTACCGCTACCGTTTCTGGCATTGCTGCCTGTTATTTAGCAGACTGGAGGGGAGCAAGGCAATGATTATCTCCTGGAATACGACGCAGGCCTGCAACATTAATTGTATTCACTGCTACCGTGATGCCGGCATGAAACGCAATGACGAACTGGATACCGCTGAAGGCAAAAAACTTCTCTGGGAAATAGCGAAGGCCGGGTTTAAAATTATGATTTTCAGTGGCGGTGAGCCATTGCTCAGGCCTGACATTTATCAATTAATCAGTTTCGCCCGCAGCTTAGGAATGCGGCCGGTACTGGGGACTAACGGTATTCTGATCACTCCTAAGGTGGCCGGTAAGTTAAAGGAAGCCGGTCTGGCCTGCGCCGGCATCAGCCTGGACAGTAAGGATAAGGCTCAGCATGACAGGTTTCGCGGTGCCGACGGCGCCTGGGATAAAACCTTACAAGGCATGGCGGCCTGCCGTGCCGCCGGGCTGCCTTTTCAGATTCATACGACCGTTACCAGCCGTAACCGGGACGAAATTACTGTTCTTACCGATTTTGCCGTTGAGCTGGGGGCGATGGCCCATCATATATTTTTTCTGGTGCCTGCCGGACGCGGTAAGGATATCGAAGCGACTACCCTTAAGACGGCTGACTATGAGGCGTTATTGGAACGCATCCTTGCTAAACAGGCTGAGGTCCCTATCGAGATTAAGCCGACTTGTGCACCGCAATTCATGCGGATTGCCAAGCAAAAAAAGATTCCAATGCGGTTTTCCAAAGGCTGCCTGGCCGGAACAGCCTATTGTGTGATATTGCCCAACGGCGATGTACAGCCTTGCCCGTATTTGCCGCTAAAAGCGGGGAATGTGCGGCACAAAGCCTTTCATTTGCTATGGCAAGAAAGTCCGCTTTTTCATAAATTCCGGTATGAACCGCTGACAGGCGGCTGCAGCCGCTGCGGCTACGATGACGTTTGCGGCGGCTGCCGGGCCAGAGCGTATTATTACTCGGACGGCAATTATTTAGCAGAGGAGCCGTGGTGCAGCTGTGGGCGATGACGCTTAGAAATTAAGAAAAAGTTAGTATGCGCTATTTTGAATAAGCGCTGCGACACTGTCATGGGGTCAATGTCCTTCTGCCGGGACTTATCATTATGACCAAAAAGAGGAGAGGAGGGATATTGTTGGATACCAGTCAGTACTTGAACCGTAACGCGCTAAAGCTGATGGCTATTGGTTGCGCTGTCACAGTGGCGGGGATTTTGTTTGGAGTTTTTGGTTATGCTTATGCCGAAACCCCCCAGTTTTGTGGAAGCTGCCATTCCATGGAACAGGCGTATACGTCCTGGCAGGCGTCAAACCACAAACAGATTGAATGCGCTGAATGTCATCTGCCGAATGACAATATCGTGGTAAAATTGGCCGCTAAGACCCAGACCGGCATGAATGATGTTTATCATGAAGTACTGAGAGATTATCCGGCAACAATCCAGGTATCAACAAAGGGAAAAAGCTATATAGCAGATAACTGCCTGCGCTGTCACCAGTCTACGGTTGAAAAAACCGGCATGGGGGCCGGTGGGCAGGATTGCACCCAGTGCCATCGCGGTTTGGTCCATGGCATGAACAAAAGCAAAGGAGGGATAAAGGTTGAATAAATCACAGAAATTGTTGATTGCTTTGCTAGGTGTGCTGCTAATTTTCTTTGGCTTTGTTATCACCAGGATTGGCATTGCCAAGCCCGCATCTACCGTCAAAATAGCAAAAATTCCGGCAGGGGAATATGATCCGGCGGTATGGGGGAAATATTATCCATTGCAGTATGAAAGTTATATGAAAAACTCCATTATGGAGCCATCGCCGACAGGCTATGGCGGTAGTATGAAAGTCCAGAAATCCGATATGATGCCAGAAATTAAAACTAATTTTAAAGGTAATCCTTTTAGTGTGGACTATACCGAGGATCGAGGACATGTCTACGCTATGGAGGATATTAAAGAAACCAAACGGATTGGACCCAAATCGCCGGGAGCCTGCATAACCTGTAAGACTCCTTACCTGGAAAAATTTTATCAGGAATCAGGCTGGGGCTATGCCAAGATGCCTTTTGCGCAACTGGCGGATCAGGTGCCGTCCCACGGCTCGATTAGCTGCGCCAATTGCCATGATCCTGAAACCATGAATTTACGGGTTATCAACCCGGCATTCATCGAGGCAATGGAGCGCAAAGGCATTAATGTAACCAAGGCGAGCCGCCAGGACATGAGAAGCTATGTCTGCGGCCAATGCCATGCCGAATACTTTTTTGAGCCTAACACAATTCGCGTAGTATTCCCCTGGGATAAAGGCATGAAGGCTGGTGATATGTACGCCTATTATGCCGATAAACCTGGTGGGTTTGTTCAGGACTGGCAGCATCCCGATTCCAAAGCGGCGATGCTGAAAGCACAGCATCCCGATTTCGAAACCTGGTCAACCGGCACACACGGCAAAGCCGGCGTAGCCTGTGCCGACTGCCATATGCCTTATATGCGCCAGGACGGCCAGAAATACAGTTCGCACGTAATGACCAGCCCACTCAAAAACCTGGATGCGGCGTGCGGCACTTGCCATACGCAAGGCAGCGACTGGCTGATGGATCAAGTCAAGACCACGCAGGACTATACCTTTGAGGTCTTGCATACTGCCGGTCAAAATGTGACCCGCGCCCATGAGGCTATCAAAAAAGCTTCCGAGGTACCTAATGCCAATCAGGAAGAACTGGCGAATGCCAGGGAACTGGTGCGCAAAGCACAATGGTACTGGGATTTTGTCGCCGCTGAAAACAGCATGGGCTTCCATAATCCTGACCAAAGTCTCAATACGGCCGCTCAAGCTAATGAGATGGCGCGTCAGGCAATTGACGCCGCCAACCGGGCTGCCGCAATCAATAGTCTATAGTTTTATCTGGAAGCTAAGTCTACTTTACTGTATTAGCCAAAACGCCGGTCTCGTTATCGAGGCCGGCGTTTTGAGCAATTTATAGGAAATCCAATAAAGAGTTTCATCTGCCAAGGTACTATATATTCCGCATTTAAGAAGTTTGCAGGCACAGGCGGGTGATGTATTGACAACGCTCCACCACTGACGTTTGACTTCCGCTTTTGCCAACACACCACCCGCCTGCAAAATTCTTTAGCACGTTGTATATAGTAACTTACTAACACCCTGCCGGTAAATCTTTATTGGTTGCAAATTGCCCCAAAATGTAATTTCCGTTATGATAGCACATAGATTAAATGCTATAGAAAAATGCGATATAATATTTGTGTTGAAAGACGGGAAAGTAGTTGAGCAGGGGACTCATAAGGAATTGTTAACTAAAAATAACGTATATGCGGCTCTTTATAATAGGAGCTTAAATTATTAACGATAGATTTGAATAGGAGATGATCATTTGACCAAAGAGTTTTTTTGCTATTACAATAAATATTTAGGAGTTAATACCTCAAATGGATATCATAAAATTTATGCGTGCGATCAAAGAAACAAACCTTTAGCTAGATATTTTTTTCAACATCTTATTATTGTTAACAGAAAAAAATTGATTTTTTCAATAGCGCCTCATTTGTATAAAGAATTTAAAGCGTATATTGATACAGAAAAATACCAAAGGATAAATGAAGGACTTATAAAGAAAATAGATGATTTTTTCAAAGATAAATTTGCTAATTATAGCATTAGAAAAATGGCCAGATTAGCAGTAGATAATGACTTGAAATTTTTGCAATCTAATCAAGTTAGACAATTAACAAAGGATGATAAAAATATCTTTTTGAATTCAGGGAATAAAGCTAACAGTAAAACCTATAAAGAGAACAAATGGAATATAATAGAAGAACTTGTACATAAAGGACGAGTTTTTGTATATATTTATGAAAATAGAATATTGTCCTGGGCAGAGATATCAAATATTGATTTTAGTGGCGGTAATATTGTTGTTAATACTGTACCGGAATATAGAAATCTAGGATATGGTAAATTGGTAGTTTCGGAAGCTGCAAGATGGTGTTTCCAAAATAATGTATTGCCTATTTATTGGGTTGATCTATTGAATAATAATTCATTAAGATTGGCTAACCGTATAGGTTTTAAAAAAATGGCGGAAGAATTGGTGGTTTCAACAACAAGCTTTCCGGTTGAAACATCTTCTAATTTGCCTTGAACATGACCAGCTTTTCCAAAAAACTTAGGAACCATTCAATTTCCTTTGAGACAGCCCCTTGATCTACACCGTTTATTTGCTAATTAGCTTGTAGATGGTTGCACGTTTGTTTGCTATTGGCCGGGTTCAGGCCGGTCAGTATCATGCCGGACACAATCATAAATCCGCCCAGCCATTGCTGCCAGCCGGGCTCTTCCTGCAGTATCAGGATAGACAAAAGTAAGGCAGTGAACGGCATCATGCCGGAAAAGGCTGCTGCCAGTGAAGCATCACAGCGGTTGATGCCGGCATACCAAAGAATAAAAGCCAACGCAGTGACGAACAGACCGTACCAGATTAAGGCCAACCAGCCGGTGATTCCCAGTGTCTGTAATGCGGCAGCAGGCCGTTCATATAATGCGGGACCAAGACAGAGCAATAAAGCAATCAAGACGACAAGCGTAGTTTGGTCGATAGGATTTAGTTCCGCCGCTTGCCGTAAGGAGGCTTTGATAGTGCCCATGCGGGATATTACATTGAAGAATGACTCGCATACGGCTGCGCACAGTACCAGGACATTGCCAATAAAATGTTCTCCAGAGAAGCGGAGGGTGGAAGAAAATAATCCTTGGATGAGCAATATGCCTGTAACCGTGCTGACCAGGCCGCAAAAACGCAGTTTGTCGATCGGTTCTTTTAACAGTAATCGGGCAAGCACTACCGTAACTGCCGGGGTTGTACCGGTTAGTATCCCTGCTTCGCCGGCACTGGTTCGCAGCAGGCCTTGCAATAAAAACATCCTGAATAAAAAGATGCCAAATAAGGCTTGCATCATTAGGCGCAGCCAGTCGCCCTTGGACATTCTCCGAAAGGTTATGGCAAGTGTCCGGCCACAGACAGGCAGTAATCCCAGCAAGGCAAAAAACAAACTGGCTGCTGCTATTGTAAAGGTTCCCAATGTTGTTGTGACTAACCGGCCGGCCACTACGGACGTACCGGCCAAGGCAAAGGCTCCCATTAAGAATATATGGCCTCCATACTGGTTCATGGTCCTCAGCTCCAAAATAAATTTTCAGTATTTGTAACTATGATATAATGGTAACAAATACGGTGGCCCGGTAGTAGAACCAGTTTCTTGTTATTTTTATTGGGCCAATTGGAGGCTTTTATGCTGGGAATAGAACTACAGCGCCAGGGAGAGGTTTCTTTGTCCCGCCAGATTTATCAATGCTTACGTAAACAAATGACTGAAGGGCATCTCCGGTCAGGTGAAGTATTGCCATCAACCCGTGAACTGGCAAAACAGCTAGCCGTTTCCCGCAATACTGTTTATGAAGCCTATGAAATGTTAGCGGCCGAGGGCTATACTGTGAGCCGGCAGGGTTCGGCAACCCGGGTAGCTGACGGGCTGTATCTCGGTAATCTGCCGGCAGCCGGACACTCCGTGGAAAAAATGCGTTCTGTCAATGAATATACAGCTAACTTCCGGACAGGCCAACCGGATTTACGGCGGTTTCCCAGACATTTGTGGCTGCGATTGCTGCGTAAATCGGCGGAAGATGCCCTGTACGAGCAATGGGGTTATACGGGACCTGACGGCTTAAAGGCACTGCGTGAGGAAATTGCGGCATGGCTGTTTAGAAGCCGGGGGATCACCGTCTGTCCGCAGGATATCTTCATTACCGCCGGAGCTACGCAGGCGCTGCATCTACTGGCAGAGTTACTGTACGGCCGCGGGCGGGAGATACTGGTTGAAGATCCCTGCCATAGCGGTATGCTGCGGGTTTTTCAGGGAAAAGGATTCAGAATTCGGCCGGTTATGGTTGACAGGCAGGGGCTTCAGACCAAGGGTCTTACTGAAGGGAATGGCTTATGCGCAGCCTATGTAACCCCTTCCCACCAGTTTCCCCTTGGGGGGATTCTTCCCGCCAGCCGCCGGGTGGAATTACTACGGTATGCGCTAAACAATGATATGTACATAATTGAAGATGACTATGACAGCGAATTTCGTTATATTGGTCCAACGATTGCTCCGCTCTATTCCATGGCTCCGGAACGGGTTATCTATGTGGGCACCTTCAGCAAAATTCTATTTCCCGCGCTGCGCATTGGCTATGTAATTCTGCCACGGCAGTTACATCTTCGCTGGCGGTATCTGCGGACATACGCGGATGTTCAAAATCCCCTGTTTGAACAAGCTGCTCTTGCTGAATTCCTGCGTACCCGCAGACTTGACCGGCATGTGCGGCAAATGCGGCAACTCTATGGGCAGCGCCGGCAGGCGCTGCTTCAATCCTTAAAAGAACTTGTAAATAAAAGCTGGTACGTGTGGGGAGACGCGGCAGGCCTGCATCTTGTATTAGAGTTTCCTGGCATGAACTTTGATCAGAACTTTGTAAGGCACTGTAAAAAACAGGGGATTTATATTACCCCGGTTGATGTTCACAGTATTCAAAAAGGAGCCCATTTGAACAAGTTATTGCTTGGGTATGGGCATTTGGCGGAAGCTGAAATAAAAAAAGGAATCTTGCTGTTGAATGAGCAGTTAAAATAAATGGCCTGAGCACAAAAAGCTCAGGCCGGTATTTCCTACATGTTTTTTCAGTTTTTTACCAAGCGGCCAGCCCTGCCGTTACAACAGAAACATCCTGTTCCACTGAACCGCCGCTGACACCAATTCCGCCGACTATCTGACCATTTTCCATAATCGGCAGACCGCCGCCAAAAATTACAATTCGTCCTTTATCAGTCGTATTAATTCCAAACAACATCTGGCCAGGTTGAGTTAAAGTAGCAAGCTTTTCAGTAGACATTTTGAGAGCCACTGCAGTATAGGCTTTGCCGTGAGAAATATCAATACTGGCTAACAGTGCTCCGTCCATGCGATGCTGAGCAACCATATTTCCGCCTTCGTCAACAACGGTAATGACCATCGGACAACCGATTTTCAGTGCCTTTTGCTCAGCGGCGGAAATCATCTTTTTGGCTTTTTCCAAGTTTACGACGGGAGCAGCTTGTGCGGCTGAGGCAAATCCCATAACCATAACCATACAGAATACGAGCATACAGATGACTTTTCTTTTCATTTTTACTGAAACACTCCCCTTCTTAGTTATTGTTCGCAGCTGATGTAATAGTTGACCTCCTTTGCCAGTACTATCCCGGATAGCCGGGATGCAAAAAAATCAAGGGTTCCCTTGGTCTTTTAAATAAAAAGACTGATTTTTCAGGAAATTACAAAGACGGCGCAGCATAAAATGGACTTTATGCCCGTTGAAAAAATTATACGTTAATTTTTGTCGAATATAGTAACATAAAAACGAAGGGAGTTCGACATAATTTTGCAAATAATGTATGGTAGTACCATTCGCGCTTAACAGAAAAAGTCCTTCCGCAAAATTAACAATTTTAAAAAAATTATTAATACTCATTAATAATAAGGCTCAAAAACTGAAAAATTAACATTTTTTCCTTGTTGCACTATTTTATTTACTATCTTGCGAAAAAAGATAGTATCGTTTTAAAAAGCAATATTTACAATATTAAAAATATTTATTCCTAAAGGAATTTGTAATCTTTTGGCGAATAAGCTAAAAATATACAACTCAATTTTGAACGGTGGAACCTTTGTGAACATATTTCGGGAAGAAGATGAGATAAAAACCTCGCAGCGGCGCCTAGACGAGCTGCGTTACCAACATCATTTATTTCCTTTAAAAGTAAAATCAATAGTAACCAGGGCAAATATCAGGCTTATGGATGCGGTTGGCTGCCCTATTGGGAAACTGAATTTTTTCAGGAAATCGGCTATCCCCCTGTAATACAGCGGAGAGAGTCAGAGGCACGGCCACTTATTCGAAATATTATCCGAAAATACTTTTATGGGGAATTTGAACAACAATATCGGCAGACGATTCTTTATTTGGATTATAAATTTATTTGGATGGCCAGTATCGATTGTTTATTATCACCATTTTTGAAAAACCGACTTTCGGTAAGCTTGATACCGAAGGTCAAAGCATAGTGGAGCAACAGGCAGGCTTGCTGGCAAAAAAACTCCGCTATCTTACCGGCAGAGGACCGGAGAGAACAAAAGCGATACTGATGAGGCCGGGTTTTATGGTTTATTTGATACAAGGCTTGCTATCAAGAGGTGACAGGTTATTTGCGGCAAAAAGCCTGTCTAATGCCAAATGCGTTGAGAGAATTGCCGAACATAATCTGCATGAAGCCTTTACCTCAATTTATTTGGCTGACGGTGTGACTACCAACAATATAAATATCATTGACATAGAGAATAATAGCAGTATTTCCTTTGTTTTTTCGTCAGGAGAATTTGCCGTAAACGGCGATACCTTGATGTCTTCAAAAGTTTGTGGTTAAGTTAATCCGGGTCAATTAGCCTGTTTTCAGCAAGCAACACTCAATGTTATTAAAAACTAAAAATTTAATAGGCTCGCACAATGATCCAATGTTCTGAAACTAACAGGTCAGAAAAAGGTCGACAGCCCCAAGGGGCTAGTCGGCCTTTTTTTCATTATCCGGGGGTATAACTGAAAGGAGGGATGGGGGATGCGAAAGGGCTGCACATGCCAAACATAAAAAGCTGCCAGTGTTACCCAGAGGTCATGACAAATAATAAACAGGAGGATATTGAAATGAAGTTCTTAATAACATCAAAATAAGTTTCAAACTCGGAATTTTGGTATTGATTGCGTTATTATCCTTGGGTATCATCAGTTATAGTGACTATCATTATTTGCTGAAAGCCAACGAGGATATGACCGGAATGTATACGGATATGCTTCTGCCAATTGCGGCACTAAATGAGAATAGAAGCTACGTTAAAGCAATTCAGGCTGATTTATTGGAACTGGTTATTACCGCTGACGATAAGCGAAACCGGGAACTTAAGGCCGATATAGACAACCTTGCGGAAAAATTTAATGCCAACTTGTCTGAGTATGAAAAAACAAAACTGGATTCATTTGAGGTTGAAAATTTAAACAAGCTTAAGACGTTGCTGCAAGCTTATAGACAAGACAGGGGTGGGTTGATTCAACTGGCAATGCAGAACCGAAAAACAGAGGCATATGAGGTATATAGGCAGCAAGTCGTTCCCCAACTGGACGCCTTTAATCAGCAGCTATTGGCACTGGCGGAGTATAATACCAAAAGGGCGGATCAGATAAACAATCAGAATGACGTGGATTTTGAGCATGCAAAAAGATGGATGCTCGGAATACAGTTGGTAGCGTGCTTACTGTTAATGCTGACCGGTTTTTATATCTCCAGGCTGATCATCAACCCGATAAATGTACTGTTAGCTTTTAGCCGGGAGCTGTCTACGGGGGACTTTCGGGATAAACCGCGTAGCTTTGCCAGTAGAGACGAATTCGGTCAATTGGCGGATTCTTTAGCCGATATGCGCAGCAGTGTTCGCGGCATGATGAAACAGGTGAGTGAATCGGCCGAACAAGTGGCGGCTGCTTCGGAGGAACTGACGGCCAGTGCTGATCAGTCGGCCCAGGCCGCCGGTCAAATTGCGGGTTCGATTACCGACGTGGCAAAAGGCTCCGAAGAACAGTTGAATTCTGTTAATGAACCTCTGCGGTGATTGAGCAGAGGTCCGCCAGTATCCAGCAAGTTGCCGCCAATACCAATGAGATATCGGGACAATCCATTCAGGCGGCCAGCAAAGCGCAGGAAGGCAATAAGTCGGTGGATCAGGCAGTGGCGCAAATGACGCAAATCGAACAAACTGTCACCAAATCGGCTGAGGTAGTTGCGAAATTAAGGGAACGCTCCAAGGAGATCGGGCAGATCGTGGATGCTATTGCGGGTATTGCCAGCCAGACAAACCTGTTGGCTTTGAATGCCGCCATTGAGGCGGCGCGCGCGCGAACAGGGACGTGGCTTTGCTGTTGTGGCCGAGGAAGTGCTAAGTTGTTTAATCAGGCCTGGATGTAAGATGCTTTTTGCGGGACAGCCAGGCGGACAAGCCGTTTGGCAAGATATCCTCCCAACCCGATTACACTTTCAATATGCAAAAGGTAGGTGATAGACGGATCAAATAATAAGGTGGCATTGGCGGCAATCTCTTCATCGCCTTCCCAGATAATCACACATAACGGTATTTTGGGAAAAACTTGGAATATAGCGGAGGCATCACCAAAGGTTGCTGCTTGTCCGCCCAGGATGGGGGCGCACTTGTGCAACAGCTGCGGTTGCTGGCCAAACGCAGTAATTAAATCATGGATTGCTGTTTTATGGAATGCGGGATAAAATAGGCTGCCGCCATGAGGGATTTCTTTAAGGCTTACCCATTTGTTTGTCACTTCTGCCTTGCTCTGAAAGAAAGACAGGTAATGAAGCAGCAAAATTGCCGCTTCAATCTCAGGCGTTTTTCCATCCGCTTGGCATGCAATCGTTTCTTGCTTTAGATCTAACAGGTAGTTTTGGTTAAGGAAGGGGACGATGAATTGCTGGGTATCAGGTAAATAAGTAACTGCCATCTGGGCAGCGATTTGCACAGGATCTTTTTGTTTGACGTCTTGCCAGCCTTTGTTATAAGCGATTCGATAGTTTGTGTCCATTTGAATCACTCCTCGTATAATAAATTTGCGAGTTATTAAAAAATCTTTAACATGCTGTATATAGATCTGATTATATCATTTGCTAAAGTTTTCTAAAAGAATTCTAAAAATAAATAGTTATACTTAGCTTAACGAGTTAAAAAACTACGGAAGACGTGCGGGCCTCCCCCTCGGACAATAAATTCCGCACGTCTCCGTTAACATATACATATATAGTGCTGTTGAAAACAGCCCGTTGCCGAAATCGGTCACGGGTATTTTTTTTTATTGGGCATAACGGATATAGAAGCCGGGAGCAGAGTCTGATGGCTTAAGTAAACTAAATTCCAATAAATTAGTGTTACACTAAATTTAGTACGTTATATATAGTGATTTGGGAGGAGAAGCTTAATGAATTTAAAGGCAAAGCAAATCGAACTTGCGCAGTCAGTTCCGGCAATTATTGGGCTTTTACCGTCAAAACGACAGGAGCTTGTGTCAACCGTGGGCAGGGAAATGGCGGCTATCGCCGTTAACGCCGGCTTAACGATACGTGAGCAGCAGGCAGCCATCGCTGTAGCGGATTTGTATTTGCAATTTTGCCAGGAGGATGCTAATAACCAGAAGTGGAGTAACCTTAGGGACGATGCATATACGCGGGATGAATTGCGTGACAATGTCAATGGCTAGGGTTATATTTGATTTTTGCGGCAGAGCCTAATTCTTTCTCCAAGGAAGCTATCCGAGTATGTAAATCAGCAAGTTCCCGCTTAAATTTTTCTTTAGATTCTTCCTGTTCGTGATCTTTCTTTTTATCACATCTTTGCTGAAATAGAGCGGCGAACAGAGTGAGAAAGTTGCCGAGCAAGTTGAGCAGTATGATGAAAATAAGCATATCGTCAAGATCTTCATATTTCATATTCATCCCCCGGCTCTTGTTTTGTTGATATACTATATTCGCGAGTTGCGAAAGAGTTACCGGACAGGTGATACTATAAATAAAAAACTACCAGCAAAGTCGGTAAGAGACTTTTTCTGGTAGTTTTATTATGATCGGTTATTGAGTCTTTAAGCCTAGATTATTTTTAACAAGCTTAGAACTTATAGCTTGCGCCGAAGCCTATTCCGTCGTCGGTGGGGCCATCATCATAATTAGTGGATTTATAGCCAAGATGAAGTGCTAATTGGTTATCCAGTTTGTAATTGAGGCCTGTTTGCCACTCTGTAAAGACACTGCTTGTTGTCACCCCAGCATAGCCATCCAGTTTAGGAGCTAAGTTGGCGACGCCGCCGATACCGTAAAACATTTTGCTGCCATCGAAACTATAGTCACGGTTGCCAACAATGAGGCGGATATTCGGATCCAGCTTGTATTGAGCATAAATATCTGTGGAATGGAAGCCATCGTAGGAATTTCTTTCTGCCCCAAGAATAAATTTATTGCTTACAGCACTTTCCAGGTAGAAACTATCGTCGTCCATATCGTGGGACAAGTTATAGTGGTTGTAACCAATCGAAGTTTGACCTTGCTGTAAGTCAGTTATAGGAGCAGCAAAGCTGACACTTGTAGCCAACATAGTTCCTGCAAGCATAGTTAGTATTTTCTTTTTCATAGAGAATCCTCCCTTAAGATCATATTGGGTTATATAAAAAAAAGTATACACCCACATACCGGAAGCAGTCCAGTACGGCCAATGAAAGAAATAAGGATTATGCTTTCGGTTTACCCAAAGAATACCATTAAAATGTGACAAAAGTATGACAGGAGATGGAATTTGCCTATAAATATGGAAATTAAACTATACAAGGCTATTGGTGATTACCAAATTTCGGTATAAAGAGTAGGATTTTGTCGATATAGGCGATAAATACTAAAAAATTAGGACTTTTGTCCGTGGAATTATTTTACATAGTGTGTTATCCTTTTATTAGGAAACTAAAACATGGGAGGCTGTGGAAAATGATTGATTATTTATTTTCGTTGTGCGCCTTGGGTGTTTTAGGTCTATGCTTTAGCGGTATTGTAATGGTAGTGTATAATAATTTATTTAGGACTGACCGATGGTAACACATCGATGGGTAATAAAAAGAAAAAAGCGGTTCTAACTTTGACCGGCCAGTCTGTTCAAAGTTAGAGCCGCTTTTTAGTTGTGTCATGGTTACGGGGCCAATCCTGGCCCTTTAGCTATCAATAGCAAGCATTTTCTCCTATTGGCTCTGCTATCATCGAAGTTTCCTTGTTGTGCCGCAGCATTTAGACAGGACTCTGCCGCTTCTAATAGCGGTGATCTTTTGGACTTAACTGGTAACTTTTTATCCAGCCATGATGCCCTTTGTGTTCTACTCTCCAGAATTCGCCGTCTTCAGATTTATCAAGTACTTTAACAATATCGCCAATTTTTAAAACCTCAACAACGGTAGCGGAAGGGGTTGGCTCAGAAAACATGTTTACTTTGTCAACATTAGTGTATGCCGAAAAAACGGCTTGCACAGGCAAGGCTATACATAGGACCAGGATAAGCAGCAAGATCAATTTGGTTATAACAGGGTATTTTTTCAAGACGATTCCTCCTATAAAAATAAATTTGAGATTAAAAGCCGAATAAGGTATGTATAATACTACCCGCCGGTAAACTCGTGTATATAGATTCACCAAGTTGAACCTTAAGTCCTAGCGGATTGTCACAATTTTGTCATAGGTCGTGGATAAAATTACTACAAAAGGAGGGATGAGACAGTGAAGAAAATAGTACTTTTAGTTCTTGCGGTTTTTGTATTGGCAATGGGTTCCAGCGTTAGCGCCAAGCAGCACCATGATTGGTCAAAGAACCATTTCAACAACGGCAGATGGCAAAGAGTACAATATGTACCGGCGCGGACAATGCCGTTTGCTTGGCACGAACACAGAGATCGAATAGGACGAGCCAATCCTGGTTTGGAACGGATCTATGACCGCCGGCTGAGTGAGCGTTTTCCCGGATTACATGCTTATAAATGGCAGGATCATGGCAGGAAATTTTACTATCAGGGAAGACGCATCCATGATGCTATTTTGTTCTATGATGATTCAGATGAACTCGTCAGCGTTGGCTTTATGCGCAATGGAAGCTTCGTTCTCCTTCGTGACGATGATCGAGGTTATGAGACGAAAGATGAATTTTTTACTTCCTGGTTAAAGGTTCTATTAATCCATGAAATCGTAAATGGCTAATAATATTGCCCTATAGTTAAAAGCTGTAGGGCAGTCTTTTTTTGTCAAATAAGCCGCAATTTAGCGTTTCATCCACAGCCTGATGTCGCCCAGGAGGCTTTTGTCGTTTTCACCCAGCTGGGCGGTATGGTAGGTTATATTTCTAAGGCAATAGAAAAAACTATGTAGGAATTTTAGCAATTCATTGCGAACTATATAATAAATTGTATTGGTGATTGAAGATATTCTGATACTTATGGATTTAAAAGGGAGAGAAACTAGCATGATGGATATGATTGATGATTATCGTTATTTGCTGGCCCTTCATTTGCAGGATATCAGCAAACGTTATGGGGTGCTTTATTATGATGTGCTTAGGGGCAAGCTGCCGGCTGAGGCCCAGGAGGTTTATTCGGAAGGATTAGCTCAGGTATTTGAATATATGAACCTGCGGCACGGCTTGGAAATGGAAGATATTATGGCCGTACATGAGACCGTTATGGAAACAGTGTTGGCCGGTTTTGTTGGTGAGGCTTTGCATATTACGGCTGATCAATCACAATTGCTGCATTAATCGAAAGTTTGCTTTTTCGGTGTTAGCGGTTTTTCTAATGGAGGGGTAGTAAGTTCGTGCATAGTAAGATGGCTTACATGACAAGAGTCGCTATTTTGGCAAGTGCGGCTACAATTTTAATGTTAATGGACTTTCCCGTGCTTTTTATGCCGACTTTTTTGAAATTGGATTTTAGTGACATACCGGCTATTATTGGTGCTTTTGCCATAGGACCGCTGGCCGGGTGTTTGATCGTGCTGGTAAAAAATATTTTACATGTAAGCAGCACCCAAACCGCGGGAATCGGCGAGATCGCCAATTTTTTGGTTGGCACAGGGTTTGTGGTTCCGGCGGCTTTTATTTATCGTTATAAGAAAAATCGCAGCGGGGCCGTTATAGCCCTTGCTGCCGGAACAGTCATTATGACGTTGGTGGCGGCGGCTGTCGATTATTGGGTTCTTCTCCCGTTATATCAATCAGCATTGCACTTTCCCCCTGAGGCTATTATTAACATGGGACGGGCAGTCAATCCGCTGATTGTTGACCTCAAAACATTTATCGTCTTTGCTATCGTGCCGTTTAATCTGCTTAAAGGTATAATGGTAGCGGTAATTACTTTATTAGTTTATAAAAAGCTGTCTCCCATCCTGCATTAACGAAAGGAGGGTACTCATGCCTGAAGAGAGAAAATTACAAGTAAAACCAGGAATATACCGTCATTATAAAGGAAATTTGTATCAGGTTATCGGTGAGGCTTGCCATAGTGAAACCATGGAACCCTTGATTGTCTACCGGGCGCTGTACGGTAAATACGGGTTATGGGTTAGGCCCAAGACCATGTTTTGCGAGACGGTGGAAGTGGCTGGCAAGCAGGTACCCCGTTTTGCCCTGGAAGTTGAGGTAAATGACTGAGCGTGGCAATCGCGAAAATCAAATAAATAAGACTTGGCTTGTGCCAAGTCTTATTTATATCCCGCAAGTCCGGTCTGGCCTATACGCTTTTATCCTGGGACTTAGCTTCAGATGGGGTTAAAACCCCATCTGAAGCTAAGTCTACTTTATCTGGCAGGGTAACTTTGCCGATAATCGCCAGTACCTGCCGGACTGCGACCGCCAACGCTCCCGTATTCTTTACAACATAATTGGCCGTATTCCATTGGTTGAACTCGCCGGTACGGTTGGCATATTCAATACGACGGTTAATTAGTGTATTATCATCCCCCCGGTTTATCATCCGGGCAATGACAGTGTCATAATCAACCATGATAAAGATCGATTCAAGCCGGTTAGCCAATAATTTTTTAAGTTGGGTGAGCCCGTTTGTTTCGGTAGCTACCATGCTTACCGGACACCGTTTGACTTTGTCCAATACTTCCGTTTTGCTTAGGCCGTAGAGATTTCCCGAGTATTCTACGCGCTCGATAAGTTCGTATTTTTGGAACTCATCCTTACTAACAAAGTAATAATGAACACCATGTTTTTCGTCAGGTCTTGGCTTACGGGTCGTATGGCTAACCATTTCAGGAATGGCATAATGTGCAAGTTCCTGTAAAATATTGGTTTTACCCGAAGCCGGTGGGCCAATAAGCGCATATACCTTATTCATAAGAACCTCCTTGTTCTAAACCGATGGTTTGCTAAAAAAGCTTCTGAGTTGTGCTCAGAAGCTTTTTATTTATACGGAAATATCAATATTATTACCCAAATTAGGCGGGGAAACAGCGGGCGACGCTGTATTCATAAGCTGAAGCAGACCATTGCTTTGTTCTGTCGTCGTATCCATAGCTTTTTTTAATACAAGTATATCAGCCTGGGTACTAATATTCATTTGTGAGGACATTGTGGCAAGTGCGGCAATATCCATTCTTGTTCGCCTCCTGCGCTTATCTAGAGGATGAGCATACCATTTACGGAATGTTTCGTCAATCAACAGCCGGATCAACTTCCTGGGTAACTAGTAAAGGACAATGCATTATGGTTTTACCGCGTAAGCGGGATGCTGTTTAACAGTTACTTATTATTTATATCGTAGAAATAGGCGAAAAAATTAAGCAATATTTCTATAAATTTGCAGGCAAGGTGCGAGTAAATGGTAAAAACGCTCATTAGTATAGCGGCTTATCCGTAAAAATCCACAAGAAAATATTTAACACCGGTCTAATTTTCTTTTAACATCATATACTGTTTATTGTGGTATTAAATTAGGAGGTGGCAGAATGCTGGTGCATGTTCAATGTGGGGCTACAATGGAAGTCGATCAGGAGGGCAACCATGTTTGCCCGAAGTGTGGTAAAACCATTAAACCTCGTATTTCCCGCAAGTAAGTGGTAAGGTTATTGACCAGTCTGGGGAATTTTGTTACACTAATAAAATGCCAAACTAATGCTATAAAGGGTGACAATAGATGCTGCATGAATTTTCCCGGACAGAATTATTAATTGGCACAGAGGGCCTAGAAAAACTAGCGCAAAGCAAGGTCGCGGTTTTTGGTATCGGCGGTGTGGGCACATTTGTTGTGGAAGGCCTGGTGCGCTCAGGTGTAGGTAAGTTTGTGCTGGTTGATGATGATTGTATTTGCCTGACTAATATTAACCGGCAACTGCATGCAACCAGAAAGACAATCGGTAAGCCAAAAGTAGCGGTTATGCGTGAACGTATTCTTGAGATAAACCCTAAGGCAGAAGTTACTGTTTTTCAGGAATTCTATCTGCCGGATACGGCGGAAAGGCTGCTGGCCGACGACTATAGTTATATTGTTGATGCCATTGACACGGTTACCGGCAAGCTTGATCTCATTGTCAGGGCAAAAGCCAAAAACATTCCAGTTATTTCTTCGATGGGAGCCGGCAATAAGCTGGACCCAACCCGGTTTGAAGTGGCGGATATTTATCAGACCTCGGTGTGTCCGTTGGCCAAGGTCATGCGTCAGGAACTAAGAAAGAGAGGGATTCCCTCTTTAAAGGTAGTTTATTCGAAAGAACCCCCGCTTACGCCTAAGGAGACAGAGAGTTCCAGCTGTAGTCTGGGCTGCATTTGTCCGCAAGGGACAACACGTAAATGCACGACGCGGCGGCAAATACCCGGCAGCATTTCGTTTGTACCTTCAGTGGCAGGGCTTATTATTGCGGGAGAAGTTGTTAAAGATATCGTGTTTGACAAGTTATAGCAAAACAAAGAAGCTTAATGGGCACGATGACCCATTAAGCTTCTTTACGCTTTAGCGGTTTAACTTAAGGCTGTTATAACCCGTTATTTGCTGGCTCGCTTTTGGTTGTATACTTCCCAAGCACTCATAACCTTTTGCCGGGAATATTCCAGGCGCTTGGCTGTTACCTTACTGTCATTTCTTTCACATTCTGTGGAAAGATCGTACAGAGTGTTATTGAGAGAAGATACAATGGCGGCCAGCAACTCATGCACTTCATCATTGGCAGATGTCATAAGGTAAAGCCTCCATTCTTGAATATTGCAATCTGCCGTGTAAGGTAGATTGCAGTTCATTAAAATTATAGCCGGATGTTAGTGGAAATGCAATGGAAATTACAGAACGGCATGAATTGTAGAAAACTTAATTTTCAAAAATTATTTGGAGCTATTGCAGGTGGGTTTTATCTGTGGTATAGTGTGTATACAAGATAATAGTTATCAGCGATGAGGCTATGGATCAGAGTATTCTGTCCATGGTTTTTTGTGTTTCTGGGCACAGTTTTAACCCAATATAATAGATTTCTTTAAGCAATGAGGCTTACCACAGTAACCTACTGGGGTAGGCTTTGTCTTTTTTTTAGGGTAAGGGGGGTGGTTGTCTTCCAAACAAAATAAAGGCCTCACGTGTATTGGTCGTACCCGTGAAGCCGCAGCAAATCGCAAAATCCCAAGCGGGTGGCAAGGGTTTATTTGATATGCTACGTCCATTATATTCTACATGCTAACATTTTTCAACCGATAAACCCGCCAAGCCGGAATTCTCATTAAAAAATAGGGAGGAAGTTTACAATGAGACAGGTTGCTATTTATGGTAAAGGCGGAATTGGTAAATCGACTACTACGCAAAACACGGTTGCGGCATTAGCCGAAGCCGGCAAAAAAATTATGGTGGTTGGCTGTGACCCAAAAGCTGACTCGACGCGATTGCTTTTAAACGGCCTTTGTCAAAAGACGGTGCTTGACACACTGCGTGACGAAGGCGATGATATTGATCTTGAAGATATTTTAAAAACAGGTTTCAAAAGCACCCGCTGTGTGGAATCCGGTGGACCGGAGCCCGGGGTGGGCTGCGCAGGCCGGGGGATTATTACCTCCATAAATATGCTGGAATCGCTGGGCGCTTATACGGACGAACTTGATTATGTGTTCTACGACGTACTTGGCGACGTTGTTTGCGGCGGCTTTGCCATGCCGATCAGGGAAGGCAAAGCCGAAGAAATCTATATTGTCGCCTCAGGCGAATTGATGGCTTTATATGCCGCCAATAACATTTCCAAAGGCATTCAAAAATACGCTTCTTCCGGCAAGGTTCGATTGGGCGGCATTATTTGCAACAGCCGGAAAGTAGACAATGAATTACCCCTATTGCAAGCATTTGCCGAAGAACTTGGATCGCAACTTATTCATTTTGTACCGCGCGACAACCTGGTACAGCGGGCAGAGATTAATAAAAAGACAGTGATTGATTTTGACCCGGCAGCCAATCAGGCCAATGAATATCGAGCCTTGGCTAAAGCCATTGACGAAAATAAGATGTTTGTTATTCCCAAACCCATGACCCAGGACCGTTTGGAAGAACTCATGATGCAGCACGGTTTCCTTGATGCCATTGCCTAAACGAAACGACGAAAAAAGAAGGAGTGAATGTTGTGATATTGATCAGAGCCATTATTAGACCGGAGAAAAAAGATGAAGTGCTGGCCGAACTGTCACAAGCCGGATTTAACGCCGTTACCGTCGTTGATGTTGTGGGGCGCGGCAAACAAAAGGGGATCAAAATCGGCGGAGTTGTTTATGATGAAATACCCAAAACGCTGCTGTTAATGGCGGTGCGGGCCGAATATAAACAAGAAATTATCAAAGTGATTATGGATGCGGCGAAAACAGGAGAAAAAGGCGCCTATGGCGACGGTAAAATTTTTGTAACGCCGGTTTCTGAGGTATACACAGTATCGAGCGGCATGAAGGAACTATAAAGGAGGCTGTACCATGCAAGAGATTCTAGCCATTGTGCGCATGAATAAAACAAGCGCTACCAAGAAAGCATTGGTAGAAGCCGGAGTAGCCGGTTTTACAGCCTTCAAAGTCATGGGGCGGGGCAGGCTGGTTGATGATCCGGCTGTTGTAGCTGAGCGCAAAGCGGCAATGATGGCTATGGCCGGTGCCGATGAACCGGATGCGGAAATGCTGATTGACGGCTTTTTGGATGGGCACCGGCTGTTCCCGCGGCGCTTATTTACCATATTGGCTCATGATGAAGATGTGCCCAGGATCGTGGAGGCCATCATGCAGGCTAACCGTACCGAACATAAGGTGGGAGACGGAAAGATTATTGTCATGCCCATGCTGGATGCTATTCGGGTTCGTACCGGCGAAGCCGGTGAAGACGCAGTATAAGCTGTTAGTAAGGAAGTAAAGGGGGTAAGCAGCATGGCTGTTACTGAAAAGGAGCTACAGGAGATTCTGGAGCAATATCCGTCTAAAGTCCAGAAAAACCGCAAAAAACACATCCTGATTAAAGACGGAGTGGAAGACGCGCAGGTAATTGAGGCCAATACCCGCACGATTCCCGGTATTATTACCAACCGCGGCTGTGCCTACGCCGGTTGCAAGGGCGTTGTGCTTGGCCCGCTTAAGGATATGGTTCATATTACCCACGGACCCATCGGCTGTGGCTTTTATACCTGGGGAGCTCGCCGCAATAAAGCGAAATCCGACGATCCCACCCAGAATTTTATGAACTATTGCGTATCAACCGATATGCAGGAAAGCGATATTGTATTTGGCGGCGAAAAGAAACTGGCCAAGGTCATTGACGAGGTAGTAGCGATCTTCCATCCCCATGCCATTACGGTTTCGGCCACCTGCCCGGTAGGCTTGATCGGTGACGATATTGCCGCTGTCGCCAAGGCTGCCGAGAGCCGCCACGGACTGCCTGTGCTCGCCTTCAGTTGTGAAGGGTACAAAGGAGTCAGTCAGTCAGCCGGTCACCATATTGCCAACAATATTTTAATGGATCGGGTTATTGGCGCTAGTAGTGCGGAAACGGCTCCCGGCAAGTATCCGATCAATATTCTGGGAGAGTACAACATTGGCGGTGACAGTTGGGAAGTTGAGCGGGTCTTAAAAGAAATCGGCTACACGATTGTATCTGTTATGACCGGCGACGGCTCCTATGAAGAACTCAAAAACGCCCACACGGCAGAACTTAATTTGGTTCAATGCCACCGCTCGATCAATTATATTGCGGAAATGCTGGAAACCAAGTATGGCACACCGTGGTTAAAAGTGAACTTTATCGGTATTCAAGGGATGATCGAGTCACTGAGAAATATGGCGACCTATTTTGGTGATGAGGAGCTCATTGCTAAAACGGAGGAAGTAATTGCCCGTGAGGTGGCGCGGATCGAACCGCTTATCGAACCCTACAGGAAAATCTGCCAGGGCAAGACGGCATTCTGCTTTGTCGGCGGATCCCGCGGCCATCATTATCAAGGATTGTTTGCCGAAATCGGCATTGAGACAGTGTTAGCCGGCTATGAATTTGCCCACAGGGACGATTATGAAGGACGTCAGGTTATTCCAACCATCAAAACAGATGCCGATTCCAAGAATATTCCCGAACTGCATGTAAGTCCGGATGAGCGGCGTTTCCGGCTGAAGGTATCGCCGGAAAAAATGGAAGAACTCAAGCAAAAGATTCCCTTAAGCTACTATGCAGGCATGAATGTGACCATGAAAGACGGCAGTATTATTGTGGATGATCTCAATCACTTTGAAACCGAGGAATTTATCAAGCTTCTCAAACCTGATATTTTTGCATCAGGCATCAAGGATAAATATGTAATCCAGAAGATGGGTATTCCGGCCAAACAGCTGCATTCTTATGACTACAGCGGCCCTTATGCCGGTTTTAACGGGGCAGTGAACTTTGCCCGCGACGTAAGCATGGGATTCGCATCACCTACCTGGAACTTTATTGTTCCCCCATGGAAGGATGAACCCTTGCTGACCGGTACTGTAAATGAGGAAGGAGTGGCCTAACATGCTGGATTGTACACCAAAAGAATACAAAGAACGTAATAGCGGCGGCGTTATTAACCCGGCTAAAACCTGCCAGCCCATTGGGGCCATGTACGCCGCTCTCGGCATTCATCGCTGTTTGCCGCACAGTCATGGTTCTCAGGGTTGCTGCTCTTTTCACCGTATGCATTTGTCCCGGCATTTCCGGGAACCGGCCATGGCTTCCACATCAAGTTTTACCGAGGGAGCCTCGGTATTCGGCGGTGGTGCCAATCTGAAAACCGCCATCAAAAATGTTTTTACCATTTATAAGCCGGATGTTATGGCTGTGCATACCACCTGCCTCACCGAGACCATCGGTGATGATATTCCCAGTCTTATTAAAGCAGCGGAGATTCCGGAAGGCAAAGTGGTGATTCACGCCAACACTCCCAGCTACCAGGGATCTCACGTTACCGGTTTTTCCAATATGACCAAAGGCATGGTCAATTATTTGGCCGAAGCGACTACGCCGCTAAAAAAGGAGCAGGTCAACCTCATTCCCGGGTTTGTTAATCCAGGCGATATGCGGGAAATAAAACGAATGGCCAGGGTAATGGGCGTTACTTCGATCATGTTTCCTGACACTTCAGGCGTGCTGGACTCGCCTATGACAGGCAAGTTTACCATGTATCCCAAGGGAGGAGCTACCGTAGCGCAGATCAAAGACAGCGGTAATTCCAAACTAACCCTGGCGCTTGGACGTTTTGCCTCCAGCGATGCTGCCGAGCTATTGTCCAAGAAATGCCAAGTACCGGCCACCGTCCTGAAAACACCGATTGGAATTAAGGCTACCGATGCGCTGCTTATGGCCCTGCGCCGGGCGTTTTCCCAAGAGGTTCCCTACGAATTGGAAGAGGAACGGGGGCAGTTGGTCGATATTATGACCGATACTCACTTTCATTTCCACGGTAAACAGGTTGGAATTTTTGGCGACCCGGATATTGTGACTGGTATGACGGAATTTGTTTTGAGTCTGGGAATGAAACCTGTTCACATCCTGACAGGAACACCGGGCGGCGCCGTTGGTTCAGGGCTTGGCAGCTTTGAAGAGGATATTAAGGCTATGCTGGAGCCGGCAGGTGTGACAGCCAATGTCAAGGCAGGCGGTGATCTGTTTACCTTCCATCAATGGATCAAAAATGAGCCGGTTGATTTGATTATCGGCAATACCTACGGCAAATTTATCGCCCGGGCGGAAGATATTCCGCTGGTGCGGGTTGGTTTCCCGATATTGGATCGTAGTGTTCATTCCTATTTGCCGATTGTTGGCTATCGCGGCGCTATGCGGCTTATCGAGAAGATAAGCGGCGCGCTCTTAGACCGGGCGGACCGCGATGCCGCCGATGAGGATTTTGAATTAGTCATGTAGTTGCTTGCAGGAGGTGAGAAAAATGAGCGAGACAGCTGCGGCCATCTCGGAGAGAGAACAATTTATTGCAACCAAGGGAAGACGGAAAAACACACTCAAATGTGATGCGGACAGCATTGCCGGTTGTGTGAGTCAGCGAGCCTGCGTTTATTGCGGCGCCAGGGTGGTGCTGAATCCGGTTACTGATGCCATTCATCTGGTTCACGGACCGGTTGGCTGTGCCAACTATACCTGGGATATTCGCGGCAGTCTGTCCAGCGGCTCCGAACTTTACCGGAACAGTTTTACAACCGATTTACGGGAGCAGGACATTATCTTTGGCGGTGAAAAGAAACTGTCCCGGACCATTGATGAACTTGTGGCCAAATACCAGGCCAAACTGGTATTTGTCTACTCCACCTGCATTGTCGGCGTAATTGGCGATGATTTGAAGGCTGTCTGCAAAGCGGCGGCCGAGCGCCATGGCATTGAAGTGATTCCTGTTGAGTCCAGCGGTTTTATCGGCAATAAATCAGCCGGTTACCGGGCGGCCTGTGAGGCATTATTACAGCTCATCGAACCGGTTGACCGGCGCGAAGCCGCTGCCAGTAAGACGATTAACTATTTAGGTGATTTTAACTTAGCGGGCGAGGCCTGGATTATCGAGGATTATCTTGCCCAGATGGGGATAAGCATCAATACGGTATTTACCGGCGATTCGACAAGCGGCACCATAAAGGCCGCAGCTAAGGCTTCGCTCAATATTGTCCAATGTGCCGGTTCGATGTATTATCTGGCAGGCAAGCTGCAGGAACTGTACGGTATCCCCTACCAACAGGTATCCTTTTTGGGACTTGCTGATACGGCGCAATCACTGCGTAATATTGCCGATGTCCTGGGCGGCGGTGAACTCAGGGCCAAGGCAGAGGTGCTGATTCGCCGGGAAACTGACCGGGTGGCCCCCATTATTGAGCAATATCGCGAGAAACTAGCAGGCAAAAAAGCAGCCGTCTATGTGGGCGGCGGTTTTAAGGCCATCTCCTTGATTAAACAGTTCCGGGAACTTGGCATTGAAGTGGTCATGATCGGAACACAGACCGGGCGGCAGGAAGAATATGACACGATTAATGAGTTGGTGAACGACGGTACGGTTATATTGGACGATGCCAATCCGGCAGAACTGGAACGGTTTATGACCGGTCAGGGGGCGCATTTGCTAGTTGGCGGGGTCAAGGAACGGCCATTGGCCTACAAGTTGGGGCTTGCCTTTGTTGACCACAATCATAACCGCAAACATCCTCTCAGTGGTTTTGACGGTGCCGTCAATTTTGCCCAGGAAGTATACTCCACGGTTTGTTCACCGGTATGGCAATATACCGCTCAACAAGGAGGTGGCTGATATGGAAAATCCTTGTCATATGTGTATGCCGATGGGGGGAATTATGGCGCTCAAGGGAATTGAACAAACCATGGTTATTGTCCATGGCTCTCAGGGGTGCAGTACCTACATGCGGCGGCACATTGCCGAACATTTTAATGAACCTGTTGATGTCGGTTCCTCTTCGCTTAATGAAAAAGGAACCGTATATGGGGGCGAGGCTAACTTAAGGAAAGCCCTTGATAATATTTTTAAGGTTTACCAGCCTGGCCTGATTGGCGTGATTACCACCTGCCTGGCTGAAACCATCGGCGAGGATATTGACAGAATCGTAACCGATTACCGGCAGGAACGAAAGCTGACCACGCCTATCGTTACTGCCAGTACTCCGGGTTATGGCGGCAGTCACAACGACGGCTACTGGCTTACCGTCAGGCGGCTGGTGGAGACGCTGGCAACAAACACCGAGCACCACAACAAGGTAAATGTCATCATTCCTAATAGCAGCCCGGCTGATATCCGGGAATTGAAACGGTTATTCGCCGCCATGCAGCTAGCGTATACCATCTGCCCGGATATATCCGAAACCCTTGACCGTCCTTATCTTACGACTTACAGTAAAATTCCCGCGGGCGGCACGCCGATTGAGGATATTCGCCGTATGGCCGGCGCGCCGGCTACCATCGAACTGGGCGTTACGTTAGATAGCCATGTGTCGCCGGGACAATATCTGCAGGAGAACTTTGGCGTACCGCTTTTTTCCCTACCTATTCCCATCGGCATTCAAAATACGGATACCTTTATGAAGGCACTCGAAACCATTAGCGGCAGAAAGCGGCCGCCAGCTATCGAGGCAGAGCGGGGCCGCCTCCTTGATGGCATGATTGATTCCCATAAATATAATTTTGCCGGACGCAGCGCTATCTTTGGCGATCCCGAACTTGTCTTTGCCGTGACGCAGCTCTGCTTGGAAAATGGGATTCGGCCGGTAGTCGTGACCGGTGATAAAAGCGGCAATGTGGCGCGCCTGTTGCCTAAGAATGAGATATCAGCCGCAACAGTTGTATTGCCGGATCCTAACTTTGATTTAGTGCAGCAGTATGCTAAAAAAGGCGGGGTTAATTTGGCCATCGGCCATTCGGACGGACGTTTTCTTACCGAACGGGATCATATTCCGCTCGTGCGGTTGGGCTTTCCCATTCATGACCGGATAGGCGGACAGCGGCTGTTGTCGGTTGGGTATACCGGCACTATGAATCTGCTGGACCGGATTACCAATACATTACTGGCCGAAAAGTATACACACTATCGCCAGACCATGTACCAAAAATACTATCGTAAATCATCGTAGACTTACTTTAAGAGAGGAGGTGGCCGCTCTATGGCGAGCGTGCTTACCGATAAACATCCCTGCTTTTCCAGTCAAGCCCAGCATCAATATGCCCGCATGCATTTGCCGGTAGCGCCACGATGCAATATTAGCTGCAATTATTGCAGCCGGAAATTTGATTGTGCAAATGAAAGCCGTCCCGGGGTCACAAGTGCAGTGTTATCCCCTGTAGAGGCACTTAACAAATTTGAACAGGTGAAAGCTGCCATTCCCAATCTTAGTGTGGTGGGAATAGCCGGACCGGGGGATGCTTTGGCTGACTGGAATGAAACCAGGGAGACAATCGAACTCATTAAAAAGGTCGATTCCGGTATGCTGTTTTGTTTATCCACCAATGGTTTGCTGCTGCCTGAATACGCTCCGGAAATTGTCAAACTGGGAGTGAAGCATGTCACGGTAACCGTTAACTGTACCGAGCCGGTTGTCGGAGCACAGATTTACGGAACGATTAATTACCAGGGCAACCGCTATGTGGGGGCTGAGGGAACCGAAATCCTTGTGAATAATCAACAGGAAGGCATTATGTATCTGGCCGGGCATGGCGTTACAGTTAAAGTAAATATTGTTATGATTAAGATGGTAAATGACTGGCACATACCGGCTGTGGTCAAAAAAGTTAAACAACTGGGGGCAGCGCTGACAAATATTATGCCGTTTATTCCTGCACAGGGCAGTGTTTTTTCGGGTTTGCCACAAACCGCTATGCGGGATGTCACCGCGATGCGGGCAGCTTGTAACAGTGAATTAAAACAAATGACGCATTGCCGCCAGTGCCGGGCAGATGCGATTGGCCTATTGAGTCAGGATCGAAACAGTGAGTTTAAAAACTGCGCAGTTAAGCCGGCTGAACCGGCTGAGGCTAAACCAGTGCCGTTTGGCGGTCATTATAAGGTGGCGGTTACCAGCAAGTTTGACAAACTGGTTGATTTGCATTTTGGCCAGGCCGAGGAATTTCATATTTACCGGGTAAATAAAAGACGGTATGAGCGAATTGAAACGCGCCGACTGGAGAAATATTGTAACGGCGATGTGGATTGTATAAGTGAAGACAAGCGCCGCGAAGCCATTCTGGCGGCATTAAGTGATTGCGATGCAGTATTAACAATGAGAATCGGTTATCAGGCGCAAAAACGTTTGTTAAAGCGTGGCATCATGTCGGTGGAATATTGTTATACCGTAGAAAGTGGACTTTTTTATACGGTTGAGCAGCTTGAGTTAAAAGCGGCAGCGGCCGTATAAAAAGCAAAGGAGGAAAATATGGCACGCGATATAGCGGTATTTATTGGGGATAACGGGACAACGACTTACCCGGAAGAACCGGGGCAAGTAGTAATTTATCGCCGTCAGCAGGGGAAATGGCGGCAGGTCAGTGCTATGCCCTTTCAACTTGAACGTGCAAGCGGTATAACGGTGGTGCGGCGACAAGTGACCGGGCTCATTCAATGGCTGGGGCACTGTCACATATTTGTGGCTCTGTCAGTTTCCGGCTTACTATATAAGGAACTGGAACAGGCTGATTTTAGTATTTGGGAGTTTAGCGGCCGCCCAACCGATTTTTTGGAATACATTTTAGTTCAGGAAGAAATGGCGTCCCGGCGTAATGAACCCAATACCCAGGCAGCTCCGGCCGTTATTGAGACCGGTCCGGGATGTTTTCAGGTCTCGTTGAAAGATATTCAGCAAAGCAGCGGTGGCTTGACATCAAAACAGGTGTTGCAGCCACTGTTGGCTGGCAATTATTATCTCGTAGAAGTACTATGCAGTCATATTCCGCCATGGCTGGAGGCCGAGTGTATAAGCGGCCGCCTTGACTACAAAACAGAGCGTACGACCAATGGCATCAAATTAATTATCAGAAAACAACGCTGTGGGTGATTTTTATGAACAGACCTATCTGGTTGGATCTGACTTTGGATATAGCTATCAGCCGGCAAGTTTCGGGCCAAAAGTTGGCGGAGATTGCCGGTGCTCTAACGGCTCTGGGCATTCGCCGGGTTGTTGTTGATTGTAACGCGCACCAGCGGTGTGCGGAGCCTGACGGGTTGAAAAACCATATTCAGCGGTATGGGCTCATTGATTTGGCAGAAGACCTGCTTCTCAATGCGGAACAGGACAATTTGAAAAAAGTGATTTTGGTATGCGCCTTTCCCGCACAGGCGAACATGGTTGAAATAGAGACCGCTATTCGGGAAACCGACAAATACGCTGATCAGGTTACTTTAGTACTGGAAGGGGTGGAGGGCATGTCGCCGGCCGAGTTAGCCGGCATGTTACCTGTTATCAAAGGCTGGCCTGTGCAGGCGGTTATTTACAGAGATAAACAGGGCAGGGAGAATCCCTTTAGCTTATTTGACAAAATAAGCAGGCTGAAAAACGGTTTGGTCTGCCCTGTGGGTATTTGGGCCGGCAATGCCTTTGGCTTGGCAACTGCCAATACCCTGGCGGCAATGAAAGCCGGTGCTACCTGGATAATGACAGCCGTAGGGGGAATGGGCGGCTACGCTCCCTGGGAAGAAGTGCTGATGGCCGCGCGGCAGTTTTTGGGAATCGATAGCAAATTGCCGGATAAACTGGCACTTGGCTGTCAGCAACTGCTTGGTCTGCTGGCTTGGACGGTACCTGCCAATAAAGCTATTATTGGCCCGGCTATTTTCGCCCATGAATCAGGCCTGCATGTTGACGGTGTTACCAAAGATCCGGAAATCTATGAACCTTTTGTCCCCGAAATGGTGGGACTGACGCGGCAGCTTGTTGTCGGCAAACACTCGGGAACCGCGGCACTTAAAACTAAATTTGCGGCCTGGGGAATTTGTCTAAAGGAGGAGGAAAGCAAGCGCTTGCTGGCCGGCGTACGGTCAATGGCGGTGCGCAAGAGGACAGCTATCAGCGATGCCGAGCTTAAAAATTTATACCTTTCAGGCTGAAAGGAGCCGGTTTATGCAAGAATTCAAACAAGATTTTCTTATTGACACCACCTTGCGGGATGGGGAACAGGCGGCTGGAATCGTATTTTCGGCTATGGAAAAGCTGGCTATTGCTTTAGCGCTTGATAAGGCCGGTGTAACCTGGATAGAAGCCGGTACACCGGTTATGGGACAGGAAGAGGCGGAAGCCATGCGGCTCATTCTTGACGCCGATCTCAAGGCAACCGCATTTTCCTGGAACCGGGCCTGTCACCAAGATATCGCGGCTTCGCTTGCCTGTGGTTTTGAGTTCTTGCATATATCGGTTCCGGTTTCCGACCTGCATATTTATCGCAAGCTAAAGCAAAGCCGCAAATGGGTATTTGACCAGCTTACCCGCGCTGTATATGTAGCGCGCAATCATGGCTGCCGTATTTCCGTGGGGGCTGAAGACGCTTCACGGGCCCGGCCGGAGCAATTTCTGGAACTTGCCGAATTGAGTGAACGACTGGGGGCTGAGCGTATCCGGTACGCGGATACGGTTGGCCTGTTGGATCCTTTTAGTACCCGGCAGTTAATGCGGGAGCTGAGTGCCGACTGTTCGCTGCCAATCGAATTTCATGCTCATAATGATTTTGGTCTGGCTACAGCCAATACACTGTCAGCTTTAGGGAACGGCGCCGCATTCGCCAGTGTGACAGCCGCCGGTATTGGGGAGCGCGCAGGCAATGCTGCCTTGGAAGAGGTGGTAGGCGTTCTGGAAGCAATTGGGTCCGTCCCGGCAGCTGTCAATCTTGCAGCAATTAGAAAAATAGGCTGCCAGGTGGCAGCCATCAATGAACGCAGGGGCTTTTGGTTATCCGAAAATAATGATAGAGTTTAAAATAGTTGATGAGCCTGTTCGCGGCTATTTTGCCGTGCGCGGGCTTTTGCTATGTTCTCCTGGATGTCGGGACTGGTGCGGGCGCCCGCTATGATGGTAACGGAAGACAGGTTTTTACTGAAGCCCTTACCGTGAGCGTATTTTATTTTAGTTTTCACGGCAAACCTCCTATGATAAATCTAATTTTTTAAGCGCTGGTAAAATTCGTAATACTTTTTGAATACCGGATCGTCAGCTATATCGCTATCAAGTTTGAGTTCAAGCGCGGTTTTAGGACAAAACTCCGAGGAAAATTCACAGGAACTGCTTTCAACGCAACTTTCGCATCCCTTGAGCTTGCGGTGCAGCATAAGAATCGCCTCCCGGTCGGTTATTCAGTGAGAAAAAATTCAACACTACCTATAGTTTTTGAAAATCACCACAGATTATGTATTTGGTTTTTTCCAATCCAGCTACAATGCTGGGTTTATTTTTTGTCGTCCGCAAGTTGAAGTTCTCAATAGTTGTTAATTTATTGACCAAGCAGAGATAGGCAAGAAATTTACTGTTGGTGATTAAAAAGAAAGCGTCTGATTCTCTGAACAATTCTAAAATATAGAAAAATTCTCTTATGTAGACAATAAATGACCTCAAAGGAGTTAGTTTCAGTATTAAAATTTTACTGACAGTTAAATTGCTTAATTACAGATGCATTCCTGATTGTCCTGAAAGCAGTAACATTTTGGATTGTTTGTCAACTGTTTAATAGTTTATAAAACCATAATCAACGAAGAAAATAAAAAATTATCAGCTACGTTGGCGTGCTTTTTGCATATATAATATGCGACATCCAAGGAGGTGCATAAAACTACTGCCAAATAAATTGCAAATAGTTTTAATCTTTAGGTATCACTCCCGATCAAAATATTTAGAGGATGGTGGATTAAATGAAAAAAAGCATAGTAATTTTGGCTTCATTAACTGCTTTTTGCCTTACCAATATATCCGTATCGGCAGCCGGTCCTTTCTCTGACGTACCAGCAAACCACTGGTCATACGGAGCAGTTAGCAAGCTCGCACAGGATGGTATTGTTAGCGGTTACGGTAACAACGCCTTCCACGGTGATCAGCTTTTAACCCGGTATGAAATGGCTCAAGTCGTTGCTAGGGCTATGGAGAAAAGCGATAAAGCAAGCGCGGAAGATAAGGATATTATTAATAAATTATCTCAAGAATATTCTAAAGAATTGACGAATCTAGGTGTTCGCGTAAGTGAATTAGAAAAGAAAAGTGATAAACTTACATACTGGGGATTTCTACATTTGTCAGACCAGGTCTGGAACAATTCAGGTGTTTTTAAAGGGGTTGCTAACCCTGGTGACACTCCCCATCCTAATGAAGGGCACTATCCTGCCATTGGCTATGATCTGTATCTTAACTACAAAGTCAATGATAAATGGAGCTTTAATGTTGAAACTGAAGCAGTTAGAGATACTAGAACAGGTGGATACTGGACAAGTTTCGATACGGATGGCGGTGTAGCCGCAAGCCAACGCGATGATATGATGTATGCTGAGGGAACAGTGGGTACGACTAAAATAAAAGCCGGTAAATTTGATTATTCCCCCGCTTATGCGCTGGTTATCTGCCAAGGGCGTAAAGCTCTTAACGGTGTTGAATTTACTGTTGGTGATAAGGTTAAAACATCATTGGCTTATGGTTATTTGCGGCAAAACTGGACAGGTAACCCTCTTAATACTTATCTGGTTTCCGAGAGTAAAGACAATCATTATGCTTCCTTATCAATTGATGTGCCGCTAACCAGTGATAGCAATTTCAAAGCCGCTTATCATAGCGTAAAAAACGACGGGACAGACAAATCTCTGATCTCTGATAACATAAATATTTGGGAAGTTGGCGCCGATAAAATGCTGACAAAAGATTTGGATTTTTTTGCAACCTATGCAAGGTCTAATGCAGACACAAATAACGAGGCTTATATTATCGGCTTAACTAAGGGTCATGCTATCCCCAGTATCGCTAAATCCTTCCAAATAACTGCCAGATACCTTTATGCGGAAGGTTATTCCACAATTGCTCCTGACAACTACTGGATTGGAGCTTACCATTCTCAAAGTGTTGGTTATCATGGATTAAAGGGTCCGGAACTAACGGCAATGTATATGTTTGACAAAAATATTGGCATGACAGCTTGGGCCAGCAATCTTTCTACTACAGACGGCGCTCCGGGTAAACTGAGAACGGTTAAAGCTGAGTTTGACTTCTTTTTTTAATAATCAGTATTATACATTTCATAGACATTGCTCAAGAATCTGTTCAAGCTATATCAGGTGCAAGCTTACGTGCTTGCACCTGATATAGCTTGCTTGAATTCTCTGACAGATAGTTAAGTTGATAAATTTAAATTAAATTAATGAATCATTCTTTTATCCCACATATGTCTCAGATATATTTACGGTGAAAGCAAAGGTTTCTACGGAAAAAGCTTTCTGAAAAGAGGAAAACAAAATGAAAACCAATCGTACTCTACTTAAGCTAGCAATTATATGTATTGCTATGCAGGATTCCGGTTTCGGCGCAACAACACCTGCTTTAGCAAGTATCATGCAGGCATTCCCCAATATAGCTCCTAGTATAGTCATGATGGTTGCTACTATACCGCCAATGGTGTTAGCAGTGATTCCTCCAATTTATGCTAAGTTATGTGAGTCGATTAGAAAACGTACACTTTTGTACATTGCTGCCACATTTTTTATCATTGGGGGTGTCGGACCCGCGTTTTTCAATTCAAACATATATTTAATTTTAGCATTTCGCTTCGTGCTGGGTATCGGTAATGGTATTGTCCTTCCAATGTCCGCTGATTTAGTAGTAGACTTTTTTGAAGGTCAAGAGCGCAATACTATGCAGGGTTACGTATCGGCTGTTACCGGCATTAGCGGCGTAGTATTTTCCTTACTCGGTGGCTATCTGGCAGCTATTCGCTGGCAATATTGCTTTTTTTCCTATTTAATTGCCATATTGTTTTTCATTATTCCTTTTCTTTTTCTACCTGAACCTGACAGGAACGGTAAATTAGCTGCTCAGAACAATCGTGGTGAGAATAAATTACCTTTAGGCGTATATATTGTGGCGCTTATTTTTGGTTTCTACTTTTTTTTCTTATACTCTATCTTTACCAACACTGCTGTTGTTCTTTTGGGCGAGCACCTAGCGGAACCAAGTGCGATCGGACTGGGGATGGCTCTATTAACGGGTGGTACTTGCGTAGCCTCGATTACCTTTGGCGCACTATTTAAAGTCCTGAGATTCAATTTATTTCCTCTCTCGTATCTAATTTCAATTGTTGGGTTTTACATTTGCTACACAAGCCATACCTTCGAGATATATAGTTTGGGGCTGATTATTATTGGCATAAGCCTGGGTATGAATATACCGGTGACCATAACGAAAGCTACTAGTCTGGTTTCCTATGCGGCCGGAACGAAAGTTATCGGTCTGATCTTTTTTACTCAGGGATTGTTCGCATTTGCTCAACCAATCATTTACGGCATAGCTTTAGAAATATTCAAACAACCGCCGGGAAGATTTCCTTTTTTAATAAGTACGGCAGGCATGGCGGTGTGCGCTGTTATTGCCTATCTGGTTGATAGAGAAACAGTCGCCAGACAAAATTTTTATCAACCAAGAGAGATGTCGAAAGCATCTATTCCCAAATGCTTACAAAATGAACGGAATTCGTCGACATTTTGAATCTTCTTAAGAGTACTGGTAACGGGGGAGACTAAAATGAACAAATTAGAAGCGTTGGTCATGTGTATTGACATTGTTGCAATGGCGTGCAATCCAGGCACAGGGATACTAATAGTGGATAAAGACAGGCAGGTTTTGGCTATTAGACCGGCGGATATAAAGGAAAAGCACGGGGTGCCACCGGCAGTCGGATCAGAAATTCCGGCTGATTCATCTATTGGAAAATGCATAAAAACCAAAGAATTAGCGTCTTCTTTTCTTTCAAAAGAGTTTTTTGGTGTTAGAGTTAGAACCTGTGATATTCCTATTATTGATAATGATGGCCGCTTACTGGGAGTAATGGATCTTATAGAGCCGCTCGAAAAGCAAGAAAAATTATTGACTGTTGCGGCAACCATCGCAGCTACCGCCCAGGAGATTGCAGCAACTACGGAAGAATTGGGCGCCAATGCATCTTGCCTGGCTCAAGAAATGGATCAGGCAAGAGTCGGTGGAGATGGTGTTCTTACTAAAATTATTAAAACTGACGATATTCTGAAGTTTGTCAGTGATATTGCTGCTAATTCCAATCTACTCGGACTTAATGCGGCAATTGAAGCGGCCCGGGCGGGTGAACATGGTCGAGGCTTTGCCGTTGTTGCCGAGGAAATGCGTAAAATGGCCTCAAATAGTGCCAGCTATGTAAACGAGATTAAAACGATCTTAACGGATATTCGTAATGATACTACCGGAGTTGTTGATATCATTAATCATATATTCGAACTTAGTAAACGCCAGGCAGATGCAACTGAGCAAATTGCCTCTACTATGCAGTCATTGGCCTCAACTGCCGGCGAAGTAGAGCACATAGCTGAAAAGGTATAAGAAAAAATATCTGTGAGAGAAAATTAAAGTCCTTGATCACTATGGGGTTGTAGCTCTGTAGTGATCTTTTTTATTTTTCTAGAATGTAGAAAAGTTCTCTAACGTAGACAAAGTAAGAAATTTAATTGGTTGTTTTTTGTGTAGATATACTGAGAAATAGCCAAAAAAAGCCTATGTAGCGATTATGTATTGGTGTGGCATGAATTTTGCATATATTTTTAGGCGTAACGAAGTAGTTGAATAAGTGAATAAAATATTGACCCTAAGCATATTGGCACATAGTTGCAAAAATATATAAACCAGCCGAACGAAATGTTTATATTGCAAACAACTGCCAAAAACGGATGTCATGTTGGATGTCAGTAAGGTTTCACATTATTCACTTTAACATGAAACCGAATTCATCAAATTAGAAAAGAGGTGAGTAATCAGCATATGTGCAAGAAAAATTGCCTGTTTAATTATCAATGGTAGAGGAGAGAAAAGATGAAAGGACCAGTACTTAATAGAAGGCAGTTTCTAAAAGCGACTGCTATAACCGGTATTGCGGCAGCACTTGGCAGTTTGCGTAATACTGGGTTTGCGCAAGTTAAATCTGCGGAGGGTGTAACGCCAACTGATACAAAGATTGTCAAGACAAACTGCAGAGCGTGTATTTCCAATTGTGGAGTTCTTGCGCATGTCAGGAATGGCCGTGTAGTTAAGCTTGAAGGCAATCCCGAGTACCCCATGAGTAAGGGAGCAATGTGCGCCAAAGGACTTTCCGGCATACAGGCTCTATATCATCCGAATCGCAATAAATATCCGATGATTCGAGTTGGTAAGCGCGGTGAAAACAAATGGAAGCGCATCTCATGGAATGAGGCGATTGATACGATCGCCAAGAAACTCATGGAGACTCGGGAAAAGTATGGAGCGGAAACTGTCTTTTGCTCCACAGGCGGTGGCGGCAACCCGGCATTTCCGAGTATTTCCAGGTTCTGCAACGTATTCGGTACGCCTAACTGGTTTGAACCAGGTTGTGCACAATGCTATCTTCCAAGGACCGTAGCATTTGGGTTGATGTATGGTGCTTATGGCTTAGGTGGTGCAAGCCAGGGCAGCGATACCAGTATTGCTGATTCCAATTGTCTTGAGATGTACTTTCCTGATGATACTCCTATGAAATCCCTGGTACTTTGGGGGACAGCCCCCGCCTACAGCACGCCTCCGGGAGGAGGCAGAGCCGTTGCCGAACTGCGGGCAAGGGGCATAAAAACAGTTGTCATCGATCCACGCTTAACACCAGATGCCGCCAAAGCGGACGTTTGGCTGCCAATCAGGCCAGGTACGGATGTAGCGCTCATGCTTGCCTGGATCAAATACATTCTCGACAAGAAACTCTATGACGCGGAATTTGTCATGAAATGGACGAATCTTCCGTATCTTGTAGACCTCAAAACAAAGATGCTGCTGCGTGCCAGTGAAAGTCATACTCCGGCAACACCGGACACCTTTATGGTATGGGATGTAAACACGAATTCGGCACAACCTGTGGCCTATCCTTGGAACGACAGTCTCGCACCGGCTCTCGAAGGCACCTTCACTGTAAATGGGGTGGAATGCAAGACTGCTTTCCAGCTTCTTAAGGAAAGGGCCGAGCCTTTTACCCTTGAGAAGGCGGCCGAGATCTGTTGGCTTGATGCAAATAAAATCGAAGAAGCTATCAATATCTATGCCAATAATACACCTGGCGGCCTCAGTCTCGGCGTAGCAACTGACCAGAATCCCAACTCCGCCCAAGCGGCCATGGGTGGGGCGCTGCTCAATCTGATCATGGGCAATGTGGAGAAGCCTGGTGCGCTGCTTCAAAGGTTCATATACAGTCCGATAAGTCCGGATCCTTCAGATCTTCGCATGTTCCTGCCTGAGGAACAACTGAAAAAACGTCTGGGAAGTATGGAACACAAGGGCCTTCTCCAGTGGTGGGCCGCTCAACCTTCGGCAGTCCTTGACGCAATTCTTACCGGTAACCCTTACAAGCCACGAGTATGGATCGAACGGTCAGGTAACAAGTTCGTCACACTTGGCAATAGTTCTTCCTGGTTGAAAGCAATTGAGCAACTGGACTTCATTGTTCATATGTATATGTACCCCACGTCGTTCTCAGCGTATGCCGATATTTTGCTTCCAGCCACCGAGTGGTTGGAAACAGATCTTGCCGTCCTGTCGGCCAACATGCTGTTTGCCAGAAAGGCGGTTACGCATCTTTGGGAAACGATGAACGAGACCCTGTTCTGGTCCAAACTCGCTAAGCGGTGTGGCGAGCTTGGTCACGAAAATTGCCAAAAAGCGTTCGATCCTAAAGCGACAGCACCGGAGAGTCCGTATTGGGATACAATGGAAGAGTGTCTGAATGGAACTGTGGCGCCGCTAAAGATGACATGGCGTGAGTTTGCCGAGAAGGCGCCGATCGAATTCGCCCCCTACGACAAATGGAAACGTTATTACGTTTATAAGCAGATTGACTCACACACCGGTAAGCCGACGGGTTTTAACACACCATCCAAGAAATGTGAAGCTTATGCGGAAGGCTTTATCACCCTTGGGAAGACTGGGAAGCCGTACAGCCCGTATCCCTTACCGCCAGCCTCAAAGGATTACGATCCGCTGCCGTATTACCTGGAACCTCACGAAAGTCCGCTTGAAGGCAGTGAACTGGCCAAAGAATTTCCGCTTGTCATGACTAATGGTAGAATTCCGTTCTTCCATCATGGGACTTTGAGAAACATCCCCTGGTTAAGAGAAATTTATCCTGTACCTGAAATCTGGATTCACCCGCAGGCTGCAGCTAAATACGGTGTTTCTCAAGGTGATTGGGTGAATGTGGAATCGCAGCGCGGCAAAATCAAGGCAAAAGCCTGGGTGACAGAGGGAATTAATCCGGGAGTCGTCTATATGGAGCGTTTTTGGAATCCCGAAACACTAGATAATGATACGCATGGCTGGCGGGAAATGAATGTCAATGTTTTATCGAAAAATGATGCGCCGTTCAATGATGTATTCGGCACCTACACCCTGCGGGGCTATCTCGTAAAGATATCCAGGACTGATGGTCCACCGCAAGGGGTTTGGCTTAAACCGGAGGAGTTCAAAAAATGGTTGCCTGAACCATCCGATCCCACCAAGGAGGTTGAGGTGTAATTATGTCACAAAGAACTATGGTAGTTGACTTAGACCGCTGTATCGGCTGCAAATCCTGTGAGGTGGCGTGCAAGCAGGAAAACGGCGTGATCCTTGGTTGTACGTGGAATAAAGTTCTGACAGTAGGGCCGACAGGTACGTATCCAAACGTAGAAATGTATTTTTTGCCGGCGATGTGTCAGGAATGTAAGGATGCTCCGTGCGTTAAAGCCTGTCCAACCGGGGCGTCCTATAAGAATGAGGATGGAGTTGTCCTCATCGATAAAGAAAAGTGTATCGGCTGCCGGTATTGTATGATGGCTTGCCCGTATGGAGTTCGCACCTTCAACGAAGAGACGAAGGTTGTTGAAAAATGCACACTGTGTACTCAGTTACAGGCCATTGGCGAGCAGCCGGCTTGTGTTAAAAATTGTCCGGGTAAGTGCCGGTTTGTGGGCGACATCGACGATCCCAACAGTGATGTTTCCCAAGTCATCCAAAAAGCCGGCAGCGAAAATGTGCATGTCCTGCCGGATGTGGGCAATCATCCGTCTGCCCGGTATATACTGCATAGTAAAACGGCTACCTGGAAGGAGTGATCACATGAGTATTCAATGGCCATTAGTGTTCTTTACATTGTTTATTGGACTTGGTTGCGGGACATTTGTTGGCTCTGTTATTCTGACCGAATGGTACGGCAGGGCAAAGCAAATTAGAACAATCAGTGCGGGCATTGCGATTGTGTCCATAGGCGTCGGCGGCATGTCAAGTATCCTGCATTTAGGCCATCCGGAGCGGATGTTTGGTGCTCTGGGGCATCCAACCTCCGGAATCTTCATGGAGTCAACGATGAGCTTCCTGTTAGGTCTGGCCATTATCGTTTATATTTTGGCACTCAGGAGAAACGCTTCTGATGTGACTTGCAAAATTATCGGAACCGTTGGTGCGGTACTGGCGGTCGGACTTACTTTTGTTAATGGCGATGCCTATGTGATGGCGGCCATACCCGCCTGGAACACGTGGATTCTGCCGACACTTTATTTGACCTCGGCAGCTGTTATGGGCTGCTTTTGTATCGGCGTGCTAGTTGTGCGTACAGTAAACTACAGCCTGACGACGACAACCGTGACAACGGCGGAATCGGCAGCAACAACGGAAACAGCAGCAACGACAAGCATGATACGATGTGCGACATGGATCGTACTTGCCATGCAAGCGGTGATGCTTGTTGCGTATTTGATACACATAGCCATAGCCCCTTATCCCGATGTGACCCGATCGGTCGCGAGGGTTTTGGCAGGCAATCTGGCACTCCTCTTCTGGGGCGGATTAGTGCTGCTTGGGTTACTGGTTCCTGCAGCGTTGATGACGAAGTTTTATACAAAAAATAGTGAGGGGTTCTCGCTCAAACTTGGTTTGGCGTCTGTTCTGGCAGCTGGTGTTGCCTTTCGAGCCTTGATGTTCTTACTCGGCAGCAGTGTTAAGCAATTTTTTTAGCCTAGCGGAATTTATAACTCATAAGAACGACTATACCCATAAAGGACATAGGCGGCTTTTACCGGCGTCCTAAGGACTTGGCACAAGCCAAGTCCTTTCTTAAAATGATAAAAGTTGGGGAGAGATTTTGAATCTCTTCCCAACTGTAATGAAAACAGTGAGGGAAAAAAGTGGAAAAAATAGTAGAGTACTTAGCGATTATGGAAAACCGGGAAAATTTGTACCGCTTTTTGGGGCGGCTCTACAAGATTGAAGTCGACCAAACATTGTTGGACCAGATGGAAGGCATGTGTTTTCCAGCCGGGGATGGCGAAGACGAACTTGCCGAAGGCTACCGGATGCTTGAGGTGTATTGTACGCATCTTGGAAGTGATCCTTTGACCGATCTGGCCGTAGACTACGCAAGAGTATTTCTTGGCGCGGGAATAGCCGGTAATGAAGCGGCCTATCCGTATGAGTCGGTTTATACAAGCCCGAAGAGACTGATCATGCAAGATGCGCGTGATCAAGTGGTGGCCGCCTACCGCGCAAAAGGCTTGGCCAAGCTGGAAACACTTGATTTTCCGGAAGATCATATCGCCCTCGAACTTGAATTCATGGCGCACCTATGCCATGAGACACAACAAGCTTTAGTTAAGCGGGACTGGCTGGCAGTCTCGGTCTGCCTTAAGGAACAGATGGGCTTTCTTGTACAACATTTGCTAAACTGGGTTCCTGCGTTTTGTGCCGACACCAAGGAGTATGCCGAGACCGAATTTTATCAAGCTGTTGCGAAAATTACCAATGGGTATTTGCATTTGGAGCGTAGCATCCTGGAAGAACTAATCGAGGGAACCGCCGTGGAGGTTGGTGCATAAATGGCCTCGCGGCGCACCTTTTTAAAAATAACCGGAGGAGCGTTGGCCTTACTTCTCGGGCTTGGAGAAGTATCAAAGATCTTGCCGCATAAGCCTCTGCTTCGTCCTCCTGGGGGACAGGATGAGACATCATTTATCTCGAGATGTCTTAGATGTGACCGTTGTAGAAGTGTCTGCCCAACTTCTGTAATTGGTCTGGCGAATTTATCGGATAGCATCATGGATGCGCGTACGCCGGTGATGAAGTTTCATCTTGGGTATTGCAACTTTTGCCATAAATGTGTTGAGGTCTGCCCCACTCAGGCGTTGAAACCTTTTGACAGTAAAATTGTGAGAATTGGCTTGGCAACAGTGAAGAAAGACATTTGCATGGCATGGGATTTCGGCGGTTGTACGGTGTGCCTGAACGCCTGTCCTTATCACGCGATCGCGCTTGACGGACAGGGGCGCCCGCTGGTTGATCCCCATAAGTGCAACGGTTGTGGCATTTGCGAGAAAGTGTGTCCCGCGCTGGTGATGAGGTCATACATTGGTGGCAATGTTCGTGGTATCGTCGTTACACCCATTGCGGCAGGAAGGGATGGAGGCCTATGAATAGGAATAGAACAAGGACGCTTAGATTGACAACAATGGCGGTCATAGTGATCACGATCGTGATTGGTGCGGTCAAAAATGCCGGTACAGGGTCACTTTCTGCTTTCGGAGTGGACAATATTTCTATGATTTGTCCTTTGGGCTACTTGGAAACAGCACTTGCCGGCCGGGATGTAATGCCGCGCCTGCTTATTCCTTTTTTCGTGATCGCCGGACTGACCGTTCTACTGGGGCGTGTCTTTTGCGGCTGGATCTGTCCTATTCCACTAGTGCGCAAATTATTAGTCAACAAAATTGATGAAGTCAAAAAGACCACTACGAATAGTAGCTCCCATGATGGTCCAACACAGCCTGTTCTTAAGGAAGATGAGGCAGTAAAGACGGCATGTTCTCAAGAAAATTCTGATGCTAAGAAAAATTCTTCATCAGGGCTCATTGTTCTTGGTGTAACTTTGGGGTCTTCCGCCATTTGCGGTTTTCCCGTATTCTGTTTGATTTGTCCGATTGGACTTGTCTTTGCGACTTTATTTGCTTTGATCCGCCTTGTTCATTTCAACGAGCCGACAATGGATCTCATTGTATTTCCCGCGATAGTTGTTATTGAACTTGTGCTCTTAAAAGAATGGTGTAGCAAATTATGTCCCGTCGGCGCTTTGCTTAGCTTCTTTAGCCGGTTCAACCGCAGTCTTGTGCCTACCGTGGACCGTTCCCTCTGTCTGGAAGAAAGTCAAGATACCCGATGTCAGCGATGCCGCAGTGCTTGTTGCTTTGATGTTGATCTTAAGGACGGTCGTGGAACAGGAGGTATCAGCGACTGCACCAAGTGTAGAGAATGCGCAGATAACTGTCCGGTTCAGGCGATTCGATTTCCTTGGAGGTGAATGCCTGCATGTTGTCTAAACTCGAACAATTTACAAAGGCTTGCGCCAAGCTTGACAAGCGGGGGATCGTCATACAGGAAAAGCGGTGCCTACGCAGACAACATCTGCATAGCTCTTGCCAACGCTGTTTCTCCGTCTGCCCCAATGGGGCCATTGCGTGCTCAGAGAGCATTACCTTACTCGCCGAAAAATGCACCGGCTGCGGTGCTTGCACTGCGGTTTGCCCCAGCGGCGCCCTCGCTGCTAAGCTGCCTTCTCACCAAGAGTTACGGTCACTTGTCGCCTTGCATGTGGAACATTCGGGAGCGGTCGCTTTCGCTTGTGAGTCTTATCTCAAACTTCATCCTTCCGAACGTCAGCGCGCCATCGCCGTACAATGTATCGCACGGTGTGATGAAGCCATTCTTGTCGGTGCGGTTCTACGGGGCGCAACCAACGTGTCCATCCTCAATGCCTCCTGTGCAGGTTGCTCGCAAAACAAGCTTTGCGGTCTGGTTCAGACAATGGCTGACACGGCAAGCCGGTTGCTGGAATGTTGGCAGTATCCTAACGTGATTGTGCTTGCCGAGAAGGTTCCGGCGAAAATCAAACCACTGCCTATTACGGAAGGCGAGACGAATGGGATGTCACGCCGTGTCTTTCTCACCGCTTTTAAGAGAAGAAGTACGAACCTGTTTACCCAGGTGCTTTCGGAATTTATCGCCGATGCTGCTGACAAACAGATGGAAAGCAGTAGCGTACTGCAAAATCCGCTGGAAGAGTCCAAGTATTTGCCGGATAAGTGGTCTTCGCTTGTTAACTCTCTAAGACAAATTAAAAACTCGGCGAACCCTGCAAATTTTTCAAGCAGCCTTTGGGGAGATATCAACATTACTGATCGCTGCAATGGTTGTGGAGCCTGTGTAAACGCTTGTCCGACTGAAGCTATGTTTATTCGCAAGCAGGATGGCTGCTGGAGCATTTCCTTGGATATATCGCGGTGCACACAGTGTGGTTTATGCCAAGATGTTTGCTGTTGTGAAAGTATCGAAATCATTACAAACGTTGCCCTAGAAACAATGCTTGCCCCAACACCGCACGTACTCATTGTCAAGAAACAAAAAGATATTGATAGCTTGCTCGAGCCGCCAGAACAGCGTATGGCACGTTTGTTGGGATGCGGGGTCAAGAATTGAGGTTTTTGTTAAAACAAGAAAGGTAGGATGAAATATGCTCAATTTCAATTTGCCGGAATTAGGTGTCATCTTAGTCATTGCCCTAATTGTATTCGGGCCGGGTAAATTGCCTGAGGCTGGTAAGGCATTAGGCAAAGGCCTGCGTGAGTTAAGACAGGCAGTATCAGGTGAGTCATCTAATGTCATCAATGTTGAGGGTAAGTCAACAGAAAGCAAACCGGGAGAGACACAATAGTGAAGTTGGTAACACGGCTGAGAGCAAATGTTATGCTTGACCGCTTGCAGGAGTTAAGGCGGCGGTTAATTATTTGTTTAGCAACTGTGTTTGTCACAAGTACTGATTGTTATATCACTATGGAGTTATAGCTCTGTAGTGATTTTTTCTTATTTTATAGCTGTTTATTGCGGTTTTTATGGTTTCCTTCAATGCCGATTAGTTGAGCTTTATTATTTTTTTACTTATTCTTCTTAGCACATCGTCAGTTTCAAACAGGCAAAACTATTTCAAAAAAAGAGGATTGTCTGGTGAAGTATTCTAGAATGTAGAAAAGTTCTCTGACGTAGACAAGTAAGAGATTCAATCGGTTGTATTTCAATGTAGATATGTTGAGAAATAGCAAAGAAGACGCCTGTTTAGTAATTATCTATTGGATTGGCACGAATTTTGCAAATACTTATAGATGCAGCGAAGCAGATGAATAAAGTATTGACATTAAGCATACTGGTACATATTTGCAAAGATTAAACCAGTCGATTGAAAATGTTTATGTTGCAAATAAAATGCCAAAAATAGGATGTCATGTTGGATGTCAGTAATGTTTCACATGGTTCAAACTGCAGGCTTCAATAACAAGAGTGTCCGCGATGGGGAGGTGAATGCAAATGCCTAAAAAAGAGTTTGTTTTGCCATATCAGCAAACGAAGGACACAGCTGTAAAAGCTCCTAAAAAATGCCCTAAATGCGGGGCATTATGTGCAGGAACTATGAAAGTGTGCACAAAATGTAAAACCGATTTAACGGAAAATGCTTCAGCAGATGAGAAAAGCACTGAAGGGGAGGGAATTTAATGACAAATAAGGATGTAAAAACTGTATATAAAGGAACCGGTCTATGCTCCTTTGGCGTTGGCGCTAACCTTGCCGAGGTTGATGTAAAGGACGGCAAGATTTTGCGTACTCGCCCTGCGCGATACGACAAAAAGTATGATATGGAACAATTTCGGCCGTGGACAATCAAAGCCCGTGGCCGTGAGTTTAGCGCCAGCAATAAGTCGCTGATTTCGCCTTTCGCTATTGGCTATAAGAAAAGAATTACTTCTCCTAATCGTATCCTCTACCCCTTAAAAAGGGAAGACTGGGATCCTAACGGTGAGAGAAACCCTCAGAATCGTGGTAAAAGTAAATTTGTGCGCATTAGTTGGGATGAGGCTACAGATATTATTGCTGCCGAAATAAACCGAGTTAAAGAAAAATATGGTTTGGAATCTGTTCTTTTGCAATGCGACGGCCATGGCGAAACAAAAGTTGTCCATGCCGCGCATGGCTGTAATACCCGTCTTTTTGATGTTCTTGGCGGCTATACCATGCAGGCCCGTCAACCTGATAGCTGGGAAGGATGGTACTGGGGGGCCAAACATGTCTGGGGTCAGGACCCTGTCGGCCAGGCAGATATGGGCAACCTACTGTTAGATATTGCCGAAAATACCGATATGTTAGTGTTCTGGGGCTGCGACATGGAAACGACACCTTGGGGCTGGGGCGGGCAACTGCCCAGTAATTACTGTAACTGGCTTACCGAGATTGGCGTGAAGCAGGTATATATTTGTCCTGACGTCAATTATGGTTGTGCCGCCCATAATGACAAGTGGATCCCCGTATACCCGAACACGGATGCAGCGCTCCACCTTGCTATTATGTATACCTGGCTTACGGAAGACACCTGGGATAAGGAGTATATGAAGACTCATTCTGTTGGCTTTGAATATCTGAAAAAGTATATTTTGGGTGAAGATGATGACAAGACTCCCAAGACACCGAAATGGGCGGAACCAATTTGTGGTGTTCCCTCCCGTACCATCAAAGCTTTAGCGCGCAAATGGGCAAAACAAACAGCTTCCATTGCACACTGCAATGGCGGATCGCTTGTTCGTTCAACTTATTCCCACGAACCTGCTCGCCTGGAAGTTTGCCTGATGGCTATGCAGGGATTAGGAGCTCCTGGACGCAACATCGTTAAGTTTATCGAATGGAATTTCTATGGTATGGATTCTCAGCAACCGGCACCACGTTCCGAAGTCATTCCCAGCCTTGACGCTGCCTATCGCGGCTACAACTTTGTTCAACCTGCTTCTTTTATTCCTAAGACCTTAATCCCTAAGGCAATTCTCGGTGAGTATACTGCCGAAAATCCGCTCAAGTGGCATGGATTTACATTAGCCGGCTGGCCTCGCTGGGATCAATTTATCGAATATCAGTATCCGATTCCCGGCGCGCAAGAATTACATATGATCTGGTCAGATACGCCCTGTTGGACGACTTGTTGGAATGGTGGTAACTCAATGATTGACGCACTTCACAGCGATAAGATTGAAACCATAATTGTACAGCATCCGTGGCTGGAAAACGATTGCCTTTATGCTGATCTTATATTGCCGGTCAACACTAAATACGAAGAAAATGATATTGGCGTGGATAGTGTTAACGGTAACTATTGTACTCTCTATTATGAAGAACAGGCGGTCAGGCCCTTAGGCGAATCTAAGAGCGATTGGGAGGCGGTTGGCGAAGTCGCCAAAAAACTGGGTGTTTACGATGCTTATGTAGAAGGTAAAACGGAAGAAGAGTGGATTCGTTTTGGTTTCGAAAATTCTCATTTTCAGGATCTAATTAGCTTTGAAGAGTTTAAGGAAAAGGGCTATTATTTATCGCCAACTGCTGAAGGCTGGGAAAATGATTCTCGCGGTTTTGAAAATTTTTATAAAAATCCGGAAGAAAATGCACTTAATACGCCGACAGGAAAACTGGAGATTTATTCTGAAGAATTGGCGGCTAATTTTCCTGATGACGTGGAACGCGGTCCTTATCCGAAATTCATACCCTTTGGTGAAAGTCATCAGGAAAGTCGTCTTCACCCTCGCAGCGAAAAATATCCATACCTGATTGTTTCTAATCATCCAAGATGGCGCGTTCATGCCAACATGGACGATATCTCGTGGTTCCGTGAAATCGAAACCTGCAAGATGCTTGGACCAGATGGCTATCAGTATGAACCTGTTTGGATTAATCCCAAGGATGCCCAAAAATTAGGTATTGTGCATGGTGATATTGTGAAGGTTTACAATGATCGTGGTTGGACTCTGGGGGGGGCTTATGTTAGTGAACGGATCATGCCTGGTGTTGTTCTGCAGGACCATGGATCAAGACTTGATCCCATTGAAGATGGTGTCAGTGACAGGGCTGGTGCTAACAATTTGATTTGTCCCACTGCCACGACTTCCCGAAATGCTGCCGGTGAAGTGACAAGCGGCTTTCTTGTGGGCATTGAAAAAACAGACGTATTTGAACTGGCAAAAAAATATCCCGAAGCCTTCAATCGTAAATACGACAAAGGTATCGGCGTCAGCATCGAAAACCGTGTCAAACTATGAGGAGGAAAACAGATGAAAGTGTTTGTTGTTGATGTCGCAAAATGCAACGGTTGCTACGGCTGCCAGCTTGCCTGCAAGGACGAACACGTGGACAACGACTGGATGCCCTACGCTAAACCACAACCTGATACGGGACATTTCTGGATGAAGTTAATTGAAAAAACTCACGGCCAAGTGCCAAAAGTCAATTTAGAGTATACTCCCTATTCTTGTATGCATTGTGCCGATCCTGCCTGTGTCAAAAAGAGTGACGCGTTTTATCAGAGAGAAGACGGGCTTGTAATTTTAGATCCCGTAAAAGCCGAGGGGAAAAAAGAACTCGTAGAAGCTTGTCCCTACGGTGTTGTCTATTGGAACGAATTTTTGAATATTGCTCAAAAATGTACAGGTTGTGCCCACCTTGTAGATGAAGGTCAACTGCCACATTGTGTAGATTTATGCGCTACCGGCGCGCTACGTTTCGGAGAAGAAGAGGAATTTGCGGGAGATATTGCAAAAGCGGAGGTCATGAGACCGGAGCTTGGTACGCGGCCACGCACGTATTACCTAAATTTGCCTAAGCTATTCATCGCGGGCGAAGTATGGGATCAAGCCAGCGATGAGATCATTGAAGGAGCGAAGTTGACACTCACCAATACAAGTGGAGTCAAAATGGAAGCAGAAAGTGACGACTTTGGTGATTTTTGGTTTCGCAAGCTGAATCCTGGTACCTATACATTAAAGGTTGAGGCTGCAGGGTATCAGACAGTAGTGAAAAATACCATAGAATTGCAGGATAGTTTAAACATTGGCGATATCCCTATGCAAAAGTAAAATTTGGTATCTTCAAGATATGATATTCACAGACTCTATAATAAGGCGGCGCTATGATGAACGAATTAAAATACAAGCATCTTTACGAGCCCATTCAATTAGGCAAAGTGTTGTTCCGTAACAGGATTTTTGCATCCCCGCAAGACTACCCCGGATTAACTGACGACAGATTCCTTACAGAAGAAGCAACCTATTTTTATGAAAGAAAAGCCGTGGGTGGTTTTGCTTCCGTTTGTGTCGGTGACATGATGGTTGACTATAAAACAGGGCGCAGCCATCTGTTTCAGATGCGAGGTAACGATATTTTAGGCAAAGCCAATCTTACCCGTACCAGTACTGCTATCAAGCGCCACGGGGCTGTAGCGGCGATAGAGCTTGTCCATGCCGGTCAAAACGCGAATCTTGATCTTATGCCTGATAATAACGGATTCGTTTATGGCCTAGTTGATGGCATGCGTCCGGATGGTGTTGAAATCCAGGCGATGAATGACGAACAAATTGAAGACTTGATTATGGCGTATTCTGATGCAGCCGCATTCGCCCGGCAGTGCGGTTTTGGTATGATCACCCTTCACGGTGGTCATGGCTGGCAGATAGCCCAGTTTATTTCGCCGCGTGATAATAAACGCAGAGATAAATGGGGCGGATCAATTGAAAATCGTATGCGGTTTCCCTTAACTGTAATCGAAGCTATTCGCAAAAGAATCGGCAATACTGTGCCCATCGAGTTTCGGATGAGTGGTACCGAATGTCTGCCTGACGGGTATGAAATTGATGAAGGCGTCAAAATTGCGCAGGCTTTGGATAGCAAGGTTGATCTTATCCATGTTTCTGTCGGGCATCATGAGATTGATGCCGCCGCAATGGTTACACATCCGCCAATGTTCTTGCCTGACGGCTGCAATGTGAAATATGCCGCAGAAATAAAAAAATATATAAAAACTCCTGTTGCCACAGTCGGTGCACTGACAAATCCTGAAATGATGGAAGAAATTATTGCATCCGGCCAAGCTGACATAGTTGCTCTGGGCCGGCAGAGCCTAGCCGACCCCGATCTGCCGATTAAAGCACGTATCGGTCTTGAAACCGAAATTAATCCCTGTCTGCGCTGCTTTAACTGCTTTTCCAACAGTACGGTTGGCGGTGTTTTCTATTGTGCCGTCAATCCGGAAATCGGCCGTGAACAGGCCAGCATGACGGAAATGCCGCCACGCCATAAAAAGACAGTCCTTGTTGCCGGCGGCGGTGTTGGTGGAATGCAAGCAGCACTTACTGCTGCCAAGCGCGGACATAAAGTGATTCTTTGCGAAAAAACAGACAAATTGGGCGGAGCATTGTTATGTGAAGAAAAAGTACCTTTTAAATCGAATCTCGCCATTTATCTAAAACATCAGGTTGCAAAGGTAGCTCGCGCTCCGATTGAAGTTCATCTAAACACAGAGGTTACCCCGGAGGTTGCCCGCTCTTTCCAGCCGGATGTGATTATTGCAGCTTTGGGAGCCCGGCCGATGGTTCCTTCCATAAAGGGAATTGCTGGAGAGAATGTTGCCGGGGCAGAAGAAGTTTATTATCATCCGGAAATTGCCGGTAACAACGCTGTTATTATGGGTGGTGGGCTTGTTGGCCTTGAGCTTGGTATATTTCTTGCCCAGACAGGGCATAGAATCACAATTGTGGAAATGGCCACTGGCACAATTGCTACTCCACCTGCGGCCAACGGCACGTCCGGCCGCATGAGCGGTATTATGGACATGAGTCTCGGACATCCACTTGTTCATGGGGTTGCATTGATGGAGCAATTGAAAAAACTGCCTAATATGCTGATTTATGTTTCTACTAAAGCAGTTGAAATCACGGCTACAGGTTTGATCATTGAAGATTCTGACGGGATTAGAACCATTACGGCAGATACCGTAATTTATGCCATTGGGCAAAAGCCGCTAAGGGAAGAGGCCGACGCTTTGGCGGGCTGCGCTCCAGAATTTTATCAACTGGGTGACTGTGTGACACCAAAAAATATTTATGAAGCAACATCTGTTGCCTATCAGATTGCAACCGATATCGGCAGGTTTTAGCTTTAAGAAAAATTTAATGTTACAAAGGAGTTGTTCTATAATGAAACCAGCCCAAGATTTGCTTAACGAGCACATAAACAGGCTTTCTACAGCCGTAGCACTCGAGAAACCGGACAGAGTACCTGTTGTACTAGGAATTGATGCATTTTGTGCGCAACATATGGGAGTAACGATAGCTGATCTAGTCAATGATTTAGACAGATCCAACGAACTTATGCTGCAATCCATGCAGGATTTAGGCGATGTAGATGGGACTATGCTTACTGTTATTACAGCTCATGTTGTAGGCCCGGCCTTCCTGTGCAACGTGAAATTACCCGGACGTGAGCTGGGGGTTAATGATTTATGGCAGGTTGACGAAGTTGCGGCAATGACGCTTGAGGACTATGATACGATTATCAATAAAGGCTGGAATTATTTCTTTAATAATTTTTTACAAAACCGGATTCCTAAAGCATGGGGAGACTTTCAACATTTTTTTAAGTCCGATTTCAAAAAATTCGAAATGAAATTTGTCAATGCCGGGATATTGCCATTTTGTTCGGCTACAGCCACACCACCTTATGACTATTTCTGTTTCGGCCGCGGTTTGACCAATTTTACTAAAGACATTTTTAGACATAAAGACAAAGTAATAGCAGCTGCGGATGCCGCCATGGTTGATATTTTGCAGAATTTACGGCAGCAAATTCGTGCAGCGAAGCCGTTTTCTGTCTTTGTTGGTGCTCCTCGCAGTGCCGGTGAACTTGTCTCTCCGAAAATGTGGAATACGTTTGTTTGGCCATATCTAAAAAGGATCGTTGAGACTGTTGTTGAGGAAGGTTCGATTGCTTATCTTCATCTTGACGGAAATTGGGAGCGTGACTTGGCAAAATTCCGCGAGCTGCCAAAAGCTAAATGTATTTGGGGATCGGATCATGCTACAGATATTTTCAAAGTGAAAGAAGTACTAGGCGATCATATGTGTGTATTTGGTGATGTGCCAGCAGCTCTACTTACACTTGGTACACCTGATGAAGTGTATAATTACAGCACCAAATTAATTAATGAAATCGGCCCCGCCGGCTTCATTCTGGCTCAGGCTTGTTATATGCCTGCTAACGCTAAAGTAGAAAACGTTAAAGCCTTGGTTGCAGCCGCTAATGGAAAATAAGAGAGGTTCTACCGGAAATATTCAGAATGCTAAATTCACTTATGCTTCCAAACCCAAAAGGATATTTTCTTTAATAACTTCAGTGGATAGAAAAAATTTATTATATTGTCGGAGGAGAAAAAATGTGTTTTAGACCACCAAAAGTAGAAAAACCAATTAAATGTGAAGCTTGCGGAACAGTAAATTTGCCTAAATCGGTGAAATGCAAAAAGTGTGGGACTGAATTAAAGAAAAATAATGTTTGTTATTAATAGTTAGCTTTCTGAGAAGAAAACTGAAAAGGAGGAAAACTTCCATGAATAAAGCATGGATGATGGCAATTATTGCGATTCTAACCGGTGTAGTATTTGCAATGGTTCTGTTCAAGGTACCGCCAACCATGGTGGTGATTATGAAAGACTTGAATGTAGGGTTGACAGTAACAGGGTTATTAATGTCAATGGTTGCTATTTCTAGTATTGTTTTGGCTTTGCCAGGGGGAGCCATTATGCAAAAAATCGGACCTAAAAAACTAGGCCTGATTACAATTGTTTTGGCTTTGTTCGGCAATATAATTGGAGCATTTGCTCCGAATGTTACGGTGTTACTTATCAGCAGGCTTATTGAAGGCTTAGGATTCGGGTTGATACCACTGGTTGTGCCAGCAATTATCGCTGCATGGTTTCCCGCGGAAAAGCGCGGGTTACCAATGGCTATATGGACTCTCTGGGTCTCGATTGGTATGTTAATTGTATTTAATGCAACAAATTTTATCGTTCCCGGGTATGGCTGGAGAGGTGTATGGTGGTTTGTCACAATTTTGTTAATTGTGTCTGGATTCTTATTTGCTACAGTTATTAAATTGCCGGAAGTGGCCGGGAGAAGGGGTTCAACTAATATTTCTGACAGTTCCGCAGAAAAGGTTTCTCTTCTAGAAGGGTTTAAAGCACCAGCGGCATGGATGCTGGCTATTATCTTTGTGGTATTCTCTTTTGGAAACGGGGCTTTTACGGGGTTCTATCCCACTTTCTTAGTTCAAAAGTTTGGTATTGACATGGCAACGGCAAACTCTTATACCAGTATTGCAACTACAGGCATGATGGTTGGTGGGATAATCATTGGATTTCTTTTAAACCAAGTGCCGAATAAATTCCATAGCATTGTGATGATTGTTTGTATGGCAATTACAGGTTTCTTTTTCTATGTTCAATTTAAAATTACTTCGCTTGAATATATTGTACCTTTAATGTTCATAATCGGAATGGCATCTCAATTGATTCCGCCTGTTGTATTTACAATGGCGCCGGAAGCATCTGCTCGAATGGAAACTATAGCAGCGACTATGGGGATTATTTCATTGGGGTCAAACCTCGGCGGTATGTTTAGTACATTTGTTGTTGGCATTTTCGTAGAACGGTCAGGCGGGGACTGGGGTGCAGCGCTTACTCCCTTGGCAGTAGCTGTCATGATCGGCCTACTTGCTACAATTATATTGCATTTTCTTACTAAGAAAAAATATGAAAGGGAAACCAGCCACAATCTTAGTATGTGATATTAATTGTGGGATAAGAACTTTAGAGTTTAAAAGCAAGAACAGTAGCTTTACCATAAAAAACGAGTTCATTTAAATGGACTCGTTTTTTATGCAATAGTATTCCTATATTTTTAATAAGGAATATCATATTGTTTAAGCTTTTTATACATAGTTGACTTACCCAATCCCAGGAGCTTCGCGGCATCTGCAATATTATTATTCACGTGATTCATAGTATTTCTTATTGTCGCGATTTCCAGTTCTTGCAGCGTCATAAAAGGGCTATTCGTAAAAACATGGCTGTTCATTGAAATATCAAAATTATTCCCCAAATTTATTATATCCTCAGGTAAATCGAACACCTTTATGATTCCATTCTGAGCTACACTAACTGCATAAACCATTGCGTTTTCAAGCTGACGAATATTCCCCGGCCACTGATATTCCAGCAATTGATTTTGAACCTCATTACTTAAATCTGGAACAGAGCAGCCAATTTTTCTGCTGATATTATTAATAAAATATTGGGCAAGGTCAATAATATCTTCTTTTCTTTTCCGTAACGGTGGTATTTCGAGTTTGAAAACTGCTAACCGATAATAAAGGTCCTGCCTAAAAGTTTTATCCGCAACCATAGAATGCAAATTTTTATTACTGGCGGCGATTACCCGAAAATCGACAGGAATATATTTTTTTCCGCCTATCCGTCGCACTTTTTTTTCTTCCAAGACGCGTAATAGGACAGGCTGAATTTCCAGAGGCATATCGCCAATTTCGTCTAAAAAAAGAGTCCCTCCGTGCGCTAGTTCAATCAGGCCAGGACGGCCTTTTTTTTCTGCTCCGGTGAAGGTACCGCCTTCATAACCAAATAATTCACTTTCTATAAGGTCTCTGGGCATTGCTGAACAATTGATTGAAATAAAAGGACCTTCCGGTCGAAAAGTGCTATGAATGGATTGGGCAAACAGTTCTTTGCCTGTTCCGCTTTCACCTTGAATTAATACGCTGGCATTTAGTTTAGCAAATTGTCTGGCTTTTTTGATTGTTGTAAGTAATAACGGGTTTTTTCCTTTGATACTATCGAATGAATAAGTTGCTTGTGCCCCTCGCCAATCATTCACTAACTTTTTGATATTTTCCATGTGCGCAAGGTGAATGACAGCCCCGTTTACATTTTCCTCATTTTCACCTAATATCGGGTTAACAGACATTAAGTATTGTTTTTCCATTGTTTTATTGGTTACTGTTATTTCATGGTTATTTATAGTTTTCGCACTCTCTAAGGCCTGGGTGATAAGCTGAGTTTCTTTAAAATATTGCTTAAAATTACTACGAAGTACTTCGTCGCTGGCAGTATCCAAAATTCTGCATCCCTCTTCATTGATATGAGAAATTAAGCCATCCTTGTCAAGGGTAATTAAACCGCCATCAATAACAGATACTGTGGCTTTAAGAATTCCATTACTCATTTCTAATTGATCATTTGCTTTTGCAAGCATTAAATGCTTTTCAATTGCAACTGCCATAGACGATATCCAGCCTAGAGAATGTGTTTGCATATTATGTATGTTTTTATTTGCATATATCTGATAAATAGTTAATGTGCCGATTAAATCACCATTTTCAAAAATCGGGGTAGAAGAGACAAGATTGTCATCTAAGTGTACACAATAATTGTACGGTCCGATAAATTGCACTGGCCGGCGAAGCATGCAGCATAATCCATGAGCTGTAGTTCCTATTACATTTTCATTAAGTAGTGACCCAAATGGTGGTATCGGAAGAATGTCATTGTCATTTCCTTCTATATATAGGTTGGTACCATTTTCATCGGTCAGCATCATCCTATAATCCGAAGCGGACAATAGGCTGAGGTATTTTTTTATTAGCGGAATAGTTGCCTGCATAAGTAATTTTTTGTTTTTGGCTATACGATTTAAGCCTTCAGGAGAATTTTTTTGTGCGGTGAGTTTTTTATAAGGATCGAGTCCGTATTGTTTTGATCTTATCCAAGATTCAGCTACTTCCAAAGGAATATATGGTGAGTTTCTCGGGTCTATGTTTTGTTCAAAAAATTCTTTTTTGCATTCCCGTACTTTTTGCCAGATATTCAAATCTGTTATAATACTTGGATTTATTGTAAAATTATTTTGGTTTAAAGGTTCTGTTATTTTCATATAATTCACCTTTATTGTGCAATGTTGATGCATTATTTTGTTTCAACTATTAAATTATTCTAGATATTCTGGCAATGTCCTGCGTGTAACGCCACTTCGTACTCTTGGTTTGTAAATAAATAAAATTTGTTATCTTTATCTGGAAATTAATGAATATATTGGTGCTTTAGCAGTATTATAAAAACAGGAGGGGCGATTTTCAGTTCAGCACCCATGCCCCAATTATTCTTGTTAAAGGTGGTTTACCATGGATATTGAATACCGTGAAGCTCAAAAAAAGGATTGTCCAATCATGGCTGAGTATATCTATAGTGCCTCTGACGGATTACTGGATTATTTGTTTGAAGGCATTATTCCAGGAATGACAGTTACCCAGCTTTTAACCCATGGCCTTGAGGATGAAACCAGGTATAATTCTTACAAAGGTGCTCTTGTTGCAGAATATAATCATAATATTATCGGTATGATACAGTTATACCCTTCGGTATACCATCGAATAGATGATGAAATGAGATCATTCATCCCTGGAGAAAGATTGAAGAAACTTATAGAATTTTATAATTCAGGAATTGAAAACAGTCTTTTAATCAATGCTATGTTCGTTCATAAAGAATTCCGTTGTAGAGGTATCGGTACTGCACTTATATCCTTAGCCAAATCCAAAGCTGAATCCCTGGGCTTCCGTAAACTTAGCCTATTTGTTTTAGCAGACAATATAACCGCACAAAAAGTTTATCATTCTAACGGCTTTCAGATGATAAGAGAAATCGGATTTAAAGACGAGGCAAAAATTAATCATGAAGGTGGGTTTTACTCAATGGCTTGTGATATTTAACCAATGTGGAAATGGTGCGTATAATTCGGGTGCGTCATTCAACAGTTTTAGAATTAGGAAGTGGGAAAAGCAGATTTGTAGCGTTGGCTAACAGAATCGATACCAGAGCCCGCTCCGCTACCGCATCTTCCGTAAGCCGTCCTCGGGCCTCATTTGGAAGGCGACACAGTTTTACAACAAAGCCAGAAACAAGAATTTTCTTTTTTACCCTTGGAAAAATATGTTATACTAAGTATACAGGCTGCTCGGGGGACGGTTAGCCCCTTCCTGATAAGGGAAGGGGGTGGTACGATGACTGTTTACGAAGCATTGACATTTGCTGTCGCATTTGCCACGCTCATGGTATTGGTCACGACCAAAAAGAAATAGCCGCCCCTCCCCAAGGTGTGCGGCTATTTCTCAATAGTTTGTAACATATGGGCTAACCGTTTCCCGGTTAGACAGCCTGTAGGGCTGGCGTGTTAGAGCACGTCAGTCCTTTTCTTATATTATACCCATAGGAATAAAAATATGCAACCGGTCAGGGAAAAATCCCGCCTGCGCGGCTTACGTTTACTTGCAATTCGCTGGAAATGAGCTATAATTAGAAATAGGTGGAAATTAAAAAGTCGCCGTGACCCGGAAGTGCAGTAACACTCCCGCGGCACGCGCAGGTGAAAACAGCACCTACACGTAACAGTCAAGCTGTCCACGACGACATTTCTATTATACAACGCCGCCCGTTTGAACACAAGCGAGGCGCAGTGTGTAACGGAGATGCCGGAGCAAGGCAAGAGCAGACTGTGCGACTTCATGCAGCAGATGATGAGCCTATCCTTAATAAACCATCAACGGAAAGGCAAGCGTTCGCTTACATATTTCTTGACTGCTTTTCTGTTGAAGCCGGTTATGTTCCGGCTTATTGGTATTGGGGATTTAGCAGACGACGAAGCAAAGCGCATGTGTAGGGTTATAAACCTCGCATGCGCTTTTTAATTTCCCCCTATAAAAAAAGCTGGCGGCAGCGCTAACGTGTATGCCGCAGCCTAAGTATAGGGGGCTTTGTTGTGTTAAACCATATTTTAAACCAAGCGCTTGAGCAGTACGTCTTTGACAGAGCGGATAATATCCTCAGTATAGCCGGTGTTGCTGATGCCAAATACAGGAAAGCAGAGAGAGAGGTCGAGTCTGTACTATCACAGCTTATGGAAATTGCCCGTGAACTGGAAGCACAGCAGCCGGAATTGCTTTGTCTGGTTATGGAGTATGAGGCAGCCGCTAACTTTAAATCCGGACTAGCGGCTGAAATTGTTTATCGGGAAGGTATTCGGGATAGCTGCAGCGTACGTCAAGAATTCGCTGCTTTTATGCAACCAGACGGCCCAGTTATGTTTTAGGGAACCCACCTCTTGCCTCCCTCGCGTCGAACAAACGGGAGGGAGAACCGGCCAAACCCGCACCGCCGTATTCCGTGCGAATGGGCCTGCCGGCAGCAAGGGAGCCGCGAACTGCGCGGCGGAAGAAAATAAAAATGCCGCCCTTGTTTTGAGAAGGCGGCATGGTGATCTGATAAAAGCCAGCGACAAATTTTTTTCTGTTCGCTCTGGGAAAATATGCTATAATTAACGTAACAGGTTGTTGAGGAGCGGTTAGCCATTCCCTTTGTAGAAAGGGGGTGGTATGATGATTTCAATGTTTGAGGCAATGTATCTCATGATTGCATTTACAACACTCGTTGTTTTGATCATAAAGCAGAAATAACCGCCCCAGGCTAAGGATTGCGGTTATTCTTGAAATAACTAATCGAGGCCAACCGTTTCCGGTTAGACAATCTGCAAGGCTGGCGTGCTAACGACACGTCAGTCCTTTTCTTATATTATACCCATAGTCTGAAAAATATGCAACAGCCAACGACCTTTTCCGGAAAACGCATGGGTAGCCACAAACAGCCGCGTCCGGCGGACCATAAAAGTTTCTTGGTTCAGAAAAAATCGATTCTGAGTTTCGGACTATCGCTTCCGGAAGCGATAGCTGCAAATCCGCAAAAATACTGGATTTATTATCTATGCGGATAATGGTATAATAAAAACAGGGACTTTTGTGGAAAAGCGGTGGAGCAAGCCATGCAGACAAGTCAGGTTGGACAACCATACATACCGGGTCAGGTCAATTTGGAGGAAAAGACGGTTTATCGATTCGACAATGACGGTCATAGCCTTCTGCTCTGTAAAGCAGGGGTTAACGCTCGGGAAATCAAGGATATGCAAGACGGTATGGCAGAGTTAGCTCTCTATATTGATGGCCCTATTCTTTTTTTGCTGTTTAAGTTTGGAGCCGGCAAGTGGAACGATGCCCCTTATTCCTGGCATACTGTACCACTGGGAGTTCGCGTTTATCCGGAAGAGATTGACGATGCAAGCACACTAACAATTGTTCTTGTCGAGGCTGCCGACGGTTTGGTGAAAGTGGCGCGAAGAGTCAACCTGACTTCAGAATTTGCCAACAAACTGAATGAGGCCATAACCGTCCAGGCCAACGGCAGCTTTAACGGCTTATCCTATGCCAAACATATCAATCTGGTGTATAATCAGTATGCTGCCGAGGACATGGTCAAAATGGCGTGTGCACATATGGTGCTACATCCCGGCAGCAAGGAAATCACCAGTCCTTAAAAGTGTAGTTGGGCAAGTGCCCTTGATTTCCTAATACAGAGTAGTTGGGAGGAAAACGATAATGAGTGAATTTAAAACATGGCATAATCAAACAATCGGTGCCAAGGTCGTTGAAGCCTTGCAGAAAAATAATTTTACCGCAAGCTATGTCAATACCCGGAAAGAGGCATTAGACAAACTGGCTTCCCTTATTCCCGGCGATGCTACGGTAGGTATTGGCGGTTCCTGGACAATTAAAGAAATTGGCATTGACACTCTTCTGGAGGAGCGCGGAAATACAGTATTTAATCATAATAAACCGGGTCTGTCGCCGGAAGAATCGCTTGCCTTGCGTCACAAACAAATGTCTTGTGATGTGTTCTTAACAAGCACCAATGCGCTTACCCTAAAAGGCGAACTTGTCAATGTCGACGGCTCAGGCAACCGGGTAGCGGCCATGATATTTGGGCCCAAGAAAGTCATTGTGGTGACCGGTGTCAATAAAATTGTTACCGACATTGATACCGCCATGGACCGGATAGAACTGTTCGCTGCACCCATTAATAATAAACGTCTCAACCGGCCTAATCCGTGCACGGCGACAGGTGAATGTATGGACTGCCAGGGACCAACCAGAATTTGCAATGTCACGACCGTTATGCATAAAAAACCGGCTGGTGCCGATGTAGAAGTAATTATTATTGGTGAGGAATTGGGCTTCTAACTGATACAATTATTGCAGCTGACACCTTGCAGATCTAAGCAGCGCTGCAGGGTGTTTTTGATTAAAAAAACGCTTGCCTTCTTTTACCGGGCTATGCTATGATCCTGTCTTTGACAGTTGAAGACTAAAAAAAGCTTGAGAAACCTTGATTTACAAGGTTTCTCAAGCTTTTTGTGTTTTTGAAAAAGTGAGTAATTTTTTTTATTTTTTTGTCATGTTTAAAATTTTTTTCATCTGTGTTTTTTTTATGATCTGATAGTCTGTTCGAAACCCATAAGTTTCATGTAGCACATCTGTAAAATCAGTTCTTGTGTAGGTTGGTATATAACCTTCGCCCTCAATCTCATAGAAATTCATTTCCTTCAGGCCGTTGATTATTTCTTGACACGTAAACCGATTGTCTAGTTTCTTTTCCAATAACCGATAAAGAACAAGTGATA